>NZ_WQGE01000013.1:0-64410 GCF_013034525.1 Ruegeria sp. HKCCA5929
CAAATAATAAAACAAAATCAAAAGGTTAAACTAGATTAAAGACGGAAAACGGGGCCGATACTTGCTGGCGACACCCCAAAACTCGCAGCACCGCACCCTTGTGCACACAGTTACCCACAGACTCGCTTCCGAGTCAGGCTGAATCGGCCGTTTTCGATCCGGAAACGAGTCGCGGCATCGGTAAACGAAGGGCAAGAAGTGCAAGAATGATCGTCAGATAGACCAGCGGCTCGATCTGGAACCCTTTGGCCAACATCACGTAGTGCAAGGCACCCAACAGCGCGATTGGGTACACCAGACGGTGGAGCTTGCGCCAACGAGGCCCTAACCTGCGCACCGACCAATTGTTGGATGTCACCGCCAGCGGCACCAAAAGAAGGAAGGCCGCCATGCCAACCGTGATGTAGGGACGCTTGAGAATGTCCGCCCAGATCTGACTGGGAAGCTGTACATCCAAGATCAGCCAAACCAAAAGATGCAGGCTTACATAAGAAAATGTCAGCACTCCGATCGCACGCCGGAACTTCATCAGGTTCAAACCAGTGAACCGAAGCAGGGGCGTGATTGCCAGCCCAGCGATCAGAAGTTGCAAGGCCAGTTCGCCATAGCGATGCTCCAGCGCTTCGATCGGGTCGATACCCAGCCCCCCGGTCAGGCCCAGATAGAACAGCCAGGGCGCAGGTAGCGCCCCAAGCAGGTAAATGGCCCATACCGGAATACGGCGGAATATCTGGTTCACGGCCTGCATGGTCTTAGTAGTTTTTGGCCAGATCCAAGCCTTCATAAAGGCTGGCGACCTCTTCCTCATAACCGTTGAACATCAGAGTGGGGATTCGCTTGGCAAACAGGCCGCCCCCAATGCGGCGCTCGGACGCCTGAGACCAACGTGGATGATCTACATTTGGATTCACATTGCTGTAAAATCCGTATTCGCGCGGGTTGGACATGTTCCAGCTTGTGGGCGGCTCTACGTCGGTCAGAGTGACGCGTACAATCGACTTGATCGACTTGAAACCATATTTCCATGGAACCACCAAACGCAAAGGCGCGCCATTCTGGTTCGGAATTGTTTTCCCGTAAATTCCTGTGGCCATGATCGTCAGCGGGTGCATCGCCTCATCCAGGCGCAACCCCTCACGATACGGCCATTCGAGAATCGGGAATCGGGTTCCGGGCATTTCATCAGGGCGGTATGCAGTTTCGAAAGCCACATATTTCGCGCCTTCCTGAACTCCGGCCATGTTCAGCAAGTCGGCAAGCTCGAACCCGTTCCACGGAATGACCATGGACCAGGCTTCGACGCATCGGAAACGGTATATCCGCTCTTCGACGGTCATCTCTGACAGAATGTCCTTGAAGTCATACTCGCCCGGGCGATCCACCAAACCGTCTATCTTGACGCTCCAGGGCTCAGTCACCAGAGATCCGGCATATTTGGCAGGATCGTCTTTGCCTGTTCCGAACTCATAATAGTTGTTGTAGGTGGTGATCTCTTCCCATGTGTTCGGTTCCAGCGCGTCTTGCGCCGCAGCCGGGCGCGCCATCGCGGTCAGTCCGACACCCGCCAGCCCGGCCATTACCTGCCGCCGGTTCAGGAACGCCACCTGCGGGGTGACGTCGGCTTGTGTCAAAGTATTAGTCCAGCGATGCGCCATATGGGTCTCCGTTAGGTACTTATGTCTGTGTTGACGTAATGCGCTGATAGCATAGCGCCAGCGAAACAGGCGTAACGATTGAGCGAAGTGACTGTAACGTTCTCAAATCGGACACCTCACAAAGACCGGAGTATTCTGCCTGTACAGCTGTTCTTAACGACTGCTTTGGCCGAACTGTTTTCCGGAAACCTTTACAAAAGCGCCTACCAGACTGCACTCTGTCACGCAGGTATCGCACGCGATCCTGCGCGTTGCTTGCCTGCCATTGCAGCCGTATCGCTGCAGAAAGGGAGGAAGAATTATGTGTGACATCTGTGTAATGAGCGCCGTCAAAGAGAGGATGCTGTCTCGGCGTGGGTTCTTCAAAGCTGCAGCTGCAACAAGCGTTGCCGCCGTCGCAACCGGTGGCACGGCCCCTGCAGCTCTGGCCGCAGGACATGGCAGTGTCGAGGACATGACCCACACGCTCAGCCCGGAATTTCCGACATGGGGCGGGGATCCCGGTATTTCGGCTGAACAGCCTTTCAACTTTGCAGATCACGGTTTCAACCTGTTCAACCTTTCGATCAATGAACATACCGGCACCCATATCGACGCTCCGCTGCACTTTTCGGCGGATGGCACCTCGGTTGATGAGATCCCTGTCAACGATCTGGTGGCCCCATTGTGCGTCGTGGATATCGCCGCCCGCGCGGCAGACGATGCAGACACACGTGTCACACCAGACGATCTGAAAGCGTGGATCGCAGCAAATGGTGACATCCCCGATGGGGCCTGCGTCGCGATGCATTCAGGTTGGGGCAGCAAGACCGCTACAGACGGATTCCGCAACTTCGATGGCGAAGCTCAGCATTATCCCGGCTTTCATGTCGAAGCGGCGCAAATGCTGATGGAGGACACCGGCGCGCGATCGATTGCTGTGGATACCCTGTCGCTGGATCATGGCATGTCAGCAGATTTTGCCACCCATTATGCGTGGCTGCCTTCAGGTCGGTTTGGAATTGAATGCCTGGCCAATCTGGATCGGGTGCCGGCATCCGGCGCGACACTTGTTATTGGCGCACCAAAACATGCAGGTGGCACAGGAGGCCCAGCGCGGATCTTTGCGTTGGTTTGAACCTATGAGCGACGACGAAACGGGCTTGTCTGTACTGCTGGTCCGTCTCTCACCATGCGAACCAATGGCCTATGGCCCAGCGGACACATCAACCTATGGAAAAGACGGCTTCGGATACCACCTCGCGCTATGATACCGCAGCGCCTAAATGGCGGGACAAGATGCGCGCACTTGGTTACTACGATGCGTATCTTGGTTTTCTTTCGGCGGAATACCGTGGGCCAGAACCAAAGCAGTGTGTTGTTGACGTAGGCGCTGGGACAGCTTCCTTCGCCGAAGCTTGGGTCGCCATTCATGGACCGCCCAAAGACTTAACGCTGCTTGAACCCAGTTCGGTCATGCTGCAACAGGGTCAGGGCGCATTGCGGGCGCGGGGCGTAGAACCAAGTATTGCACAAGGCGTGCTGGGCTCTGTCAATCTTAAACCTGCCGACGTGGCACTTGCAGCGCATGTGGTTGAACACTGCCCGAGTCCCTTGAACGCGCTTGAACAGATTCGCGACCTGCTGCAACCCGGAGGTCGTCTGTATCTGGTGGTATCAAAGCCGCATTGGTGCAATGCAATCATCTGGCTGCAATGGCGACACCGCACCTTTCGCAGGGAAGAGATCTTGGCTCTGTTAGATCAAGCAGGATTTGAATGCGAAAGCATATACGCATTCCCTGCAGGACCACCGTCCCGGACAAGCCTCGGAATACTGGCGCGTCGCTGAGACTAGTTTTCAAAAAAAGACCCGCCGATATAGCGGGTCTTCTTATTTCCGTTGGATTAATGCACCACGGCATCATCAGGACGAGGTCGGTCTGACGTCCCAAGCCAGTCGCCTATGATCAGCCCGTCTGGACCCGCGGTGACGGGAACGGTCTCGCCATCCTTGATCTCACCAGCCAGCAGCGCTTCGGCCAGCGGGTTCTGAAGCGCGCGCTGGATCACGCGCTTCAACGGACGGGCACCAAATACCGGATCATAGCCTTCATTGGCCAGCCACTCCTTGGCACCGTCATCCAGCACCAGCTCGATCTTGCGAGCGGCCAGACGTTTTTGCAGACGCGCCATCTGGATATCGACGATGCCATCCATATCACCCCGCTTGAGTCGATCGAAGATGATCGTCTCGTCCAGACGGTTCAGGAACTCGGGCCGGAAATGGGCCCGTACCGCATCCATCACATCGCGCCGCGCCTGCACGCTGTCCGCACCTTCGGGCAATTGGCTGAGCGCCTGAGAGCCAAGGTTCGACGTCAGGATGATCAGCGTCTGCTTGAAGTCCACGGTGCGACCCTGACCATCGGTCAGAACGCCATCATCCAGAACCTGCAACAGCACGTTGAACACATCCGGGTGCGCTTTTTCGACCTCATCAAACAGCACAACTTGGTAGGGCCTGCGCCGCACGGCTTCGGTCAGCACACCGCCTTCGTCATAGCCGACATAGCCCGGAGGGGCACCGATCAGACGGGCAACGGCATGCTTCTCCATGAACTCGGACATGTCGATACGGACCATCGCATTGTCGTCGTCGAACAGGAAGTTCGCTACGGCCTTGGTCAGTTCTGTCTTACCCACACCGGTCGGCCCAAGGAACAGGAACGAGCCCAGCGGGCGACCTTCGTCGTTCAGGCCCGCACGCGCACGACGCACGGCATTGGCGACAGCGGTCACCGCTGCATCCTGACCGATCACGCGGGAATGCAGATCGTCTTCCATCCGCAGCAGCTTCTCACGTTCACCTTCCAGCATTTTCGAGGTCGGAATACCCGTCCAGCGTTCGACAACAGCAGCGATCTGCGTCGGGCGCACCGTTTCTTCGGCCATCATGGCGTTGCTTTCGGCGTTCTCGGCCTCGGTCAGCTTTTTCTCAAGCTCTGGGATGACGCCATAGGACAGCTCACCGGCTTTGGCCAGGTTACCTTCGCGCTTGGCAATTTCCAGATCAGCCCGCGCCTTGTCGAGCTGTTCCTTCAGATCACGGGCACCCGCCAGCTTGTCGCGTTCGGCCTGCCATTGGGCCGTCATCTCGGCAGATTTCTCCTGCAGATCGGCCAGATCCTTTTGCAAGGTTTCCAGTCGATCCTTCGAGGCCGCGTCATCTTCCAGCTTCAGCGCCTCTTCCTCGATCTGCATCTGCAGGATTTGGCGATCCAGCTGGTCGAGCTCTTCCGGCTTACTATCCACCTCCATCCGCAGGCGCGACGCTGCCTCATCAACAAGGTCGATGGCCTTATCTGGCAGGAACCTGTCAGTGATGTAGCGATGCGAGAGCGTCGCCGCCGACACCAATGCTGAATCCGAGATACGCACGCCATGGTGTAACTCGTACTTTTCCTTGATGCCCCGCAGGATGCTGATCGTGTCCTCAACGGTTGGCTCAGTCACCATCACAGGCTGGAACCGGCGCGCAAGGGCCGCGTCTTTTTCGACGTATTTTCGATACTCGTCCAGCGTGGTCGCGCCGATACAATGCAGCTCACCCCGGGCAAGCGCGGGCTTGATCAGGTTGGCAGCATCCATCGCGCCGTCGGACTTCCCGGCCCCAACCAGCGTATGCATTTCGTCGATGAACAGGATGATCTCACCAGCGGCCTCGGTGACTTCGGTCAGAACGGCCTTGAGGCGTTCTTCGAACTCACCACGGTATTTCGCGCCAGCAATCAGCGCGCCCATGTCGAGCGCGAGCAGCTTCTTGTCCTTCAGCGATTCCGGTACGTCGCCGTTGACGATGCGTAGGGCCATGCCTTCGGCGATCGCGGTTTTACCAACGCCAGGTTCCCCGATCAGAACCGGGTTGTTCTTGGTACGGCGCGACAGAACCTGCATCGAGCGGCGGATTTCCTCATCCCGCCCAATGATCGGGTCAATCTTACCTTCAGCCGCAGCTTCAGTCAGGTCGCGCGCGTATTTCTTGAGCGCGTCATAGCCCTCTTCCGCCGACGCTGTGTCAGCAGTGCGACCCTTGCGGATGTCATTGATCGCCTCATTGAGTTTCTGGGCGGATACAGCCCCGGCCTCCAAAGCGTCCTTGGCTTTGGATTTCACCATACACAGCGCCATCAGCACCCGTTCGACCGGCACAAAGCTGTCGCCCGCCTTGGTGGCAATCTTGGCAGCCTCGTCCAGAACTTTGGCGGTTTGGCCGTCCATGTAAATCTGGCTCGCGTCGCCGCTGACCTTCGGGATCTTACCCATGGCCGCGTCCAGCGCTTCAACCACGCGGTTTGGCGCGCCGCCTGCGCGTGTGATCAGGTTGCTGGCCAGCCCCTGATCGTCATCCATTAGTGCTTTGAGTATATGCGTGGGCTCCAGCCTCTGGTGCCCCTCACGCAGCGCAATGGTCTGCGCAGCCTGCACGAAACCCCGTGCCCGCTCGGTGAACTTGTTCAAGTCCATGATATTCTCCTTTTCCAAGCGCCCCGTGTTGACATGCCCGCTTGGCGGCACATATCGGTCGAAGCCTCACATTCAATCTGGGAAATATCTTTGCCGGTTCAAGAGGCTAAGACGCAGAAATCACCGCTATTCGCGCTGTATGGTGTAAACGGTGTAACCCCCGGTCTCGGCAACCTGAACCGCACCCAGATCATCCACCAAAGACTGCGCCGCCGCACTTCCCGTCGGGCACGAAACCAGATCGGCCGTGTGATCCAGGAAATTTCCAGTAAAGGCTGTTTCGCCCGTAAGCTGGCACCAATCATCCTCGGACCTGTAGCCACCCACAAGACGCAGATCATCATTCGTCGGTGCAGGAGCAGCCCCGGTTTCCGGTGTTTCGGGCGGGGTTTCGTCACATGCAGCCAGCGCAACCAATACGCCCAGCACAACCAGCTTTTTCATTTTCTGTCCCTTACTCTGAAATCACGTGCTCAATGCCCGGCAGGATAGCACAAAATGAACGTGTCCGCACCCGGCCTCGAAGATGGACAGAACCGCCTGAACCCGCTAGGACGCAGACGTTTGCCAAAAAGGAGCGCCCCATGTCCGATGACCGTCTGATCGTAGCCCTCGATGTCCCCAATGCCCTGCAAGGTCTGGCCATGGCTGAGCGGCTGGGCGACAGCGTGTCTTTTTATAAAATTGGTTTGGGTATGCTGACCGGTGGTGGTTTGGCTTTGGCCAACGAACTGAAACAAGACCACGGCAAACGCATCTTTCTGGACATGAAACTGTTCGACATCGGCAATACGGTGGAAAACGCCGTGCGGGGGCTGGCGCAATTCGATCTGGATTTTCTGACCGTGCATGGCGACCCCCATGTGGTGCGCGCCGCAAAAGAGGGGGCTTCGGGCAAGGACCTTAAAATCCTCGCTGTGACGATCCTGACTTCGCTGAACCGCGATGATCTGGACGCCAGCCTTCTGAAAGACGGCGACGTGCAGGATTTGGTTGTCGAACGCGCCGCCAAGGCGCTGGAAGCCGGAGCAGATGGCGTCATCGCCAGCCCGCAGGAGGCCGCCCTGATCCGCTCGCTACCCCAAGCCGAAGGTCGCCTGATAGTCACCCCCGGTGTGCGCCCCGCCGGTGCTGCGCTGGGTGATCAGAAACGTGTGGCTACGCCAGCCAGTGCGATTCTGGATGGTGCAGATCATATCGTCGTTGGCCGACCGATTTATCAGGCACAGGATCCAAAAGCGGCCGCCGAAGCCGTTCTGGCAGAGCTAAATTCTTTGAAAGTTCACTGACTGAACCAGATCAATTCGTCAGGTTTGCACGTTCGGTTTGCCAGATAACAAGTTGACCTTGCGTCACTTTGTGGGGAAACCGCGCCAAATCGTCCCTGTGCCGGAAAACACACATTCAAATTACGAGTTTTTGCGAAACCGTCATCGGCCTATCGAAACTTGGGAAATTCAGCGATTCTGAGGGCAATACTCCCCAACGAACCGCTTCTTCCTGAGGTTCGTTACTTCCCCCCGCCATGCAGCGGGGGGCTTCTTCTCAGAAAGCCCTGCCGCAAAACCGGAGCTTTGATCCAGCGCCGAAGCTGGTATAAGTGACGTCCTAGCCAACTGCGGAACGCATGAGGGCGCAGATGCCCGGTCTTTGCCGAGATTGCCTGACACCTTTGACAAACGAACGGCGCTGTCCGGCCTGCGGCAGCCCCAGGGTCAAGTTGCACCCCGAGCTCTTTGACCTGTCCATCGCTCATATGGATTGCGACGCCTTCTATGCATCGGTTGAAAAGCGCGACAATCCCGAGCTTGCGGACAAGCCTGTCATCATTGGTGGCGGGAAACGGGGTGTGGTTTCAACGGCGTGTTACGTGGCCCGAATCCGCGGCGTGCGCTCCGCGATGCCCATGTTCAAAGCGCTGCAACTCTGCCCGGACGCGGTGGTAATCAAACCACGTATGTCCGTTTACGCCGAAGTGTCGCGCGACATCCGCGCCATGATGGATGAGTTGACGCCGGTCGTGGAACCACTGTCTCTGGACGAGGCGTTCATGGATCTGTCAGGCACTGAACGCCTGCACGGAGCGCCGCCCGCCGTCATGCTGGCGCGCCTGGTCAAACGCATGAAGGAGGAGCTGGGCGTGACAGGGTCCATCGGGCTGAGCCACAACAAGTTCCTCGCCAAGGTTGCGTCAGACCTCGACAAACCGCGCGGTTTTTCGGTGATCGGAAAGGCCGAAACGGCAACGTTCCTGAACGACAAACCCTTGCGGCTGATCTGGGGCATTGGCCCAGCGGCGCAAGAGTCGCTGGACCGGGCGGGGATACGAACCTTCAACGATTTGCTGCGCTGGGATCAAGAGGCGCTGACGGAACGCTTCGGCGCGATGGGGTATCGCCTGTGGCATCTGGCCCGGGGGCAGGACAAACGGCGTGTCTCGGCTCATGAGCCTATGAAATCCATCAGCAACGAGACCACATTTTTCGAAGACACGGCCAACCCCGAGATCCTGGATGGGCATTTGTGGCGTATGGCGCTGAAAGTTTCGGATCGGGCCAAGGCCAAAGATCTGGCCGGACGGGTTGTCACGCTCAAACTGAAGAAGGCAAATCACAAAACCCTGACCCGGCGCGTGTCCCTTCGCGATGCGACCCAGATCGCCGATAGGATCTATCGCACAGCAAAAGGGTTGTTTGATCAGGTGGGCGATCAGGGGCCTTACCGGCTTTTGGGATGTGGTTTGTCTGATCTGTGCCCCGCAGATCAGGCCGACATCTCGGGCGATCTGCTTGATCCGGGCGCTGCGCGCAGATCGCAGGCGGAACGGGCCACCGACGAGATCCGACAAAGGTTTGGCTCGGATGCCATCGTCAAAGGCCGCGCGCTGCGCTGAGGTTATTCGGCCGCCAAACGAACCGGTTCCGACCCGATGCTGGAGATTTCGCGCACCACCTGCCGCAAGAGCTTCGAAAATGCCATAAAATTGGCATTTGGCGTGATCTTCTCTTCGTTCATATAGAGTGAGCGGTCGATCTCGATCTGAATGGCGTGCTGATGGCGCCCCGGACGGCCATAGGTCTGGGTGACATAGGCCCCGGCGAACGGCGCGTTTCGCGCCACGATCAATCCTGCCGCAGCAAAGGCCGATTCAACAAGGTCCACGATTTCCGAAGACGCTGACGCGCCAAACCGATCGCCTAACACAATATCCGGACGTTTGCTGCGCGCCGTACCGGCCATTGAAACCGCCTCGTGCGGCATCGAGTGGCAATCCACCAATATTGCCTGACCAAATTTCTCATGCGATTCGGCCAGCAGGGATTTCAATCGTGCGTGATAGGGACGCCAGTAGGTATCGATACGCAACCGCGCTTCATCCATGGTCAGCTTTCCGCTGTAGATTGCCCGACCGTTAGCCACGACGCGGGGAATCACCCCTAACCCAGAAGCGACTCGCGGGTTGTGCCCATGTCTGCGCGCACCGCTGATCAGGGCCGGGTCCAGCTCATCCAGACTGCGATTCAAATCCAGATACGCACGCGGCATGGCTGCCTTGATCAAGGGTGCACCGTATTCAGCAGCAGGGGCAAACAGTTGATCCACAAAGGCATCTTCCGACGATCGAATCACGTTTTGATTCAGCACCGAGCGTTTCAGAAAAGCCTCAGGATACTCTCGCCCGCTGTGTGGGGATGAAAAAACCACGCATGAACTACGGTTTTCAGGCATATCCAATACAAAGGCTGCGTTCTGCATGATCACTCCATGTTCGTAATCAACATAGACTGGAAAATTGTTCTTCCAAACCCCTTGAACCCCTGAACGACTCCTTTTATAGACCCCGCTACCGGCGCGGTGATCCGCGCCCCATTTCGTTATGGGGCAGGACATGCATCGGGAACGTGGGCGGTTAGCTCAGCGGTAGAGCACTTCGTTGACATCGAAGGGGTCACAAGTTCGATCCTTGTACCGCCCACCATCTATTCACTGTTCCGGGCTTCCGGGGCACCCGACTAACCCAGGCGCTGGCCACGTCTTTGATGAAGGCGCCGCAGATTGGAGACAGACCATGAAGGTCAAGAACTCGCTCCGCTCGCTCAAGAACCGGCACCGTGATTGCCGTATTGTGCGTCGCAAAGGCCGCGTCTACGTGATCAACAAGACGCAGCGCAAGTTCAAAGCTCGTCAGGGCTAAGAACTGCTTAAATAGCTTTTAAAGAACCGCGCCTTTCAGCGCGGTTTTTTTGTGCCTGACAACAATCTGCGAATGGCGAGCCTGTCCAAACATGCGTTGCCGCTGTAATTCGCTCGCCAAAAGCGGCGAAGTCTTAACCTGACATTTCTCATTGTTATAAGTCGTTCTCGTGTTAACGTTTGATCGATTTATGATGTCAGGAGGTCTGATTTGGCCAACGATGACCCTCATGCAATATTTGGTACAACTCTGACGGACATGGTTGCCGATATCGGTAAAAGCGTTGCCCAGGCTGCGGAACAACTGAGCAGAGATCAGTTGGAAGCACTAAAGAACTATCCGCAGGAACTGCGCGACATGGGCATACCGCCTGTCTTTTATCATATGCAAGATGTCGACGTTGAACTGAAAGTGGTCATGGAAATGTCCAGCGAGCAAGGGGAAGAAGACAGGCTGTTCAGCTTTCTTTGGGGCCCAAAGCTGACGCAGACCGATACGCTCGACTCAAAAAGCGCGTCCACCATGCGCATGCGTTTTGTCCCCGGACCCGTTCACGAGGATGAGACCGGCAGGCCCGAAGATGGCTGATTCCGATCGAAAGCAACCGATAGAAGTTCGGGTTACCGAAATGCCCGAAGCGTTTACGCTTTTGCTCAAGTCTCTTTCGGACAGGCTGACCGCCATGGAGACACGTGAAAACGAACTAAGGCAGACCATCTCGGACCTGGAAGACAGGATTGATGAGTTGGAGGATGGCGGTGAAATGATGGTCGGGGCCAGTTTGCCGCCCGTGACGAGCCCATTGGCCAGTGCTGCCGCCGAGGTGATGGCAGACGATAGAGACACGCAGATCGTCGACGCGCAGAAATTCTCGCAAGCACTGGGAGAACAGATTCTGGCCGGATCTAACGACAGCGACGATTTCACCATCGACAACGTGAAAGTCGAAGCCTTTGTTGGATTGGGTCAGGATGGTGAAACCGCCCAGATTGCGACCAATGCAAAGAAGCAGGTGATCAGCCAGAACGCTTCAAAAGTCACATTTTCCGTCAGGAGGCGGTCCCCCACGAAAATTATCAAGTAGACTGAATTTGGAACAGGAGTTCGAAGATGAGTATCGGGCAGGAATTGCTAAACGTCCCCTTTGCGGAAATGGTTCAAAAACTGGCCCTTTCCGTCGCCGAGTCGCAATCAGAACTGGATCGTCATTCGACCGATGTTGCCAAATACATGGCCGATCAGAAGATTATGCTGCCCGACCTGTCCAACCCAAGTGGACCCGGCAAAGAATTCAGCCTTGTTTCGATGGGGTTTCTTCCCGCGTTTTATGCCGTTCAGGAAGCTGAGATCGAAGTGAAAATGGCGATCTCGATGACGAAACAAAAGGAAAAGTCAGGCAGTGCATCCGTCAAAGGCGGCTGGGGTCCTGTGGCCGCACAGGTCAATGCCAGCTATTCCTCTCGCTACGCATACAGCCAGGAAGGCGCGAGCAGGTTGACTATCAAACTGGCACCTGCGGACCCCCCTATTTTGCTTCAGAAATATATGGAGGCTGTGACGGCGGCGATGCTTGCCGAAAATCCGGTCATGGGTGAAGACCCCGACCCCGAGCCTGAGCCGGCCCCACAGCTTCGCCAGGCTGGAAAACAGTCAAGGAAGCGACAGTAGCTAAGTCGTGAACAGTTCAGATTGTAAGAATGCAGGGCGGCGCGTCGCAAAGGCGGCAATTTCGCGTCCGGCATGACACAGCGCCAGCTCCACGAACATCGGCGGCTAGACCCGAATTGAGATGTAACGAACTGCGCCGTTTGGCGGGGGTTACCTGCGCCTGACGCTTTTTAGAACGTGACTCCGGCGTGAATTAGAATTCCGATCACCATCAAGATGTTCAGAACCATTGAGATGCCATTGCCGACATAGATCGGCAGCTTCCCAACAATCAAACCGTAAGCGAACCACAGGAATGAGACAGCAGCATAAAGCGACCATGACACCAAAGATTGGCCAGTCGCGTGTTCTGTATGCGTAAAATAGAGCTTCATCAGTTGCGGCAGGGTCGCAAATGGTCCAACGACGCCGACAAAAACCATGAAGCTTTCGTAGCGGGCCATCCAATGTCCAAGGTTTGATTTTTCCAGTTTTTCCGCAAGTGTTTCGGGCATCAACTGATCCTTTTCGTGCACTACTCAATCCGACTCTGCCTGTCGCAGAAAAGCTGTAACCCCAAACTAACTCGCTCGGCCCCTGCGGCCAATACGTGCAAAAAAGTGTTTCAGGTTTCACCCAATACCTCTTTCTGACATTTACCCAACTATTTTCGTCGGATTTCCTTGCATCCCGCCGGGAATCGTATAATTGATCAAATCAGTCGGATTAATGTCCACTCTCTGAATTCAACAATGGGACGCAACATGCTGAACTCCTCCACCTGCATCGTCGCCGCACTGTCGGCATTGATTGCCACCTCCGCCGTCGCTGAAGGGGAACTGAACCTTTATTCGTCGCGCCACTATGACACCGATGAACGTCTGTATACCGATTTCGAAGACGCAACCGGCATCAAGATCAATCGCATCGAAGGCAAAGCCGACGAATTGATCGCGCGGATGGAAGCCGAAGGCGAAAACTCGCCCGCAGACGTTATGCTGACCGTTGACACTTCGCGCCTGGCTCGCGCCAAAGACGCAGGCATCTTGCAGGCCATCGAAAGCGCAACCCTGGAAGAACGTATCCCCGCGAATCTGCAAGACAGCGACAATCAATGGTTCGGCTTTTCGCAGCGCGGTCGGATTATCTTTTACAACAAAGAAAACGTCACCAACCCACCGGCCACTTATGCCGATTTGGCCAAGCCAGAGTATAAGGGCCTGATCTGCATCCGCTCGTCGACCAACACGTACAACCAGACCTTGTTGGCCTCGATCATCACCCACGAAGGCGCCGACGCCGCGAAAACCTGGGCAGAAGGTATTGTCGCCAACATGGCGCGTGATCCACAGGGCGGCGACACCGACCAGCTGCGCGGCATCGTATCGGGTGAATGCGACATTGCAGTCTCGAACACCTATTACTTTGCGCGCGCAATCCGCAAAGATGTCAAAGGCCTGTCTGCTGACCGTGACATGATCGGCTGGGTCTTCCCGAACCAGGAAGGTTATGGGGCCCACATGAATCTGTCAGGCGGCGGCGTTGCGGCAAACGCGCCGAACAAAGAAAACGCGATCCTCTTCCTTGAGTATCTGGCAGGCGATCAGGCGCAGCAATATTTCTCGGCAGGTAATGACGAATACCCGGCTGTACCTAGTGTCGCGCTGGCTGAGTCTGTCGCTACCTTGGGCGAGTTCAAGGCTGACGAAGTGAACCTGTCCGAAGTTGCCAAGAACATTCCCGAAGCGCAAAAGATCTTTAACGAGGTTGGCTGGAAGTAACCTTCCAATTCGACGCAAACCACAAAGGGTGCGAGGTTTCCGCACCCTTTTTTCGTTTACAGTTTATTTGTTTTGGACTATCTTTCTCATATCTGGAATTTTTTCTATTATATGATCCATGCTCGACGCGCTCTCGAACCGCCTTGCCAGCCGATTGAATGAACTCCGCCGCGGGCGTGGATGGTCTCTGGACCAATTGTCTGAGCACAGTGGCATCAGTCGCGCCACCTTGTCTCGGATGGAGAAGGGCGATGTCAGCCCCACGGCAGAAAACCTTGGTCGTTTATGTGCCGCATACGACTTACCGATGTCACGCCTGTTGATGATGGTCGAAGACAGTTTTGACCCCAAGGTTCCGTTTGAACATCAGACGGAATGGAGCGATCCCGAAACGGGATACACCCGCCGCGCCGTGTCTCCTCCTGCGAACGGTCTGAACGCTGAGGTCGTGGAGGGCCACCTGCCGCGTAACACCGTGATCACGTACGAGACGCCGCCCAAATCAGGGCAAGAACATCACCTGATCCTGATCGATGGCGCACTGACGTTGACAGTTGACGGAACGCCACACGATCTGAGCGCGGGGGATTGTCTGCGTTATCATTTATCTGGTCCGACCCGGTTTGAAACAGGCGCCGAACGAGGCGCACGGTATCTACTGGTGCTGGTATGATCACACGTCTAACTTGTTCAGAATTCGATGCCGCCTTAGATGATCTGGCAGAGATTTTGCACGCCTGTGTCCATGACGGGGCCAGTATAGGGTTTATCCTTCCCTTTGCGCAGGAAAACGCGCGAAACTATTGGCAGCAGCACGTGCGGCCGGGATTAAACGCGGGCGCTTTAGAGATTTTCGCGGCCTATGACGGCGCGCGCGTTTTAGGTACCGTGCAGCTTGTCCCGGCGGCCATGCCCAACCAACCCCACCGTGCGGATGTCGCAAAGCTGCTGGTTCACCCAAACGCGCGACGTCGCGGGCATGCCCGCGCTTTGATGGCGGCGCTTTTTGAACACGCCCGCAGCTTGCACCGCACGATGCTGGTGCTGGATACGCGCAGCAGCGATCCCTCACGGATGCTGTACCAAAGCCTCGGGTTTCAAATTGCAGGGGAAATACCGAATTATTGCCGTAACCCGTTCGAACCCAGGCTGGAACCGACCACGTACATGTACAAAGACCTGTCCGCCTGAAGATGGACGACGCGGCTATTCTGCTGCCGTAACCTTTTCCGGAAACTTGTTTGGCAACAACCCCAAACGACGCGCGTGCCGGACATCGGACAACAGATCGCGATCGGCTGCTTCGAACAGATCTTCAGGGTCATCCAGCACAAAATACCCCATCTGGTGCATGTCGATCCGATAAGGCGTGCGCAGAATTGTCAGGATGTCAAACGCGTCGCGATCCGGGATGTCGCTGGTTACGGCATAAACCAGTTCGGTCGGCGACGACGCCAGCCCCGATCCCAAAGCCTTGATCTGACCGCCCTGTCGGCGCAACCCAAATTCAATGGAAAACCAGTATAGCCTGATCAGCCAGGCGTAATCTGCATCCGTCGCCTGCTGGCCTGCCTTGCCGATGGCGTGGCTGAACGCGGCAAAGCGTGGGTCACTGAGCAACGGGGTGTGGCCGAAGATCTCATGAAAAATATCCGGCTCTTCGATATAGTCGAAATCCTCGCGCGAGCGAATAAACGACGCTGCGGGAAAAACGCGATCTGCAAGCATTCCAAAGAACGTCTTGAACCCGATCAGGGCCGGAACCGGTTGCACCCGCCACCCCGTCAGATCCAGCAGTCGATCCGAGATATCGGCGCAAGACGGCACCTTGGTCTTTGGCAACTCAAGACGCGCCAGTCCGTCAAGATATTCGCGCGCCATATAGCGCTGAACATTATTCTCCTGCGCTGCGTATAGATCGGCCCAAACGGCGTTTTCTTCATCCGTATAGGCGATATGGCCACGCGCGTCGGCGACTTTGGCAACGTATTTGGTCGATTTTGGCATCCGCTTCCTCCTGCTGAGGAACAGGATACCGCGTCACACGCGGGAGATTTGTTTTGATTACTGGAGATTTCTCGCTAGTTTGATTGAAATAGACCGGAAAAATTGAGTTTGCGAAACATATGCTTCATCCTGCAGACATCGATATCCTGCGCGAGCTTCAGATCAGTGGACGTCTGTCTATGCAAGAGCTGGCGGACCGAACCGGGTTATCGGCCTCGCAATGCTGGCGGCGTGTTCGCGATCTTGAAGCGTCCGGAGTGGTTACAGGCTATCGCGCGCAAGTGCCCGCCAAGGCCGTTGGGCTAAACGCCATCGCGTATGTTCATGTTGCGCTTAAGGATCATCAGGAAAAGAGCATTGCAGATTTCCTGCGTTTGGTCGAAACCGAACCGCAGATTGTTGAATGTGCATCGATCACCGGGGATCACGATTTCATACTGAAAGTCTATGCGAAAACGCCCGAAGATCTGGAGGTCTTCATCATGCAACGACTCTTGAAGTCCGGGTTGGTCCGCGACACGCGCAGCAATTTTGTACTTCGCCAAACCAAGACCCGTGGACCGTTGCCTATTCTTTGAATGCGGATCGCCTTTTCGGCAAACGCAACCGCGGCTTGAATTCAACGAATGAAAACGCCCGGGCACCTGCAGGGTGCCCGGGCGAAGTATTCTCAGCGTCGACGGCGGCGTTTAGAAGTGCGCTGACTTCGTGCCCGCTGGCTTTTCAGTCGAAGGCGCGAATTTGGTCAAGTCGATGCCTTCAACAGCGGTCTTGTACTCGTCGATATTTGGGGTGCGGCCCAAGATAGCCGACAGCACGACAACCGGGGTCGAGGCCAGCAGGCTTTCACCCTTCTTGTCCGGCGCGTCCGCCACGACACGGCCCTGGAACAGGCGGGTCGAGGTGGCCAGAACCGTATCCCCCTTGGCGGCTTTTTCCTGGTTGCCCATGCACAGGTTACAACCCGGACGTTCCAAGTAGAGGATGTTTTCGTACTCGGTGCGGGCATTCTGTTTCGGGAAAAGATCGTCGAATTCGAAGCCCGAGTATTTCTCAAGCACTTCCCAGTCACCCTCTTCTTTCAACTCGTCGATGATGTTGTAGGTTGGGGCCGCGACGACCAGCGGCGCCTTGAATTCGACCTTACCGGCTTCCTTCTCAAGGTTCTTCAACATCTGGGCGACAATCTTGATGTCCCCCTTATGCACCATGCACGAACCAACAAAGCCCAGATCGACATGCTTTTCGGCTTTGTAGTACGAGATCGGGCGGATCGTGTCGTGGGTATAGCGCTTGGAAACATCGGCATTGTGAACATCCGGGTCGGCGATCATCGGTTCAACAATCTGATCCAGATCGACGACGACTTCAGCGAAGTATTTCGCGTTGTCATCCGGCTGCAGCGCGGGTTTTTCACCCGATTTGATCTCGGCGATGCGCGCGTCCGCGATGTTGATCAGCTTTTGCAGCATGCCGTTTTCATGCTCCATGCCCTTGTCGATCATGATCTGGATGCGCGACTTGGCCAATTCCAGCGAACCGATCAGGGTCTCATCATTCGAGATACAGACCGATGCCTTGGCCTTCATCTCGGCTGTCCAGTCGGTGAAGGTGAAGGCCTGATCCGCCAGCAGCGTGCCAATATGCACTTCGATCACACGACCCTGGAACACGTTGTCGCCGTGCTGGTCCAGCATTTGCGCCTGGGTTGCATGCACCACATCGCGGAAGTCCATGTGATCGGCCATTTTGCCTTTGAAGGTCACCTTGACCGACTCCGGGATCGGCATCGAGGCTTCACCGGTCGCCAGTGCCAGCGCCACAGTGCCCGAGTCCGCGCCAAAGGCGACGCCTTTGGACATGCGGGTGTGGCTGTCACCGCCGATGATGACCGACCAGTCATCCACGGTGATGTCGTTCAGCACCTTGTGGATCACGTCGGTCATCGAATGATAGACGCCTTTGGGGTCACGTCCGGTGACAAGTCCGAAGTCATTCATGAACTTCATCAGGCGTGGCGTGTTGGCCTGCGCCTTGGCATCCCAGACCGATGCAGTGTGGCAGCCGGACTGATAAGCCCCATCAACGCTGGGCGCCACAACGGTCGCGGCCATCGCCTCAAGTTCCTGCATGGTCATCAGACCGGTGGTGTCTTGCGAGCCGACAATGTTGACCTTCACGCGAACGTCCGAACCCGCGTGCAGGGTTTTGCCCGGCGTGGTGCCCAATGCGTTCTTGTTAAAGATCTTCTCGACTGCGGTCAGGCCCTGGCCTTCGTGGCTGATTTCCTTGGACGGGGCAAAGACCAAAGGTGCTTCGACACCCAGCGTCTCGGCCGCAAATGTTTGCAGCTTCTTTCCAAAGACAATGGCGTAAGAGCCCCCGGCCTTCATGAATTCCACTTTTTGCGGGGTAAAGGACGAGGATACGTCGACCAACTCATCGCCATCTTCGCTCAGCAGTTTGTGGTCTTTGGTGTTGATCTTCAGAACCGTGCCTGTGGCGACCGAGTACTTCTCTTCCAAGATCGGGTTGCCGTCATTGTTCAGGATCGCATTGCCGTCCTCGTCCACCTTTTTAACCCAGTTCTTCAGGTCCAGACCGATGCCACCGGTTACACCGACGGTGGTCAGGAAGATCGGAGAGATGCCATTCGTACCCGCGACGATTGGGGCAAAGTTGACAAACGGCACATAGGGGCTGGCTTGCTTACCGGTCCAAAGCGCCACATTGTTTACGCCGGACATACGTGAAGAACCAACACCCATGGTTCCTTTTTCAGCGATCAGCATGACACGTTTGCCGGGGTGCTGAAGCTTCAGATCCTGAATTTCCTGCTGCGCCTTTTCCGAGATCAGGCACTTGCCGTGCAGTTCGCGGTCGGCGCGCGAGTGTGCCTGATTGCCCGGCGACAGAAGGTCTGTGGAAATGTCACCTTCGGCAGCAACATATGTGACGATTTCGATTTCCTCGTCGATGTCGGGCAGCTTGGTGAAAAACTCGGCCTTGGCATAGCTTTCCAAGATATCCCGCGCGACGGTGTTGCCGCCCTCGAGCGCGGCCTTCAGTCGGTCGGTGTCGGCGTCGTACAGGAAGACTTGTGTTTTCAGCACTTCCGCCGCTTTGCCAGCAACTGCAGCGTCATCGCCCAGCGCAAGGTCCAGAAGAACCTCGACCGAGGGGCCACCTTTCATATGCGACAACAGATCGAACGCAAAGTCCTGCGAGATTTCTTCGACGTCAGCTTCGCCCAGAATGACCTCTTTCAGAAAGCTGGCCTTTTCGCCAGCCGCGCTGGTTGTGCCGGGCAGCGTATTGTAGATGAAATAGTTCAGCGAGTCTGCGCGATGTTCGTTCTGGGGATCACGGATCTGATCAATGATTTCCTTCGCCAAAGCCCCATCATCGATGGGTTTTGGGCTCAGGCCCTGCTCTTTGCGGGTTTCGATTTCATTCAGGTAATCAGTATAGAGGCTCATGACGGGTCCGACCATTTAGCTGGGTGTACCGGCAGTCAAAAGGCCGGCACTTTCAATTTGTATGCGGCGGTATACTAAAACTGCGCCACATGCAAGTCCCAGACCTGCGACCCGGTGTCCTGAGCCGGTTGCAGCCTGCCAAAGTCGCTACCCTTGCAGGAGCGGGATGAAGAGGTCAGTTAAGACGGATCGTCCCCAAAGGCTGTAATCAACGCTTGCGCCAACGGCAAGGAAGAGTAACCCAACCGAGACGGGGTCAATCCCATTCGCAAAACGATCATGTCATGAGACGGGAACACACCGATGAACTGGCCGTCATGCCCCTGTAGCCAGTATGCGTCTTCAAAGGGCGGAAAATCTCCCGGAGAGTCCAGCCAAAGGTGCCCCTTGGCATAGCGCCCGTCTGAGGCAGCCACCGGTTCGACCATCCAGTCCACAAAGCCTTCCGGTAGAATCCGGGTATTGTCCCAAACACCCTTTTGCAACAAAAGCTGGCCAAACCGGGCCCAATCGCGGGCCGTGGCATACATATAGCTGGACCCGATAAACGTATCGTTGGCATCCGTCTCAAGGATCGCCGAGGTCATGCCCAGCGGCTCAAACAGAGCAGCTTGCGGATAGGTTAGCCCGCCATCCGGCAACTGGTCCTGCCAAACACGGGACAAAACAGTGGTTGTTCCAGAAGAATAATTGAAATCCGTACCGGTTTCGGCTTCAGGCACTCGATCCGCTGCAAAGCCAGCCATATCATTGCTGAGATACAGCATTCGGGTCACATCAGAGACATCGCCATATTCTTCATCCCAGTTCAATCCGCTGGTCATGGACAGCATATCAGCCAAGGAAATGTCACGGCGAGAGTCCTCGGCCCAGTCCGGAAAGCTACCGACCAGATTGTCCGTTAGGCTCATCTCACCTGCTTCAACCAATGTACCAATCACCCCGGCCGTGACGGATTTGGTCATGGACCACCCCAACAAAGGGGTTTGCGCGTCAAACCCGTCCGCATAGCGTTCAGCAACAATGCGCCCGTTTCGAACCACCACGACCGCGCGGTATCCTTCACCAAGCAAGCTTTCATCAGACATGACAGCCTGAACCTTTGCATCCTGCGAAAGGGCTACATCGTTGCCTCTTGGCCAAAGGCCCGCAGGCAAAGGACCGGGCGCCACAAGCGTTTCTGCGCTTAGAGCAACGTCATGAACGTTGGTGCAGCCAAGCCCGTCGCGGTACTGTGAGGTTGCGGGGGCAAAAAACCGAAAAAGCCGGGCGTGCACTGTTTGCGCCTCTTGATCGACCTCGATCGACACTTGTTTGAGCAGCGGATGTCCCGGCGCTTGAACGTCTACGGCCAGCACCTCATCGGGATCACGTCCGGCAATGAAAACGTTCGAACAGACAATTTTGGCCGAGTAATTTGTACCGACCTTCAGCAGATCGGGTGGCGCAATCAGCAGGTAACTTACCAGCCCCACGCCACCCACGATCACTAAACCGCCAATTGTTTTCGCTATTTTCCCGAACATCCGACTGCACCGCCCCAATTGTCATTTTGCCCTGTGACGTTAGAGGCAACGTGGCTGCGTTTGCCACACTTCCGTTACGTAGAAGTCAGGTACCTAAAATCAGACTCCATGCGTTACGCGTAACCCTGAAGGTGCCACTTCAGAACTGACCCGCGCGAGTGACCCTCGCGGGCCTCGGCGCTTCAATGACATGGCCATTCTGCCGGGGAAGGTAATCCAAAAGAACAAACTCACCCTTAAGCGTAACTCAAGTTGAGTTTCACTTCAGCACGCGGCGACCAAAGAACGTCGCAAAGTGACGTGATCCGTTTTCTGGCCCGTGCTAGTGGCCCCATGAAAGGGCACCTCATGACAGCAGACGTAAAGTTGCAAAACCCAACAGCAGGTATTGCATTCATTCTGATAGGAATTTTGGCGATTTCTATCAACGATATGCTGATCAAGTTCCTGTCTGGCGGTTACCCCCTGCATCAAATGGTTTTCACCAGATCACTGATCGGAATCGGGTTCAGTCTGGCTTTGGTGCAGATGGAAGGCGGCTGGCGCATCTTGAAAACCGATCAGCCTGGGCTTCATCTTTTACGCGGGGTTCTCATCGTTGTTGCCAATCTGACATTCTTTACGGCATTGGCTGTCATGCCTCTGGCCGAAGCAACCGCAGTATTCTTCGTTGCACCGCTGATGATCACTTTGCTCAGCATTCCCTTGCTTGGGGAAAAAGTTGGCCCCATGCGCATCGGCGCGGTGATTGTGGGTTTCCTCGGCGTGGCAATTATGACCCGCCCATGGGAAGCTGGCGGCGCGCGCGACGTCAGTCTTTTGATGTATGCCCTTCCTGTGGTGGCAGCCTTTACTTATGCCCTCAACAACGTGCTCACCCGTTTGCTTGGTGCCAAATCCAAAGCATCGGCGATGGCTGTCTATATTCAGGCATGTTTTATCGTTGTCAGCTTACTGTTCTGGTCTGTGGCAGGGGACGGGCGCTTTGCCGATGCATTCGAAAATGAAAGCTTGATCTTCTTGCTAAGGGCTTGGGTTTGGCCAGAAGGCACTGATCGATGGTTGTTTGTCGGGCTAGGGTTCAATTCGGCAATCATTGGGTATTGTCTGGGTCAGGCTTACCGTATGGCCGACGCCGCCACGGTGGCACCATTCGAATATGTTGGTCTTCCTTTGGCAGTGTTTTGGGGATGGGCGATTTGGGGCGAACTGCCAAATCTGCCTGTCGCGACTGGTATCGTGCTGATCTTGGGATCTGGATTGTTTGTCTTTTTGCGCGAGCGCCAGAAAGAGAAGAACGTGATTACTCGAAAAAGAGTGCATCGTCGTTATTAGGTATCACCACTCGCAGATACGGCGACGGTAGCCGCCCATGACGGGTTTTCTGCCTTTCTCTGACGACCCAGAAAAAAGCGTTTTCCCACAGAAATCGAGCTCACATCCGGTATGATCCCGGTGTCCGGTTTGTCCACTTTCGGAACGCTCTGTGGAAATTCGCAGGGGCCGAAAAGCCCGTGTCAAAGGCGATTTGATCGATACTGTCCGTGCTTTGCTGTAGTGCACGGATCGCGATGTCACGGCGCAGGGCATCCTTGATGTCCTGAAAGGATGTTCCTTCGTCTTTCAAGCGTCTGTTCAATGTCCGAGGCGTCATTTTCAAAGCTCGGGCTGCATCCGTAAGCTGGCAAGACTGCCATGTTGCTCCGTAAAGAAAAGCTCGGACGCGAAGGCTGTTTGTATGCACCCGAGAGCCTGTGAATATCCAATCCAGCGGCGCGCGCTCAAGAAACACCGACGCCTCCTCAGGGCTGCGGGTGATCGGGCGGGTGAATTGGCGAGGGTCAAAACGAATGCTGGTTTGCGGGGCGTCGAATTCGACAAGGCACGGGAAGACAACCGAATAATCCGCAGCAAATTCCGGGCGGGGAAAGGCAAAGCAAACCATTTGAACTGGCGTTTCCGACCCGCTGAGCCAGGACAACAAACCGTGCGCCAGTTTCAGAATCAACATGTGGCCAAAGCGCTGCGGCTGGGTTTCGCCCAAGTAAGGCACCAAAGCCAGCTCCACCTCATTTGGCCTGTTGCGCAGGTCAAAAAAAAAGTCATCCAAAAGCAGGTTCCAGAACGTCGAGAAACGATAAAGGGCCGAGGTCAGGCTGCTTGCTCCGCGCTGAACCGTCACAAGATGCTGCAGAGCGCGGGGCCGGATCGGGCGGCTCCAAAGCCCCATCATTTCGTCCCCGGTTTCAGGCGCCGCAAGCTGGTAAAGCTGCGCAATTTCATTGAGGGTAACACGTTGATTTGGAGCCGTCGGACCAGCCTGAAGACCAGCGCGCTCTAGCAGCGAAGCCATCTCTTCCGGGGTGCAACGGGACCTAAGTGCGTCCAGCCAATCCTGAATGAATTCTGCTGAGACGGTCGTCAGCGAGATAGGGTCATGACGGGTCACAGGAACCTCAGAGTGGCGTGATCGGATAGTATTTTGGCAAAATATGAGCTTATCGGCAAATCGGTCGACAGGTAAATGACGTAAACCCATAGTTTCCGACAGAGAGCCTGGAATGTCCTATCAGCCGCCCGTTCAGGATTTGATGTTTTGCGTCGAGCATTTGTCTCATTGGGAACAGGTGTCTTCCTTCGCAGTGTATTCAGACTATGACCTGGCCGATATTGGCGCTGTACTGGAAGGCTATGCCCGGTTCTGCAGCGAGCAGATCGCACCCTTGTCGCATATCGGCGACACGCTGGGAGCCCAGTTTGACAACGGGCGCGTGATCATGCCTGAAGGCGATGCCCAGGCTTACGCTCAGTTTGTCGAAATGGGATGGCAAGCCCTGACTCACCCAGTGGAATATGGTGGCATGGGGTTGCCGAAGACCGTCGGCGCGGCCGCGGTCGAGATGCTGAATGCCGCCGATATGAGCTTTGGCCTCTGCCCTTTGCTGACCGACGGGGCCATTGAGGCATTGCTGCTGACCGGGTCTGACGAACAGAAAGCCACTTATCTTGAGCCGCTGATTGCAGGCCGTTGGTCTGGCACGATGAACCTGACTGAACCGCAAGCGGGCAGCGATCTGGGCCGGGTGGCAACAAAGGCGGTGCAGCGTGAGGATGGCAGCTATGACGTGTCGGGCACCAAGATTTTCATCACCTATGGCGCCCATAACCTGACCGAGAACATCATCCATTTGGTGTTGGCCCGCACGCCTGACGCACCTGCCGGGCCAAAAGGGTTGAGCTTGTTTATCGTACCGCAGAAACTGGTCGAAGCAGATGGAACGGTCGGGGCCGAAAACACAGTCAACTGCGTGAGCATTGAGCACAAGCTGGGCGTTCGCGCCAGCCCGACGGCTGTTTTGGAGTACAAACAGGCCACTGGATTCTTGATCGGCGAAGAAAATTGCGGGCTAGAATACATGTTCATTATGATGAACGCTGCGCGATTTTCCGTTGGTGTACAGGGTATTGCGACGTCAGAGCGGGCCTATCAACGTGCGCTGACCTATGCGCGAGAGCGCGTGCAAAGCCGCCCTGTCAACGGTCAGACCAAAGATGCTGTCGCCATCATCGAACACCCGGACGTGCGCCGCATGCTGATGCGGATGCGCAGCCTGACCGAAGGTGGGCGCGCAATGGCGGCGGCGACTGCGGGGTTGCTGGACATCGCACACCATCAGGACAATCCAGAGATGGCTGCTCTGGCCGAGTTCATGGTTCCGCTGGTCAAAGGCTTTTGTTCCGAACGCGCAGTCGAGGTTGCCTCGTTAGGTGTTCAGATCCACGGTGGTATGGGTTTTATCGAGGAAACCGGTGCCGCGCAGCATTATCGCGATGCCCGTATTCTACCGATTTACGAAGGTACCACCGCCATTCAAGCCAACGACCTTTTAGGGCGTAAGGTGATGCGCGACGGTGGCGAAACCGCCCGTCTCTTTGCTGCCCGGATTGCTGAAACCGAAGCACAACTGGCGAGAGGTGACGCAAATGCTCAAGCGATAGGTGCAAGCCTTGCGCAAGCACGCGAAGCGTTTGAATCGGCGCTGGACTGGTTGTTGGAAAACAGCCGCAAGGACATCGACGCAGCTTTTGCCGGCTCAGTCCCCTTTCTTTTGCTGGCAGGAACCCTGGCGGCAGGTTGGAAACTGGCAAAGGGCGCTTTGGCTGCGCAATCATCATTGGACGCCGGGCAGGACGCGCAATTCATGGCCCAGAAAATCGCGACTGCACTTTTCTTTGCACAACACATTCTGCCCGAATGCACCACAGAACACAGCCGAATCCTGCTGGGCGCGCGCAGTCTGCTTGACGCGCATTTCCCCGAATAACTCCTCCAAAGGACCCGACCCATGAATGACGTCGTGAACCCCGAAACCTATGAAAACCTGGCGATTTCAGAGCGCGAGAACGGCTTGTATGTCGTAACGTTGAACCGTCCTTCAAAGCGCAACGCTCTGGATGTGGCCACTATCGAAGAACTGATCCGCTTTTTCAGTGGTGCCCGTATGGCCGGTGTCAAAGCTGTGGTGCTTGCTGGTGAAGGTGACCACTTCTGCGCGGGCCTTGATCTGGTCGAGCATTGGAAGGCCGACCGCAGCCCGGATGACTTCATGCATGTCTGCCTGCGCTGGCATGAGGCATTTAACAAGATGGAGTACGGCGGTGTGCCGATCATCGCGGCACTGAAAGGTGCGGTCGTGGGCGGAGGGCTGGAACTTGCCAGTGCGGCGCATATCCGGGTCATAGACCCCGGCACCTATTTCGCCTTGCCTGAAGGCCAACGTGGGATTTTCACAGGTGGTGGCGCGACAATCCGAGTGTCCGACATGATCGGCAAGTATCGCATGATCGACATGATCCTGACGGGTCGCGTTTACCAGGGGCAAGAGGCCGTCGATCTGGGGCTGGCGCAATACATCACCGAAGACGGCGGCAGCATGGCCAAGGCGATGGAGCTGGCAGAACAAATCGCGCAGAACCTGCCCCTGACCAATTTTGCAATCTGCTCGGCGATCAGCCACTTGAACAACATGTCAGGCATGGACGCAGCCTATGCCGAGGCTGTGGTAGGCGGAGTGGTCAACACCCAACCCGCCGCTCGGGCGCGCCTTGAAGCCTTTGCAAACAAAACTGCCGCCCGTGTGCGGCCAAACAGCTAAGTCAGGCGGAATCGGGATGCGCCATCATTTCGAAGCTCTTCAGAAGACGCGGGCGAACCATGTCCCCTTGTCACCATTGTCCTTTCTGCACCGCGCCGAAAGCTTGCACGGTGCGAGAACAGCAGTGGTTTATGGCGATATCCAAAGAACATGGGCCGAAACTGCAAACCGCATTCGCGCAGTTGCCGGTGGGCTGGTCGAACTTGGCGTGCGGAAGGGCGACACTGTTTCGGTGCTCAGCCCGAACATCCCAGAGCTCTTTGAGCTGCACTTTGCCCTGCCGTTGACCGGCGCAGTGCTCAATACGCTGAACACGCGTCTGGAACCGGAAACCATCGCCTACATCCTGGATCACGCGGACACCAAGCTGGTGATCGTGGACCGGGAACTTGTGCCGCTTCTGTCCAAAGCTTTCGATCTGCTCGGTCGAACTCTGCCGGTGGCCGAAATCGATGATCCTGCAGTTACTGGGGAGAGCCTTGGTGGTCAGACCTTTGAAGCGCTGACCAAAGCCGCGCCCCTGCCGATCGAATTGCCGGAAGATGAGTGGGATGCCATTGCGTTGAACTACACGTCCGGCACATCCGGGCGCCCAAAAGGCGTCGTTTATCACCATCGCGGCGCCTATCTGATGGCTCTTGGCACCGGGACGGCATGGCAGATGCCCCCCTATCCCGTCTATCTGTCGGTGGTGCCGATGTTCCACTGCAATGGCTGGGGACACCCTTGGTTGATGGCCATGCTTGGGGCAAAGGTTGTGTTTACGCGCGTTCCGGCCGCCGACCGCATTCTGGACGCAATCCGCACCCATGGCGTAACGCATTTCGGTGCCGCGCCTATCGTGCTGCAGATGCTGGCCGAAGCTGAAAGTGGCGCGACCCCATTTGATCCTGCAATCCGTGTGTTGACCGCAGGTGCACCACCACCGCCTTCGGTGCTGGAAAAGACCCGTGCAATGGGGTTTGACGTCATGCAGGTCTATGGGCTGACAGAGACCTACGGCCACATCTCTCAATGTCTTTGGCAGGACGACTGGGATGATCTCAGCCCAGCTGAACAAGCGGAATTGCAGGCGCAGCAAGGTATTGCCTTTCCAATGGTCGAACAGGTCACAGTGATCGACCGCGAAACCGGGGAACCGGTGGCGCGTGACGGTTCGACACAAGGCGAGATCGCCATTCGCGGTAACACGGTGATGGCAGGGTATTACAAGGACCCAGCGGCCACCGCGACAGCTTTCGAAGACGGTTGGTTCTGGTCCGGCGACGGCGCGGTCATTCACCAAAACGGCTATATTCAGATACGCGACCGCCTGAAGGACGTGATCATTTCGGGCGGCGAGAATATCTCGTCCGTCGAGGTCGAAGCCGTATTGTACCGTCATGAAGCAGTTCAGGCCGCAGCGGTCGTGGCGATGCCCCACGAGAAGTGGGGAGAAGTCCCCTGCGCTTTTGTCGAACTGCGCGAAGGTTCCGAAACAACGTCTGACGAGATAATCGCCTTCTGCCGTGACCATCTGGCGGGGTTCAAAGTGCCCAAAGCCGTTATCTTCGAATCCCTTCCCAAAACCTCCACAGGCAAAATCCAGAAGTTCCAACTTCGGGACCGCGCCAAAGCAATGGACCTTTGATATGCGTCTGCTGTCCCAATCCCGCCGCCTGCGCCAAACACCTTTTTCCGAAGGGGTCGAGGATAAAGGCGTTACTGCCTACACCGTCTATAACCGGATGCTGCTGCCCACAGTGTTCGAGAGCGTCGAGGCCGATTATCGGCACCTCAAATCTCATGTGCAGGTCTGGGATGTGTCTTGTGAGCGGCAGATCGAACTGAATGGGCCTGATGCGGGTCGTCTGATGCGGCGGTTGACCCCCCGCAACCTGGAAAAAATGCAGGAAGATCAGTGTTACTACGTTCCAATTGTCGACGAGAACGGCGGCATGCTGAACGATCCGGTGGCGATCAAACACAGCGCGGATCGCTGGTGGATCTCAATCGCCGACAGCGACCTGTTGCTGTGGGTCAAGGGCCTTGCAGTCGGCGCGGGCATGGATGTGCGGGTTTTTGAGCCTGACGTTTCGCCGCTGGCCATTCAAGGGCCAAAGTCGGATGATCTAATGGCCCGCGTGTTTGGAGACGAAGTGCGCGACATTCGCTTTTTCCGTTACAAACGGATGGTGTTTCAGGACACATCCTTTTTGGTCGCACGCTCTGGTTACTCGAAACAGGGCGGGTTTGAGATCTATGTCGAAAACGGTGCCTACGGGATGCTGCTGTGGAATGCGTTGTTCGAAGCCGGAATGGATCTGAACGTTCGTCCGGGATGTCCAAACCTGATCGAGCGGATCGAAGGCGGGCTGTTGAGCTATGGCAACGATATGACCATGGAAAACTCTCCGCTGGAGTGTGGTTTGGGCAAATTCTGCAAACCGGACGAGGAAAGTGACCACATTGGCAAGCACGCACTTGCGCGCGAGGCCGCAACTGGTCTGGCCCGACAGATCCGCGCGATCTCTATCCCCGGTGACCCCGTGCCACCTGCCCGCTCAGCTTGGCCACTGCTCAAGGATGGAAAACGGGTTGGTCAGGTCACGTCCGCTGCCTGGTCACCGGATTTTGAAACCAATGTCGCTATTGGCATGGTCGACGCCGGACACTGGGATGCTGGTTCTGTTCTGACGGTCAGAACCCCAACCGGTGACCGACAGGCCAAGATTCAGGAAACGTTCTGGATATAGCCCAAGCCAGGGTAACGCCCGCGTCCGGTGTTTTGGTTAAGCGACGCCGCTAGCATCAGGCAAGCATTCCCCAGTGCTTCGACGCATTTGGTTTCTGCCCGGGAACGTTTGAGACGGTGTTGCGTTAAGTCGCGAACCGATAAGTTGGCAGTTGAGGGTTGTGCGAAACCAACGCTGACGACCCAAACAACCTCAGGCTTCAAAGAACACTCTTGCAATCGCGTGCGCTGGCATAGTCACCTAGGCCAAAGGAGGCCGGAGGAAGCCTATGGCGCGTTGGAAGTTTGTGATTTGTGTTTGGAGCGCGCTGGTACTTGTCGCATGCGCTCCTAAAACCCGCACTTACGAAAAGACGGTATCGGCTGCATTGCCCGCCTATTCGGGCACGGCTCTGAGTCAGTTGGCCAATCGCCTGGGGGATCCCAAAGACGGCCGGTCAGGTGTCAAGCTGATCAGTGATGGTGAAGAAGCGCTTGCCTCACGGCTGTTGATGGCCGCCGCCGCCGAAAGAACGTTAGACGCTCAGTACTACCTTCTGCATGACGACCCGACAGGACATCTTTTTGCAGCCAGTCTGTTGCAGGCCGCAGATCGGGGGGTTCGTGTCCGCCTGTTGTTGGATGACATGGATACGTCCAGCTACGACGCGATGACCGCCGCATTGGACCATCACAAAAACATTGAGATCAGGCTGTTCAATCCGTTCTGGCGAGACCAAAGCCTGTTGGTCGCTGGACTGACGGACTTCAAGCGCATCAATCGCAGAATGCACAACAAATCCATGACAGCTGACAACGTGTTTACGATTGTGGGTGGAAGGAATATCGGCGCTGAGTACTTTCTGGCGCGGAAAGAAATGAACTACGCCGATCTGGACGTGTTGGCTGCTGGACCTGTTGTGCGTGAAGTTTCACAGAGCTTCGACGCATATTGGAACAGCGAATTCGCAGTCCCCGCCCGCGTGGTTGTGGGAGAGCCCGAAGATTTTGACCTGAGCGATGCGCGAAGCCGGTTGAATGAACTGGTCGAAGAAGCAAAGCAAACACAGTATGGCGCTGCCCTTAGAAAGTCAGCACAAGAGAACTTCGCAGATGGGGCCTTTTCGCTGGATTGGCTGCCCGCGAAGCTTTATGCCGATCCACCTTCAAAAGCGGCCGGACTTGAAGGTTCGGACCCCGTTCTTGCCTCGCAATTGCTTCCGTATTTTGAGAATGCCAGCAGTGAGGTGAATATCGTTTCTGCCTATTTCGTACCACGCAACAACGGTGTGAAATGGCTGACCGAACTTGAACGTCGTGGTGTCGAGGTAAAGGTGGTAACCAACTCGCTGGCCTCCAACGACGTTGCACCCGTTTACGCGCATTATGCCAAAAAACGCCGAGCGCTTTTGCGCGGAGGAGTGGAACTCTACGAGTTGCGACCCGACGCCTATCAAGTCCAGCGCCGTGGCATAAACTGGGCTCAGTCCAGATCCGGCTTGCACTCCAAGGCATTCGCTGTTGATGACCGCTACTTGTTCGTGGGATCGTTCAATTGGGATCCGAGGTCAGTCAAAATCAACACCGAGATGGGAATTCTGATAGACTCGCCCGCATTGACCACACAAACCATGGGTGCGTTGGACGACGCGCTACCCGCATACACTTACAGTGTAACCCTTGAGCAAGCCGGTCGGCTTAAATGGACGACACGAAGCGATGATGGCGAAGTTCTTGAATATCAATCCGAGCCGACGGGATCAGCCTGGGACCACATAGTTGCCGGGTTTCTGAGTATTTTACCAATCGGCTCTCAGCTTTAGGTTTATCCAGAAATACTCTGTCGACGTGTTAGGGGTAAGGGGGCTTCGGTGTCCTGCTCGCTCAATTGGGACGAAGTATCTGCGAGACAATGGCCGTTTCGGACACTGCCCGCCGCCGCCTTTGGTGCGTTCTTGTGTGGCATCTTACCCTTGTTCTCCAAGAAACCTTTCACCGTCTTCCAATCCGTGGTCACCCACGACCTGAGGCTGACGTGACTGGCACTATTGTCTGGCCTACCTACTCCCAGGCAGAACTTGGTCGATGACGTGCTCGTATAGAGCCCGAGGTAATCAGGGCATTTTTTCAGGCAATACCGCCCAAACAGAGCTCATTTAAACCTTGGAAGCTCAAGCGTAAGGCTCGCTCCCGCTAAAGCTGGATCGATTGAGATCTGCCCCCCGTGGCGGCGGGCCACGGCTGAAACGATCGACAAACCTAACCCGCTTCCCTCCGAGGGTTCCAGCTGTGAAAACCGGCTGAATACGGCGTCGCTTTGGTCTGGTGTAAGTCCGGCACCATCGTCGGCCACAGTCAGCCGGACGGTGTCCCGAGCGCTCTGTAAAACAACCGAAATTCTGGTCAGTTCAGCGCCTCCATGTTTCAGCGCATTATCAAGCAGGTTCTTGATTGCCTCCGACAGAAATACCCGGTCACCCGCGACAGTGATTGGTGAATCTAGCATCGTGACCTCAAACTCGATGCCCCTTGCGAGGATGTGAACGCCCATCTCTGCGCAGGCCTCTTCCACCACCGAGCGGAAGTCAATCTTGTCCATCTGATCCTGATGCGTTGGTTGTCTCAGCCGTTCCAACGACAACAATTGCTCGGCAACTGTGGCCGAGTTTTTAGCCGCCGCTATAAGTTCTACAATACGTTTGTCTCTGTCTGCGTCCGTTTTTGCGCCTCGCAAAGCCTCGGCCATCGATTGGACTGCGGCGGCTGGATTGCGCAGCTGATGCGCAGCTTCGGAAATAAACACCTGATGCGCGTGTATGCTGTGTTCGACCTGCTCAAACAGCCGGTTTAGAGTTTTTACAATACCATGGACCTCGACCGGAACCTGGCGTTTGATTTCACTCAGGTCATCGGGTGAGCGCAAGTCGATGGCGTTCTGTAAATCCAGTAAGGGTCGCAGACCGCGCGCGACGCCGAACCAGACAACAATAGCGAGGGTCACCAGCAGGATACCCATCAGGATTGCCGCACGGATTGACAACTCGTTGGCAAAGGCATTGCGATCCGCGATGCGTTGCCAGACCGTGACCGTTGCATCACCTACCAGATTTTCTAAGGTGACCCGTTCAGTCATTTTTAACACGCGCACCGGCTCGTCCCGATACAGCGCTTCAAAAAACTGAGGTTGGAACACGTCCTGCTCCGTTGGGTTCGGGGCAGCCGGAGGATAAGCATAGCCGGTCACGTAAATACCACCGGGGCCTGTTACGTGGTAGAATATCTCTCCGCCCGACGCATCGCGGATCAAGCTGCGGGTGGTCGGCGACAGGGCATCACCTTCTGAAATCGCCACATCACGCGAAATTGCCAGACCTGCAGATAGCAGGCTGTCATCAAAAAGTTCCTGTGCCGTTTGCTGGGCAACCGTGTAGCGCCAATATCCAAGCAGGATCGCAAGCAGAACCAACGGCGTCAGAATCAGCGTGAAAAGCCGGAGCCGGAGCGAACCCTGTTTGATCACTTCTGCACCTCAAGCAGATAGCCAAGGCCACGGGCCGTCTTGATCCTGATCCCAAGGTTCTGAAGCCGCTTACGCAAACGCGACACATGAGGTTCGACGGCCGAATCCTCGACATCGGCCCCCACACCATAGACATAGTCGGTGAGCTGGCTTTTTGGCACAATCCTGCCCCGCCGTTCCAGCAGGCATTCCAGGACGGCCATCTCCCGGCGTGGTACATCTAGCACCTGCCCTTTTGCGCTCACCTGACGAGAGGCGCGGTCGAATTCCAGATCTCCGATGGTTTCGCGGGACCCGTAGTCCAGTTGCTTGCGGCGAGACAAAGCGCGAATGCGGGCCTCAAGCTCGTCCATTTCGAAGGGTTTGATCAGATAATCATCGGCGCCCATATCCAGACCCGAGACCCGATCACTGGTTTCGGTACGCGCGGTCAGCAGGATCACGGGCGCGCTATCACCCCTGTTACGCAGAGACCGCAGAATCTCGAGCCCTGACCGGCCAGGCAGATTGATATCCAGAACGATCAGATCCGCGCCTTCCTGTTCAAGGTATTGGTTGGCTGCGTCTCCATCCGTCAGCACGTCTGCGGCATGGCCCCGGTCCCGCAGGCGATAAGCAATGGCGTTGGCGAGGGTCTCATTGTCCTCGACGATAACAATCCGCATCGGGTCTCCTGCAAGTTTCGCGCAAGGTTGGCCCTCCATGATTGCCAGATGGGAGGGGGAATCAACCCCGCAGTTCTATTAGCGATCATGGTAGCGCCAAGGGCGCTGGCGTGGTTGTCTGGTCAACAGGGAGGAACCAATGGCCATTTCCAACTTCACCCGTCGCGCCGTCGTGGGGCTGATCGCCGCCGCCGGAATCGCCGCACCTGCCGCTGCCGAGGTCGATTTCTCGGGCAAGACTGTTGAATGGGTGATCCCGTTCTCGGAAACGGGCGGGTCTGCCAAATGGGCCAATTTCTTTGCGCCGCTTCTTTCCGAAGCATTACCGGGTCAACCGACTGTTGTCGTGAAATTCATGCCGGGCGCTGGTTCGACCAAAGGCGCAAACTGGTTCCAAGAACAAAGCCATGACGATGGCACGCTGCTGTTTGGCACCTCTGGCTCTACCCAGTTCCCATACCTGCTAAGCGATCCACGCGTTCGCTATGAATACAACGACTGGATTCCGGTCATGGCGTCGGGAACAGGTGGTGTTGCCTATCTGAACGCCGAAGACGGAGCAAAGTTCGATGGCTCCGCCAACGCGCTGAAAGACACCAACTTCATCTACGGTTCGCAGGGTGCGACGCGTCTTGACCTTGTACCGCTGTTGGCCTGGCAAATGCTTGGCATGAATGTCGAGCCGGTCTTCGGCATCAAGGGTCGCGGAGACGGTCGTCTGATGTTCGAACGTGGTGAAGCCAATATCGATTATCAGACCTCGTCCGGCTATCTGGGTGGTTCCGCCCCGCTGGTTGAATCCGGTCAGGCTGTGCCGATGATGACATGGGGCGCACTGGACGCCGATGGCAACATCGTTCGTGACCCGACCTTCCCGGACATTCCGACCTTCAAAGAGGTCTGCGAGGCGACCGATGGCTGCGAAACAAGCGGTGAGGCATGGGATGCGTGGAAAGCGTTCTTTGTAGCCGGGTTCCCGGTCCAGAAGCTGGCATTCCTGCCCGGTGATACACCTCAGGAAGTAGTCGACGCATACACCGCTGCATTCCAGGCTGTGACCGAGCGCGGCGACTTTGCTGACATTTCCTCGAAGCGCGTGGGTAAGTATCCGGTGTTTGTAGGTGACGGCTCCAAGTCGGCGCTGCAAACCGCGACAAACGTCGACGACAACGCCAAGGCCTATGTCCTGAACTGGCTGAAAGAAGCCTACGGTGTCGAGCTGAACTAAGCCGACCATTCACAGCGCGTGCCTGCAGCAAAGGGCGCGCGCTTTTTGAACCCTACCAAAATTGAATGAAAGGCGGCCGCTATGGAGGTTTTCGCCACCGCTCTTCCTGCGCTCAGTGACGCGTGGGGTCTGATCCTGCAACCCATTGTACTGGGATATCTTGTTCTCGGTGTCGTTATGGGTCTGGCTGTAGGTGTGTTCCCGGGACTTGGCGGCATTGCCGGATTGTCCCTGTTGCTGCCTTTCATGTTTGGAATGGACCCGATCCTTGGGCTAGCGCTGATGATCGGTATGGTCGCCGTTGTTCCGACCTCTGACACCTTCGCGTCGGTTCTAATGGGCATCCCCGGCAGCTCTGCCTCGCAGGCCACCGTGCTGGACGGCTTCCCAATGGCTAAAAATGGCGAAGCAGCCCGTGCGTTGTCGGCCGCCTTCGCCTCATCGCTGTTTGGTGGGCTTGTCGGTGCAACTTTCCTGACCATGTTCATTCTGATCGCGCGGCCCATCGTACTGGCCTTCGGTTTGCCCGAGATGCTGATGATCACCATCCTGGGCCTGTCGATGGTTGCCATTCTGGCGGGGCGTATCCCATTGAAAGGTGTTGCTGCAGCTGGATTGGGGCTGATGGTCGGCACCATCGGAGAGGCCGACGCGGGCGGCTCTTTGCGTATGGCGACCTATGACATTCCCTATCTAACGGACGGTCTGAAACTGGTCATCGTGGGTTTGGGAATCTTTGCCGTTCCTGAAATCGTCTCACTGCTGCGGCAGGACCGATCTATCGCCAAGGGTGCCTCGCTGGGTGCCGGTTGGTTTGATGGGGTTAAAGACTGGGCCGCAAACATATGGCTTTCGGTTCGCTGTTCGATAATCGGGGTGGTCGTTGGCGTCATTCCCGGCCTCGGTGGCTCGGTCGTAGACTGGATTGCTTATGGCCACTCGGTGCAATCCACGAAAGACAAAAGCAAATTCGGCAAAGGCGAAGTGCGCGGTGTCATCGGGCCGGAAAGCTCGAACAACGCCAAGGAAGGCGGCGGGCTGGTGCCGACGCTGCTGTTCGGCATCCCGGGCTCCGGCTCGATGGCGATCTTCATCGGCGCGGTGGCTCTGTTGGGGTCGGGTGATATCGAAGTCGGTCCGAGCATGCTCAAGGACAATCTCGACATAACTTATTCGATCGTCTGGCTGTTGGCATTGGCCAACGTGGTCGGCACCATCCTATGCATCGCAGCCTCGGGCGGGATCGCTAAACTGACCACGATCCGTTTCACCTATCTGGCCCCGTTCCTTTTCATGTTGATTAGTTTCGCGGCCTTCCAATCCGGTCAGAACTTCGAAGACCTTCTGGCCCTATTCGTGATTGGCCTGATCGGCATCTTTCTGCGCCGTTTCGACTGGTCGCGCCCGGCCTTTCTGATTGGGTTCGTGCTGTCGAACCCGGTTGAGAAGTTCACCAACCAGGCTTTCCAGATCGCCTCATTCAGGTTCCGAAAGAGCTTTGCTGAAGGCATGGAGTATGTCTTCAGCCCCATCGTAATCGTTCTGATCATCGTCACTGTGGTGTCCGTCATTCTTGGCATTCGGCAGGCCAAAATGATCATGTCCGAGGGTGAAGTCCAATCTGGTAGCAAGCGCGCGCCGCTGGTCTTCCTGCTGGTGATCATGGCTTATCTGATCGTGGCGTTGATCAATGCCAACATGATCCCTGACTACAATATGACCGATAAGATCATCCCGATGGTGATTGGCGGCGTGTCTTTGTTCTGCTGCGTGATCCTGTTGATCCAGATGATGCGGCGACCCGAGGGGGACGCGATCTTTGCTGACAAGGAGCTTGCTGGCGAGGACGCGAACGCGCCGCATGGACTTTGGTCAACGCTCGCATGGTTTGCAAGTCTGATCGCGGCCACTTGGGTTGTGGGCTTCATCCTCGCCTTGATCGGCTTCCTGATCGCATTCTTCCGCATTCGCGCCGGGTCCAGCTGGCAGATGACCCTGATCCTGACCGCCTGCGGCATCGGCTTCATGTGCTTCATGGCCGGGGCGTTGAACCGGGATTTCCCACCAGGTCTGCTTCAAGACATGGTGAATCTGCCGTGGCCGCTGAAATGAACGACACACTGACCCTACTGTGCCTTGAAGGAGACGGCATCGGGCCAGAGATCATGGCCGCAACGCTGGTGGTTCTACAAGCTGCTCGCCCGGTTCTGAACCGAGAGATCAAGATCGAGCAAAAGGACATCGGCTTTACCGCGTTGGAGGCGGAAGGGTCGACGCTCCCACACGCAGTGATTGAAGCCGCCAAAGCTGCAGACGGCGTTATTCTTGGACCGGTATCGCACAACAGCTATCCATCCGTCGATCAAGGCGGGCATAATCCGTCCGGCATTCTGCGCAAAGAGCTTGCGCTTTTTGCCAACCACCGCCCAGCCAGAACATGGCCGGGATTGGATGCACCGTCCCGCAAGGCGTTTGATCTGGTCGTGATGCGTGAAAACCTCGAAGGCTTCTACGCTGACCGCAACATGTACGCTGGTGGTGGTGAATTTATGCCCGAACCGGACATCGCACTGGCTTTCCGGAAAGTCACGCGTGCGGCCAGCATGGATATCGCACGAGCCGGGTTCGAACTAGCCGGGTCGCGCCCTTCCAAAAAGGTGACCGTAGTTCACAAGGCCAACGTCATGCGCATGACGGACGGCTTGTTCCTTGAGTGCACTAGAACCATCGCCGACGAGTTTCCTAGTGTGGCTTACGACGAAATGCTCGTGGATGCTGCGGCGGCTCATCTGGTTCGAGACCCTTCGCGGTTTGATGTGCTGATCACGACGAACATGTTTGGTGACATTCTCAGCGACCTGGCTTCGGAACTGGCCGGAGGGCTGGGATTAGCCGGATCTCTCAACTTCGGATTTCGACACGCCGTGGCGCAGGCCCAGCACGGTTCTGCACCGGATATCGCGGGCAAAAATTTGGCCAACCCTGTCTCACTGATTTTATCTACTGAAATGTTGCTGCGACATTTGCGCGAAACCGCAGCGGCCGATCTGATCCGCGCATCTGTGGGCTTGGCTCTGTCCTTGCCCGAAACGCGCACGCGCGACCTTCGCGGCGCGCTTGGCACCCGTGAGTTCACCAAAGTTCTGACAAACCTTGTCGAGGAAGGCACGAGATGACCCAAACGGCAATCCCCTACATATTCATGCGAGGCGGCACCTCGCGGGGCCCTTATTTCCGCAGATCGGACCTCCCCGAAGATCTGGATACTTTGGCTGAAGTTCTAATCTCGGTTGTCGGAGCCGGCCATCCTCTGAATATCGACGGCATCGGCGGTGGCGCGGCAGTCACCACCAAGGTCGCGATGCTGTCGCTCAGCGACGATGACTGGGCGGACATCGACTATTTCTTTGCCCAGGTGTCGGTTGAGGAAAAGCTGGTAGATTTCAAACCGACCTGCGGCAACATCCTGTCTGGGGTCGGCCCCGCCGCAATCGAGATGGGGTTGATTAAGCCCAAAGGCGATCTGACCGAAATCCGTATCCGAGCTGTAAATACAGGAGCGAGGGTCGTCGCCAAGATACAGACACCAGGCGGTGAGCTGACCTATGATGGTGACGCAGAAATTGCGGGTGTCCCTGGAAATTCCGCGCCGGTGCAATTGAGTTTTATGGGGGTCGTCGGCTCCTCTACCGGGGCCTTTTTGCCTACAGGCAACCTGCGCGATACTGTTCAGGGCGTCGAACTGACTTGCATGGATGTCGCCATGCCTATGGCCATTGCCCGCGCGGTCGATTTTGGCCTGACAGGGTATGAAAACGCCGAAGAACTGGACGCAAATCGCGAGTTTTTCGACCGGATGGAAGACATTCGGATAGAAGCCGGGCAATTGATGGGAATGGGGGATGTTTCAAAGTCGGTGACACCCAAGTTCGGGATTTTGGCACCAGCCAAAGACGGTGGAACTATTGCCGTCAGATACTTCATGCCGTGGAAGACACATCCAACGATGGCGGTGACGGGGGCGCAGTGCATGGCGTCATGCGCTTTGACACCTGGCTCGGTTTCGGAGGGGTTGCTTGAGCGTGCTGTCAAGAGCCCCGCAGAAGTCGTTTTAGAACACGCCTCGGGGAAAATCGACGTCCTCGTGGATTTTTCAAATGAAGACGGGTTTTCGTTAAACGCTGCTGGTTTGGTGCGCACAGCGCGCAAGCTGGCTGAAGGCTCTATCTACGTGCCTCAAAGTGTTTGGGTCAGTAGTTGATTGGGTGCATTTCAATTGGTATACTTCGGTATACAATAGGAGATGTTACGATGGATGACTACTCGGAATGCCTCGACATTGCACGCCAGGAACTCAAACTTGCGCAAGCGGCGTTACGGCGGAACATGGCAGAATACCCAACACCGATTGCAGGGTGCGACGAGCAGTTCAATCACTTGCTTGATCAAAGCCAACGCGTTCGCAACGCGCTGGCTGCACTTGAAGCACCAAATTTCATTCCAACACCAAGAAAGCTCACCCCGGGTCGGAGTTTAGAAAGCCGATGAAAGTTCACATTCTGGATGACTGGTTCGACACCCTGCGCGGTTTGCCTTGTTTCACCAAGCTTGCCGAACACGACGTGACGATCTGGACCGATCATGTTGAAGATTTCGACAAATTGGCGTCCCGGTTGCAGGATGCCGAGGCCATTGTGCTGTTCCGCGAACGCACCAAAATCACACGAGAATTGCTCGCGCAACTTCCTAATCTCAAACTGATCAGCCAACGCAGCGTATATCCTCACGTCGACCTGGACGCTTGTTCGGATGAAAACGTGTTGCTCTGTTCAAACATGCATGGCGGGACGCCTTCTTATGCTGCGGCAGAACTGACTTGGGCACTGATTATGAGCGGTATGCGTGATTTACCGTCGCAGATGGCTTCGGTCAAAGCAGGGCGTTGGCAAGCTGGGGTGGGCAAGACTCTGCGAGGCCGTCTATTGGGTCTCTATGGCTACGGTCGCATCGCTCGCGCCGTTGCCGACTATGCTAAAGCCTTTGGGATGAAAGTGGTTTGGTGGTCGTCAGACGAAGGTCGGGCGCGTGCCTTGGCGGACGGGGTGCAAATTGCGTCCAGCCGCGAGGCATTCTTCACCGAAAGTGATGTCGTTTCGCTTCATGTGCGGCTGAAACCGGGAACGCATGGCATAATAACAGCGTCTGATCTCGGACGCATGCAGCCGGGTGCACTTTTTGTGAATACGTCCCGCGCAGGGCTTATCGCGCCAGGCGCGTTGCTGAACGCGCTCAACGCCGGTCGTCCCGGAAAGGCGGCCATTGACGTGTTCGACACCGAACCCCTGACCGACCCGAACGATCCGTTGCTGTCTCATCCAAACCTGATCGCCACCCCACATATTGGGTTTGTGACCGAGGACGAATTCGACCTGCAATTCGCTGATATCTTCGATCAGGTGAATGCATACGCCGACGGCGCGCCAATCCATATGATCAACCCCGAAGTCTGGAACAACACGACCTAGGTTTCACTAAAATTTCGAGTTTGCAACCTGATCCTTCAACGATCATGGGTCCACAGGGTCGACCTAACACTCTGCGACGGACCCTTTACAAATGGGCCTCCACGCGCTTTCTTCCGTCGGTCGCTTGCATCAACACCTCTCAAGTCAATTTCTGCCCAAATAGAAGATGCAGGACAAAGACTATAGGGCTACGCCAACTGCTTTAGGCGAGGCATCAAATCCAAGAGCTCCCTAGTATACGAATGCTGCGGAGCTTCGAACAACGAATCCGTCTCCTGAACCTCAAGCAACTTCCCATTACGCATCACGCCCACCCTGTCACACATCTGACGTACGACCGGGAGATCGTGGCTGATAAAGAGCATAGTCAAGCCGAGATGTTCCTGCAGGTCTTTGAGAATGTTCAGGATTTGCGCTTGAATAGAGACATCCAAGGCGCTTGTCGGTTCATCGCAGATCAGAAAACGGGGCTGAGTTGCGAGGGCGCGAGCAATACAAATACGCTGACGCTGTCCTCCGGAAAATTCATGCGGATACTTGCGCCATGCGTCCTTAGCCAGCCCAACCCAGTCAAGCAATTCGCGCACACGTGGTTCGATAGCGGACTTGGGCAGGATTTTATGGTGATGGATGGGCTCGGCCACGAGGTCCCCGACCCTCATGCGGGGATTCAGGCTGGAGAACGGGTCTTGGAAGATCATCTGGATCTGGCGGCGGTAGGCTTGCAGGGCCTCTGCCTCCATAACTGTGACGTCTTCGCCATCAAAGATAACCCGTCCGCCATCCACGGGATAGAGCGTTCCAATCATCCGCGCGACCGTGGACTTGCCAGAGCCACTTTCGCCCACAAGGCCGAAAACCTCACCGTCGCGAATGTCGAAACTCACCTGATCGACGGCAGTGAAGTACTTGCGTTGCGATGGTAGCAGCCCACCTTTTTGCAGGAACGTTTTAGTAATGTTTTCGACTTCCAGCAGCTTGCCGGTTTTGGACAGATCAGTCTTGTCCCAATGAGCCGCCAGATCGTCGATCTTGAAGGTTCTTTCCCGCTCGCCATAATTGACCACCGGGAAACGCTCGACCTTGGTGTGCGGGCGCGGCACGGCGGCAATCAGGGATTTGGTATACTCATGTGTCGGCGCGCCGAGGATCTGATCGGTCGTGCCGCTTTCAACCACATTACCGGAGTACATCACAGTGACCGTATCCGTGGTGTCGGCGATAACACCCATGTCGTGCGTCACGAGGATCACGCCAACCTGACGTTCCTTTGCCAGCTCCTTGATCAGATCCAGCACCTGCGCTTGGACAGACACATCCAGGGCCGTTGTGGGTTCGTCCGCGATCAGAACACTGGGTTCGGTACAGAGCGCAAGCGCGATTACCACCCGCTGACGCATCCCGCCGGAAAACTGGTGCGGGTACTGGTTGAAACGATCCGCCGGGTCGGGGATGGACACGCGATCCAGCAGGGCAATGGCGCGCTTTTTCGCCTCGGACGCGGACAGGCCAAGATGCAGTTGGATCGTCTCGACCAATTGCTCACCAACTGTGAACAGCGGGTTCAGCGAGGTCAGCGGGTCCTGAAAGATCATCCCGATCTCTTTGCCCCGGATTCGGCGTTTGTCTTCGGCGTCCAACTCGTCGATGCGGCGCCCGTTCAGCCAGACCTCACCCTCTGACACATGGGCCGGAGGGTCCAGCAGACCGATCACAGCGTTGCCGGTCATGGATTTGCCTGCACCGCTCTCGCCGACAACGCCCCGGATTTCACCGGGGTGGAGATCATAGGTCACATGCTCGACCGGCTTGAAGATGCCGTGGCGGGTGGGGATTTCCACCGTCAGGTTGCGGATCGAAAGAACGGGATCGGTCATTTCAGCCTCGGGTTCAGAACATCACGCAGCCAGTCGCCCAGCAGGTTCACACTCAGCGCCAGTGCCAGCAGAGTGCAGGCGGGGAAGAACAGGATCCACCACTCACCCGAGAACAGGAAGCCCTGCCCGATACGGATCAGCGTGCCGAGCGACGGTTGCGTTGGTGGCGCGCCAACACCAAGGAAGCTGAGCGTCGCCTCGGCAATGATCGCCAGCGCCAGCGAGATGGTCGCGATCACCAGAACCGGTGACAGCACATTGGGAAGGATATGGCGCAGCATGATCGTCAGCGGGCTTTGCCCGATGATGCGCGCGGCGGCGACATAGTCCTTGTTTTTCTCGACCAGCGTGGCACCTCGGACCACACGAGCGAACTGCACCCAATCGGACAGGCCAATGGCCAGGATCAGCACCCAGATCGCCATTTGGTCGCGGTATTCCACCGGAGTAATGCCTTTGGCGATGCCAAAGATAAGCATGGCCAGAAGAATCGAAGGGAAGGTCAGCTGAACATCCGCCGTGCGCATGATGATGGTTTCAGTCCAGCCCCCAAAATAGCCCGAGAGCAGGCCCAGAATAATGCCCAGAACCATCGCAAACAGAACGGCCGCCACCCCAACAAATAACGAGATCCGCATTCCGTACAGGATGGTCGAAAACACATCCCGCCCCTGATCGTCGGTGCCCATCAGGAAGCTTTCGCCTGTAAAGGCATTGGGTTCCATCGGCGGGGTGAAGCCGTTCATCAGGTTGAGGCTGGCCGGATCAAACGGGTTTGTCGGCGCAATCAACGGTGCAAGGATGGTGGCGAGGATTAGGATCAAAGCCACAGTCGCTGAGACCATCGCGACGGGCGAGCGGCGAAAGGCGTAGAACTGGTCGCTGTCCAGAATGCGTCTCACTCGGCTCATGCGCTGACCCTCAGGCGCGGGTCGATGAAGGCATAGAGGATGTCGACCGCAAGGTTGATGGTGACAAAGATGACCGAAATCATCATCAGGTAAGCTGCCATGACAGGAATATCCACGAACTGGATTGCGTTGATGAACAGAAGGCCAAGACCCGGCCACTGGAACACCGTCTCGGTGATGATGGCGAAGGCGATGATGGCCCCCAGTTGCAGACCGATGATGGTGATGACGGGCACCATCGTGTTCTTCAGCGCATGGCGAAAATTGATGGTCCGGTCGCTGAGACCGCGGGCACGGGCAAAGCGGATATAGTCTTGCCGGAGGACTTCCAGCATCTCGGACCGCACCAGCCGCATGATCAGGGTCATCTGATACAGACCCAATGTAATCGCTGGCAAGATCAGCGCCTTAAGCCCGCTGCTGGTTAGCAAGCCGGTGTTCCACCAGCCCAGATCCACAACCTCTCCGCGCCCAAAGCTTGGTAGCCATCCAAGCTCGACCGAGAAGACGTAAATCAACAGGATGCCGATCAGGAAGGTGGGCAGGGATACCCCGATCAGAGAGGCTGACATGATGAAATTCGCGGCAAAACCGTCTCGCCGGATTGCGGTGAAAACACCCAGTGCGATGCCTAAGACTATGGCAAATACGGCCGAGACCAGCGCCAGTTCCAGCGTCGCCGGAGCGCGCTCGGCCAGGATTTCAGCGACCGGACGCCCCTGACGGAAGCTGACGCCGAAATTGCCCTGTACCGCTTCTTGCAGAAACTTCACATATTGCACCGGAAACGGCTGATCGAGACCCAACTGAGCGCGCAGACGCTCCACATCTTCCATGGTCCGCTCCTGCCCCAGCATGTTGTCGATCGGATCACCGACAAAGCGGAACATGGAAAAGGCAACAAGGCCCACGACGAACAGAACCAGCGCCGACTGGGCAACGCGCCTGATAATGTATGACAGCATTTAGTTGACCGTGACCCAGCGCAGAAGGAAGAAATTGTCGGGCCGTTGTGTCAGCTCGACATTGCTACGCGCGCCCCAGACCAACGGCTGGACGTACAGCGGCACATAGGCGACCTCATCCTGAAGTATGCCTGCAACCTCATCCAGCATTGCTTGACGGGTAGGCTCATCGATCTCGGACTGGATCAGTGGCAGCAATTCATCCACGCGGGCGTTGGAATAGCCGCCAAAGTTCCACGAACCCAGCTTCTTTTCCTCATTAGGTGTCGATGCGAGAAAACGCACAGGATGCTCGGCATCAAATGTGCCCGGTGACCAGCCCAGCAGATACATATCGAAGTTGTCGGCCCGCAGTTCCGGCCAGTAGTTTTGAACCGGCATAGCGTCGAGCGTCACGTTCAATCCAACTTGCGTCAGCATGGCGGTAATGGCCTGACAAACGGATTCGTCATTTAGGTAGCGGTTGTTGGAGCATTTGAAGCTGACTTCGGCCCCTTCGGCTCCCGCTTCGGCCAGCAACGCCTTCGCACCTTCTGGGTCGTAGGCATATGGGTCTGCGTTTGCAGCCGAATAACCACGCATCGCCGGGCTGACCAACTGGCTTGCCACTTCGGCGTTGCCGCGCATGATGGTTTGAAGGATAGCTGGTACATTAACTGCCTTGGCAACGGCCTCGCGTACGCGCACGTCGCCAAAAACGTCGGTTCCACCTTGCCCCGTTTCACTTGCGCCTTCCTGCTGGTCAAAACCCAACATGATCACGCGCGCTTCGATGCCCTGAATGACTTTCACGTCCGGGTTGCCCTGCAACCGGGCGACGTCCTGAATGGGAACCGGGTTGATGAAATCCACATCGCCTGAAAGCAGAGCTGCCAGAGCGGTCGCTGGATTCTGGATAGGCACCAGTTCGGCACGAGTCAGGTTGTGCTCGGTCTCGCCCCACCAGCCTTCGAAGGGCTCTAGAACCGTGCGCAGGCCCGGCTCTCTCGCGGTGACGCGGAAGGCACCGGTACCGTTGGCGTTGAGCGTTGCGTAGTTACCTGCTTCTTTGTCGGGAAGGGCTGTGTCATTTGTCTCGGCCCAGCCGCTATCCATGATCATCCAGTTGGCGATGCTGTCGGGAAAGATTGGGTTTGGTGCGGTGGTCATCACGTCGACGGTGTAATCGTCAACCTTGACCACCTCGCTGACGGGCGCGAACCAGCTGCGGGTGTCCGAGTTTTCGTCAGACGCCCGCTGGTACGAGAAGATCACGTCATCCGCATTGAATTCAGACCCATCATGAAACGTTACGCCCTCGCGCAGCTTGAACCTCCATCCAGCTCCGTCGCCGATGGTTTCCCAACTGGTCGCAAGCGCCGGTTCGATGGTCATATCCTTGCCTCGCCGAACAAGCCCTTCGTAGACATTGTTCAAAAAACCCAGAACTGGGGCGGAGTTGACCGCATGAGGATCCATTGTTTGCGGGTCTGTTGTGACGGCAAACGTGAACTCTTTGGCTGAGACAGGAAAGGCAAGCGCGCCCAAAAGCGCGGCAGTGGTCAGACGTTTCATGATAGCTCCCACTTTTTGGTGGCGGGCCCCTTATGCCGAGGCCCGGCCACGTTTCTTAGTTCAGGCCGAAGTGCTTGACCATAGGCTGATCTTCAGGATCAACGTTGATGTCCAGGTTTTCAGCCATACCCCAGTTCAGCACCTGATGGTGGATCGGAATATAAAGCTGTTCGTCCTGCACCACGCGCCAAATCTCGGCGATTGCTTGATCTCGCGCAACAAGATCCGTGTTCGAGGCCAGCGACTTGATCTTGGCATCCAACTCATCATTGTGATACCCGGTGCCGTTCCACGTCCCGATGTCGCTTTCACGGCCATGGACGAGGAAGTTGAAGATGTACTCCGAGTCATAGGTCGGAACGCCCCATCCCAGCATGTAGAAATCGGTCTTGCCATCCGTGATCAGCGGGAAGTGCTGCGCCTTTGGCTTGGCATCCAGATTCACCGTAATGCCGATCTGACCCAGCATACCAACAGCAGCCTGACAGATGCCTTCATCGTTGATGTAGCGGTCATTGGGGCAATCCAGCCGGATCGAGAAGCCGTCGGGATAGCCCGCCTCGGCCAAAAGAGCCTTCGCGCCTTCAACATCCGTGCTGCTTTCACCGTCCATCTCGGCGGTCCAGCCGTTGACGAAAGGCGGTGCGATCATCCCGGCAGGTTGCGACTGACCGCGCATAACCACCTGTTGGATGGCGTCCCGGTTGATCGCCTTGGACATGGCCTGACGTACCCGGACGTCGGCAAGGGGGTTCTTGCCATCGACGTTGTCCGCCTCGATGTCGTCTCCGCCCTGGTTCATACCAAAGAAGATCACCCGGTTCTGCGGTGCTTGCTTGACGACCAACCCGTCCACAGCATTCACCCGGTCCAGATCCTGCACCGGCATATCCTGAAGGAAGTTCACCTCGCCCGACAGCATCGCAGCAACGCGGGTGGCGTCGTTCTGGATCGGTGTATAGATGATTTCGCTGATCGCCATCGGGAACTGATCACGACCCCAATAGTTTTCGTTCCGCTCCATCACGGTTTTCACATCGGGCTCGCGGCTAACCAGCTTGTAGGGGCCGGTGCCATTTACATTCACAGTCGCAAAGGTGATCTCACCACCTTCAAAGTCCTGAACGTTGACCGCGTTGTTCGCCTCGGTCCAGCCTTTGTCCATGATAAACAGGTCGGTCAGGTTCGCCGGCAGGATCGGGTTCGGACCGTCGGTCACGATCTCGACCGTGTGGTCATCAACAGCACGCACCTCGACAATCGAGTTGATCAGCTCTTTCATGTCTGAGTTCGGCTGTTTCGCGCGGTTGATACTGAACACCACGTCTTCTGCGGTGAAATCAGCGCCATCATGGAACTTCACGCCCTGACGCAGGTTGAACACCCAGACATTCGGATCACTCTCACTGGGGGCCCAATCGGTGGCCAGCGCGGGCTCAAAAGCACCGGACGTGTCGCGGATAATCAGAGGTTCATACATCTGGTGGCGCACGGTATGCGTCGGCCCTTCGTTTTGCGAATGCGGGTCAAGCGTCAGCGCATCCCCCGAGCGCGCCCAACGCAGGGTTTCTGCATTGGCCAACGACGTCGTCGTCATCAACAGCGCAAGCGCGAGTATTGGTTTGGTCATGTTTTTCTCCCATTTTGCAGATGCTTATCTGCTTTGAATTCGCGATGCTCTGTCGCAAATTTCTGTGAACGTTATGGTTGTGGATAGCATACCAACTGCGAATGCATGTCAATCGTTCAACGCGGTGCTGAGTTGCCAAACGTTTGCAACGCGGAATTTTTTGATGACAGCTACTCTCTAAAAAACATCGTAACCTGCGCTTCAATTGTCGTTGAAGTCAAAGAACTTTTATAAGGCGGCACCAATTGCAAACCGTACTAAGGCGGTGAGCAAGACTATCGTCCACTCACCAATCCCAGCGGAACCAGATTACAGCTCTAAGACAACTTTTCCGACCGCAGCTCCGGTTGTAAGGCGTGTGTAAGCCGCGTCGACATTGGTCCATCCGAACTTATGTTCGTCAACAATCGGTTTAAGCCGGCCCGCGTCCACAAGATCTGCCAGCTTCTGCAGGATTTCACCATGAGTTTGCCGCCCGACATTGTGCATCATAGGGATCAACATGAAGACGACGTGCAGGGACAAACCTTTGAAATGCACAGGCGTCAAATCGATTTCGACCATAGCGACCGTTGAAGCGACGTGGCCGTTGAGTTTCGCAGCTTCGAACGAGTTCTTCATGTTCGCTCCACCCACAGTGTCAAACACCACGTCGAAGCCTACGCCTTCGGTATGTTCAGCCACATAGTCCGCGACTTTTTGGGTCGTGAAGTCCACGGGCCGCGCACCCAGACCCTTGATCAACGCCAATTGATCCGAACCGCGACCAGTTGCGGACACGGTGGCACCAAGATGACGGGCGATTTGGACGGCGACATGACCAACGCCACCCGCGCCGCCTTGAACCAGCACATTTTGCCCATCGCTGACACCGGCGCGGGTCAACCCTTCGTAGGCGGTGATACCGACAAGAGGTAACGCTGCGGCTTCTCGCATGCTCAGAGTCTTCGGCTTGTGTGCAATCAGACGGGCATCCGCATTGATGTACTCGGCCAGAGAGCCTGGCAGGTCCATCAAACCGCCGGCGCAACCGTACACCTCATCGCCTATGGCAAAACCTGTCACGCCGTCGCCAATTGCAATGACCGTGCCAGCAAAATCCATGCCAAGCACTGCAGGCAAAGCGGGAGACAGAGGCAGGTCTGCTCCCATATTTCGGATCATTGTGTCGACGGTGTTTACGCTGACAGCGGCCACATTGATGACCACATGCCCAGACGTCGCGACCGGGTCGGGCATTTCTGTCAGCTCGAACGGTGCTTCGGGTCCGTAAGAACTTAGAACCAGTGCTTTCATTGGGATTTTCCTTTCGAGAGAGAGTGTGTCGGGCCCACGCGGAAACCACGCACGCCCGACGAGTTCATTGTGTTGAAGAGTGGTCAGTTGATGTCCTGCACCTGCATCACGAGATCGCCCCAATTGCGCTGGTTTTCGATGTCGTGTTCCAAACCTTGTTCATCCGCGATGGTGAAACGTTTGACGGCCGGAGTTTTGCTGGTGGCCTGATAAAGCCAATAGGCTTCTGCCTTCAGCGCCTCATCAATGGGTTTGTCGATGGATTCATAAACCATCTGCTTACAGGCATTGATCGATTCCGCCGGGAATTTTGCGATCCGTTCAGCCAGCGCGGTCACATACGGGCCAATTTCATCCGGCTCCAGAGCCTTGTTGATGGTGCCCAGGCGTTCTGCGTCATCCGCGTCATAGTCCTGCGCACTCAAGATGATCTCAAGCGCTTTGCCAAGACCAGTCTGACGCGCCATGCGCGAGGCACCACCGCCGCAGGGCAGGATGCCCATGCCGACCTCCATCTGCATGAATTTGTACTTGCCCCGCGCGGCAAAGCGCATGTCGAGCGCCAACGCCAGCTCGTGCCCGCCGCCGCGTGCAAACCCTTCCAGCTTAGCGATAGTGGCTTGCGGCACCTTGCTTATCCGTTCGCAAACCGACTGCAGGTCCAGAAGCTGTGCATCCTGCCGGGATACCGCCTCGGTCGACATGTCCTTGAGCAGGTCGGTGTCATAATGGCAGACCCAGATTTCCGGATTGGCGGATTGAAAGATCACGACCTTGGTGTCGCGGTCCCGCTCCAGTCGCATGGCCAAGCTGTTGAGGTCGGCTAACATTTCCTGGCCCTGCACGTTCACAGAGCCGAAGTCGAATGTCACCGTGGCGATGCCGTTTTCGACGGCGACCTCAAAAGTTTGAAAGTTCTCATATTTCATCAGGCTGCCCTTTCTTGGGCCTCGACGCGATACGCGCGAGGGGTTTGGGGGGGGTAAAGGTGATTGTGTTTGGCGCGGTCGCGCCGCTTGGGTCAGCCCGTCTGGCTGATCAAGGTTTTGATGGTGTTCATGACTTCGGCGGTGTGGTCCTTGTCGCGTGCAGCAGCGTGTGGATCAGCGAAATCCCCGCTGTCATTGTCAAAGTAGGCGCCGGACGCGCCAGCGAACCGCTCACCCAGGGCTGCATCAGTCAGGATATCAGCGCCGATGTTCATGTCGTTCCCTGAGATGCCAAAGCCCTCTTGCACCATCTTTGAGGCGAGTAACGATCCGGGATTTACAGCGACCATCATCGGCGCATCGGTTAGCGCTTTGGCCCATTCTAGGGTCCAGATAGTGATCGCCAGCTTGCTTTGCGCATAGGCGTCCATATCCGTCAGCGGGACATTGCCCTGCATAGCCTGAATGTTGACCGGGGCCTGCGCCGCTGACGACAGGTTCACAACGCGCCCGTCGGCGGGCATGATCGGCAACAGCAATTCGGTCAGCAGATACGGTGCAAGCGTGTTGACGACAAAGCGAATGTCCTGCCCGTTCTCAAGCACGGTTTGCGGGGCTTTCAACACACCTGCGTTGTTGATCAGCACATCCAGTTGGTCATGTTTGGCGCGTATGTTGTCGGCCAGCTTTCGAACCGCGGACAGATCGCTCAGATCAGCAGAATAGGTTTCAACATCGCCACCAATTTCGGCGGCGGCGCGCTCTAATTTGGAGGCGCTGCGTCCGTGCAGCAGTACCTTGTGCCCCTCGGCGGCCAGTTTCTTCGCCGTGAGCAAGCCAATGCCGTCAGTGGAGCCAGTGATAAGAATAATCTTGGTCATCGGTCTGATCCTTCAGGAAAAGTGAGGCAGCACAACGTCCGCCAGATGGTCGAGGGTTGCGTCGATGGGTGCTTGATTGAACCTCAGGTTCAGCGCGACGTGATTGACCCCGAGCGTTTCAATCTCGCTCAGATATTTGCATAGGAAATCCGTTCCCGACTGAAACCCAAGGTGGATCGGACGCGGAGGTGCAGCAGGGTCGGCAACGACATCGACATAGAGCGATTGCATAACGGGCTTATCCGGTTGGCCCGCCGCCTTCACGCGTTGTCGGTAATCCGCAATGACTTGCCCTTGGGCCAACGCGTTGCGCGGATAGGTCATCCAACCGTCGCCGTTCTGTGCCACCCAATCAGGTGTTTGCTGGCTGCCACCAGTGATGAGCATCGGCAGGCGGGTTCCGTGCGGTTTAGGCAACAGGTCAATCCCACCAGATAGCGTACCTTGCGCGTTCTCATGTGTGGGGTAATCCGATCCAACCGCGCGAATGTATTCCACGCTCTCACGAAAACGAGCCCCGCGGCCATCATAGCTTTGGTTCATCGCCGGGTACTCCTCAGGCCGATCGCCAGAAGCGATACCCAATAGCAATCGCCCACTCGAGAGTTCATCTGCCGTCGCCGCTGCCTTGGCGACATGTGCGGGGTGGCGCAATGGAAGGATCACACTCGACGTTCCAAGTGCAATCCGATCCGTCGCCGTTGCGAGCGCACCCAGATAGACAAACGGATCGAAAACCTGTCCGGGATCACCGAAGCTTGGAACATTGAAGGGCACGTCGCGTAGCCAAAGTGCTGCAAACCCAAGTTCTTCGGCTTTCTGAGCAGCTTCCAGATGCCCCCGCAGTGTCGGCTCTGCTCCGACGGCGTATGGTTCGAGCGGCAACACAAGACCAATGCTCAGCCGCCTCGGACGAAACACCCGATTATAGGCCGAATTGATCTTCGCAAACTCAGTGGGCTGCCTATCATCCAACATGTCTGTCACCCTTTAATAGCGCACTAAAGTGCGGCTCTCGATGCTTTTGCGGATAGTCGTGACGTTTGGGTCCTCGATCATGTCGAGCGCGCTATGCGCAATCGATGGTAGCCCCTGATTGTCGTAGATGTTGAAGATCGCGACCTCCTCGGGCGTCATCTTGGATTGATAGATCCACTCATGTTTGGGGTTTCCCGCCAGCCCCATGATTTGCCCTGTGCGGTCGGGATAGTTCAGGTCCAGAAGAACCCAGTCAGATGGTTCAACCGATGATGGGCGAACAAAGCCCAAAGGTGCCGAATTGATCGGATGATCCACAGGGCGCCATACATTGACAAAAGCGTAGTGACCTTGCGCCCACTCCGCTGCGGCCCCGGCGCCCAGCAAGTCGATAAGCCGTTGTTCGGCTCCGTCCTTGCTGTAGTCGCTATGAACATTGCGCGCCGGTTTACGTATTGCTTCGGGGTCGTCCACCCGAACAGTGTGATCAAAAACAACGACCTCTCTCGCACCCAGCTTGTCCTGCAGCATCGCTTTGATTTCCGCATCGTAAGTCGGTTTCCAGCCGTCACCTGCAAAGTCTCGGACCTGCGTTTCAAAGGGCGTGATTTCAACGGCATCACGCGCAAATGAAATCGACGTCTTCGTTGTTCGGTTGTCCGCTAGCACAACGGATGTCGCGACGAGTTCAGGGGAAATCAGGTTGCCAGCGACCCCGCCAGCATCAAGCTCAAAGGCTTGCCGGTAGGATTTGTGAACATGGTAGTTGACTATGGCTGTCCGTGTCATGTGCGCCTCCTGCCTAAGTTTTACGGTCTCTGCGAAAAGGATTTAACGTCGATCAAATTGCAGATAAACTGCCCAATCATGTATTGATAATTCGGAAAATAAATATAATGGGCTTAGACACAGACGCGCTTCGCTTGTTTATAAAGGCGGCAGAAATGCTGAACATCAGTGCGGCGGGGCGCGCTTTGGGTATGGCTCCAGCCGTCTCAAGCGCAAAGCTCGCCAAGCTAGAGCAAAGCCTAGGTTCCGAACTTTTGCACCGTACAACTCGCAAAGTGTCGCTGTCTGTCGAAGGTGCAGATTTCCTGCCTTTCGCCCGAGAGATCATCGCACAGGAGGAGGCTGCACTTACGGCGTTGGGCAAGCAAACGACCACCATCCGAGGCACCTTGCGCTTCGCTGCACCGAGCACCTTTGCACAACTCTACATAGCACCGATTATACCAAAGTTTCTTAAACAGCATCCCGACCTTACACTCGATTTACGTCTATCGGATGTTCAGTTTGATCTGATTGAAGGGAGTTTTGATCTGGCGCTCAGGAACGCGCCGCTTGTCGACACCAGCCTCAAAGGTCGAAAATTGGCAGATGACCGCCGCATTCTTTGTGCTGCACCGCACTATCTGGAAACGTACGGCACCCCCAAGACACCTGATGATCTGACCACCCACCACCTGATCGCTTTCCAAAATCGCCAACCGCGCCCGCTGACGGGACCAGCGGGCGAGAATGGGGTTTTCGATCCAGGATCAGCCAAAGGCAAATTAATTATCGATGACGGCCAAAGCCAGGTGTGTGCCACGTTGGCAGGGGCAGGAATTTCTTTGAACGCTCTGTGGAGTGTGCACGAGCATCTGAAATCGGGCCGATTGGCGCACGTCCTACCGAACTTCAATGCCAAAGAGGGCAATGTTCTTTGGCTAATCTACCCCAAGTCCAATGTGTTGTCCCCTAAGGTTCGCGTTTTTATGGATTTTCTGATCGAAGAGATTGGCGCAAAACCGCCTTGGGAATTGTGAATTCAAAGTCAGCCAAGCGCTTCAAAGTGTCAGCAAACCAATGTTTTGAAGGCGCTAAACCCCGAGGGCTGCGTTTAATTTAGAGGTCGATGAAGCTCAGATTTTTTGATCGACCCAGAATTCCAATGAGGCTGCAACCGGTAAGGCAAGTGTGCTGAGGGGAAGAATAAAAGCGACTGGCAGGACTAACGAAGACGATTAGTGACACGGCCCAATCGCCTTGGCTATGGTTCGGAACCGGCGTTCAATTTGGTGGGCTGACCTTCTGCTTGCGAGAAACTGAACGGCGAAAGCGGCGATAGGGGAGCGCATGAGGGTTTGGCTATTTAGAATTATTGGGCTTGTCGCATTACTTGCATTCGCAGCAGTCGCTTTTGTTTGGTTGTTGCTTGCGTCTCCGATGTTCTCGGACATGCGGCGCGGCCTTGTTGAAAGAGTTCTTTCGGAACAAATTGGTCGCCCGCTTTTGGTGAACGATGATGTAAGCGTCGCGCCTGGCCGCATTAGTCACATATATGTCGGTGGGGTGGTCATCCCGAGCCTGACAATGCCGGAGTCACCTCTTGTAGAATTGAACCTGTTGGAATTGGAGCTGGATATTGTCGCCTTGACCAACGGGCGTCTGCAATTTGACAATCTCGTCGTGGAAGGGCTCCAAGCAAATCTTCTGACAGCCGAAGACGGCACAACAAGCTGGCGAAAAGACGGGCCAACACCCAAGCCAGCTTCCGAGGAAACAGTATCGGCGGATGATCAAAAAGACGTCGCGAGCGCTGATAGTATCGATGAGATCGACACCGAAAGCAGTGGAATCCTGAACTTTCTGAGCGACAAGAACGTCAGCTTTAAGTCGATCGGGCTAAACATCGACGACAAGGTCTCAGGCTTCTCGTTTGTGTTTGACCTAAAGTCACTTGCTCTTGAACAAGCGGATCATGGAAAAAGAACGAAGGTCTCTGGTTCCGGCTCCGTCAACGGTCAGGGTTTCCAAATCGAAGGCGATTACCCCCATGACGCGCCATTTACGACACGGGCCAGTTTCGGAGAAATGACCGTAAGCTACGATGGCGAGCCTTTCTCAGAAGACGAAGGTGGTGGCTATCGAGCTGTGTTGAAAATGGACACAGGTGAATTCGGTGATTTTCTAGACGTCATCGGGTTGGAACGCGTTTTGGAAGGCAATGGTCAGCTGCAGGCTGAACTCGTGTCTCAGGATGATCTGAAGATCGAAGCGTTTACAACAACTATCAGCCTGGAGGATGGGCAGAAACTCGAAGCTGAGGGTTCAATAGATGACCTCTACACTGCTCAGGGCGTCGATCTGCTTTTCAACGCGCGGCTTCATCCCGAAGGACAGCCGCCGCCAGCAGCAAAAAGTATACAGGAACTGAAGTTCACTGGCTTTGAAATGCATATGGTCGGATCTCTGGCTTCTTTCGAGTTTGAGAAGTTGCTGTTCCAAACCAATGCATTCGACCAGGGGCTGGACGTAATCGGCCCAGCCTCCATCGAAAGTATTCGCCGCATGCCAGACGGACGGCTTGCCATGCTGGGCGTTGCGCTGCAAGCCGGTCCAATCGCAGAGCCTGTCCTAAAAGCCGAAGGTGAAATCCTCGATCTGCTTCAGCTTCGGGACGTAACATTCGATGGTGTGCTGAACGGGCCCGCCAAGTTGATTTTGCCCAACCTCGATGACGACTATGTTGACCAATTCGGCGGCATCAAAGCCGATTTCAACATATCCAATGCGGGTGGGCCGGTTTCACTCAACAGGTTTAACGCGACGACTTACGACACCGATCTCTGGGCGCTTGATCTTGCGCTATCCGTCAACGAGCTCAAAGGGCTGGCTGGTCTCGATTTCGATGTGAAACTGGACGTCGACGACAGTGCCCAGTTTCTGACCGCGCTCAAGCTGCAACCTGTTGAAATTGGTGCACTGGCTATCGATGCTGAAACCTCCAGGCAGGGTGAAGACTTTGATGCCGCAATCAAGTTCAACGCCGGGTCTTCCGATCTTCTTGCGGCTTTGGATGCAAGTTTCCCCGAAGGTGCACCCGTCGTCCGTGGCAACATTACGAGCGAGAGGCTCGATCTCAATGACCTGAAAAACCTGACCGCTGTACTTGACCAACTGAAGAGCCTGATAGGCGAGACCTCAAAAGAACCTGAAGCCGAAGTTCAGCCCTTGGTTCTGCCGAAGGAGACAGACGTCCAGCCCTTGGTGTTGCCAAAGGAAAAAGGGAAGCCTGCCGATCTTCTGGATGTGCAGCGCGTGCTGCGAGAAGCTGACGTCGAGGTACAAATCGATTTCAAAGAGATTGTAGGCCAGCAAGGCGTAACTTCTGTTTCAAGCCAACTGTCTGCAAAAGACGGAACCGTGGATTTCGGCCCTCTCCAGATGGCTTATGGCGGCGGAAACTTCAGCCTGCGTGCGGTCATGGACCTGATTGACTCACCTGATTGGCTTTCATTGTCGGGATCAACTTCGGGATGGGAATTCGGTGAGATCCTTGATGAGTTGGGAATTGGCATTGATGCCTATGGACGTTTGAGCGGTGAGTTCAACGTTTCTGGCAGCACCGCCTCGGGCAAGGCCTTCATCAACTCCATGCGCGGCAACGCGTCTTTGTCGATGTCGCAGGGCTACATCAGCACCAGTCTACTGGAGTTGGCCGGGCTAGGTATTTTCCCCTGGCTGTTTTCAGAAGAGTTCAGACAGGGCTACACCGACATCACTTGCGTGGTTGCTCCGGTTGTTATTCAGGCCGGGCGAGTCAGTTCAAACTCCATCGTCATTGAAACGGGATCGGTTCAATTGGTGGCCAGGGGGCAAGTGGACTGGCTGAACGATAGCATAGCACTCAGAGCGGAGCCTCGGCGCGTTGGCAAACCCCTGTCCCGAAGCGCTTGGCCCTTTGATGTGACTGGCCAACTTTCGTCGCCAAAGTTTAAGCTGGATGTGGGCGGGTCCAGAAACAAGGCCCCGGAAGGCGCTGATGCTATGCCTGCCGACAGGCAACCCTGTGTGCCGGACATCAATCAATTGCAGTAGTCGGACGCCACCTAGTTCTTCAGTGGTTCCGGCTGTTCGGCCTGACACGTCAGAACGGCCTCAATGGCTTTTGCGGACCCGCTGAGGTCGAGTTCAACCTCGGCCCCACTTTCGCCAATGATCGTAACACTTTGGCGCTTTCCAAACTCGGTTACAAACGCCGGGTTGTCGAAAAAGGCGTAGCCACCGGGCACGCCATTCTTGAAGACCCCAACCGCTTCGCCTTCGAGTTTTGCATCACCGAAGTCGAACTTTACGATACCCGTTGCACCGTCCTCGATTTGAACCCAGGCGGGATTAAAGGCTGCAAAAAAGCCGCCAGCCTGATTGGGTGCCGCGCCGATTTCAACAGTCATTTCATTTTCAAAAGGTTTCCAAGCAAGACAGCCATTTCCCTTTTCGGGATCAATCAGGATTGTCCAGTCCCCGGATTCACCCCACCGTTCCATCCCAGCGGCCCACACCGCGCCAGTGGAGATCAATGCCATTGCTGTCAGCGCCAACCTGTTCATTCAAAGCTCCACACTTGTTCTGCTGATCCTTGGATGCGATCAGATTATCGCGCTAGCCCAATCGAATACAACCATTCGCTTTCTCGAATGTTGAACCACCACCAATGCGCCCTTGTCCTTAAAAAGAAATCATTTTCGCCCTCTGCCAGAGAAAACATGACGCTCAACTCCCCTAGAATTCGCCAGAGTTGTTCCAAGTCTCTTTCGGTCGACATGTAGTCCTTTACAAGATCTGTGCGCCCTGCCATCGGGACACTGTCGACGAACCCTTGCACCACGGTTGTTTTCGCCTCGGTGAAATCGAGATCTTCGATTTCGGTTGGACCATCCACCATGCTGCGGCCCGAGGCGGTTGAACACGCAAGCGAGCTTCGTGAAGCTAAGGCGCAAGTCAAAGCGTTGGCGGTAGAACTGGAACGATTGGTCCGTCAACAAAAAGCAATGCTGGGCCTACGCGCAGAGCAAAGTGTGTGAGGAATACCGGGCTATCGTCGTGTCTTGAATCAAAGTCGACAGAGCGCTTCAAATCCTACGCTACATTCTCCAAGATATATGCAAGCTCTCAGTCCGAAGCGGATCTTCGAAATCCGACTTTGCAATTCTCGTGTAGCGGACCAAACGGCCGTTAACGGCAAAGAACCGAATGACCGTATTGATGCCGCGCACCCGGTTTTTGAGCGCGCGGCTTGTGGTGTTACTCGCTTCGAACAATGTCCGAGTAAGTGCCATTTAGGTTTAGTGTGACGGTGACCGCCTCATCGTCTCTGTTGCGCCAGAACCAGCCGTGATCACCGGCGAAGGGTGTTTCAAAACTGCCTTCGCCTTTCGTTTGACCGCGCCCTTTCTCGTAGGTCACGTTTTGGTCGCCCGCATGTGCGTGGAGGTCGAAGTTGATACGACCACCTTCAGCCACCCAAGAGTAGAACAGGGTCTCGCCCTCTTGCATGGTTGCCTTGATCTCGGTGAACTCACCCGATTCAAGCGTGAACGTGATTGTGTCCTGCCACGCTTCTTGAGCGTGCGCCGTTCCAACAAACAGACCAAAGATGTCGCCCAGCAAGCTGGACGACTGGTCAGCCCCGTGAAGCTGTTGATCTTGTTCGGCTTCATCTGTCAGTTCCTGTTTGATTTCACCCATCTCAGTCAGGCCAAGCACGCGGCCCGCACCCGTTGGGTCGATCCCGTATTCCGCGGGCAGCACAACAGCGACCAGTATCGCCCCGGCGCTGATAGCTGCGATGACCGTGGAGCGAAGAAGCCGGGCTGAACTGGGCAATTCATCGAGGCTCGGTTTTTTTGCATTAAACATCTGTGCTGTTCCTTATGCGGCTACGAAATAGCCGGTCAGTTGGTATCCCATCAGCACAAAGCCGATGGTCATCATGACGACATTGACGGTGTAGGCTTGTTCGAAAAACTTGGCGCTTTTTCGCCAGTACCCCATGACGATGAGGATGGCTGCGAGCGCCAGCAGTTGACCGATCTCGACGCCAACATTGAAAGCCAGAAGGTTAGGCAGAAGCCCGTCTGGTGCGATCTGATAGTCCAATATCTTCGTGGCCAAGCCAGTGCCGTGAAACAGGCCAAAGATGAAAGTCGCCGCCTTGGTGTTGGGCTGGAAGCCGAACCACCGCTGATAGGCCCCAAGGTTGTCGAGCGCCTTGTAGACAACGGACAGCCCGATAATGGCGTCCACAATGTAGGAACTGATGCCCCAGCCGAACCAGACGCCTGCAAGCATCGTGATGGAATGCCCCACTGCAAAGAGGCTCACGTATACTGCAACGTCTTTCGATCGATAGAGGAAGAAGACGACGCCAAGGAGGAACAGGATATGGTCGTAGCCCGTCACCATATGTTTGGCCCCGAGATACATGAAGGGGATGATGTGCACGCCCCAGATTTCTTGGATGTAGCCAGCATCGCCGGGCGTAACATCATGCGCCAATGCTGCGCTTGTCGATAGCAACAACATGGATAGGATGAAGAACGCGAGACGCTTAGAACTGCGCCTGACGCCCTCATTGAGGGTTCTCATGGATTAACTCCGCATAGTAGTTGGATTGATCAGTGGTGCGCGAGAGCCGCGCAGTGCCGATCAAGCGCGCGGAGGTCGGTCTATTCGGAACTGACGGGTGGGGCCGTTGGCGGAAGCCAGCCGTCGCCAGGCCTCGCCTAGGTGAAATTCAGGTGCGATGCCGGGGCCGCTGGTAAGAAACGCCTGATTGTGGTCATGATCCACCACATCGTGGCTATGGCCGTGCATCGCCCAGAATAGGTCTTCTTCGAAGCCATGTGAATGGCCATGATCTTCAACCATTTCCAAATGATCTTCAACCATTTCCAAATGATCTTGGATCGTCTCAAATATCGCCGGTGCATGAGAGAATGATGGCGTTACGGACCAAACGACCAACGCGAGACAGAGGGCAGCCAAGCCAACTCTCTGAATGTGCTCGTAAGCCTGTTTCATCACATCTGTCTGCCCGGTGATCGCAGCCTTTATGCGGCCGCCATGATTTTGTTAACTTCTAACTTAGTGTGCGCCACATGGTCAATTCCGGACAACAGACCATCGGATAGATTGGGTTGTTTTGGACCTGTCGCGGCACCCGAAGCGACAACTGCGCATGGCTGCCCTTCGTTCATCTTGCAGCATCGGTCAGATTGGACTCGGTGCTGCCGTTCTCTGCGGCTTGCATGATTGACTGGTCGCAGCCCCAAGCGGACATTCGTAACAAAGATTTGCAGCTTTTGCTTCGGACCATAAGCCGTCAGAGATTGATGGGAGGTGTCGTCACACTTGTTAGGGTCGCCGTCGCAAGCAGGATCAGGACAACAGCCAACATCTCTATCGAAATCGACCATCGGAGAACAATTGTCGCGCCACGCTTGTTAGCCCTGAGAGCCGGAACAAATCTCAACTTGTTCAACGCCGCGATACCAAGAAGGGCAGAAACGATCACGACCTTGACCAAAAGCCCCAATCCATACGCCGTTCCGAACAAGGCAGCTAAGGAGCCCGAAAGCAGCCATGCGAGTGCTACGCCTGAAACAATAAGGGCGGCAACTCCGTAAGCAGCGACATTGCCAAAACGGTGCAGTAGGTCAGCCCCAGTAGGAGTGAGCGCCGCTTTGTGCAACGGCAGAAGAGCGCCAACCCAAAAGGCAACTGTCAGCAGATGAACAACTAGTAAGACTGAGAGAAGCTCCCTGGGCTCTCCGAGGGAGTGTCCCACCTGGGCAAAGGAAATCGCTATGGCAACGCTGCCCGCCAAAGCGATCCATTGCCCGACGCGGGTGAGCAGGATTGCCAAAATCGCGAGTTCACCCACCGCTCGCCAAACTGCGGCGGTGCCAAGCGGACTGTCCCACACGAAGCCAAGCATCATTGGGTCCGTCGCGCCCTTAAAGCCCATTCCGGATATCCGCGCCGCTCTGATGCCGAAACGTAAAGCAAGCACTGCGAGACCGACAATCGCTGCACCGACCGCGAGGTGCCGTGCAAGACGCAGAACAGACGCCTCGGCGCGCGTGGCAAAGAGGACCGTGAACAGAACGCTACCCATCGCCAGCAGCGCCGCACCGTAGCCAAACGCCTTTGCCAAAATGGCCAAGACGACGACACCATCTATAGGCGCCAGTCCGATCACTCAGCGACCGTGAAAGAGAAGCTGCCCTGCATCGGGTGTCCGTCTGACGCCATACCTCGCCAGTCGAAACGGTAGTTTCCGGGTGCAAGCTCCTCCAAAGGCGTAGCTCGGAATTCCGTGGTAGGGTCCCTACCCGTTTCGCGTTCAATTTCGACATCGCCATCGGGTGAGGTCAACGTGACCGAGATGATGCGCATCGGATCATCGAACCGCATGTTAAGCTCAGGCACATCCGTGACAGTCGCGCCGTCAGCCGGCGTCGTTGCTTCGGACTTAGAATGTGCAGCCGCAAGCATTGGAGCCATTGCTACGACCAAACCGAAAAGGGTTTGTTTGATCATCTGAGTTTTCCTCTATTCGGGTTGGGCATTCAGTTCGTCGTGGTACTCACGAATGTCATCGGGCCAAGTTGATTTGATAAAGGACAGCACCGCAATGATTTCGTCATCGCTGAGCACACCTTCATAGGCAGGCATACCGGTTGGGGGCGCATTTTCCATCAGTCCGGCCAGGCCAAATTTAGTGAGGGTGAACAGCGTTTCATCATCGTGGTGCCACGTGTGCCCTGTGGCGTCATGCGGCGGTGCCGGTAGTAAACCATCCTCGCTGCGCATCTGCCAATTTGGCTGTCCTTCAAGGCTCGCACCGTGGCATGCAGCACATTGATCCGCGTAGATATCTTGGCCAGTGGCGACCAGTTCGGCGTCATCTGGTATCAATAGACCAACCGCCTTGGAGGGCTGAGCCAGAATGAACAATACGGTGAAACCGGCGAGCGCAAGCCCACCGGTGACCAAGAGTGTTGTGCGCCCTAGCATCAGGTGTCGAACGGCTGCGCGGTGCCTGCGCGGTAGTAAACCGTACCGGCCCCAGCCTCTCCCCCAAATGCGATGACGTTATAACGGGCAGACGGATCGTCGCCCATACCAGGGGAGCCCATTGGCATGCCAGGAACGGCAAGCCCTGTGATGTCGGGCCGATCCTTCAACACAGCTTCCAGTGCTTCGAACGGCACATGGCCTTCAAAGACATAACCACCGGCTTCAATGGTATGACAGGATGCGAGGTTCAGCGGGATACCCCGCGCTGACTTCTGTGCCTCGGGGTCTGTCAGCTCCTCAACGCTGACGGCGTAGCCACGCGCGCGAGCCAAGTCGGCCCATGCGTGACAACATCCGCAATCTGGTGAGGTAAGCACGTGCATCGGGGTGCCTGCACGGACGGGAAGAGCACTCGCGATGAGAGCAGTTGCAGATAGTGTGGTGAAGTGACGACGTGTGATCATGTCTGTCGGTCCTTTGATGTGAAATTTGAACGGATTGCGGGCGAGCGCCCGTTGCCGTTCAAGCTTTCGGAGGACCGGTGGGGACGCCCAGTGCGAGGCCCGAAAAATCGCAGCGAGCCTGCGTCACACCACCTTCTGAGATCGCAAATGGAGCAATCGGCGAAATCCCTGCCGTTGCAACCAGATCACCAAAACAGGATGTTGAACCCATGCCGCCAGTGGTGTCACAACACTCCGCTGCAGCTTTCTCGGCATCAGCCAACGGATCGTCGCCCGCCATTTGAGCATGATGACCAGAATGATCCGATCCATGGGTCAAGCCATGCTTCACGGACGCTGCGGATGCGCCAGAGAATGCAACAACCAGAAGTATCGACAGGACCAAGCGAAACATACCAATTACCTACTTGGGGTATGTGGTTTTGACAAGCTTCGAGGATGTGCCGCCATATACTTCCTAGCTTTACTCATTTTCCGTGCGCCACATCTCTGGATCAAGCCCGTCCGGAACAGTGGAACATAGATCACCTGAAATTTCGGCAAGGCTGCTTATTGACTGACTTACGCATAAGTAGCGACGGCAAGGTCAGCAGGTTGCCTTTAGCCCAAGATTTTGCCGGTAATGAAGGAATAAGAACTTTCGACCAGATCGATGACGACATCCAGCTCTTCTGGCGTGGTCGGTGTATATATCATGACAAAGCCGCTCCACCCAGGACGTTGATTGGCCCAAGGGTGTTCGACGGCCCAGCCAGCCTCAATTGCCATTCGCGCCATTGCCGGGTCGAGCGAGGCGTGCAAGCTGCCATCTGTGTGCATATGCGCAAACTCAAACCCACCGACGATAGAGTTCGGTCGAGACAACAACATGTCGGGATCAAGCTGAAAGCCAATCGCGCCAGGAAGCGATATGCGCGTAGGGCCAAGTGTGACCCCTGGGAATTGCGCGACACGCTCCAGCAATAGCTGGGCCAAATCGGCATCAATCTCGACACCAATCTGTGTATGGGGTACGCCGCTTGTTGTTTCAGGACGGGGTGAGCTACGCTCCGGCAAAGAGCGCTCTTGTGCGAATGCCAACGGGCACGTCAATGCCACCGCCGTTGCAGCAACCGCCAATGCTCTCAGGATTTCATTCATCGTGTTGACCATCCGCCAAAATCAAGGAATGAGCGTTCAGCGCAGTATCGGCGCCCTTGCACACATCATTCAGCCTTTAACGCTTCGATATTGATCAAGAGCTCTATCTCGTCGCTCACCGCTGGCGCAAATGCCCCAAGTCCGAATTCAGACCGTACGATGGTCGCCGTGGCTGCCAGGCCCAGGGTCGACGTGCCCTCTTTTGGGCCAAACGGGTATGGAGCTGACTTGTTAAGCGTTGTTTCCAAAACAACAGGTTTGGTGATGCCATTCATGGTCAGGTCGCCAGAAATATTCGCGGTTTTTTCCCCGGTGACTTCAATGCTGGTCGAGGCGAATGTGACCACGTCACTGTCACTCGCGCTAAAAAAGTCATCGGACATGAAGTGTTGCAGACGGGCGTCCCAGCCCGTGATCATGGATTTTACAGGCATAGACACTAAGACCGATGATGATGACGGATCATCTTCGTTGAACTCGATCTCGCCGCTAAAACCTGAGAACATTCCAAACGTTTCCGAAAACCCGATGTGGTCGTAACTGAACAATACCTGACTGTGCCCGGGATCCAGCTCGTAAGTGCCACTCTCGGACAATGCGGTTGTCGCGCCCATTGATAAGAGTACCGCCAACGGGGTTGCTGCGACTTTGAACATTGATACGCTCCCATTTTGACAAGACATGTTCGCGGGATTGAGTATTGAGCTTTAGATTTCACCTGACGATACATTTAGAACAAAATGTTCTGCTATGCAACAATGTGTTCTATAGGAGGGACGATTGAAAGAAGATCCTAGGCTGATCGCTACACGGCGGGCCGCGCTTGATGCGGCGCAAAGGATACTCACGGATGAGGGTGTGCTGCACGTAACTCATGGTGCAGTTTCTAAGGCGACGGGCATTTCGCGCAGCACACTATACAGGCACTGGCCAGATGCGCGTTGTCTGCGCGATGCAGCGTTCAGGCGCATCGCTACACCGCCAAACATACCGCCTAAAACTGATGGCCCGCTGCGATCTGACCTGCGCTGGTTACTCGGCGTACTGATGGGAGCCTTGAATGACACACCATGGGGCCAAATCGCGCCTCAGGTGGTCGCTGCTGCGTCCACTGATGCAGAAGCGCGTTTAGTGATCACTGAATTCATGAAAGACAGGTTCGCAAGTGTTGAAGCAATATTTGCAGCCGCAATAGACCGCGGTGAGATTGCCGCAGATGTTCCGGTTGAACAGCTCATAGAACTCGCTGTCGCGGCACCATATTTCCGCAAGCTCATACGTCACGAAACACTTCACGAAGAATGGTTGGACAAACATGTCGATCTGCTTTGCAGCATCGCGCATACAACTTCGGGCCAGTGAGCATCATCTGATTTTGCAATCAAAGCGACCTGCAACTGGCGCGAGATTGCGACAGAACAGCAAGCTATGATCAATGGCATGTCCAGCCAGTTCTGCTTAGCGAGTGCTCCAAAAGATCTCGATAAAGGTTCGCTATAATCGTTCGTCAAGGCTTGCAAAGTCTGCTTTCCGCGCATCGCTGACGTTCGCGAGAACCCCAGCAAAATGGCCGAATGGAACCCAACGTCCCTCAGTGAGCGCCCCTTGCCGGTCGAGCGCCGCAAGAGACCATAACCGTAACGACTACGCCATAAACTGATCAAGCTCATCGCTAAGTCAGACTATCACGCAGAGCAAAACTTTGGGCGAACTACTCAAACTTATGGAGTGCGCGAAGTGTTATTCGCAAACCTGCAACCGGTGTAGGCGCGCGCGCAACACCGTGCTCATGCTATTGATTTAATTCATTACATTCAGGTTTTCTTGCCCACAACTTCGCGTGATATTTGCGCGTAATTTTGCTCGGTTTACCCAAAAGTTTGCACACTCCCCCTATCGGCGTCCCACTACATCCTTCCGAAAGTCTCTTTGAGTTCTGCGACTTGTTCAGCATCCAACATCCGGATTGGCATACCTCGCATTACAAGGAGCAACTTGGCTGTTTCTTCCAACTCTTCTGCTGCACAGACCGCTGAAAAAAGATCCTTTCCCGATACGAAAGGTCCGTGATTGGCCAACAGAACCGCACTATACTTGCCGCCCAATTAACGGATCAAATCACCGGATTTCGGGTCACCCGGCTTGACGTATGGAACCAGTTTGACCATGCCGACGCGCATGACAACGTATGGTGTAAGCGGTGGAATACAGTTATTGGGATCGGTGTCTTCCAAACACGACAGTGCGGTGGCCCAGTTCAATGGGGGAGGCTCACCGAAGCTGGATCAATTGCGAAGATGGACCAAGCCATCGAAGCCGAAGACCTTGAAGCCT
>NZ_WQGE01000014.1:0-40609 GCF_013034525.1 Ruegeria sp. HKCCA5929
CAAGCGCGAACTATGAGGAGAGCGGTCTAAGTCTGTCCGAGATGTCGAGTCCAAACCGCCATTCCTTTAGCCTGCCTCGTAGCCGATGGATGCAGCCAACCACGGAGAACATGCATCGAACACCTGATGCGGATGACGAGGTCGTGGGGTTCTGGCCGTCTGATCCGGAATCTTTGATTTTTGCAAGAAGCTCAAAGTACTTCACAATGTCGTCCGATCTCAACTTCCATGAGGTTGTTGAGAGAATTCAAAAGAACGGGAAGTTCGAGAGTGAACAGTTATTCCAAACGTCAGCAGCATTCAGGACTAGCTGGGGGTATGTTCGAGTTGTTGATTTAGACGGCCTAGATCAAGCACGCCTAGGCCTTCACGACGATTTCTTTGAACTTGTTAATTTCACAAAACGGCGAAGATTTGTATTTTCCGTTTTCCCCTTTGCGTTTCGGCCAATTGATGTATCCCGCGCTTTGACGTTATGCCTGAGCGTTTTCAAATCGGTTGCTGGAATATTCCCAAGCGGCGAGTTTTGTTTTGGAAACGCTCTGCATAAGTTGTCATCGCGGGAGTTGGAGAAGATAATTGAAGGCGAGGACCTATTTTCGGCGTGTGTAACCTTGGTAAAGCACCTAGACGCTGAAGATGTAGCTATCGGTGAAAAAATATTCACCGAAGGTTTTTGTAACTTCGGATTTGAGGAGTTCATCATCAAGCATCGGAGCGACCAAGAAAAGTATCTAATTGACTTTGTCGATGAGATGTTTGAGGCCGCCCTTCGCGGAATAGATTTGGAGAGACATTTCGGATTCGAGAGTCGAACCTTTGGATTGGTTCAAGTCGAACAGGTATTCTCCACCACCTACAATCGAGTGGTGAATACCATTGACCTACGAGAGAATAGGGAAAAGCCGGAATATGGAGCAAAATACGGCTTTGCTCAGTCCTATGTTTTTGACCGAAATGGTCGATCTGAATAGCACATGTTGGACTCAGTGACCTGCCCCCCGAGGCTCCCTCATTCATAACGAGAGTTTGCGGGTCTGGTTTTCATATTCTTTGTCGTCTGATTGGGCAAGCGCGACGGGAGCGGAGCCCACCCAACCATAAACTCTCGCGCTGGGGTATCTGACCGAGATCAGTGTGCTGGGGGCCTAAGCCGAGAGTCTAAGATCTAGATCTAGATTGATTTTTCCAAAGGGCACTCGTGGTTTCACCGCACCACGGTGCCCTTTTTCTAGCTTGACCAGCCCGTATTTCGACATCGTTTTCAGAGTCCGTGAAAGGTTCGCCTTTTTGCGCCCAGAGATGTATTCGAGCTCACCAAGAGATTTTGGTCTTTCTCTAGCAATGATCGCAAGAAGCTCTCTGTTTCTTGCGGACAAGACCTTCGAAAAACTTTCTACTGAATTGAACCAAACAGTGGGTTCGCCAGACTTAGGCTTGTACTCACCTCGTGCGATAGCCATGGTCCGCTCTTTCATCTGATCATATGTCATGATCCCAACTTTTAAGGTTTTCATAGCTTCACTCCCAACTCATCAAGAACGCTATCAACCTCGGCCCAAAAGTCTCCCAAAAGTGTGGCTGCATCTTCATAATCGTATGGACCAATCGTCCTGAATCGATGCTTATGATCGTATTTGGTTAACTTTTTCTTTGCCGGGCCGTTCCCGATTTCAATTGCATGTGCATTGTCGAAACCGACAACACGATCCCCCTTTGGCTCATGAAGAGTCAAAGAATACTTTAGCCCGTGAGGGCGTTCGTCAGTTACTTCCACTCTGCGTACGTCAAACTTTACCCGGAAACCATTGTCACCAAGAAAGTACGTCTGCCCATGGAGCTCCAGCAGTGTGTCCAAACTGTGGTCTCTCACCGGACCTCCTGTATATAGGGTTATCAGTAAGTGATAACAATGGGAAGTCACAAATTGTGACAAAAAATACTTTCGGACTTCACAACTACACCAGCTGGGCCCCGTTTGAAACCTCACTTTAACCACTTGTTAGTACAAGAGGAAAACAGAAAGTTTATAGTACAAGCGTATTTGTTTCAGCTATCGATCAACTCCTCGCCGTAGCTCCGTCTTCCGCCAAAGAAATAGGCTTCGCGGAGCCAAACTTGCTCTCAAGCCGTTCTCTCATTGATGACCATCGCAAAGCTCATGAGACGGTTTCTAGAAACCATGATAATGCTCACAGCAGAGTCTGAAGACCTCGCCTCATCTCACATACAAGCGGGCCCCGAGATGATTGCTGTTGTCATCATTCCGGCCACCTGGTCACTTAGGTGAAAAGCTGGGCGGCCTATTTCGCCAGCGGAATTCCGAGAAAGCAATGTTTTTGGGTGAGGCATGAGCAGTGTCCTTGTTCTACCCAGGCCCCCAGTTGCTTGTCCACGAATTCTCGCAAAAATCGAAGGTCGACCTTTGGAAGCCGCAAACAGTGCCGCCAAGCCTGCAAACAACTGACAAAAAGGATCCGGCTTCCTGGCGACGCATCTCGATATCACTTTCTGCCCACTGATCACTGGCGCACGCGATCACCGTTCTCGCCGCGGCCGCTATGCAGAACTCAATGCGCAGACACTGATCTGCAAAGTTATCTATCAAAAACTCGACTTCCCGTTTTCTATCCGGATCCCGACTGGACATTGTTCCCAAGATCAAATTTTTTCGAAAACTGTGAACGCGCTGAGCGTGCATGATGGCTGTGTTGATTTTCGCGACACCCCTTTAACCTTCGAGCCTAACTGGTCTCCAAAAATTGTCTCGAAACCGGTTTAAAAGTGTGAGGTTTCGCCAGGATTTATGCTGTCACCATGATAGATTCAGGCCTGCTGTTTCTTCCTACTTTTCTGTGGATTTTGGTTACTTTTGGATGGAGTAATGGGTACAGGAATCGAAAACTCAATTTGTTGACATCAAAGTCTATCTTTCCGTCTTCAAACTCTCTCTCCAAAACTGCATCCATCCCCCTCAACGATCATCTGGATACTAAAACCCTACGCTATCGGAATCGGATCAATCCCCCTCATTGGGGCCAAAAAGGAAGGTCGCTGCCCAGAAACAGCTAACGCTCCCGGAACAATCCCCCCGGAACCTAATCCACCAGCTAATGCCACCCAATCTGTGGAAGTTGGTTACTATAGCCTCGGCGCCCGGTCCCAAGCACAGCTCCACAAATGTTGACAATTTGTAGGCTACCAGTGTTGACAATTTACATTCTTCGCTGGGCCTTTATGGCTCCGACCTCTTTAGAAGTCAGAAACGGAATAACCTCTAAACGAACTCTGATTGCATCCAAAGCGCCATCGTGGAGGTATTGTCTCTCTCCATCGACATCTCGTAGAACTCTGTTGTGCTCGAAAGGGCTGCGGCGCAACCCCATGAATTCGATATTGAAGGCTTCCATTTCATCGGGTTCCTGAACCTCTGGTAGCTCCGGGAACTCTGGAACAACCACATCTTCGTCTGGATCTTCAACCGGTACCGGCGGGGTTTCATCTATGCCTTCTTCTGGCCTTGGGGCTTTGCCCTCCAGCCAAGCCCAGTGTGCCTCGGCCAACTTCATCTCTTTGGCCGGTAGGTGTTCCAGCGAGCGTCGTTCAGCCAACAAGTCGGCAAAATCCCGGAAATGCTCGGCGCCTGGCTTGTCACCTGGGTACGTATCGCGGGCGGTCCAGATGTAGTGCTTCCATTCATCGTGAACACGCCGGGCATTTCGGTAACCGTCTTCGATGCCGGCCAGCCTGAGGACTAGCTGAAATGCCGTTGGTGTTTGCCTGAGATCTTCATTGTTGGTCTTCAGGATGTACCACTTCTTGGCTTCGGGGCTCATGCGCTGGTATTCAATCGGACGCACTGCCTCATAATATTCGAACTTGATACCTGCCTCATCAACCGATGCCGGGTAGATACCGAATACATCAGGGTCTTCCATAAAGTGCCCATGAGATTTCAGATATCCGGTACAAATATCACCAACTTTTCTCTCGATCCTTCTGGGTTCAGTGCCACCCGCCGTGCTGCGCATCCCAGTCCACGTCGCAAGGTCCCCAAAGGGCACATCCAAGATATTTGCAACGTATTGCTTGCGAGTCTTGGGATAGAGAGATTTCCCGGTCTTCAGGTCGACGCCACGGCGGTGCTTCAGAATAGAGTACGAGTGTAGGTTTTTCCTGCGTTTCTGAACCTCAAACAGCCCTGTGAGCGCTGTGTACAAGTATATTCCGTTGACGCTTTTGAACCTGCGGATCGTATCGAGGCCGATATATGTATACATTTTGGGCGACTGAAAAATCGACCAAATTTCATCAGACACGACAAACTCATAGTCAAACCGGTTGTGATCACGAACAGACTCAAACAATGGGATCGGTCGCGGTTTATTCCTGCCTCCGAGCACACCACACGCTGAAACGATGACCTTCTTCCGTTCCAGCCGTTGAACCGCTGCCTTTGCGTCCTTACTACTGACCGCAGATGCACTGCTGGCAATAAACCGTTTAGCTGTTTTCTTTGGGAGTAGAACTCTTTGAGACCCCGCGTACCATACAGTTGCGAACACAAGGTGCATGATCTTTGCGGCCGCCAGCGTCATGTCCGTGCCTGGGTCCATGTCTGCCAGAGAGACAGGCATTGGATACTCCGGAAAAAGTCTACCCGTCATCTCTTCAGCGACCCACTCAGCTGGGGACTGAAAAGCCATTTTCAGGCCACTGTAGACCATCTTTCCGTGATATGCGGGCCTGCTATCGGTCGATTTCCATCTGGATTTTTCAGATGGACTGCCCCTGCCCTGCTCGCTTTGACTGCAACCTGTCATCGTACCGTTTTTGTTATTCTTTCAATCTCTTATTTTGTTATCCTTTGAAAATAAGCAAGTCTGTATCCGAATTTGGGCGGCTCAATCCTTCCTAAACGAAGCCTCCTGAAAACAAGGATTGTCATGTGGTTTTGACACCCGTCTTAGGCGAACCCCTTCCTATAGTTATTCAGACCAACGACCAGGGCTGGACTCTGGCTGTTCAAACGACTCCAAAAGCGTAAGCTGCTTGGTTGCTTTAAGGGGGATTCGTACGGTGCTTAGGGGGGATTCCTCCGATTGGGAGATCTCAAGACCCTTTGTTGCATAGCCAAAGTCGAGATTACTAATAATTACAATAAGAGTATAGCTGCCGCTCAATGCTTAATTGGATTCCAGTAAACCCATATCGGAATCGATTTCTCCAAGTTCGATGCGAATAATTTACAGAAATTAGAGGAGCCGATTTCAACTTTCATCTTACCAACCATTTTCAGAGTAGTACTTAGGAATCCAGTGAAATGACGAGCAAGCGCCTTGGTAGCGGTATTCTAACGGTCAGCAAGATTAAAGCCGCAAGTAGTAGGACTTACCTGAGCGGCTTCGTGAACACTCACAAAGGTCTAGCCGTCATAGCCGCTGAAGAGTCTGATCAGACCAATATCCGGATCGCATCTTATCCTTGGAACGGCTATGGCAAAGTGGAGATGGGTCAGACAGAGCTTCTGCGAAGTCCAAAATACGATGGCCGATATAGGGTAGCTGTCTATGTTGGAGAGCTTGAGATATACTCATTTCCATTCCGGATCGAGATCTTTCGGCGTTGGGCTGAATGTCGCGGAAACTACTACAGTATCAAACTCCGGTAATTTGTTGTTTTTAGACGTTTATACTTGATACTAGTAACATCTCAGCCCAATTAGAATACGAGACAGTTACGGTGATAGTGTGAGAAAAAATCGAGAAATTGACCAACTGAAGGACGTTCTGAGCTTGGCTATTGCCAAGCGGATGAGCAAGCTCCAAATAAGCCAGTCCGATGCAGCAGCATCAGGTCTGATTGATGTTACACGGACTGACCTGAACCAGATCGTCAATGGCCGCACGGAAGGCCATTCTCTTCAGAAGCTGATCGTCATAGGTCGTCAGTTGGGCTTGGAGGTTGACGTTGAGATTAGAGAGCGTGGTCAAATCGAGCGCTTTGTTTAAAATCCGCCGCCAATGTTGAAAAATGCAAAGCCGGGCGTATATCAAATATATAAGCCGGACATACCGGTTATTCTTTCGGGATCGCCCTCGGCAAACGCCGAGGGCTTTCTCGTTTAAGAAGGTTAATTTACGTATTGGATTAGTTACAAATCTGTAAATACATTTTTTGGCCAGTGATGTTTTGCCTGATCCACTCTTACCGGCAACACCCAGGGCTTCTCCCGCTGAGATCTGGAACGTCTCACCACGTAAAGTAGAAGCGGAAGATCCAGGCGGCACGACCACCAAACCTTTGGCTGAAAGCTGTGCATCCGGCACTGGCAGTTTGGTATATTCCGGCTCGGGCGGGGTCGCATTCAGGAAGCCGTCCAACGAGCGACAGGCTGTGCGTGCACGTTCGGCTACCTTATGCTACTTGGCGGTTGAGTGGACAATAAGATCTATGATGAAGTCATACACCACAATTTGCAAGTCGTAACTTTGTATCAAGGTTGATTAAAAACATATATATTATATGTACTTACAGAATCTTTCTAGACTACAGGCATTGCGTTTCTTTATCCCTTCTGCAAACGTGCGGCAAGTTTTGGTTGAAATGTATGGGGCCCATGGTGAGCAATCCGGAAGAAAGCACTAATAACGATCCCATAATCCGAGAGATCATCGAACTTGAGCGAAGCTATTTCTTTGAAAAACGCAATGTGAAAACGGAGCGGCAACGTAAGTTGAGCGAAATTATCGAACGCCATACGAAGCTCGGTGAGGCAGGCAATGATACTTGAAGAGATCAGGCTTACAGATTTTCGATGCTTTTTCGGCGAAACTTATATCCAGTTTTCGGAAGACCCAGAGAAGAATGTCACAATCATTTATGCTGAAAACGGGGTCGGGAAAACGACGTTGTTAAACGCTTTGCTGTGGTGCTTCTACGGGGAAACAACGGCCCGATTTGAGAAGAAAGAAGAGATATTAAATTACGACGCTCGGAAGGCCGGAAAAACGACGGCTTCAGTGGAGGTATTCTTCGAACACAATGGCAGCCGCTACGTAGCCAAACGCTTCTCTAGCATTAACTCGAAGTCCCAAAGGGACTTTCTTGTTGCCCGGATCGACGAAGGAAGCCAGATCACGCTCGATTCACCGGATACATTCATCAACACGGTGATCCCTCGTGACATGGCCTCGCACTTCTTGTTCGATGGAGAACATGCTGAAGTATTCCTTGGCGAGAACAACAAAAACTCAATCAAAAGCGCTGTTCGAGACATCCTTGGCTGCTCACTGATTGAGACGGCCATCGCTGACCTCCACGCCGTGTCCGCTAAATTCCGAAAGCAGATTCCTAAAACGGCGGCAACGCAGCGCATTGAGGAGCTGAACAAACGTCTGGACACGTTAACCACTCAAACTGAGACTGCGAAGGCAAGCATCGCGCAGCTTGAGAAAAAACGTGAGCAAACCGACCAGCAGATCAACGACATTGACACAAAACTCCGCAATACCAGCGCTGCAAAAGAGCTCCAAAGAAGCCGGGATCGACTTACGAGCCAACTTCAAAGGGCCGCCAAAAGGAAAAAAGAATTCTCTGACGAGGTCTATAAATGGCTTGGGGAGAATGGCCGGTTCATTGTCTCGAAACGCATAACGGAAGAGACATTCTCATTCTTAGACGAAAAACAGCACCGCGGGCGCATCCCCTCTCCATACAACGAAGAGTTCGTGAGGGACGTTTTGGAAGCCGAAGAATGCATTTGCGGAGCCAAGCTCGAACCGGGAAGCCCCGAAAGCAAGAAAGTGGCAAGCCTGTTGCAAAAGGCGGCCAACCAGGTAATGCGCGACCGAGTATCCAAAGTCCGTGCTCGACTTTCCAGCCTAAAGACTGAGCGCGCCAAGTCCCCAGTAAGGCTTAAGACGGCAAAGAAACGCCTAGCAGACGCGAATGACGAGTTCGATACCGCGGAAGCCCAACTAGCGGAAATCAGCGAGAAACTCAAAGGTATCAATTTCGAGGACATCGCGGAGCGCGAGCGTCGGCGTGAAGAATTGAAAGAAGAGTTGCGCGAGATCGACCGGAAGATCGGCGCGTTCAAAACGAATGTATCGTCAACCGAACGCGAAAAAGAGCGGATCGATAAGGATATCACTGAGCTTGCTAAGCAAGACAAGCAGACAGCGATTTACGCTCGCCGACGCAATCTGTGCGAGTCCCTAAAGGGGAAACTCGAAGTTCAGCTTGTCCAGGAAGAAGATCAAGCGAGAAAAGTCCTGCGCGCTGGGATTAGGAGGATTCTGGAAGCCACTACGCGAAAAGTCCTCAATTTACGTATGACTGACGACTATGTTATCAGCCTGGTAAATGCAGACGGAACGGCCCTGCCAAAATCCAGTGGTGAAAACCAATTACTCGGTCTCTCGTTTACCGCAGCTCTCGTAGAGTTTGCTAAGATTCGGAAAAATGCACAGGACTACCGCCTGTTACCTGGCACGATTGCCCCGCTTGTTTTGGACTCCCCATTCGGTCAACTCGACGAAGCTTACCGCGCTACAACAGCGGAATTTATTCCGAAGATGGCACGGCAAGTTGTGCTTTTGGTGTCGAAATCACAAGGATCGGAAGACGTTTTGAATGCAGTCAAAGAGCATTTGGGCGCCGAGTACCTCCTCGTCCGGCATAATCGAGAACCACGCGGCGACCGGAAACAGGAAAGCCGGTACTTCAAAGGTGAAGAATTCAAGACTGCGATGTTTGACGCTGAATTTGACGGAACTGAGATCAGGGAGATTACCCGCCCATGAGCAGCCGATCTCCAAACATTAACCGGAGCCGCGTTTACGAGGACATTGTGCAGCGCTTGTCCATGCAAAAACTTCCGGGTGCGGATAGGACACTATTTCCGACAATTCGAGAGTTGCTTTGTTTTGCCGCCCTGCTCGGCCACTCGGAAAAACGACGGTTGCCTTTGGACCGCGAAGCAGGTGTCGAGGATGTCTCCTATCAGCAGTTTGAACGAGGTGACGCCGAGGACCTGATCTACCTGATTGCCTTGGCTGAAACCAAAGATCCTGAAATCCTCAAGGATGGAGAGGAGAGCCGTTGCGCAGAGATATTTGAAGAGTACGCCAACGGCGGGCTGCAAATAATACATGAAGCAATGAATCGCGGCGGTGGAGAGTACCCAGACCGGGACATCCTGGAAGTGTTAAAGGAGCTCGGATACCTATCCGTCGAAGACGAAGAGCCGGATGTGTCGGGGATTAGTTTCTAAATGCTCAGGGATTTGAGCTACAAGGGCGTATACAAGTCCGACTTTGATAACATACTGGAAGATTTTTACTTCCCAACACTCTCAGTGGCCAATCGCTATGATCGCGCGGTTGGTTTTTTCTCGGCCTCGACAATCAGTTACGCGGCGCAGGCTTTATCGGTTTTTGTAAAAAATGGGGGCCAAATCCGGTTGATCCTAGGAGCCTTTTCAGACCGTGAGGATCTGGAAGCAGTTAAGCAAGGATATAGGGAAAAAGAGATCTCGGAGAAAATTGGTAGTGAACTCTTGTCGATGGTTTCACACGTCAGTGACGAGTTGTTCCAAAACCGCTTTGAGACGCTTTCCTGGTTGGTGGCACACGGACGGCTTGAAGTCAAAATCGCTTTGCGTGAGCGCGGCATGTATCATGACAAAGTTGGCGTGATTTCTGATGAGGCTAAAGACAGGGTTGTATTCGCAGGATCGGCGAACGAAAGCACACATGCATTGCTCCCCACACATAACTACGAGTCTATCAATGTATTCAAGTCGTGGATGCCGGAGCATCAGGAGTTCTTCGATCCACACGTTGAGAGCTTTGATCGCCTCTGGAAAAATGAAAGCCCATCAACGGCGGTCTTAGATATTCCGACTGCCGTGCGAGACAAGCTGATCTCCGTTTCCAGATCACTTGATTATACGCCAGATCCGGAAATCGAAGCTGAAATCGCCGCTAGAATACAAGCGCGGACGGGTACGGCCGTTAGCACGGTATCAAACAAACCGCGCGAACCGGCGACGATCAATGGTCAGCCATTCAAAATGCGCGATCACCAAATCGCTGCTCTCGAAGCATGGAAGGCCAAAGGCGATTTTCAGGGCACTTTCGATCTCGCGACCGGCGCAGGCAAAACGATCACTGCTATCCATGCCATCGTCAAGCTTTCCGAAGTTATAGACGGCCTCATATGTGTGATTGCAGCACCTTATCAAAATCTCGCCGACCAATGGGTGGACATCCTGTCTACATTTAACATCTACCCAGTGAAATGCTACGTCTCGCGGGCGAATTGGGAGGAAAAGCTTCGCAACACAGTCCACGAGCTGACCATGGGAAGCAGGAGTTTTGCCGCCATAGTTGTAGTCAACCGTACGCTCAAGAGTCCTGAGTTCCAGGAGTGCTTGAACAAGATAAAGGGGAACCGGTTGCTTTGGATTGGCGATGAGTGCCACCATCACACCTCCAAAGCCTATGAGGGCTTTCTGCCGATCCATGCGCGGTATCGCATCGGACTCTCAGCAACGCCGGAGCACTACCTAGACGAAGAAAGAAATGAGCGATTGAACGAGTTCTATGGCGACATTGTTTATAGCTATACGTTGAAGCAAGCGATCACCGACAAGGTTCTCACGCCGTACGTCTACTATCCGCATCTAGTTGAGCTCACGCAGGACGAAGCAGAGGAGTTTGTGGAGCTATCAGAGCAGATCGGTCGCATTATGGCTCGGAAGAGCGCCCAGAAAGCGAGCGAGATGTCGCCTCAGCTCACCGGTCTGTTGATGCGTCGCGCAAGACTAATTGGTTCTGCGGCTAACAAAATCCCGATGCTGCAAGCAGTTCTAACCGGCGATAAGCCAACACAACACACACTCTTTTATTGTGGTGACGGCACGGTTGAGACCGACGAAACCGAAGAGAGTTCAGAAGAGAGCATTCGCCAGAGTAAACGCCAAGTTGAGGCGGTGAGTGCGATGCTTCATAGCATGGGATGGGATGTCTCTCGGTTTACCTCTCGTGAATCTCGGAAAGACCGGGACAACATCATGGAAAATTTCCGTTTGGGCATGATTGACGCTATGGTTGCGATTAGGTGCCTCGATGAAGGTATTGATGTTCCGGCTTGCAGCACTGCCTACATCCTCGCCAGTTCTCGTGACCCTCGGCAGTTCGTTCAGCGCCGCGGCCGCATACTTCGGCGCTCGCCGGGTAAGGAACAGGCCCTCATCCACGATTTCGTTGTGGTGTTGCCCAGTGACTTTGAAACGGATTCTCACTACGCCAAGCGCTTGATTAAATCCGAGCTTGGCCGTGTGGCTGAATTTTCGTCTCTTTCAGAAAACCGCTCCGATGCATACGAAACACTTGCCCCAGTGCTGAGAGCGTATGATCTGGAGCACTTGATATAAACCTGACCGCCAATAACGGCGCCAATAGAAGAAACGAAGGCAAACCGTCGTTGTAAAAGGACGGCAAGGAGAGCAAGATGTCCGTTGATATCGAAAGCGTATTTAAAGCTACGGCACAGAGTTCGTGGTCCTTTTTGATCACCAATGGCCAAGGGTGCTATATCCCAGCTTATCAACGGCCTTTTTCTTGGGGGGCGGATAACGTCGACCGCTTGTTTGAAGACGCGATACATGGCCTCCACTTGCTCCACAAAAGAAGTAATACAATCAGCTTTCTGGGTACGATAATCGCAATTCACGACACCAAACATGTTACAGTCCAGCCGATTTTCAAGACGGAAATGCCCTCTAAAGTCATGACGATCATTGATGGGCAGCAACGCATCAGCACATTTTTGATGATTAATGTCGCGATCCATAACCTGTTGTGTCGGTGGCAGGAACAGACAGCTAAATCTAGTGGCGCGCACTTCGAATGGATTAGGGAGCAAGTGGAAAAGCTCGTTGCCGATCTGAACGACGCTCTCTTCCTCGATATGCGAACCGGTGACAAAAACCATAGATACTACCCTAGAATTGTTCGGTCATATGAGGACGTCTGGTCCAAGCGGGATGTGCAAGCGGTTTATCGGAGTCCGATTGCAAGATTGCTTTGGGAGTATTTTCTGCACACGAAGGACAAACCGGGCAATTTGTTCCGATACAACCCTAAAGACGAAAATGGGAACTCCGACCAGCACTATAGTGCAGTGGTCGATGTATTCCGATATGTTGTAAAGTGCATTAAAAATATTGCCGACTGGAAGGATGCTGATAACGATTTTCCAGAACTTCTGGGAATAGTTCAAAACAAGTCTCTCTGCGATGCAATTTGGGGCTTTGACCTGCCGAACGAAGTTGTCGAATTTGTGCGTGACGGGGTCGAAGATGAGGAATACGGCACTTTTTCCAATATGCTGCGGCTGTTGGTTCTTTCTAAGTACTTGAATGACCGAATGGCATTTACGGTCGTGACGGCTGAGAGTGAAGACGACGCATTCGACATGTTCGAAGCGCTGAATACCACCGGTGAACCACTGACAGCTTTTGAAACTTTCAAGCCCAAGGTCATTGAAGCGGAGGAAATGGCCAAATACGAAAAGTCCCCATCTTTTCAGTTTGTTGGCGAGATAGAAGCCTATTTAGAAAAATTCAAGAAAGCAGAAGAGAAGCAGAAGGCCACCTCTGAGATGCTAGTGCCTTTTGCTCTCTCAGAAACGGGAGAGAAGCTCCAAAAGAAACTAGTAGACCAGAGGAAGTATTTGCGTGACCAGTTTGACGGTGCCGACCTCAGTACACTCGAAGAAAAACGGGAGTTTGTACAGAGACTGTCGAACCTTGCTAAGTTTATGCGAACAATTTGGAAGGGATCAAAAGACGAAAAAATCTCATTACGCGCTGGAAAAAAACTGGACACCGAGACTCTGGTTGGTCTCGAAGTGCTAAAAGAGATCAATCACCACATTGTTGCGGCCCCCCTAACCAGGTTTTTTGGGGAATTTGAAGTTGCCAGCGACGACGACGTTGATGCGAAGTTCGAGAATTTTGAGTCGGCAATACGTGCTAGCATTGCGTTTTCAGTTATGTGGAGAGCAGTTTACGGAGGGGCAGCGGGTATCGACACCAGGTACCGGCAAGTGCTGAGCGATAAGATCGACAATAAATACGGTCCACTGGCAGCTAGGCCAAAGGGGCATGTTGGGTCAGTATCGCTACCGAATTACAAAAAAGCTCTGAAATCAATTCTGATTGACGAGGGTATTGCTGACAAAAAAAATTGGGTGAAGGCGGTCATAAGAAAGCCGATATATCCGCAAAAAACGATTGCAAGATATCTCCTTTTTTTGGCGTCGCACGATGCGGTACCTGACACAGCAAAACCAGGGTTAATTAAAAAGGGTCGCAAAGGAACCCTGCCATTGTTGAGCATCGAGCGTTGGCACGACAAGGATTACCTGACCGTCGAACATATAGCGCCGCAAAAATCTGCCGGTGGCTGGGACGGGTCCATATTTGACGATCCTGAAACAGTGGACCTACTTGGAAATCTGACGCTGCTACCTGGAGCTGAGAATGGCATGGTCGGGAACAGGAGTTGGAAACACAAGCGGCTGCTCTATAGATTGTTGTCCGCGGAAACGGATGAGGAATTGGTAGAACGAAAAGCTGACTGCAAGAAGGTTGGGCTAACAATTAGCAGGAAAGGTGAAGAAATCCTGAAAAATGCTACCTATCTCCCACTCTGCAAAAGCCTTGCGGACAAGAGTGACGAGTGGACACTAGAATTCCTCAACAGTCGCTCGAAACGTTTGGCTGAGCTTTCTTGGGAACGCCTTTCTGTTTGGTTGGAACTGTGAATTCACTTATTTGTGGCAGGCTAAGCAAACCTTGGCCTGTCCAAAAAGCTCATCAATGTCGACTGCGTCAACTTCACTCCGAAGCGGGTTCACTTGCACCTTTGCGCGCAGTCTTTCCAGCCTTCTTTCGTAGTCAGCCTTGATCTGAATAACTCGTTCCGGTGCCGTTAACTCATCCAAAGACTCGCCTTGCGACCAGGTGAAGGGCGAGCCGTTCGCGACGGCGTCCTTCTCGTACGACTTGGCCTCCTCGAACGCCTCGGGATGATGTTCTTTGAGCCGCACCCACTCGATCTTTTGCTGATAGAAACAAAAGGTGCAGCCACTACGTGAGCGCCAGTCATAGTAACGTGGCAGGCCAAGTCCCGAATCTTCCAGAATATCCGTGACACCAGCCTTGTCGATCCCGTCGTCCTTAAACGGCAGCTTGATAATCAAATTGTCGTTCTTGGAGCTGTAGCCTTCGCGGTATTCCTCATCGGCGCGGATTGCAACGTAGCTGTAGACGCGGATGCCATCTTGAAGCACCGGTTTGATCCAGTGCTCGAACGGCCGCAATTTGAGCTGGCGGGTGCACCACCTGGTTTGCGGAGACGGTAGAAAGTTGTTGTAGCGCTTGAGCCAGAAGTCAAAATCCCTGTCCGGGTTTAGCCTTGTGATCGGCTTGCCGAGGAACCCTTCAAGCCGCCCCAAGAATTCATAGACTTCAGGCAGCTCTTTTCCGGTGTCGGTGAAAAAGTACTCAATTTCCAACTCCGGGTGGTGCTGGCGCATATAGACCGCTAGGGCGGCGCTGTCCTTTCCACCCGAAAGCCCTAAAACGTGTTTTTCTAAGTTTGCCGTCATGAAACAGCCCTTTCGTCGGCGTCAGCCTCCGCTTTCGCGTTCGTGGAGGGTAGCATGTACCGTGCACTGAGTTCGGCAAGGGCCGCGAGAATGACATTGCGCCTATCCGGGTCAGCACCCGAAAGAGCGGTCTCAACGCGCTCGATAAGCGCCTCGACATCCTGACGGTCAGCATCAGTGATCGAGAACTCCTCATGCACCGGCGCCGGGCGGCCGTCCACTCCCACCACGACTGCCATAGCTTGACGCTTATCGCGGCGGCCCTTCACGCGAGCGAAGGTCTCATTGCGAATGAACTGCTGTGCAAGGGCGGTCACTTCAATGGCCGCCTTGTCCAGATCGGGGTCAGTCCAGGAGCTCGGTGGCTTGTCGGCCGCAAAACTCGCGATACCTTCAATGTCGGGAATACTGCCCTCGAATTGAGAAAGGCGGGCAACAAAGGCCTCAAGTCTGAAGTCGCCGCCAAGCGCCCGGATGTTTTCCGCGCGCTCTCGCAACTCCAAAAGAGCTTGCGGCGACGCGTTGGGCACCTGCAACTCTTCTAACATCAAATCGGTAAGCCTTCGCAGCATTGCAGGATAGGCGTTGGAAAGTTCTTCAAGGCCCTCGCGAACATCCTTTATCATTGCTGCGAGAACTGCATCATCATCGAGGCCGGTATCTGCGCCGAAGGTGGCAGGAATATCGTCAAACAAGAACTTGTTTGGATCGCTCGCATGCTTGAATAGGTTACGCACATGGACCGCGTTGGCCGAGAGCCGCGTCGTGCGTTTGGTCCACGCATGGAGACGTTCATAAATGGCAATAAGTCCCCGCGCTACGTCGATGGGTGTAAGGTGCGATAAACTGTTTCTTTCATCAAGCGTACGGACGACATCCGCCATGCCAGACAAAAGCCGACGTGCTACTGCCGACAGGTCCATCCAACGAAGCTGAACTTCGGACGGGTCTGTTGCTAGCATTTCAACATCCACATCTTTGAAGCGCGGTTGGAAAACACCCTGACGATAGATTGCGACCTTGTCGCGCCGCGACATTATGAATGCAACGGCCAGAACCGGCATAAGTCCGTCTTTCAGGCCAAATGGCGGCGCTGCCCAAAGCTCGTAGAGCTCGGCGACATCGACGGTTCTGTCCTCAGATGCAGCAAGGTAATCGGCCGCCGCGTCCCACAAAGGCTTCAATTCGCAAGGATCCCTGCCTTTTTCAGGTTGGGAAAAACGCCAGTTTTTTTTGTCTTTGACGTAGAGCCCAGTGACTTCGAGAAGAGAGGCATAGAGCCCACCCTCAGCCGGAAATCCTTTGATGCCTAGGCGTTCTTCGCCTTCATTCACGACCATGTGGCGCAAGAGCGCGTTTTGCGCTGCGACCGCATTGCTTGAGGGCTTAATTCTATTGAGCAACTCGTTTTGGATGCGCGGTGTCTTTGGAAAGCGGGCGTCTGCGAGTTCGGATGCCATGCTGTTGAGTTCAGCATGCAACCAGTGCCGCTCTTTGCGCCCTTTGCGGTGCCAAGTGGCATGATCGAAGGCACGGCGAAGCTCTTCTTCGAGTTGCCCTTGCAGCGCGGTATGCCGCGCCTGAACTTCGCGTTGCGCAACGGGGTCGCCTGCCAGGTCTGGATGTTCTTCCCTCACTGTTTCGAGGGCTATGAGTTCCCGCGCAAGATCGGTGATTGCCCAGGCCCGTTGCGAAAGCCCGGCAACGATGTCCCAATCTTGCGACTGCCGCGCTGCTTCACGACAAATCTTTTGCGCATGTTCCTCGCTTTCACCTTCTGTCGGAACAGCAAGTAGGAACTGGCCAATCGTTCCCTTTTGCGGCTTGAACGTGATTGCCTTGTCAACCAAGCCATTCAGCGGCGCGAGGTGAACGTCGAACCATCGTAACGCCCCGGTCTCATGGTAGTGGCGCTTGGCAAGGATGGGTTGCAAGCCTGCGAGTCTTTGAAGCACATTGAAGTCGGCTTCCCTAACATGCTCCAGAGCATCCCCCACAGCGCGGTCGATATCAAAGTCGCTTCCAGCAAAGATGGCAAAGGCGTCGGTGAACTTGCGGTAAATTACAAGCGACCACTTCCGCAATTGCTCAAGGGCCATTTTGGTGTCCGCCTCAGAGAGACCCCCTAAACAGCTACGTAACAAAGCGATGTTGGGAACAAGCCCGGAGCGCTCTTTAAACAAGTCGATAAGTGCGACGGTCTTGAGCAGCCGTATATGGTCCTCATCACCGCCAAGAGCTTCACAGCGCTCAACAGCTTCGGCGGCCATCGCCCATCTGTGGCCGTCAGGTGATGCCAGGATCGAAGGTTCTAGATTGACGCGCAAATAGTCCCAAAGCCTTGCCGGCTCGAAAATATCCTCATCGGCTGCGTGGCGAATGAAGTCCTGGAACCCGAATGGTTCAGCCGAATTCAAAAACCCGAAAATACTGCGTTGGTTTTGGCCGAAACGCCTGCGGGAAATCGGGCCAAGTAGACACGCCACAACCGGATGCAAAGGCCAGCACCCTTCAAGGATTGTCGGCAGGTAGGCCGAAGATGCCGGTTTTTGCCGCTTGATCTCTTCGGCTACAAGAGTTGCTCGTACACCCGGTTTGACGGGGTCACGGCCATTCTCGATGGCGCGGGAAACGAGCTCAATCTGCTCTTCGCCCGCAACGTTAACGGCTAAATCGACAAACCGTCCTTGGATTTTCGACCACTCATCGCGCATTTCCCGCGACAGGCGCCCGGCATAGTCTTCAAAGGACTGATGCAAGATGCCGATCAGGAGAAGGCGCCCTCCGCTTCGAGAGGCGGCTTCAGCAAGAAGCTGAAATAGGTAAACATCGGATCCGTCTTGCGCGGCGGCTTCAAGGAATTTGCCCATCTCATCGATGAACAGGATCAGGCCACCTTCACTACGCGGGTGTTTTGAAGCGATTTTGGTTAAAGTGGAAACTACCTGCTTGTCGTCCCAAGTCGTGCCTTTGACGCTCTGCGCATACCCTCCGGCTTCGATGGCTTCGCCGATAACGCGCGCTGGATTGTCCCGACGCCCGACGACAGGCAGGATGCACCACCCTTTTGTCTTGGGTGGCAGAGCTTCGAGAACGGCCTGCGCGGTCTTCTTCCCGATGGCAGCGCTCGCTTGTCCTCGCAACGCCTTGTCGTGGCCTAACAGCGCGCTGAGCGCCACAACGAGACTTGACTTCCCGCTTCCGTACGGTCCAGTCCAAGTGAAAGCACCATGACCTGTCTGCGCAACGTGGTGGGCGGTTGTCGCAAGAACATCTTCGGATGATTTCGGACAAATAAAGCCTTCGAGTGCTTTTGAATCGTTGAAATCGGCATCGATCCTAATGGCGCGTTGAAAACGGCGGGCAATATGGATGCGCTCGGCAAGGCTCATTATGCTACTTCCCTTTCCGATATACGGCCAAAGTCCGCATCAATAAAATTCAAGGCCGCCTGAAGATCGAGATCGCCTTCACGAATGACTTGCTTAAGGCCGGCCGTCTCAGACCAACGAAACGCCCCATCAGTAAACTCTTCGAGATCAAGAAGCCTGCCTGCTACATCGTTTTCATCAAGCAGGAAAACACGCCCCGGCGAACCAGGTTCATGGGCAATGGCCTCAAAGGAAAGAGTGCGTGCCGGAGAATATGCGTTCCAGAAGTCAATGAGCGCATAAAGAAAGACGCCGCGGCCAAGTGTTGATTTTGGACCGCGCACAAACCGGAAACCGTCCTTTTTCCCCGTTGCCTTGATCAGTCCAAGCTCCGCGAGCGGCGATTCAAGAGTGTCTTCGTGAGCTGCTTGAACGGTCGCATGCCGCGCCACATAGGTCCGTACGAAACACTCAACATCACGTTTGATCGTGGTCGTAGCAACTCTTGACCAGTCACGATTTTTCGCAACTTTTTCAATACCTTTTGCTAGATTTTCACGTTCAAAATTTGAACCAGGATAATTGCCAAAACTCCAATACCACGTCGTTTTTTTTGGGTGCCCGGCAATCTGCCAATGAATAAGCCACAGGCTCGCCGGATGCTCCATGTAGGGATCAAGGCCGCTCTCACCGAATAGCTTTCTACCAAGCGCAGAGGTTGTAACGGAATTCGGCTCATTGCCGTCGGCAATGATACCGGCTGCCGTCGCCCAATGGCGCATCGACGCTACCATATTCTTGCCAAGCCCAAATCGAGCGATGGCCTCATCGGCCAAAAATACAGATTTTCCGCCCGCCTCACCGTCGCATTTGCTGACAGCGTCAAAGGCCTTCTTCAGCCATCCGTATCGGAGCGGGAAAGTTTCATGTCCGGAAAGCTGTGGTGTGTAATCATCTAGGAATATTGGGCCGCGTGGCATTGATTTTCTCGAACTGGAGGATTGATCCAGCTCGACACTAACCCACAACATTTGGTAGGGTCAATCCAAGAGCTGGAGACATCTCCCAGATGCCCGGAAATGTTAGATGTGCGCAAGACCAACCCGTAAAATTCTTATAGTGACTTGTAAGTAATATGAAAAACGTAAAATCATACTATCTTGACTACCAAGCTACAACGCCTCTTGATTTAGAAGTTTTAGAACAAATGTCTCCATATTTTGCAGAATCTTTCGGAAACCCGCATTCTGCCGATCATGCCCGCGGTTGGAAGGCCGCGCAATCTGTGGAATTGGCGGCGCTTCGCATTGCCGCACTGATTGGCGCAGACACCGATGAAATCATCTTCACCTCCGGCGCGACAGAAGCTAACAATCTCGCGCTTTTGGGCCTAGCGCGTAGAGCTTCTAGCGGCAAGCGGCGCCGGATATTGCTTAGCGCGATTGAACATAAGTGCGTTCTTGCCACCGGACGTGCCATCCAAAAGGAGCTCGGGTTTCAGATTGAAACGCTCAAGGTCGACGCTATGGGCCGCGTCGATTTGGAACATTTTGCAGAGCTGATCGGCGATGACGTTTTGGCCGTTTCCGTCATGGCAGTAAACAACGAAATTGGTACGATTCAGGACATCGAGACCGTCGGTAAGATCGCCCATTCCTACGGTACCATTTTTCACTGCGATGGTGCGCAGGCCCCTTGCGCGATGGATATTTCTGAATTGGCCGAACATGCCGATATGGTCAGCCTGTCCGGCCACAAAATGTACGGTCCGATGGGCGTCGGTGCGCTCTACATTCGGCGCGACTTGCAAAGCGACATCGAGCCATTGATCTATGGCGGCGGCCAACAAAACAATCTGCGGTCCGGTACCCTTCCCACGCCGCTATGTGTTGGCATGGGTGGGGCGGCTGCACTCCTGAACCGAGATAATGCACGATCCGAGCGAGCGCGTCTTTCGCAGCTACGTGACCGTTTCGTCCAGAATCTGATGGCTCTACCCTATCCGATAGCGCTAAATGGGCCACCCTTGGGAGAAATGCGTCACCCTGGTAATGCCAACATCCGTTTTGACGGCTTTTCAGCACAAGACATACTTAGCGCAACACAACCCCAACTTGTAGCCTCAAGTGGTGCCGCCTGTACGAGCGGGATCCCAGAACCATCCCACGTTCTGCGCGCCATTGGGCTCAAAAATGATGAGGCAGATGCATCCATCCGGTTCAGTTTGGGGCGCGGCACATGCGAAGAAGATGTAGATGAAGCCGTATCGCTGATTGAAGGTGCCCTGAGCAACTTTGAAAACAAACACATGATGCACTTCGCATAGTTTGTGCACAAAGGGAGAAGTTTCTCACTATGCGTCGTCTCAGTTGTTCACAGGTATTTAGAAAGCCAGGATAAAAACCTGACAGGGACAAGCTAAGCTTCTTACATTTTTTTGTAGGGCTCATCAGATCAGCTTTTCTATCTCCTCAAAAATGCGAACCATGGCATAGGTGTCGAGCTTGCAATATTCGAGCAGGGCTGAGCGTAGGCGCTCACGCTCCGCTCCATGTGGCTGGTCGATGAATTTCATCCACCCGTCCATCGCTTCGGTGCCCCCAGCAATGTCCATTCCCTCATATGTCAGATCAGGCGCCAAAACGGGCAACACCTTTTTGATCGAAGTCGAGCCGCCAAAGCGGATGTCAACATATCCGGTCTTGAAGACGTCTTCGAGATCGAGCGTGCGCGCAGAAATGTCGCTGAGGAATTCGGCTTTGTCCGGATAGAGATCACCCATTTCACGGTTTCTGGTGTTCTCAAAACTCTTGTGCCAAGAGATCAGGCTGCCGCGCGGCCCTATCCGGCGCTCTAGTTCTTCAATGAAGGCCAGCGGCAACAGCGGTGCTTCGGCTAGGTATTCATGGTGCGCAAGCGTCACATCGTCCGGTGTACGCTTCACATGCAATGAGAACTGAAACGGCAACTGAGACTGCGGCCTCACGCCGTCGATGATCGGGATCGCCGAGGCATAGGTCTCGTAATCAAGGAAATAGAACGGGTACTGCGCCTGCGCGCAAAACTCCGCAAGCACATCTGCGTTGATTATAGGCGCGCCGTTCTGAGCAGCCGATAGAACCAACGCCTGATTTGCTGATACCTCGCCCTGCCCGATCTGATCGAGGGCAAACCGGCCCTCTTTTGAAAATTGGATTATCTTGTTCTTGTGTAGGCGCGGCAGATCATAGATCGAGGGTTTGGGTATGTCAGGGTTGAAGTAATCAAAGCTGTCGCAGTGCTTTTTTTTGCCGAGCTGAAGGCAAGAGCATGCGCTTTCATCAATCTGTTCTTCGGCCAGCAAGGCCAACGCCCCGCTTATCTGATCGCGCGTTTCATCAATCAAGTCACGCACTCTGCGTGTCTCATCGGCGATGGTAAGAAGCTGCTGCGGATCGACAGCGCCCTTACGGACATAGGTGCCGTTAAGATGTACAATGAAAATCCGGTCTACCATCGCGCCGTTCGCCTCGGCCGCAATTGTCTGGAATGCGGCGTCTTTGAGCTGGTTGTGGGGATTGTTGTCCTTAACCGATGTGGACGACTTCACTTCATAGAGATTTATCGTTCCTCCCTCGTTTTGACGGACTACGTCCGCTCTGGCCAACATCCCTTCTGCTGTCTCAAAAACACGTTGAAAGTCATAGAGCGCCGCGTCCGACTGGCTTTGAAAAAGCTGTTTAACGTAACCCTCTACCTCATACCCCTCCTTGGTCAATTTCCGCGCATAGTCACTAAATTCACCTTTTGGGTAGATATCTGGTTTGTGCAGGCTCAACCAAAGTGACTTAGGGCAGTTCAAATATTGGATAAATCCGGTTTTGCTGAGCTTCATCTGCCTGCTCCAATGTCAAAGCGAAATGCCAATAACAATAAGTCAAAGAATTTTTGCCTAACTTAACCTGCTGTACAATTGAATCAACTGCGGGCTATCCACGAAGAAGAAGGTCATCTGGACCTGCCCCGTTTTAGTGCCGCTCCAAGTGCTCGTTTAGGTGTAGCGGATTGCATTCATCCGCCCCGGATCAGATTGCGTGCGAATGATCTATGGATGCCAATCCCCGTCCGGATTAGCGAAACGCTTTCTCTCTCAACCAAATCCTGTCGTCCGGCAATACCCAACGCAACAAGTCAGCGGCCAGGCGGGTATGACCAAAGAAGTGCAGACGCGTAAAGGCTGTACCGCCACGCTCATCCTGTGAACGCACGTCAGCGCCATGATCAACAAGGGTCTTGAGAAGCCATGAGTTTCCGATTTCAGCTGCATACAAAAACGGTGTCAGCCCATAGGCTTCAGTAGGCGCATTCACATCTGCGCCGGCATCCAGCAAGAGCTGCACAATCCTGCGCATTTCTGGTGTATCGCCTTTGAGGTAGTACTCGGCGAGGTCAGGAAGAATGGCCAACTCGTCGTGTGAATAGTGGTTTACTTCCTGCGCATGGGCTTCGACGTCAAAAAAGGGGGAGTTTGTTTTGCGTAATACGGCAGGCATATCTGCTCTTAGGCCGCCGCGTCGCAACCCGGACTCGGCGTCTGCGAAGTGACAGACCGCGATGAACAGCGTCGTTTGATGATCTGGCCCCTGTATTTCGACGTCCGCGCCTTTTTCAAGAAGAGCTTGCACGTAATCGGGGCAACCCATGCAGATAGCCTCACTCAAAGCAGACTTACCACTACGCGTCGTTGTATTGATTACGTCAAGTGAGGTTTGGGGCAGCAATGCCCTGATGCAGGCGTCATCCCCACCTTGCAGCGCCATTAGCAACGCTGCCCCACTATTCTTGTCCAAAACATTGGGATTTGCACCGGCACTCAATAATTGTACGACTTTTTCCACCTGCCCAAGATGAGCAAACAGTGCAAGTTGCGGTGCCGGGGTCTGGCCGTATCCCTTAACGATGCGGTCGACATTTCTCATATCTGGCTTTCGAGCTTTCCATTCCGACATGACCAGAATGTATTTTCTGTAGGGACCGTCGCAGTCAGCTTCGGCGGCTTCTGGATACATATTTGGAAAGTCCCTAGCACATGCCAAGTCAGCGTCGGGAACATCAACATTAAGTTCCAAGCCGTCGCACCAACCTTCCCATTTTGTGAAAACACGCTTTTTTTGAAGCTTCTGCGCGATGTTGAGTATGTAGTGCAGGCAGCATTTCATCTGTACGGCGCTGCGAAACTCAAACCACTGCGCGGCGTCTTCAAACGCATTGAGTGCATCGCTATAGCGGCCGAGTTGGGAATAATAGCGCCCCCGATAGAACTGAAGGCCCGCCAAACGAGGTTGGCCTTTCAACGAGTCCTCTAACGCTGTGAACAAAAAATCCGCTCTAGCGGCATCTCCACCGGCCTTCGAACGGCGTGGATCTGTTAGCCGAACAATTTCGTTGACCTCGTGTTGCTGGCGCACGGTAAGCCCGCTGGTCTTCAGATATTTTGGCGATCCCGAAAGATCTACAATCGCTTTTTGGATGGAATTTGCATCAAACCGTAGCTCATAGCCGGAGATATGGTTGCTAGGATCCACTAAGCTCAATTCGCAGTATTTCTGGTACATCCGAACCACAAGCAGCGCCCGCGCAAACTTCCGATCCCAGTGCTTCATCAACGATAGAACTGTATGAATTTGCGGGTCGCGCTCACCCCTAGCCCATCGTTTGATTGAGATTTCCCAGTTTTCCTGACCTCGGCGCAGGCCGGGTTTGCTTTCGATCTCTGTCGCCAAGCGTGCAAGACCACGATCTTTTGCGCGCCATTGCCACAACAGCGTTGTCGCACGGCATGGCTTTCCCAGAATATCGTCCGGACTCAAACCGGTTGCGGCGAGCACGATCTGCAAAATTTCCTGGAAAAATCCGTATGCAACGCGGTCAAACACGCCGCGTACCGCCGCAACGGGCAATGCCGCGCAGTCCAGAGAACGGCATAAGACAGCATAGTCTTGCAGTGCATCCAAGAAGTCGGTTGCCCCCCAGACATCATTGCCGTTTGCCGAATGGAATTCCGCAAGACGCCGTTGAAGCATATCGTTCGCGGCTTCAGGAGAAAGCGGTTTACCCTTGCGCAGGCGTTGAAGCTCTTTCTTGAGCGCAGGTTCGTTCGCATCATCAATATGCGACATTGCGCGGATCAGGAATGCAACGATCTCGGATGGTTGCGGGATGGGAGAAGCAACATTGCTCATGCCAACAGCTCCTGGGTGCGGCGCAGTCTTGCAAGTTCTGCTTTAACATTGCGGATTGCGCGGACGCCACTGGGTGTTTTGGAGATCACCATCAGCCCGCCATTCGGGAATAACAGCTTTCCATGCTTCTTACCGTGCACAAAACGGGCGCCTGTTTTTACGGTTTCGGAAATGATTTTGTTCAAGTCTTTATCTCTGGAGTAGGGCATGCGTCACCTCGATAACGGGATGGCGACATTGCCACCATCCCAACCAGCTTATTTCTTGGAACTGGTCCGGGTAGCGTTCTTCGCGGCGGCGCTTTGAGCGCGTGCAGCGAAACTGCCTTTGGTCGTTTGCCCGCCGCTCTTGGCTGAATTTGCGGCTTGAATCCGTGCGGCTGCTTTGGAGTTCATTGCTTTAGTTTTCGGCATCCTGTATTCCCTTCGAGTTTGAGGATGCTTTGGTTGTCTCAGTTTCAGGCCGATCCTTCACCAGACAAGCTGGGGACCCCGATCTGAGATTTTGCAAAACAAGCGTCCTGCACATCTCGGAAGCCAATGCCCCGAGCAACTGCCCTCCTTTAGGGCGTTGGGGCCTGCCTTTTTCCGTTGAGGAAAGGTCCCTTTGCAGACAGCAGGGCGCTGCCAGACGCGGGACCACAACCACTCAAAGTTCTTGCCTTGAAATCCCGTCTGATAATCTACGTCAAGCGTCTCGACAACTCGATGGGAAGGCAGGTGCCCGAAAACACGCCGAGAAGACACGATCATACTCCACGCAGTCATGCGTCCACTCAATTTTGGTGTCGTCAGACCCCCCCCCAAAAAAAACGTGCTTTGTCGCCTGACTTCAGACCTAGGAAATAATCGAGAGGAACGCGCTCTGCGCCGGTAGCTTGTGTAGTGATGTTTGGTTGCATGTGCTCAGGTCTTTTTGCTGCCCTAAAGCGCCATCGCTGACACGATTGCAACCTGGGCGTTCATCACTGGCGGCTATATTTTTGTTATTTGTCAAGCAGTTGGGCGCCAAGACTTAAAGGAGGTGCTAAAAAAGACGTGAAGTGATGCGTTTTTGCTTGGCGTCAAGAAATGGCACATCAGTTTTTCTGCCGGATTCCTGGCTGCGGTTGGGGTCAACTACGTGATCTCCGACCTTAGTGAGAACTCTGAACTTCGGTAGGATTTGAAAGTGGCTAAAAATGCTCGTGAGGTGACCGTCCAAGCCCTCCAAAAGCGAAACCAGGCTCTCGAAGCCGAACACCAAAAGAACCAAAATATTGAAAAAGTGATTTTCTGTAATGCCTATAAAAACTGGGCTCTTAGCCCTCTCATGCGCGCTTATGTTGACAGCTTGCAGTAAGCCTACCCCTGCCCCGGTTCCACATCATATTCTTGAGTGCCCAGCCGAACCCCGCCCAGGTCAAATTGCAACTGAACGCGAGTTTTTGAATCGGGTCGAAGAAATGCGTTCGGCTGGAGCTGTATGCCCGGCGAATCTGTCAACAGCTTCACAGAATCTAACTGTTGCATATTTGAAGCGGTGATCCTCCCACTCAAAGGCCATTTCGTTGAAATCTACCGTCCACGTCGTCACGTCAAATGTGTTGCAGGCGGGTCCTGCGATTAACCTTGTGGGGGAAATTGACATGAAAAAGCTTCTGTTCTCAGTCGCCACTTGTGCGATTTTTGCTGGCTCAACGGCGAGTCTGAGCCTCGCGGGAAGCCTCGGTGATGATGATATTTCATATTATAGTCGAGGCCATGGGGGCGCACCCGGATTTGGATGGGAAATTATCTACCAGGCACCAAGGAACGAAACATCCGGCTTCGGTCACGGCGAGACCAGCCTTGCAAATCAAGTTCCTAGTGTTGAGGAAAACTTCCAAATGCCTGAGCTTGGGTCTTCGTCCCAGATGGAAACTGTTGTGTCGCCGGCCCCAGGGATAGGCGAGCAACTCGGACGGGAACTTGGCCCCGTGGCACTCGGCATGGCAACCGGTGCACTCACGGCAGTTGCTGGAGCTGGTATGAGGACCAGTATCGCTGTTGGCGGCGCAACGGCGCTGTCTCCGGTCAGTGATGCAGCGCGCGATGCGGGAGCGGCAGTTGGTGCATACACCGATAAAACAGGCAACAATGCTCTTCTTCCGAACATAGAGAGTGGTCACTCGCCGCATCCAGGTAAGTCCGTGGCTGACTCCATGGTCGAAGGGCTCTCTAAGGCTTTTGAAGAGGAACAGATTGATCTCGGTCCCGTCGATGTTGAGAAGGTTTTAGAGCCATCTGTAACGTCAGAAACCGTGAAGGACGCGCAGGAGTCGGCCAATCGTCCACAAATGCGGGCTCTGCGCGGTGAAGTAAGCCATTCATCTGGCAGCGTCGGCGGTTACTCGGGCCATGGGGCCGGCATCCCAAGCATCCCGGCACAAAGGCCGATGGGGGTTCCTACAGGACACATTGATTTTGGTGCAAATGGTACCATTGATGCCACTTCTGTACTCCGGATCGGTGGTGGTGGTGGGTCGTTCAACGGACCATATGAAGATCTGCAATTCATGCCCCAACGGAGATAAGCCAAAAGCGAACAAGAAGGGGATGAAACCATCTTTTGATCCCGTCATCCCTTGACCAAAAGCCGGCCAAAAGCGACGATCAGTGATCACTCCCAGGGTCGGGTCCTGTTCAACAAGAACACTCCACCCGGCCCCAGAGTCACTTCTGCCGGCGACCTGTGGTCCAGCTCACTGTTTGCTGTGTGCATCAGCAGATCAGCGAAATCGGCCGCGCCACAAGCCTTGGAGACCTCGTTGTCGTCCACGTATTTGCGGGCACCTGAATAGTCCTTCGTGCTCAGGTGCCGTAGGATTCTGCTATAGATGACCTTCTGTTCCAGTATCATAGGTCTCATTTGTTTGCGTTCATCTTGAAGATCAATGCTCCACAACCTAAATTACTCGTATGAGGACATGGTTGGAATGGGTACCGGCAAAGCCTGCCCCCTTTCGACCCAATCTAGAGGAGGAGCCCCATTGGGACTTCTATCTATCCTCATATTAATAAAGAACGTCATTCTGATTTTAGCTGGCATCGGAAAGCTAGTTTTAATCAGTCTTGGAATACACCTCGCAACCAAAAGGCTTGAACTGATAGCCTTGGAAAAGGAGCGACAAGCCTCCAAAAGCGAGGAAAAATGTGCTTTCGAGCTTAGAAAGCTGCGGTCACAAAAGAAAAAGTGACCAGAGAGCTCTCGTTGCGGCGAGAGCTCTTCATATTTGTAAAAACGGGGACCAAAAGGGGGATCACACGCCCCCTGCCCCGATCCACAACCAATTCAGCTGCTGCCCACGAACTTACTGGTATCAGAGTTTACAGAGCCCCCGTGCCCAATCGCTTTCAAAGCATCGCGTGACACCGAAAAGGCTTGTCGGAAGATTTCCTGGATCATCTGAACGCTGACTGTTTGCCGAAATGGTTAGACTGCATCCTGTTGCGGTCTGACACGAAGAATTGGCGCTGTTTTTCCAACTGATGATGATATCTGACGAACAAGTGTTGATATGTCGAGCAGGATTACGACTGATCTTATAACAACCGGCTGCATTGTCTGCCGCGTACAATGGTTGCCTAGACGATGAACCGCTAGTGGTGGTCGGTGCACCGGCCGCAGCACCAGCTGCTACTATTGTGCCTCCAATTGCTGACAAAACCCGCTGCGTCTGCTCTTCGTTTGACCAGCGAACATAGGTCCTGGACGTATCTCGGTCCCTCTCAGCTGCTTTTCTATTGCTCGCAATAGCCTGATCAAACGTGTACGAACCAGAATTGGCTAGCGTTCCCGCTTCCCATTGGCTCAGTGTCTCGGCTGGACAACTCGCTTTCGCTCGTTCGAGCATATCCGCATAACGGTCGTCTGACTCAGCAGTTATAGCCCAAAACAGCGCCGACTGATCATCTGTTTTCTGCGATCCGGTCGGCAACTTATTGTAGCCTAAAACATTGAGATCGTCTTGGCCCGCTTTCAAACGTTTGTCTGAGTCACAAAGCTGCGGTGGCTGTAGCTGCTGAGTGGGTAAAACGACATTCTGTGGTAAGTTTAAACTGGCTGGTTGCGCACAACCTAGAGAGAACAAAGGGATGCTCGTTGCAACAATTATGTTTCGAAAACTCATTAAGACCCCCAATCAAAAAACAAAATTAGGATATCCACTGCGGACAACCGGTCAAGTTTTCAGTCAATTCCCCATTCACGCACAAAAACGGGGACAAAAAGGGGGATCACACGCCCCCTGCCCCTACATGCAGCCCTGAAAACAAGCGCTATCCGCGCAAAGCGTGGTTCCTGTTTCCGGCACCACGCTCTCTAGGGTGAACAGCCTCAAAACCAAAAATGTGGACGTCGATATTGTAGGATGTAAAGGATAGTAGGCTGTAGAATTTTACAAGTCTTACAGTCAAGACTCAAGAAGATCTCGTTTTCTGGGGGTTGTGATGCGATCAAACGCTTCCCAATCCTGGGCTTCAGCGACCTTCCTGGCGAGTTCAGGGCTTCTTTTTGGCAACTCTCCGACTTGGCTCGCAGCATATCTAGATATCCAGTAACCGATAGCTGCAACAGCGGCTCCACCGATAATCGCTAAGATCGTCATCGTGTGATCCTTCTGTCCATGATGCCATCGAGCAGGTGAAGTGGAGCGATCTCAACAACTCTTTTTGCCAACTCAGGATTCCGCGACCGTCGGCGCCCACCATATTTGAGCGCAAAAAAGACCAAGCCAAGCCCTATCGTTGTTAGAACCGCGGATACCGCAATAGATATGAGTACAGCCGTCTCCATGCGGTCAGACTAACAAAGAAGGCCCCGTCTAGCAAAACCTGGACCTTATCCTGAATTGCTTTTGCTTCGGCATACTTGTCCAGCAAAGCATCCAGGTTCTCACGGCCTTCTTGCAACAAATATCTCATGAGCACACCTCTTCACCGATAAATTTCGGTGCCATCCAAGGGAACACTTGGACTAGCGCTAGCATGGCCATCTTCAGGTCTGTATAGCCGCGCTCCAGCTTCCTGGTATCAGCAAATGTTTCGCTTTTCTCACCATCTTCACGTGTGATTGTCAGCAATTGATGGTCTCCAAAGCATTCCGAATCCTGCATTGTGATTGTGTATTCAACGTCATTCATTTTTAACTTGGCGACCTGGCCTTTTCGGACCTTCAGATCGCCACCCCACTCAGCACTGCGGAAGTACTCGACGCGGCTGCCCAGTCTAGCTTCGAACGTCTCTTGTTTTGATTTCAGTTCGATCATGACTGCTTTCCTGTTCTGAACGGCTCGGTGACAACGGACAAAAACGTATCCATATCCCAGCCTTTAATTGACGCCCAAGCGATGTCTCTCGCTTCCAGTTCCAGCGCTTCCGCAAACAGCTCTAGTCGCTCAGCCGGCAGCCGGGACTTCCCCGACTCGATGGCAGCAATGAAGCTTGCGTTATTGAGCCCTGTACGGTTCGCCAGCTGCTGTTGTGTGAGACCGATGTTTCGGCGAGCATCCTTCATGAAATGGCCGAATTCTGCCTTGGTTTCGGCGTTGGATTCGACGCCGCTTAGCAATTCGCTGATATCCATCATTCTGCCTCGTTGAGTTTCGGGTTCCTGAATGCCTTTTTTTCGATGTCAGCCTTGGCCCCCTGCCCTTCCTGTATACAGTACCACATCATCCAATCCGCCATCTGCTCGATGTGTTTTGTCATACCATTTCCTTGATTTTTGTCGTTATGAGGCGGTTTTCCGTAAAACCAAGTATTTAAGCAATTTACTTATAGTGTTTTCAAACCATGTATATGACACTGTTACCGCGGAGCCACAACTCACATAGTTGGCAACTTGAAAAGTCTTTATATTTCAAGATTTAGTCATTTTGATTGACATTTTGTAAAACTATTTTTGTGGTTTTAGGGTTAAACTAACAAACCTGACCGCGCTATTCATGTCAGCAAAAACAATAAGCGACGCTCGCAAGCCTACTTACCCGCCCTCGCCGGTGTTCCCCACAACATCATCCAGTGAGGGTTCCATATTTTGTGCTTTTCCGGACGACCGCGCGGATTCCGTTAGGACTACGTTCACTAACGCCACTTTCTTCACCTTCGATCACCGCATCGGATACTGAAACTGGGTGATCACAGTCTGCGCAGAACCTGGCGTTTAGCGTGCACAGGTGCTTACCGCAGTTTTCACACGTCGGGCCATGTTGGCTGATAACGAGACCCAAGACAGCGCTTACGTTTGCCACTTGAAAAGCAGTCAGCTTCGTGTGTTTTCCAGAATCTGTGCGTGGTGCTCTTTGATCGGCAAAGACTTGTCGTTCAGGATAAAGGTGTAGGCCCAAATTGAATTCCCCTGCCCTGTCTCCAGGTCGTTTGGGGAGTTCTTACATGTGCCCAAATTGTAGGTGTATCTCCTGCTAGCCGGAGTACACCCACCCTACCCGTTCGCGGTTTCGGAATGTTCAAGCCTTCGTTTTCGGGTCCCGGACGTGGCCGACGCCGTTCTAGACGGCAATCTCAGTTGACTAAAGGGCTTCCTCGGCCTTCAATGCAGTCAGATCATCTTCCAGTGCGCGGATCTCGTCAGTGATCAGGTCCTTGTACTTAACATCGCCGTCCAAACTCTGCTTTAGGTTATACTGACTAAGACTAAAATTGTTTTTGGTGCGTATTATTAAATACCTTAGCAATAGGGACGATTACATTTATAAATGCTGCTGTGATGTCTCTGGATAGTTTGTCTACAGTACTGTAGAGTACGGTAGACAAGTATACCATACAGTAGAGTAGGGTACTTGTGTCATGCTTGCCATAGAACACTCTTGTTAACTCTAAGCCAAAGTAACTTTTGGTAGACAGGAGTAGAGTAGACTAGTCTAGACTAAGGTAGAGCAGACAAAAAACAGGTAAAATCATGACAGTTATCGCATTCGCCTCAACCAAAGGTGGAGCCGGCAAAACCACTGCAACCATTGTTTTGGGCACAACTCTGGCCCAACAACTCACGGTGACCATTATCGACGCGGACCCGGCAGCCCGCGTCATGGACTGGGCAGGGCAGGGGCCTCACTCAGAGAATATCCATGTCGTAGCATGCGCAGATGAGCGACGGATTCAGCAAGAAATTAAAGACGCTCAAGAGCGTTCACAAGTAGTGTTGGTAGATCTGGAAGGCGTTGCTTCCAGACTGAACTCCTTCGTGATCGCGAAATCCGACCTCGTGATTGTACCAATGGCTGACGAGCAACAGGACGCGAAAGCGGCCGTTGAGACACTCGCGCAGGTAAAGCAAGATGCCGAGTTCGCAAACCGTCAGATTCCGGCACGTGTTCTATTTACTCGGACTCAGGCGCTGGATCAGGCCAAGGCCCGCTTCCGCAAGATGATCAACAGCAGTATGCGCGGTAACGTTCCTTGCTTTGATACAGAACTCAAAGATCGCGGCGCCTTCAGCAACTTGCACAATACCGGCGGTTCCCTGGAGGACCTTCCAAAGTCTGTTTCCGGAGTGGGCAAGGCAATGGTGAATGCCAAAGCTTTCGCGGCTGAGGTCTCCAAAGTTCTTCGGGGAGACGACGAACAGCGAGGTGCCGCGTGATGACAAACGAAAATAATCCCATCGACTTCGGCGCCTTCACTGAACCTAAGAAGCGTCCTGAACCTGTCTCAGCCCCTGAGGAGTCCAAAAAGGAGAAGGGCAGGGGGGAACGGCAAGAATGGGTGTCCAGACAGCCAGCAGCAGAGCCGGTGGCACCACAAAAAGCTACAGAGGGCCAGATTAGCATTAAAGGTCCCGATCATATTATCGAGCGCTTCAAGCAGCTGTGCAAAGATGACCGCCGGGTCTACTATGATATGCTTGAAATCTTAATGGACAAGTTCGAAGGCAAGTAGGGCAGGGGGCACCCCCCGCATTTCCAGTTCGCGGTAATCAGGGGGGTAGCCCCCCGATTTCTTAGCAAAATATGTGAACGACGCCTGGCCAATACGCTGGGCGTCTTCATTTTTGGGGTGTTATTGCGGCCGGCCGTTCTTCTCATAAAAGCTCTCACAGAACTTTCGGAAATGCTTCCCTGGGCTTTTGACGTCGATGCATTCCTTCGCGACCCATGTTTTCCATTCCTGTTCCAGGTAATATGGATCCCAACCAGGGGCGGCCTCACGAGCGTCTTCGTAGGCATAGCTGGGCAGGGTAGGGGCATCCAAGATCTCTATTGCAGGCGAAGAACCAACCGTTCCCCGGTTCCTAAATGTGACCTCCTGGCCGTCAGACTCCACAAAATAGTCAGGAAGATGATTAGTCTGTGCAATCTGAGAAAGTAGGTATCTGAACTGGCGCTTGTTCGATCTGGAGCCTGACTTGTTGTAAAGAATGTCGACCGAGCACTTCCATTCTGATTTGCGACCACAGTGTTTACGAGCCAGTTCGTAGATCCTCCGCTCAAGAGGCTTCCTAAGACGAAAATAGTCAGGGCTTAGGGTTAGGACTTCACGCTGCTCAATGGCGTTGAAAACCCAGCTGCTTAGTTCAATCTCAACCCACAGCATCTTTCCTTCTTTGCCGTTGCTATCTCTCTTTTTCCTAACAGAATAAGCATTGATCAGGCCGAAGCCATCGAGCTGTTCTTCATCACCGGTCACAATATTTGTCCTGATCCGAGTGCCGCTCAGACGCTCCAAGGAGTCCTCCATCGCTTTGTAGTCCTTGCCACCTGTTTTTCGATTGGAAAAAACAAGGAAATCTCGGCTGTTGATCCTGATCCTTCGTGAAACTCTTTCTCCACGATTCAGAGCGGCAATGAGCTGACTGATCGCATAGATCAAAACGTCCTTGTCATAGATTGTTGGCATACCGCCTATTGGCGAAGGATTGATTTTGATCCATTTTTCATTGTGCTCATACTCGCGAGGCGTCGTGTCTGGCTTCTTTGATAGCGAGAAAAAAGGATGTTCCATGCCTTGGTGGATGTCTTTGAATACCGCATCCGCAATATCGCACAGAAACAAATCCGATTGTGGGTGACGCTCCGGAAGCAAACCGGTTGTATCTGGGAGAGCTAGGTTGGGAGATTTCTTGATCTCACCATCGATTCGATTCGGGGTATCAAAGACGCTATCCTTGGAAATGCTCGGATTCTCATCCCGATTCGGGGTTTTAGAGACGCTATCCTTGGAAAATAGATCACTACCCTTGTGATTCGGGGTATCAGAGACGCTATTCTTGCTTTTCATCTGCTATCCTTTGGAACCAAGCTGATCTATTCGGGGTATTGAAGACGAAAAAGTGCTTAACTTAGTACCATACAGCCTGTGGATAACCCAATCAACAGATTCGGGGTATCAGAGACGTTCTTACGGGGTATTAAAGACACCTTTGCGGGGTATTAAAGACACTGCTCTCCCATAAACATAAAAAAAACAAAAGCTTACAACACGGATTCTGACACGTAACACCTATATTAACACCTATTTAACACCCCAAATCGGGTCCATGACCGTCTCTAAAACCCAAAACAGGATTCTCAGGGTGTCTCCAAAACCCAGAATCAAGTTCAGATCGTGTCTCTGATTCCCATAATTCATCGCCAAATGGATAGCTAAGTTGCTTAGAGAGATTAAGAGCAGTCGGGCAGGGGTGTCTTTAAAACCCCAGGTTTCTCTTCTGGCTACCCCGGATACCCAGAAACCCAAGCATTTGCCAACCTCTGAACCTGATCGACCGGATCCGATGGGGCAGGGTAGTTCCCAAAATACTCCCTGATCCGGGCCCCAGCAGCTTCACCATCACGACCCCATTCCATGTCCATCGCGATGACGGCCTCATCTGATCTGAAAGCGAGGTTTGCCTCGTCCAGAAGCCTATCGAGAAGCTTCTTGGTGCCAGGAGGATCCTCTGCATGGAGCCATTTACCAGAAGCTCTGGAGATGCGCTCCAGCGTTTCTCTGGCGACGTCTGACGCTCGCGGCGCGTCTCTCAGATAGATGTCAGCCAAGTCCAAAATCTGCATGGGCCACGAGAGGGCAGGGTGGATTGCAGAGGACCACAAGTATTCGTCGCCGTCTTTGATACCCAACAAAGCAATCTGCACAGGCCACAGCTTACCCCTGACATTTGCAGACCGGATGTCGATGAATATTGATGACATATCTGAGACATCAAAACTGGCGGCGGTCAGTTGTTTCATTACTCACCAGCTTGCTTGTACGCATATGCCATGGCTGCGGCCGAGGCTTCAGCTCGCAGCGGCTGATTGGCTCGTTCGAAATACCGATTAACACGTGTCAGCTGGGCCTCAGACAGGTCGTGAATTTTTAGCAGATCATCAAAATTGATGACATCGATCTCATATCTTTCCGTGTACTCACCAAAAAGCATCTTCATTAAATTAAGCGAGTGGCGCTTGTTACGAACAACCAGCGTATAGTCATGACGAATAGCACTAAGCAAAATTTGTTCGCTAAGCCTCTTTCTCTTTGTCGCCGTCATGAGATCCTTTTTTTCGATACCATGCGCTCGCGCCGCAAGTGCGTCCCAATTTTTATCGATATTCCAGCCCTTTTTAGGTCGGATTAACGACGACCAGGTATGCGTAAAGTCACCTTCATTGACTGCCGTCCCTACCTCGACCGGCCAACCGCCATCGTAGCATAAATCGCTGGATTCCAACGCGATGAAACACGGATTCTGAACTGTTTTTTTCATGATATCTCTGAGAATGTAAGGGTAGGCCGCTCGTATAGCCTCATCGATCAAGGCCTCCACATCATCGCTGGCATGGCTGTAATCGATGACCAGACGACATTCTTGCTCGTCGACATAAAGATCCTGGACAACCGGCCGGCGTGAGCGGGGTACTCGCTCAAGGATGGCCGCCACGGTATCGATCAGGTCGGTGTATTCGTAGCCAATCTGGTAGCCCAATGAATCTTTGATATCGAACCAGTTCAGCGTTGGTCTCATTTCTCAAGTTCTCCGATCACGCAGGCTGCGCATTTCTTGTCATCGCGGCCTGTTACGAGCTGCCCAAGATATCCGCAGGACAGACATTTGAGACGGTGTTCGACGCGATCATTTAGCGGATACGCAGTTAGATCACGTTCCTGCCGACGCGCCTCTGCGTGAACGCAGAAACAGCACAGATTGCGCACCCATCCACCAATTGACTGCGGCCGGCTACTATTTCCACACATTTCACATGAACTATCGGCGGTATTGCATGCCGCGTGGATGAACTCGTCGATCATCAGATCATCACCAGTTTCACCGTCGTGCAGATAGATCCTCAGACCGCCAAATTTCTGCTTGATCTGAGCCACCCTCGGATATGGCAGCTCTTCGCGGTCACAGTGCTTCTTGATGGCCTCAAAGCACCTCGCGACGAGCTCAACCCAGCCCTCGTTTTGAGCGCCCAGGTTGCGCTCTGCTGAACCTCGGATATTGTCGTAGTCGATGACAGAATGGTCACTCATCTAAATTACCTGTAAGAGTTCTTATGTTAAATATCATCCTTGGGCCCGCGATGAATGCGGCGCTGGGCGTCGAATGAACCTGTATTCTCATGTCGCCATGCTTGGGCCCGGTCTTCTTTGGTATCGAACAGATGTTTGACGCGTTGCTCGAACGTAGCTTTGTCTTCATCTGACATGCTTTCTCGCAGCTCCATCAGGAGGTCTGTTTGGGCGGCATTGGGTAGCTGCCAAAGAAGACGTCGGAGCCTCATTTATCCGGCCTCAATTGCTGAACGGACTTCCTGTGCACACCGCTCCAGCAGATCGTCAGTACGCATATGTCCGGTGACCTGGAACTCCTCGTTTCGCATGACGAAATCATGGCCGTAGACCACTTGGTATTGGACAACGTCGGTCTCAGCTTTCCCTGTGTCCTGAATCATCCCCGAGCTGATGGAGATTAGATTTGAAGACATGGTCCGGTCCCAGGCGTTCATCACGCAGACCGGACACCTGGTCTCCCGCCAAGCTCGAACGCGCTGACCGAAGTAGCCGCATTCGGTGCAACACAAGTCCTTCTCGGACTCCGGCAAGCGTTGATTCAAAATGTAACGCTCCGGGCTGTTCTCCTCCTTGCGCTCTTCGATCAGATCATGCGCGCACCAAGGGCACCGGCACGCTAGATATCCATAGAAGTCCTGGATACGGGCCGAGCTTCCACAGAATTCGCAAGTGAATTCAGATTTCAGCTGTGCCCGTTCGAGAGCGTCATACACATACTGATCAGCACACCCGCCATTATAGATCATCAGAGACCCCATCTCTTGCTTGATGGTTGTGATGTCTGGTAGCTCATCGCCAACGAGTTCGGCATGCTCTTTGATTTTCTCCAGCGCTTCAACAACTAGGGGAACCCAGCCCGGCCGGTCCTCCAGGTGCCGTTTGACGCTGGCTTCAAGGTCGTTCCAGTCGATAAGAACTCTGCTCATAATCGTTTGCTTTCTAAATAATCGCGGCGCTCTTCCATCCACTCGATGGCGCTCTCGACGTCACTTGGACCTTCGGAATGCAGCGCTCGCCGATGCCGTTTGAATTCTGCTTCCAGCCAGTCCATCGTTACGCTGACGAGCTCTTGATGGAGTTCGTTGTCCGGCTGGTACAAGTCATCAGGCAACAACTGCTTAAGAAAGTAGGCTCCAAAATCAGGATGTGTCTCACGTAGTCGGCGTCGCATCTCGTCGAGCAGCTCGCGTGTCGTCAGGTCACCCAGCTGATCAGTCATAGTTCCCGCAGCCCCTGCAAAGCGGCCTGATCGCATTCCGACCCTTCATCGGCCGGTCACCGTAAGATCCGCACTCAGCGCACACGTGTTCTGAGATGGTCGTGTATTTTTCGAAAAGCTGAAAAATCTGATCGTTCCCAGCGTGAACCAAGACATCCAGTTTCCCCCATTTTTCACGGATATCGTTGAACTGTGGTTGCTCGGAATACCCGTGGGTCATTGCCCTGAGCTCATCGAGCATTTCTTTGATCAATTGGATCCAACCCGGCCCAACGGCGGGCTCAAAGCAATCAAGGAAGTTGGTATCAACGAATAGTGGATAGTCGATGCAAAGATCGAGGGTTTCAGAAGTAGTCATCTCATAAGTCTCCAAATGTAATGGTTCCGGCCGAATGCCGGGTTTTAAACTGTTTTGGAATCGCGTATGAGTTTAACTGTAGTCATAATTTTATACTATGTTTATAATCGTTTAGCGTCAATAGTTATATAGGTGTGAAATTCGAACTTGGTTAAGGGCTTATTTGCAAGTTGCAAATTACAAGTAAGTCTGGTTGATTGGCTCAAACGAGAGGAACCAAAATGCCAGCAAAATATACGCTTGAAGAGTTCAAGAAACTCAGCTTGCCCGAGATAGACGCCGTTATAGAGGCGGCAACCGAAGCAAAACGAGTTATCCATGAGGAAACCCAGAAAGCCCTTCGAGATCAGTTTGTGAAGCTGGCGGCTGAGCAGGGTTACACGGTGGATCAAGTATTGGGTAACATGGGTCAGCCAGCTCCAGGAGCAAAGGTGAAACTGCCCCCGAAATTCAGGAATCCTGCTGACAGCTCACAGACTTGGGCTGGCAGGGGCATGAAGCCTCGCTGGGTTAAAGAGCACTTGGAAGCTGGTGGAAGCTTGGACGAATTGAAGGCTTGAATAAGTGAAAACATTTTTAACGGCAGTAGTTTTAGCGATTGGTTTCTCTGAGGTGAATGCTGAAGAAATAACTGGTGGTTTTGGCATACCGTTCGATCAACCATTTTCAGAATCAATCAAAATTCTCAAAGAAGACAAGATCATTTGGTCAGCAGAAAGCAGCGCTGGCGAACGCTGGCAGCTTTACCTGGACAGCCTTGATGTTGTTCCACCGGAGCCGAACAGCATCTTTCGAGATTACAGGGTGTCCATTACACCCACAAGTAGGTTGCCCTTCATGATTTACGCCCAATCCAAGATGGATCGGAGCGCTTGTCTGTCAACTGAAAGCGCAGTGCTGAGGATTTTGAAAGAGAAGTATCCGAACGCGAAGTTCAGAAAAGGCCACTTCAATGACATAAAAAGCTTCCAATAAGGGCCAAACAGGATCACCCTCAACTGCAATTCAGATGAGGCACCTCAGAGCGAAGTTGGCTTCCTATATATCAGATACGAAAACTCCGGTAACACAACTCTGGCGATTGACGAACAGTTAGTGTTGGAAGGAAAGTCGGTTGAAGAAAAGGGTTTCTAGAATTGTTTGAAGCCCTTCTGTCGCTGCTGGGATTCATTCTAGTTCTACTGGTGATCTGGCTGATCTTCAGCACCGTAGGTGGCATGGCCAGAGCACGTGGCCATGGTGGATCATTTCATTGTGTTGGTCGCCCTTTGGATCCATGATTGTTCTCTGGTTGTTTTTTGATGTTGTAGTAGAGGACCAAGCTTGAGACTTACATACTGACAGACATCTGCTGAATTCAATATTGGAGCCAGCGGCATGTCATACTCAGTGCGAACAATTGTAATCCTCAACGATATCAAGCCAGGAAAATTCAAGGATCTCGAACAGGCCCGGATCGATCTAGGTCTCACTGTTAAAGACCTGGCTGACCTCCTTCAGGTGTCAGAAGCCACTGTTTACCGAGCAAAAAAGGCGCCAAACAAAAAGCTGACACCTCTTGAATCACTGCTGCTAGGTCACCTTCGTGAGAACTACTTGAGGCCCCTGTCGCTGGCGTAATAGCGGCCGAGCTCGATCATATAGAAGACGTCGCTACACTCATCGAGAACAGCATACTCGATGTCGAGGTCCGGGAAGCTCTTCCGGGCCTTTCGTTTGAAAGCTTCAAGCTCTTGCCCGCCTTTAAATGAGTTGAACCGTCGACGGACATCAAAATCATGGAGACTTATGCTACCGGTGACCTGCGCTTGCAGGGCTACCTGACGGGCCACGTCTTCGATCTGATACAGGATCTCGACGGGTCCTGTTGGGGTCGAGTCCGGCTGAGTGCAAAATAGGGTGGTAAGGAATTTTCTGCGACAGTGCGTCGCCAAGCGTCTCAATATCTCTATAACAATGTCAGAAACGCTCAATGAGACATTGACAGAGACACGACGGGTAAACAGCTTCAGTTTCTACACTTTTTAGACATGATGGGGTCTGCTCGGGGAGAAGGCAGGATAGTATGTTTGCGAGAACTGCCCTTCATGCAAAACGCGGCTAAGGTGCCGAAAGAGCCCAAACGTAACACTTTTTCTGCATTTCGGCGAATGTCAGGTTTTCAAAGTTCGAAGCGCGTGTCATGGTTCATGTTGCTCGACCGCTGAACAAAACAAACTCTGAAATTGCGGCAAATCCGTTAAACAACACTGGCATTGTGAAACAGGGCTACAAGGTCGATTGTGGGCCTACCTGCCGCAAGCTTCGCGATGGAGCCTTTTCACTGTGTCATCGGGCGCTGATCGAAGTAGCTTCTCCCATGCCCGCTTCCACTCTGCTACTTGTTCCACAGACTCCGCAACTTCAAGAATTCTCCATGCTGCGCAATTGTGTGAGGATGGGACTGCCATATGGGGAACTGTTAAATTGTCACTCGCGTATAAGTACCGTTCGCTGAATTCCGAATTTCACACTAGATGTTTAACTCATGGAGAGCTGTTCTTTGCTCCACCCGCCACGTTGAACGATCTCTACGAAGGAGTAGGGCCATTTGCAGCCACTCTTGGTTTGGACGCCGACCCACAGAAAGTCTTGGATGCCCTTTCAAAGGAACTGGGCGCAAACCTCAATATTTCCAACCAGAAAGTGGAAGACCTTCTAGATTTTGAAAGGGCACTCTTATCTATCTTGATAAACAGAGTGGGACAGCGCGAATTCTTCCGAGACGCAAATGACAAGCTCGGAGTTTTGTCACTATCTCGCAACCCGACATCAATGCCTATGTGGGCTCATTACGCCAATAGCCATGACGGTTTTTGCCTTGGAATCGACCCAGACCAAATCCTCAATGAAAACGACGCGATTGTCGGCTTTGAGGTGATCTACGACAAAAAAGAGTTAAAAAGGGAATTTACGCTTGCTCAGGCCATATTGGGTCACAAATTTCGCGAGTGGGCCTACGAAGCCGAATATCGAATGATCACTGGTGCACCAAGTCGGATACTTACGCTTGAACCACACAACGTCCAGGAAGTGATTTTCGGAGCACGAGTCAGTAAGAAGGAACTCGAAAAGTACTTTGAAATCGTTTCGGATAGATACCCTCATGCCTCGGTGAAATTGGCAAGCGCGAACTATGAGGAGAGCGGTCTAAGTCTGTCCGAGATGTCGAGTCCAAA
>NZ_WQGE01000015.1:0-30702 GCF_013034525.1 Ruegeria sp. HKCCA5929
GGGCTCCCATCAAGCGATTGATCGGATAGCTGACCAAGCCTGCAATCACGCAAAATCCAACAGTCACACCCGCCGCCTCAGTGGGTGAGAATTTACCGGTATAGATGCCCCACAAAACCAAACCGATGGCAAAGAAGCCAAGCCAAGCGCCGAACGCAGTTTTCAACACCCGATTCAGTTGCAGCGGGATAAGATACCCCCAGCCATTCATGCGGCAGATGATCCAGCAAGCGAATTGCATCCCCATGACCATCAGCGCACCGGGCAGGATACCCGCGACGAACAGCTCCGAAATCGGCAGGTTCATCAGGAACCCATAGACAATGAAAATAATCGAAGGCGGAATGATAATCCCCACCGTGCCCCCCGCCGCCGCAGTGGCCGCGCTGAACCGCTCATCATAACCGCCTTTGACCATCTCCGGGTGCAACATGGAACCAATGGTGGCAGTCGTGGCCGAGTTCGAGCCCGAGATAGCGGCGAACAACCCGCACGCCCCCAGCGAGGCCATCGCCAACCCGCCGCGTATCCAACCCAAACAGGCATAGGCGAAGTCGCTGAGCCTCCGGGCGATACCGGATTTGTTGATCAGGTCTCCGGTCAAAATGAACAGCGGCATCGCCAGCAGGGCGAAACCCTTGTTGAAGACGTTCAGCAGCTCGGCACCCATATTGTCGAGCGTCAAGCCAAGGACAAACGAACAACCGATGACCCAGTAGCCGATGACCAGCAGAACCGGCACGCCCAGCATGAATAGAAATGTGACCCCAACCGAGATCAGTGTGACCATGGTTCCATCTGTCATCAGTCTGCTCCGATCACGGCCTGTTTGATGAGCGGTTCGCCTGTTTTCCAGTTGTGCAGATCATCCGCGAGATTTTGAAACACGCGCCCTACCATCAAGAAGAACGACAGCGGCGCAGCCAGAAGAAACCACCACTGCATGACGTTGTCGGTACCCAGTACGATCTGGAAATTTGACGCGGACAGGGCGACCAGGCGGGACGTGGTGACAATGACGATCACAGCGAAGATAAACCACAAAACCGCATCAAGGATCAGGCAAGCGAGCTGCCCTGCCCGTGGCATTGCGGTGCGGAATTCGCTAAAGCTCAAGTGCGTACGAAGGCGTACGTTGTAAGATGCGCCAAACCACGCCATGACCATAAACAGCAATGGCGGAATGGTCGTCGACCATGGTTCTTGATCATTGAACACGAAGCGGTCGATCACACCCCAGAAGATGATTAGTGCAATGGCAAGATAGGAATAAACCATCACTGATCGTTCCAAATGACGTTCTATGAAGGGCACCTTTCTATAGACCAACATGACCAGAAAACCGCCAAGCGCCGAGACGACTGCACCAAAAACCCAAGCAGCGTCAGATTCCAGAGCGGATTGAATCTCGAACGAATCCTGGCTGAGAAAGGCGCTGAAGATCGCGCCTATGTCTGCCCATAACGACATGTACCCCGTCCTCCCAGTCGGTGTGTTTTTGGAACCGGCCCGTTTGGGGCCGGTTCACTTCAGCTTATCAGGCTTGGCCCATCCACCAACGGCGCGGCTCGACGTTTTCTGGCAGGGTGTCAGCCGGAATTTCACGCGCGATGTCGTAGATTTCCTGATACGTATCGATGCCGCCCGCCCATTTGTTCAGGCGCTCACGCCACTGCGCCCAAGGTTCAGGGTTATAGTTCGGTGCGCACATCTCTTCGGCCAGTTTGATCTGATCTTCCGGCAGGAAGGCCGGGCGGACACCGTTTTCGGCAAAGATCGTGTTGGGAAGCTGCGGCTCCGAGAAGCCAACAGTGTTCAACAACGCGGCCTCATTCGCACCTTGGATCAACGCCTGAGTGAAGTAGGAAGATTCCATCACTGCGTCCTGCAACTCGCCCCCGAGGCCGTCGAAGACCTTGGCTGACATCGACGTATGCTCGGTGCCACAGAAGAACTTCAGGTTCACCGACTGCGAAACCACCGGTGCCATATTGGCGTAAGCCACGGCGGAGGCCCAGGTTTCAGCCCCGTCAATTAGACCGGTTTTCAGCGCATCCAGCGTCTCTTCCCAGGCCACAGGGACTGGGTTCAGGTTCAGCAACTGCATTGCGATCCGGCCCAACTGCGTGCCGGTCACGCGGTTCTTGGTGCCGAACAGCTCTTCCAGCTTGGTCACCGTAGGCTTATCGGCAAAGGTTGAGCCCATTTGCAAGCCACGCAGTTCGCAATGGGTAAAGAGGAACTTCAGCCCATGCCGTTTCTCAAGGGGTTCGCGGAGAATGCGTTGGCTCGCAGGGCTGTAGAAGAAATGGTACTGCGCCGCACGGCTTGGGAACATATAGGCATAGTCCAGCACGTTCAGGTAAGGTGCGCCACCAGCCGAGTTTTGGGTCGATGCGGCGTAGATATCGACGATTCCCTGCTGGGTTTTTTCAACGCAGCTGAGCTGACCACAGATCTGATTGTCGCCGATAAACTCGATCCGAATCTCACCGTCTGTGCGTTCTTCCAGATCGCGCGCAAACTCGATAGCCCCGGCGCGTTCGATCAGAAGGTTGCGAGTATTAAAGCCTGAAGCGCCAAACTTCAGCGTATGTTTGGGCTCTTTTGAGAACCGTTTTTCGTACGTGGATTCAGCCGCTTGCGCCAGGTTTGCCAAGCTCATCGCGCCACCGAACCCGCCTGCTGCCAGCAGAGTCGAACTCATGCCGTAACGACCTGCCACGCGGAAGAAATCCCGCCGCGAAATCCCACTCAGTTTCTTACCGATCTCCATTGCTTACCTCCCTGATCGCAATTATTGAGACGTTTTGTATCAAAAAAGGCTAGTATAATTCGATCAACTTGCATAGAGTTTTTTTCAGCGACATTGGGAGGAGGCAGTCATGGAGGTGGATTATGCGGTTGTTGGCGCGGGATCGTCGGGCTGTGTTATCGCCAATCGGCTAAGCGCTGATCCCAACACAACTGTCGCACTGCTAGAAGCAGGTGGCCGCGATACCAACCCGTGGATTCACATTCCTGTTGGTTACTTCAAAACCATGCACAACCCCTCGGTCGACTGGTGTTACCGCACCGAGCCTGACCCAGGTCTGAACGGTCGATCCATCGATTGGCCGCGCGGCAAGGTGCTGGGTGGGTCGTCCTCTCTGAACGGGTTGCTCTACGTGCGAGGCCAGAAAGAGGACTATGACCGCTGGCGGCAGATGGGCAACGAAGGTTGGGGCTGGGACGATGTGCTACCGCTGTTCAAACGCTGCGAAGATCAGGAACGCGGCGAGGATGAGTTTCACGGTGTGGGCGGGCCGCTTTCGGTGTCCAATATGCGCATTCAACGCCCGATCTGCGATGCCTGGGTCGCGGCGGCGCAAGCGGCAGGTTATCCTTTCAACCCCGATTACAATGGGGCCGAGCAAGAAGGCGTCGGCTATTTCCAACTGACAACCCGCAATGGCCGCCGGTGCAGTGCTGCCGTTGCCTATCTGAAACCCATTCGGGATCGACAAAACCTGAACATCATCACAAACGCTCTTGTCACGCGCGTGGTTCTGGAAGGGAAAAAGGCAACCGGTCTGGTTTACCGGGATCGTTCCGGCGTTGAGAAGACCTTGACAGTCCGACGTGAAATCATCCTGTCCGGCGGAGCGATTAACTCGCCACAGATCCTGATGCTTTCAGGGATCGGAGACCCAGACCACCTAAAGGAAAATGGCGTCGAGCCGCTGCACGCCCTGACGGGTGTCGGAAAAGGGCTACAGGACCACTTGCAGGCCCGGCTAGTATTCAAATGCAATGAGCCGACGCTGAATGATGAAGTCCGTAGCCTTTTTAATAAGGCGCGCATCGCCCTGAAATACGCACTGTTCCGTGCAGGTCCTATGACCATGGCGGCCAGCCTTGCCACCGGTTTCATGAAAACCCGTCAGGATGTAGAAACGCCCGATATCCAGTTTCACGTCCAGCCTTGGTCCGCTGACAGCCCCGGCGAGGGTGTTCATCCGTTTTCGGCCTTCACCATGTCGGTCTGCCAACTGCGCCCGGAAAGCCGGGGAGAGCTTTGTTTGAACGGTCCGGATCCGACTAAACATCTCAAAATAAAACCGAACTATCTGTCCACTGAAACGGATTGCCGAACCATTGTGGACGGGGTGAACATCGCGCGCAGAATAGCCAAACAGAATCCTTTAGCCTCGAAAATATCAGAGGAGTTTCGGCCAACGGCTCAGCTGAGTTCCGACGACTACGAAGGCACGCTGGACTGGGTAAGGTCAAACACCGCTTCAATCTATCATCCTACCGGCACTTGCGCGATGGGAAGCACCGAAGCATCAGTCGTAGATGCAAAACTAAAAGTTCACGGCATAGCCAACTTACGTGTGGCCGACTGCTCGATCATGCCGGAAATCGTCAGTGGTAACACCAATGCGCCGGCCATCATGATCGGCGAAAAGGCCAGTGATTTGATAAGAGCGGATGCCTGAATCAACAACAAAGGTTGGGGTGTTTGATCCCTCGGCGGGATCGTGTTCTTTTCTCTTTGGGAAAGAAGGAAGACAGACGTTCAGTCTCAAATTATTGTCTTCAGCCGCCTCTGCTTTGGCTGGGATTAAACTGGTCAACGTGATCCGAAATGGTCAATTCGCGCCCAGAGATCCGCCGTTTGTGCAGTTCTCTAAATTGGCAGTGTAGTTGATCCGTACAGTGACATCTTTCAGTTGCGTGATCCTGTCCAGCGTCGGACTTGAGTTGAACGACGACGACGCGGGCTTTCCTGCCTTTGGCTTTGATTTCCTCAACGTCCGCTTGCCAACTGGTAATTATCGTACTAATTCCCGACTACGCCCCGCAAGGACGCCGGGCGATGGAGATTTTATGTCTACGATTGCGGCCCGCCGCTAAGGTCCACCTGATTGGACCAACTTGAACCAGAAGACTTCTGCGCGAGATGCCGGAAGCCTTTTCTGCTGACATAAAACCACGAGACAATCCATTGATTATCTCAAAACACGAACAGCGTGTTTTGCACGTTCTGGCGCAAGGTGGAGCCATCCACTTTGAGCGCATGACGAACGGCAAAGTACGCGTAGTTTCCTGCTTTACACGCGACGGCCATGTTTTGGCTGATTGCTCGCTGAAGCTGTTTAACCGTCTGAAGAAACGGCGGTTCATTAAATCTGAAAACGGACAACCCTATCGCGCCACAAGGCTCGGCATTCGTTCCGTGAACCCCCAGTACGACAATCGATAAGGACACACAGAAAATGACAAACCCAATCATCAAAGCCACTTCAACCGATGACATTGCGGGGCTTCAGGCCGTGCTGGATGGGACAGAGCTTTTCCCGAGCGAGATGCTTGCGGAAATGCTGGCCCCTTACTTGAGGGGAGAAACAGAGGCCTTCTGGCTGACTTGCCACAGAAATGGAGAAGCTGTGGGCCTGTGCTACACTGTTCCAGAAGACCTAGCCGATGGCGCATGGAACATGCTCGCTCTTGCGGTGCGCCCAGATTTGCAAGGTAAACGGCTTGGGGCGGCGTTAGTACGCGCAGCCGAGCAGCGCCTAAAAGACAAGGGTCAACGCATCTTGATCGTAGACACGTCTGGTACAGATGGCTTCGCATTGACGCGCCAGTTCTACGCGCAGAATGGTTACGAAGAAGAAGCACGTATCCGAGACTTCTGGGCTGAAGGCGATGACAAGGTGATATTCCGAAAAGCCCTCTAGAAAGCACAGCCCTCCGCCATCCTTGTGGCAGGGGGCACTTTACAACCGACATTCGCTACGATGCTACACGTTGGTTGGTCTCGACTCACTGCCGATCTCGGAGACAGCGCAACATCCTGCGATATCCTCGCTCGTCAACATCGGGGCTGCACATTTCAACACGCCAATTTGCGTGGATCGTGCGTGACTAAGTCACATCTATAGGTTTGGAGGCAAGCGCATATGGCACACATTCAATGCGGTGGGCTAAGGTTAACCTAGTTTACAACAAGACCAGAAACCTTCGGGCCGTTCAGTTCCTTCTTGGCCAAACCAAGATGGACAGCCCTGTCCGATACCCTAGTGCGGAATTCGAGGATGCACTTGCCATAACAGAGGCCATCGAAATCTGATTTCTTCAAGCCGCATTCGCTGGCGGCCCGAACCGGCCATTGAACATGTGTTGTGTATTCTGCCGCACAGCTGATTGATGCAGGCTCTAGCTACACCAGCAAACCGCACTCCAAAATCATTCCATGTGGTTCAAACCTGCCCTGGAAGCCATAAAACGATAGCAGGGAAGGCAACGAGCAGCGCGATGGTTGCGGCATCCGCCAGAAAGAACGGCGTTACACCTTTGAAAACATCCTGAACGCTTAGGTCATCACGCACACCAGCCACTACAAAGCAATTCAGCCCAATGGGTGGGGTGATCAGGCAAAACTCGGCCATTTTGACCACCAGAATACCAAACCAGATAGCACACATCGGCCCGGACATACCAAAGGTGCTATCAGCTGCGCTTACGGCCTCTCCACCATTCAACGCCATGACAGCAGGGTAAACCACCGGCAACGTCAGCAGCAGCATGCCTATCGCATCCATGAACATGCCCAGTACAGCGTAAGCCAGAAGAATACAGATCAGGATGAGCATCGGAGACATCTCAAGCGAGGTGATCCAGTCGGAGAATGCACTTGGCAGTTCGGCAAAACCAAGAAAACGAACGTAAACCAAAACGCCCCAGATGATCGTGAAAATCATGACGCTCAGCTTGGCGGTTTCCAACAGCGCGTCTTTGAGTTCGGACCAGCGCATGCCCTGATACAGCGCCATCAGGAACACCACGAAGGCTCCGATTGCGCCACCTTCGGTTGGTGTACCCCAGGCATCGCCGCCGAACGGGTTGTAGACAAAGAAAATGATGGTGACGACGACAATCACAATGGGCAATGCAGGCGGCAACGAGAGGAGGCGTTCCTTCCATGTAAATCCGGTGACTGCGGGACCAAATCCTTTGATCACGACGGCCATGCCGATGATCAGCAAGCCATAAATCACCGCCGAGAACATGCCGGGAATAAATCCGGCCAAAAGCAGTTTGCCCACATCCTGCTCAACGATAATCGCGTAGATGACCAGAATGGCCGAAGGCGGGATAAGCGAGGCGAGCGTACCCCCTGCAGCAACGACACCTGCAGCAAAACGCTTGTCGTAGCCGATCTTCAGCATCTCGGGGATGGCGATACGGGCAAACACAGCGGAAGTGGCGACCGAGGCCCCGGATACCGCCGCGAACCCAGCGGTTGCGAAAACGGTCGAAACCGCCAGCCCGCCAGGGACCCATGCCAGCCAACGTTTTGCGGCTTCGAACAATGCTTTGGTCAGGCCCGCGTAATAGGCGAGGTAGCCAATCAGGATGAAGGTCGGGATCAGACTCAACGCCTGGCTTGAAATCTTGGAGTGCGGCACCTGCCCCGCTGTTTTGACGGCCACAGTAACAGCCTTGCCGAACCGCGCCGGGTCGTACCCAAACTTGGCCCAGAAGATCCAGATCAGACCAACCATGCCAGCGGTCGCGGCGGCAAAAGCCACGCGCATCCCCAACACCACAAGAACAAGCATACCGCCCGAGACGATCAGACCAATATCAATGGGTTCCATCAGATTTAACCTCAGTTGTCGTGGCCCGAGACGTGCTCGGCTTCCATCGCAGCTTGAGTGGCTGCATCGGCTATTAGCGGGACGGCAATAGTGGCCTGATCGGGGTGCCTGATCGCGCGACCATAGGCCCAGAGCTGTAGAGCAAGCCTCAAGCAAAGCACGCTGAAGGCGACGGGGGCCAACAGCTTTGCGGGCCATAGCGGGATACCTATGTCGATCGAGCTGTCGCGGCTCCAGAGTGGAGCACCAAAGTCAAAGCTGCGTGCGAAATGCGCCCAGCTCCCCCAAATCAGCAGGACGATCAGCGCCAGAATGACAGCGGTCGTGATGAACTCGACGATATAGAGCATCCGGCCTTTAAGCGCTCCGACAACCATGTCCATTCGGATATGACCGCCATCACGCTGCGCATAGGAAATCCCCATGAAGGCGATTAAAGGCATGGCCTGCTCGATCCAGTCTACGTAACCGGGAAGTGGCGCATTGGCGAAATTCCGACCACCAACGGAGACTACGGCCATGACCATCAGCGAAAAAACCGCAAGACCGCTGATCAGAGCCAGAAAGCTTTCCAGTTTGTAGAGGCGTTGATCGAGAATGCTGAGACGGCTGTCATCAGACAGCACCAGGGATGACCCGGCCATCGTTGTACTCCGCTGTCAGGGGAAAAGGTACCCGACGCCAGCTTGGCCGACGCCGGGTTGTGAGTGGACTAGCTGCCGTTTGCGATCTTCCCAGTCACAAGGTCATAAAGCTCTTGTGCTGGTAGGCCACGCTCGGTGTTTTCCGCAATCCAGGCCTCGGCGGCGGGGGCGGCAGCGGCGTCTTTGAACGCTGCGATTTCTTCATCGCTGAAAGTGACCCGCTCTATGCCGCGTTGATCCAGCTCAGGGCCCCACGCTTCCATCGTTTTTGTCTGGTAGTGGCTCACGTAGTGATCCAGTGCCTCTTCCACCGATCCCAGCAGCGCTTCGCGGTGTTCGTCGGACAGATCTTCCAGTGCCAGCGTGTTCACCACGACAGGGCAGTTGACGGTACCCGGGTTGAGGTTCGTCGTCCACCACGTGCCATTCTCAATGGTGCCGAAGGACATATGCGCGTGTGGTGCAAAGCTGACCGCTTTGACGATACCGCTGTCCATTGCCTGACGCACTTCGGATGCGGACATCGAGGTCGGAACGGCCCCAACTGTCTCCATCGCCTTGCCGATACCACCTGTCGCACGTACACTCAGACCTTCAAAATCGGTCAGAGATTTAGGCGCTTCACCAACACCAACGAGGTTGTACTGCGGCAGTGGCGAAGGCATCAGCAGAGTCGCGTCCCAACGGGCCAGATCCTCGACAACGGCCGGATGCTGATAAACGGCCATCGACAGGTCGACTTCCTGTTCAAGGGATGTCACGCCCAGAAACGGCAGTTCCAGGACAGTGATCGAGGGATTCTTGTCGCGGTGATAGCCCGCGCAGAACTGGGCCATTTCAAACGCGCCAATCGAGATCCCATCAAGGTTTTCTTTGTTTTTCGACAAGCCACCATAGCTGATGTTGAGTGTGAACTCACCGCCCGTCTTTTCGTTTACCAGTTCGGCAAGTTTCTCGACGTGTTCAGTAAAGGCACGACGCTTGCCCCACAGGGAAACGTTCCATTCGACAGCCAGTGCTTCGGATGCAACGGTCAGCGACAGGGCAGCAATAGCTGCCCGGTTCAGATGTTTGCGCATAGTGGCTCCTCCCAGATCATGCAATTCGTTTGGGTGGAGTATTCAGGAGGCGCAGCAGCCTGACTATGAAGGAAAATGCGGGCAGAATTCAGGATACCCTGCGGGATTCCGCAGGGTGGTTTCACTTACAACAAAGCTTCTTTGTCGAGACCGAGCTTGACGATCTTTTCGTTAAGTGTCCGACGCCCAATCCCAAGCGCTTCGGCGGCGGCGTCCATGCGGCCTTTGTGCGCCTTGATGGCTTTACCGATGAGCTCGCGTTCAAACGCAGCCACCGCTTCGCGCAGTGTATCCGGGACATCGTCAATATGCTGGTCGCTTTGGATCGCCTGCGCCACCGACCCTGCTCCGCGTCGCGCAGTCAAAATACGCCGCTCGCAGACATGGCGCAGCTCACGCACATTTCCAGGCCAGTCATGTGCAAGCAAGGCAGCCAAGTCGTCCTGATCGAGTTCTGGCGCGTCTATCTCATAAACCTGCGCGTATTCATTCAAGAAATGCGTTGCCAACAGAACCAGATCGTCCCGTCGTTGTCGTAGCGGAGGTAAGGACAGAACGACAGTATTCAATCGAAACAACAGGTCCTGACGCAGGCGGCCTTCCTCGGCTGCCAGCACAACATCTTCGTTGGTTGCCGACACGACTCTGAAGCTGACCGGCACCGGCGACACTGCGCCCACGGGCAGCACCTGCTGTTCTTCGATGACCCTTAGTAGCTTGGCCTGCACCGCCGGTGGGCACGAGCAGATTTCATCCAGAAACAAGGTCCCACCTGATGCCGCCACAAGTCTTCCGTCGGATTCGCCCGCGACGCCGAACATTTCTGCCTCAAACGTATCAGCCGACAATGCGGCGCAATTCAACGCCAGAAACGGTGCCTCGGGCGAGCGGCCCAAATCATGTAAAGCATGAGCTACCAGCTCTTTCCCGGTGCCCGTATCCCCCTTCAACAAAACCGCAACCGATGTATCTGCAAGATCAAGCACGTCTTGTCGCAAGTCTGTAATGGTGTCTGTTTGGCCCAGCAGGATGCGGTCAAGGCCCGACAGTTTAAACAGCCGATCTTTGAGGCGGGCATTACTTCTTCGCATCCGGTTCTGTTCAGCCGCGTGCCTCAGCACCGTAAGCAATCGACGTGGTTCATATGGCTTTTCGATGAACCCATACGCCCCGTCCTGTATGGCCTGAACCGCCATGGGAATGTCACCATGCGCCGAAATCAATACCACCGGAGGCGCCACATCCCTGTCCAGGTTGGCCAGCAATTCGAGACCCGACATGCCGGGCATACGCACATCGGACAAAATGACATCGGGCGAGGCATTGGCCAAATGTTCCGTCACCTGTGTCGCACGTGGCAAGGCGCTGACTGCCCAGTCGGCGGCTTCGAGCAACTCGACAAGGGACTGTCGCATTGCTTTGTCATCGTCAACGACCAGAACTTTGAAGGGTTGCTGCTGGGTCATGCGTCCGTTTCTTCATTAATTGAGGCTATCGGGAAGCTGACACGGAAAATTGTTCCGCCGCCATCACGATTTCGGGCCGTCATTGTTCCATCGTGATCTTTGACAATGCTGGTGGAAATGGCCAGTCCCAAGCCCATGCCTCTCCCGCTCTCTCTTGTGGTAACAAATGGCTCTTGCAACTCAGCCAGCGTTGCCTCACCCAATCCATGACCGTTGTCCTGAATTTCCAACACGACCTCATCATCAAGCGCCTTGACGGCGATATGGATTTCAGGCGCGTCCGCGTCATCCATAGCGTCTATGGCATTGCGCAAGAGGTTCGTGATGACCTGTTCGATCCTTAGGGCACTGCCCCGGATAAAGACCGGATCGGTCGGCGCATCAATTGAGATTTTCACCTTGCCCTGTTCGATGTTTGGCGCAACCAGAGCCAATGCGGCGTTAACTGAAGTGCGTAAATCTACGTCGTCGAACGCCTCGCTCTCTGAGCGTGCGAAGAACCGCAATTGGCGCGTGATCGCCTCCATCCTGTCCACGAGGCTTCCGATTTTTTGCGGCAGCTTGCTCTCCCCGGAAGATGAGATTTCTTCTGCCACCAAGTGATTGCGCATCGCAGCAATGGGTTGACCCAACTCATGTGTGACCGACGCGGATAGTTGCCCCAGAGCCGCCAGTCGGCTTGCGCGCTCCAACTCGCTTTGGGTGCGTTTGAGACTCCGCTCGGCTGTCTTGCGGTCGTCGATTTCAACGGCAAGCCTTTCATTTGCCTCGCGCAACTTCACTTCTTCCTCTTCGGACCGCACCAAAGCCGCGCTTACGCGTCTTGCGCGTTGTATCTGGATGAAGAAAAATGCGAGCCCCGCCAAAAGGACAAAAACTGCAGTTACAAGCCAACTGCGCGCGACGGCCTGGTCGTCACTTGCGAAATAGTGCAGCGACCAGCCATGCGGCAGGTCCGTAGCCGCAAGGTGCAGACGCTTGGCCCCCGCAATTCTGGCCTGATACCCCGGCAACTCGGCCCAATCCATTGGATCTAAGTCTTGCCCCGGAAACTGCCTCGCGTTTCGGATCCGGTCTTTCTGCTGGTCCGACAGTGGCGTTAACACACGGTATTGCCAATCCGAGTTTGAAGACAGCAAAACAACACCGTCCTCATTGGCCAATAGCACCTGTTCGCCCGAGTTTTTCCAACTGTCCTGAAGGTCCGAGAAATCTATCTTGATCGCTATGACGCCGGTTGAAACCCCTCGGTCGTTACGCACTGCGTTCGCAATGAAGTAACCCGGCAAACCCGTTGTGGCCCCGATGGCGTAGAAGCGGCCCTGTTCACCAGAAATGGCAGTTTGGAAATACGGTCGGAAAGCGTAGTTCTGTCCAACAAAGCTCCCAACGTCGCGGAAGTTCGAAGCGGCAATGGTGATGCCGTCTTCGTTCATCAGATAGATAGCATCCAGCCCCGCCTGCGCCGCAAAATCTTCGAGCCTTCGGTTCAAAGTACCAGTGCCGTCCCCTTCGGCTGTTCCAATCACAAAGGAATCCTGTGACAGCACATATGTGAGGTGGGAAAATCGTTCGAGTTCGCTGTTTACCGAGCTTTGATAGAGAGAGAGCCGGCCCTGAGCCTTAGAAAGCTCCTCTGAAACGAAGTACTGGTAAGAAACCAAATAAAGGCCAATGCTGGCGGCAATGGCTACCAATATTCCTACAATATACGAAGTTGATCGCATTGAATGCCCATGAACTGTGACCGCATAGGATCACAGTAGGTTTTAGCCGTCCATCCGGTTCTGTCGCAATTCTCATTGAAGGATGAGGAATTGACGCCAGCCGTGTTCGCTCCACTTTCGTCGAAGACAATTTTCCGTAACAAACCGTTCGCCTCAAACGCACGCGTGAAGAACTGGGTCGCAGCCGCTTTTTTCCCGCACTTGGATGGGATGAAACGCGAAGCGCCAACTACAAGACCGGCGTATCGGTTCACCCGTCGGATCAGCTTTGCGTGATCCAGTCCAACACCACGTTTCGCAACGATGCCTTCCAGAAAGCCCACTCAAAACGCATCCATCGAAGGCTTCAACGGCAAGTTGCGCGACGAATGCCTCCACGAAACGCTCTTCAGCTCACTGGACGAAGCTCGGGAAGTTTTGGAAGCATGGAAGGATGACTACAACACCCACAGACCGCACTCGGCGCGCGAAAATCTGACGCCAAAGGAATTTGCAGCAAAAAGGAACATGCACAAACTGGCCGCGTAACGCCATCAAACGACACTCAAAGACTCTCAGTGAGATGGAGGAAACTTGGGGCTCAGGTCATTTCGCATCCGCTTTTCGTCCCCGCAGCGCTGAGGTTATCGGTCGAATAACAAAGTAGGTTCGGTTGTATGTCCCCTACCCTGCCCGCCTGACGCCATCGATTTAACCGCCAGGTTTTAGTAACCCGCGCCCTGTCGGGTATCCCAGAGACGCAGAATTTCTATCTGAGTTGGCATTACACGATAGATTAACGTGAATGGGGTTCGCGCCACTGATAGCTCCCGTATGTCTTGACGTGTGTCACTTGCGTGACCTGTATATGGGTTGGCTGCAAGAGTAAGCTGAATGGCTTTGAGCTGAGCTCGTGCCCTTTCGCTGCCTTCAGGAAAAACCGACGTGTAGTAATAACGGGACCATTGAATGTCCCGGACCGTATCTTCGAGAAATACAATTTTCATTGGCTGTTGGATTGCCCACTTGCGACCGGAGCAGAGAGCTCATTCTCGGTATCCCAGCTGTCTATCCAGGCATTCATTTCGTCTGCTGTGATGAACTTACCTAGATCTGCTTTTTCAACAGCCGCATCAATGGCTGCACGTTTTGCTGCCTTGGATTCCAGCATCATTTTGATTGCCCGTACCGCGAGTTGTGCTGGTGGCCGATCTTCGATCGCAGCTTCTCGTTCCAAGGACTTTCTCAAGTCTTCATCGAGACGGATTGAATATGGCCTGGTACTCACGGCAATCACCTGTATCTGATATGTAATACAATGTAATACAGTGTCACTCTGTTCACAATAGACGATGGCATGAACCGCATCTGTTGCTCTGAGCTCATGCGCGAGATGAGATATCATAGATACGGCCCTCAATTCTGTGGCTATTTTGAATTTTGCTTCAATAACGCGGTCGGTTGCATGTCTCCCTGATCGATTCTGGTTTTCAGAGAAATCAAATAGGCTTGGTGGGATTTTATGCTTTCCGCTCGTTGGAAAATATATCCCAGGATCATGAAACGGAGAGCCGGACCATGTGTCGATTTCATAGCAAACCAAGTCTGACCAAGTCGTAGGTATTCGGCGATATCGTCCATAAGACGGTCACAATGTGTCTGATCCCGCGCAAAGCGAAGTTCCGCGCACAAATGTGGAAAGCTGCGCTCCATTTGATCTGGAGAAACTTGAATCTGAGAAGGTTTTTCTTTCTTAACTTTCGGACTCAAAGAGTCCTCTTTGTGCCCCTCATTTTCATGGTCATTGGCCCTCAAATTCTCTGTATGTGCCTGTGTTATCCGGGATATCTCCACAGAGATTTCCGTCAGAAGTTTGCCTAGTACATTTGCATCTGGTTTGCGACGCAGAGCATTGCGCACGGTGGCCATCAATTCCTTGATTGCGATGTCGTTTGCCACGATTTCCTTTAGGCGCGCCATAGCGGCTGAAACCTTGTCACGTAGCACTGTGAACTCAAGAACACGATCGGTATGTTTTTGGGCTTCTTGAATGAATTCCGCGTGCCGTTCCGACAATGGCATTAGGGACAGTCCAGTTGCGGTAACCACCCTACCCAGTCGGTCCCGGCGCGCCCAACGTTTGCCGTTTGCGCTCATGACGCGACGGATAAGCCCAAGCTCAACCAACGCCGAGATATGGCGTTCAACAGTTTGAACACTGACATGGGTTCGTTTTGCGATTGCCGCATTGGAAGCGAAGCAGATGTGACGGTCATCCTGATCCGAAAAAATCTGATCTCCACTCATAAAGGAAATCATAGCTCTCAGGACATTGAGCGACGTGGATTTAAGCCCAAGCGGCTCTCTGGCTTCTTCAACTGCCCGAAGAAGCATCCATTTATTAGGCGTACTACCCCCCTGCCCTGCCGTTCCCGACAAGGTTGCTCCGTTTGGAGCCAATGCTGTTACTGTTTTCATGGTTTTCTATTGGCAGACAAAAATTACCCGTTCGCTCAAGAGCGTTTTTTCTTGTGTGGCGATTCGGGTGCTGCTAGATTCTAGGTGTCTAATCTAAGAATTGCGCTTTGCGCAGCAGCCCTCGAAGCTCCGGTTTCGGGGGTTTTGTTTGCCTTCCTCCTTTCTGCTCGTCCTCAGTTCTTTTTCTCGGCGTTTACAGCTGTAAACTCAGCGTGTGAGCGCTTGATGATTTCAGACATGTTTTTGTCCAACCAGCTAGCGAAGTCAGCGTTAGCTCCGGTCCTTTTGACCGAAACAGTTAGTGATCCGTTGGAGGATTTGATTGTAACGCCTTCGATTGGACTGACTTCCGATGCACCGTCTCTTTGTCGTGCACCACGTTTGGCAGCTGCTTCAAGGAGCATTTCCAGTCGATCATCTGACGACATCGATGGCTCAATGGTTGCAAGCAGTTTTGCCGCTTCATCTTGTTCCAGCTTGCCTGCAATGAAGTGTTCTGCAAGCACGGTCCATTTTGGGCGGCCAGATTTTGGGGCTGCTCCTATCATGTCACCAATCTTTGCAGGAACATGTTGCGTAACTTTTGTCAGGTGAGACAGCCCTGATTTCGAAAGGTTCAATACTTGCCGTACCGTCGCAGTGTCATGCCCTGAAGTCAGGATTGCCTCGGCGAAACGTGCTTTCTCGTAGAAGGAAAGATTGCGCCTCGCAGCATTTTCGAGTCCCTTAGCGAGAAGCGCAGAAGCATCGTCGATATCCTGAACATTGGCGCGGACCTTAATGCCGAGTTCACGACAGGCTTTGAGTCTCCTCCTCCCATAAATCGCCTCGTATCGACCGTCGGACTTCGATTTTCTGACAAGAATGGGAACTTGTTGGCCACCGTCTCGGATACTCGATATCAAGCTTTCAAAGCTATCGTCTTCTTCGTCAGTGTTTACAGCTGTAAACTCACCAAGCCTGTCGGCGGGACCCCAATCGTCAATCAGAGCAGGGTCAATTTCCCTGATTGCGGCCAGAGAGCCTTGAAGCGCACCAAGTGCAGGGGCATTGGGTTTTGGGGCTTTATCGATGGCCTTGGGGTTAGAGCGCGCGATGGTGTTTGCGATCCCCGACATCTCCTGAAGCGACTTTCTAGCCATTAGCTGCGTCCCCATGCTTGATGGATCATTTGCTCTACCTCAGAGCCGATCGCATCCATCGAGTTCTTTGCCCGATCATAAGTTGCGCGTGTCATTTCTGACCGCACGACCTCGTAAATTGATTGTTTGAGCATTGTGGCGTCACTGATAGCGGTGCTTTTGAGGGCGGTAGCTGACATAACGCGATCCTGAAACAGTGCTCGCATGAACGAAGCCAGTTGTTGAGACGGTACGTCTGTCGGCTCGTCCCGCGTTATCAGAAATTTGAAGTTGTCGTATTCAAGCGTAGCGCCGGCATCTTCAATGACTGCCATGTAAGCACCAGCAAGTTCGAGAAATTGAGCCGTCGAAGACACGTCCAGCATCGAAGGTGTCAGCGGCACAAGCAGTGAACTGGCAGCGGCCATCCCAGCTATTGTCAAGAATCCGAGTTGAGGTGGGCTATCAATCAGAACAAGGTCAAAATCGCCTTCGATCTGGGCCAGAGCATTCCGTATTCTCGTAAAGAACGGATGGTCCGGATTAGAATGAACGGCAGATTCTGTTTCAAATTCGGAAAGAACAAGCCGTGACGGTGCCACAGACAGACCGGGGAAGTATGTCGGAAGCACGACGTCCGCCATATCTACCGGATCTTCATATCGAATAGCATCGTAAATCGTCAGCCCGTCAAACTCTATCTCCGGGCTGATGCCGCACATGGATGTAAGCGAGCCTTGTGGATCCAGGTCAACGGCCAGTACACGGTAACCGCGGAGCGCAAAATAATGAGCAAGGTGAATTGTTGTGGTGCTCTTGCTGCTGCCTCCCTTAAAATTCATTAACTGCCAAACTTGGAGTTTTTCTCCTTCAGTCCGACGAGGGATATAGCGCCCTTTTTTGCGCGATGTCTTCTCAAGTGTTTCGCGAGCTTCCCAAAGTTCTTGGGCGGTATAGTAACGTCGACCGCTGCGTACGTCCTTTGGTTCAGGAATCGTTCCTTCTGCGTGGACCTTACGCATGAATTGACCTGAAACACCCAAGAGTTCGGCCGCTTCTGGGGCTGCAAAGTTGCGCAGTGATTTGGTGTTGTCAGGGGCAAATGCCGCAAGAAGATGTTCCCGGATAGCCGAGTTTAATCTCTCAGAAATTTCAGTAGCGAGAGCCGATGGTCGTTCTGCCTCAAGTGGTGTCACGGGAATCATGTAGTTGCCTCAAATCAAAGAATGTGGTCATTTTCGCGCCACTTGAGACAAACAGTCGTGATTCATTATCCTAAGTCAAGGATTTTCGCTTATATTGTGGGTTCTACAAAGCTGTAAACTACATACGCTTTGCATCAGAGCAAAGTGGTTTACAGTTGTAAACTGTGTTGAAGCGGTTCTCGGGCTTTAAAGCCGATGAAGTTCTGCCGTGCAAAAACGTAGGCACGCACAAACCTGTTCTGAATGCTCCGCCTCGAGTTGAGCATTTAAGCGAGCAGTTGGCACAGAAAATAGCGGCTTGCTCACCAAGACAATTAATGGGGAAGGGCAGGGGGCCAATTGAGCTGATTGGGTATTTCCTCACTCCAACAGATTGCTGGCCGGGTTTTCTGCAATGTCGATGTCATCGTAATATTTCTGCGCCTGTGCCACGGAGCGGTGCAGGGACAGGCGCATGGCGGCCTGGATCGGAGCGCCGTCCAACGCGGCTTGGGTCAGGAACCCCGAACGCAGCCCGTGCGGCGAGGCAAAATCCTCGGGGAACCCGGCCAGTTTCAGACGGTGTTTGACGATTTGCGCGATCGCATCCGGGCTGAGGCGACGTTTCAGCACCCGGTCGGCTTTGGAGACAGGACGAAAGAGGGGGCCATCTTTGATCTCGCCCACTTCGATCCAATGGACCAGCGCCTGGGCCGCGCGGCCCTTCAGCACCAGCCGCGGGGTCTCACCCTTGGCCGTGGTCTTGGTCTCAAGCAGGGAAATCCAGACCACGCCGGCCTTTTCAAACTCCTTGAGGCTGACATCCTTGCGCATCAACCCGGTGAGTTCCGAACGCCGTCGACCGCCCGAGGCCCAGCCCAGCATCAGAATGGCCCGGTCGCGGCAATCCCGGCGCGAGCCGCGACAGGTGGCCAGCAGCTGTTCCAGCACATCGCGGGTGATCGGATGTTGCGATTTTGGGGCAGGGGGCCGGGCTGCAGCGCGACGCGCCTTGGCGCGGGCTTGTTTCACCTGCGGCGCGTCAAATGGGCTGGTCAGGTTCTTCATCCGATGAAAGGCGAGCCAAGAGGCAATGCGTCGGTCCAGCGTCGAAGGGGCAGGGCAGGCGAGGGATTTGCGCAGCCCTTGCGAGATCAACGCCTCCGCGGCCTTGCGGGCGCGATCGTCCTGCGCCGCGCCGTTCAGATCCCGCGCGTGATCGAGAATGAAGGCCAGAGCCGCGCTCTCGCTCTCTGGCCAGTCCAGCGGCGCCCCAAACCGCATTGCCTTCCACGCAGTGACATAAACCAAATCCCGCTCATAGGCGCGCAGCGTGTTTTCCGGTGTGCCACGGATGTAAAGATCGGTCAGCGCTTCCTGGTCCGCTTGCGACAGGGCAGGGGAGGGGCTGGGAAGATAGGGCTGAGGCGTCGTCATAGTGGTTATTCTGGGTCGGTTTTGCGGGGAAATCAATCACACCTGATAAGGGATACTTATCAGGTGTAATAGACATTTGATATTGTGTTCAAGGTAACGTGCAAAAATTAAAAATATTGCGCGTAAGGCAGCGCGGTACCTGCACTCAGCAAGAAACTTTGCAACACTTGTGCTCTCAAACTCGATGGGAATGATGAACCCCGGAAGGCGCACAGTCTGGCCGTTCCAGTCTGTGCGTATGCCGGTCGAAACCGGTTGCTGACTGATCTGCGAGGCCCCGTCGCGACTGATTATGCCAACGGGAAGGTTCGGCAACACCGTGCCTTCGGGGAGGAGGTCTCCCCACTGCAATTGCACGATATCCTCTGCCAGGGCTCTTAGCGGGATCACTACGGAAATGGTCGCTCCTATCAGGACAAAGCGTCTGTCAACGGTTTTCCTCATTGTCTCGTGCTCCTCAACGTCATGTTTTGGCAATCAAACCGTCTGCAACAGACATTCGGTATGCCATGGCCGCCGGCAACAGGCTGGAAATCGCTCCAGCGGTCACCACCAGCACCGCCATCCGAATTTCGTACCAGGACAGCGCATTCATTGGCAGCCAAAGCCCGAACTGCTGATCAACAATTGGCTGTGCGATGGCCAATCCCGCAAAGAGCAATCCAATGCCGGCAATTGTGGCGATTGTGGTGATAAGAGCGGCTTCCAACACCATCAGTCCGACGATCATCATCGGCCCGGCGCCAACCGCGCGGAAAACGGCCATTTCACGGCGGCGTTCACCCAGAGTCGAAAGCAGCATGGCCATCATCCCAATCAATGCCGTCACCACCACCAGCTTCGATACTGCCAGCAAAGCTGTTTCGGCGACCCCCACGATGCCCCAAAGCTCTTGCAGGGCGACGCCAGGCAGGATCGCAAGAAGCGGCTCTTGCGCGTATTCATTTATGGCGCGCTGCAGAGTGAAGGTGCGAATGGGGCTCTCCACCCCGATCAGGGCGGCCGTGATGGCCTTTGGTGTAAGGTCTAAGGCCCTGATTTGTGCTTCGGGCGTCGTTTGACCGGGTATTGGCACACCGCTTTGCCAATCCACGTGGATGGCCTCGATCGCTTCCATACTGACAATTACCGTACGATCCACTGGCGTGCCTGTCTTTGCCAACACGCCTGAAATCCGGAATGGCTGGTCTTCATGGTCAATAAATGAAGCGAAGCCATGCGAAACAACAATCGGATCCCCAACTGTGTAATCCAGCATTTGTGCGACGTTCGCACCGATCACAGCATTGAAGAGGTCATCGAACCTGTGACCCGCAGCCATTTCAAGAGAGCGATCCCGACGGTACTTAAAATGGTCGAAAAAACCCTGCGTCGTTCCCATGACCCGGAATTGCTGATGGCTGTCACCCAATGAGATCGGAACGATCCATTCGACCTCGGGGCGTGCCGCAACATCCTCATAGCTTTCCCAGGTGATATTGTTCGTGGCATTGCCAATCCGAAACACCGAATAAAGCAGCAACTGCACCGAGCCAGAGCGCGCACCGACAATCAGGTCAGTTCCTGAAATCGTGTTTGCAAAGCTGTTCTTAGCTCCGCTGCGCACTTGTTCGACGCCCAGAAACAAAGCGACGGACAGGGCAATGGCTAGGATCGTCATTCCGACGGTCAGCGCACGGGCCATAAGCGAGGCTATGATCAGACGCAGGATCACGCGCGCAGTTTTGCGCCTTCATAGATCATTCAGTTGCCGATCTGCTCAGGCGTCCAGCCATTCTTCAGCCGCTCGACGACACGCTTGCGCTACTCGGGATGTACTCGGGATGACGGATCAGTTTACGTTGCCGGGCGCGCCGATCCGCAGCTTTCCGATGCGCGGACGCGCCGTAGTAGCCATCACATTTGGGCAGACAGGAATCCGAGAAGAAGTTCCGCTTGATCTCTCGATGGATGGTTGCCTTCGAGCGCTTCAACACGCGTGCCATCTCTCGAACAGGGACACTCGCGTGCCTCCAACGTTCTATTCTACGGCGTTCCTCAATGCTGAGTTACGAATACACTGTACCCATGCCATGATCTCCTCATTAGATAACTCATTGGTTTCTAATAGGAGGCGCACTTAAAGGTAGCGCGCACCTTGATCGGAGCATCAACCTCATAAGAGTTATTATGTTAATAGTAGAAACCTGATCTCCTGGTTATACCGCATGTAATGCTGCCGCCCGACGCCGCACGCCAGCAACAATGGCTTCCGCCAATGGCATCGGGAACCTATCCGGCAAATCTGCTAGTGTCCCGTCCAAGGCGGGCTCAATCTCAGACGCGATGTCCGACAAAACCTCATCCGCCAACACCACACCAAAACCTGCCGCCTTCGCTGCCTGCAGGAAATGACGCGGCACCACTTCGTTGATCCGGTAGTGTCCGTCGATCTCCATCGCAAGGCGCATCCGATTCTGGCGAATTTGACCGTCATCTACGGCCTTCTGGGCGCTCAGCACATCGTAGAGCGGGGTCATGCGGAATCCACCCGGACGCAATGCAATGCTGAAATTCTTGGCGTGCCCGTCTGTCGCTCCTAAGAGCCAAAACAACACCTGTGTGCGGAAGAACGCGCGCTGATCTGCCCCGGGGTCATCACTACCCGCTAGTAAACCGACGCCTTCTGTGATCCCCGGCCCACCGTCCATTTGGTATTTCTGGCTAGGCGGGACTGTGAGCGCTTGGCAAAAGTCTTCCTGCGGGAGGCGGATTAATCGACCATCCTTGGCCCAACGCCGATCAAACCGTGTCACAACAAGGCTCCGCACGTCCTCGAAGTCGGCAATCTCGACCTCCGCCACCTCCATTCCCATGACGCGACAAAAGCTCATGCAGAAATACTCGTTCTCGACGCTGTCGGATAAATCGATCCCTGCGGGCAGAACACCAAGCTGGGTCTTGAGGATATGGGTTGTTGGGGTGAGCCCGGACGGGCGAATCCATGCGCCATCGTAGCGCAGCAGCGCCGTTTTCTCCTGCGCCCCTGCTATGGAAATGCGGAAGTCGTCGTCTGCGTCCAAGCCAAGGGGAGCGCTCGCAAGGCTGCGCAGCATGTCAGCAATTTGCGCCTCAGATACGGGTTCTCCCTCGAGCGCGCCAACCTCGGGCATCTCGCCCGAAACGAATTGCAACGCCCCCACGCAGTCACGTCCAATCTTCTCCAGCATGTGCCACGCGTCAGTGCCGCCAGCGCGTACCCGAGCGGCAACGCGCTCACGTATTGCCTGATTGTCCGGAAGCAGATTTTCCAGATAGGCAATGACAGGGCCGCCTTGATGCGCTTCTTCACGCAAAGGCAGTGACAATGAGATGGGCATGGCGTGCTCCCACGACAGCCAGTCCTGATCGTAGGCAAAGCTGATCGCTCCCGATCCAGAAAGACGCAAAATCCCCACCAACCGTCCGTTCAGGAGCACCCGCATCGTACCGCTACGCCGATGTCTGGCCATCAGAAGATATCCTCGATCTCAAACGAGCCACCGCGCTCCACCAATCGAAACTCAAGCCCAAGCGCAGCCATGACGGCGAGCACCGTGGCAAGCTTGGTTCCCGCGTCGCCATTCTCGAGCGACGAAATCGTCGCGACACGCAAATTCGTGCGTGCGCTGATATCGCTTTGGGTCCAGCCGCGCGCCTTTCGCGTCCGGCGAAGTGCCTGGCCGATCTGCTCAGCCGTTCGTGCCGTGAGATCCATGATGTGGCTCCTTTTACGGCGCAGCGTAAATCATATCAATTTACGCTTCAACGTAAAAATTTATCTTTTGCGCTACAGCGTAAAACACTGGGTGCGCTCACGCCTGCGGCCCCGCCGCGCGGGCCTGTTTCAGCCCTCATTGCAGGATATCGTAGATACTTGAATGGCTTATCTCTTCCATTCAACACACGTTCAATAAGCTGTGCATGGTGCGACTGTAACTATTTTGATTTTTGATCATCCAGTCCCTCAAAAATCTCCGGATCGATATAATCAAAGTCGTCGTTCTTCAGCTTCACGACATCGTCCGGTGACTCCAATGCTTCAATTGCTTCGGGCTTTGGTCTTCGAAGCTCCACAGCGGGCCGATGCGAACCCATACAGGATGAAATCCCAGTAAAACGTTCGTTGGTGGTGAAACGCGATAGATCGAGGTGTTTGGCGGCGCCGCAGAAATCTAAGCAGAAATCAAAACCGTCGCGCCAACTCCCAAAATTGGCGCATGTCTTCAACTCATTTCGTTGGTTTCTCAATTGCAGAAGCGCAGGTGTTCATCAGAGTGGAATTCGGGAAACTTACGCTACCTAGTTTTGTGCTTTTCACCAAAAATTGTGGTCTTTTTATCGCCAATCCACTCGCGACTGCGATCCGTGGCGTATGCCGCAAAGTAATAGACTTCCCCTAAAAATTTTTCATGAAGCCAGACCCTATCGCGGGCTTTAATTCTATAAAATCCCGCTGATGTCCATACTGTAGTAGCGAAAACCAACGAGAATATCGGTATCGCAGCGATTGTACAATTCTATACGACTATATCCTGGCTCGTCCCAATCATACGCCTTAAAGTGCTCAAGCGCGTCATACTTGAAATAGGCTATGTCACGGACCTCGTCCAAGACTTCACCGGTGAGCATGGCGGCGGAGTTTAACCCCATATGATCAACTGAACCGGTATGAATGCCAACGACCTGGCTCTTGTCGACGACAAGGGCCATGCCTGATTGGCCGGGTAGCGTGTCGCAGTCATGCAGAAATGCCGTGTAGTGAGAGCGCATACCTTTGTAGGTGCATGAGGTTCTGTCCGGTTCCGTCTGATAATACTGCGAGCCGTTCTTGGTACCGTCGCCCATCCCGTACGAAATGATATCGAATTGTGCACCGCTTAATTCAATTTTTTTGGCGTCAACGACATTGAGCGCTGGTGAGACATCGCGAAACGGAGTGTTTCCCTCATACTCTCGGACCTGGATGACCGCGATGTCTTTTGAGGCGGCATAGGATGTGTAGCCGTTGAAGCCCAACGTCTTTGACGAAATCCTTAAGCAAAAAAAACCCGCTTTATATGAAAGCGCATTACCGAAAGTTCGGAGTTGCTGGTATGCAACCCGGGCTTTAAGGTGATGTTTTTCTTAAATTGCCCGGTGCCTGCGTCGTAAACGCAATGAGCTGCAGTAATCACGTGAGTAATCCCGATGGTTGTACCCGAACATACTACGCCAAGTGGGTGATTTCCCTCCATCACGGCCACGGTACTGCGGTCAAACCATTCTGCTGGAATGATCTTCCGATTGTCTTTTCCAACAATGATGGCCATAGAAGGCGTGGTTACAAACACAGATACAACAAAAACAATGCTGAAAACTCTTATTAGACTAAACATACTCATGTATTTCCACCTTGCAGGAAATGAACCCCACTGAAAAACGACCTGTTCTTGTTGGGAGAAACCGGTGCATTCCGAATGCTCCCCTCGCGGCACCAACCTTAGAACGCTACCTATTTGCGCCTGGGGTGCACCGGTAACCATGTGACTTAACCAGAAGCAGAACTCTTAACAGGTTTATTAATTCTCGGTTTCGCAATTTCAACTCTGCTTTCTGGCACCGCTCGTATTATTCGGCCAGGTTTTTCAGCTAAACGCTCCCATAACCTTAAGAATTCAGGGACGCGTCACTGTCAAAATCGGCTTTGTTCGATAGGTTTCAGCCTGTTTTACGATTTTGAATGTCTGGTACTGGGAAATCGTGCTTTGTTCCCACGACATTTTATTAACTCTTGTCGACCCACGGCTCGAATTTGTCTGCCTCTGAATTAGGTCGCATAGTGGGAGTTTGAGAGGCTTCTACATTTGCGGGTGCAGCGAATGGCCATTTCGGTGGGCCGTACAGCGGCAGCGAGATAGGGCGGCGAACGGGAGGTATGGGCCGTTATTTCTGGACTACCAATACCATTCAACTCAAAAAACAGTTCGGCATTCTGGTCAATCGCTCTGCAATCGGACTGTGATTTCGGACAGCCGTGACCAGGATTGCAAGGTCACCGGTAAAGTAAGCGCCGCTTCGGCAAACTCCCACGAATAGCTGACAATCGAAAAGATCATCCCCGGCGTTGCTTCCAGGTTTTGCGTCGCGAACCACAGGTTGAACAGGATCAGACCTATCAGCAGAACGAAGATCACGCCGTACAGAATGGCTTCGGTATCCGACAGTTTTACTTCAAACCGGCGCATTTTTTTCAGGTGAACAAACAGAGGCCGTTCGCGACGTTGTTCCAGAACGCTGACCTGATGCTCCATTTGCTCATTCAGGGCACGGTTCCATTGCCAAAACGTCGAATGAAACAGGGCGTAAACGGATATCATCCCGACAAGAACCCCGCAGGCTGACAGGGCCAGAACCGGCGAGAAGTAAAACAGCAAAATTACTGATACGACAAATTGCACGACCCCTGCGATTGCCGACGGTAGAATTTCCTCCAGAAAGTCGGCCAGTTCACGCCCCATTCCGATCCGGGCGTTCAGAGACGAAATCGGCAGGTTCGAAAACCGCGCGGCAAGTGCCTTGCCCAGTTCGACGCGGATCGTTCCGTAAACACGCGTATCGTAAACCCGCCGGATCACGCCGATCAGTGTGAGGGCGATCATAAGAGCGCCCAAATGCACAAAGGACTGAAACTCTCCGCTCAGCAAACCATCTATGGCGAGACCGATGAACAACGGGATCAACACAGTTAAGGCCGTCTCGGACAGGATCAGTAACCACGTGAGGATGACGCGCCAGCGAAATACACTCAGAAGTGTTCCGATTTTCAGGTTTTGATCCCTCAACATAGGGCGCTACTGATCATAGTGGATACGAACGCGAACATCGCCCGGCCAGACCGAGGCAGCCTTGAAATCAGGCTCATCTTCTGGGTTTGGGGCACCTGTTGAACCCACCCCCTCCAACAGTTTCGTTGCAGTCATGTTCAGATCTTCATCTTTGTTTTCATCATGAAACAACAGCACCGCGTAGGGGCCTGCGTTCAGGTTAGAAAATTCATGGCTGACACTACCTTTGCGTGATGGAACCTGGGCGTAGTCAACGGCGCCCCAGACATCCAAACTGTCAAAGGCGCGGGCATTATCAAACACTAGGATCACGACGTTTCCCTTGGCGTTACGGATGCCATCCACGGTCACATTCAATCCATCAGCGGCAGTTGGTGTTGCCAACGTCATAATAGCGAATGCGAGTGCTAAAAGAGAACGTGTCATGGCTTTGTCCTTTCTTCAGACGGCAGCAGAAGGTGTGGGTTGAAAACCGCAAGGACATCCTCGGCGATGGCGATCAACACCGGCACCAGCAGCAGCATCAGCGCGGTGCCGAACAGTTCCCCAAAGGCCAGAGAGATTGCCGCCGGGATCAGATACTGCGCCTGCTCAGAGGTTTCGGTCAGCAAAGGCAGTAGGCCAATCACCGTCGTTGCGGTGGTGAGAAAGATCGCCTTGAAACGTCCGATGCCTGCGCTTTTTAGTGCCAGAGTCACAGGCTGACTTTCTTCGCGCGCCTGATTGTAACGGGTGATCATGACCAGACTGTCATTCACGATCACACCAGTCAGCGCCAGCATGCCGAAGAACGAAAACAGCGACAGCGAGACATCCATGATCAGGTGCCCGACGGCGGCTGCGATAAAGCCAAAGGGCACGATTGCCAGGATAACAAAAGGCTGCCAATAGCTTTTTAGCGGAACGGCCATCAGCACATAGATCAGCACAGCCGCCAGCAACAGCGCGCGTTTCAGGCCATCGCTGATATCAGCCATCTCTTCCAGTTCACCGGCAGGCAGGACAGTGACACTGGGATACTTGGTGCGGAGTTTCGGGACCAGCTGCTCAAACACCGCCTGACCCACCTCTTCGGGGGCAACTCGATCGCGGTCGATGGACGCGGCCACGATGTTCATGCGTTTGCCGTCGCGGCGATCAACGATGCCAGAGGTATATGCGCCTTCGATTTCGGCAACCGTCTCAAGCGGCACCCACGCACCGGAGGCGCTGCGCAACTGGGTCTGCATCAGATCGGCGAGCGTATCGCGGTTTTCCCGCGCATTCTGTACGACCACGCGGACTTCGGATCCGTCGCGCCTGACCTTGGTTACCTCGGCCCCGCCAAAGCCATAGCCAATCTGTCTTGCCAAGGCCTCGGCGTTGAACCCAAGATGCCGTGCGTCCGGACGCAGGCGAAGTTTCAGTTCGGGTTGACCGCCCGCCAACCCATCCCGCACATTCGCCACGCCTTCGATATTCGACAAAAAATCTTTCATCTCAGCGCTGGCTTGTCGCAGCAAGTCTTCATCCTTTGACGCCAACCGGATGCGGAAACCTCCGGCGAGCGTTTCCGATCCGGTGAATTCCAGCTCGGTTGCGCCCTCAACGGTACCTACCCGGTCACGCCATTCGCGGACCACGGAAAGGATCGGAACGTCCGAGCGTTCGGCTACCGGGATCATCTCGGCGTAAATTTGCGCGCTGCCAGCGCTGTTGATGATGCTGAACACCGTCTGCACAGGCGGCGTGCCCACGCCCACCTTTTCGGCACGTTCAGCACGCAGCCCGAGCCGGGCCGTCAGCGTATTACCATCCACCAAAGATCCGACCCAACCACGCTCGACCCGCTCAGGGGCATCGTCCATGTCTATATCGCTGTACATAACCTGGACTTGCGGAATGAGTGCCCAGTCATTTGCCAATGTGAAAGACTTGCCCACTTCAATAGATATCTCATACCCACTGCCGTTGGCATCCGCGGCGGCCCCGCCGTTGGGTCGTATCTGGCCGTCGAAGTACCCGTAGCGAAGCTGCCCGTCGAAATAGAGCAGGCTGTCTGCCACCCATAGCGCGCTAATGGTTGCATCGTAAGTGTCAGCCGAGATATTGGCGCTGGCCCAGCTGGTCCCGACATTCGATGTCATGCTACCGATGCCAAACTCCAGGCCGCCAAACACCTGTCCGCCTGCGACCTCACCCAAAGGCAAATTCGCGCCATATTGCAGACTGCCGCTGTTCGTCGTCATCTCGCCTTCACCGACATCATAGCTGTCGTGTTTACCATCGATCTCAACCCGGAACGTTGGTCCTGCGGTTGCAGTCAACTCAGTAATCGCATGCTTGGCGGTGACGGCTTTGGAGCCATAGCTTTGCGCAGCAGTACGGACATTCTGAATAAACCCGCTGAGGCTGTCACGCGACGGCTCGGCTATGGACATTCCAGCACTTGCGACAAGAGCGAACGCTGTAGCGGATGCAATCATCACCTTTTTCATCTTGTCGCACCTTTCTGCCAAGCGTGTTTTGTTGCGCTGTGTGCAATCAATCTGGCAAACTGCGGGTCAATTTGATTGCGCTGGCAGGTCAAGGTTTTGAGGAAAGACATCAGGTTGACCCGGGTTCGCAGCGTCTGTTGCAGCGAGGCGAGTACTTTCAGGAGTACCGTGGCTTTGCAAAGATCACACCCCGGATTGAATAGATGGAAGCCAATCAGCCCACACATCTCATCATTGATTGAAGATCGATTGGTTGTACGTCGTGGCAAGGCTGATGATCAGCTTCCAGCTGACTGTAGAAATCGCCGGGCCCCGACTTTAACAGCAGGGGGCCGGCGTAAGGCGTTGGTTTAGATTAGGTCTACCGGGCGTGACCAGTGCAATCTTATCGATTGTCCAAGAGCCGGTCTTTGTAGATCCAGAGGCCATCGGTCAGATTGGCTCCCGTCGTGTCACCAAAGATAACGGTATGCGCGCCATTTCCATTATCAACCCAGGTAACCTCAACGTCTGGGAGACGGGCGCTCCACTTCGGATTGAAAACGGGATAGGGCTGCGCAGAGGTAAGGGTATTTTGATCAAGAACTTGCTTTGGCGACAAATCCAAGCTGCCGTCAGTCAAGTTGTTGATTTGTTGGGTTTTGGTGATCTTTCCGGGCTGGTTAAGTGTCTGTGAAATTGATGAGCGGACATCGTGTGTACGCCCATTGTTTCCATGAGCCCGCAAAGGTCCGGCCATGGACATTCCAGCACTTGCAACAAGTGCGATTACAGTAGCGGATGCAATGATTGTCTTTTTCATCTTTTGGTCCCTTTCCGAGATGCGTTCTCTATACGCTGTGTGTGCACTCAACTTGGCAAACTGCCGGCTGGGTTTATTGTGCGGGCACGTCAAGGTTTTGAGAAAAGGCTTCAAATAGGCGTCCTTGGGCTCTGCCTGTCGCGATGAGCTGGCCTCAATGGCTTTGATACAAACTTTCGGCTGGTAACAACGTCGGATGCTGCGAGTTCAAAGCCTTCGCCGAGATGGCACAATTCTTGATGAGAGATTCAAGCGCATTCGCAATTTATGCCAGCGAGAGCCCGGCTCTTTTTTAGATCTGAATGACCGTAGCGCAGCGAATTATACTGCGCGGATCGCCGAAGTCTTCAGTCGGCTTGATAAACCATATTAGTCTGATGTGACGACGGTCCTGACGATGGTCACGTACAGACATCAGTCAATTAGCATTTCGGAAAGTTCACCTGCTCCTTTTTGCAGGATGTTCAGAAAGGACAGCAGACTGTTGACGTCGTGACGTTGGGTTGGAGCATGCACCGAAAGTGTGCCCACCAATCTGCCTTGTCCATCACGAATGGGCACAGCGATGGCCGTCATTCCGGCCATGAATTCCTCATCATCTGTCGCGTAACCCCTTTCAGAGATTCCGCGGATTTCGTCGCGCAGTGCTTTAGGGTCCGTTAGGGATCGTTCGGTCTGCGGTTGCAAATTGCCTGCAGAGAGAAATCCATCCAACGTCTTCTGACGCAGAGTAGACAGGTACATCTTGCCGCTGGCTGTACAATGGAAAGGCACCTGAGTACCGATAGGCAATTGGATGCGTAGCGGCCATTTCGTTTCGACCCGGTCGAGGTAGATCATTCCTTCCCGGTCCGGGATGGCTAAGTTGCAAGTTTCACCAACGTGTTCGGCGACACTGCGCAAGATTGCCAATCGCGCCGTGCGCAGGTGTTCGGAGGACATGGTATTGACCGAAAGCGACCGAAGCCGGTGCCCGGGGCCGTATGAGCGGCCATCCAGATCTCGCTGCAGGAAACCTTCGGCCTCAGCTGTTTGGAGCAGACGGTGAACTGTGGGCTTCGCCAGCCCCAAAGTCTCGATCAGGTCTGCTGGTTTGATGGCGACCCCACGCCGCGCCACCTCCTCAAGAATAAGAAGAAGGCGCAGGTTGGTCGGGATCTGAGTTTCTTTGTCTTGGGTTTCCGTCTCGGCCATCCCGCAACATTCTAGTTATTTGGCAGCAGGATCAAGGCCAGATCGGGCACAAGCGACACCAAGATCCATACCGACAGCAAAGCCGCCAGATAGGGCACAGTGTATCGCAAGAGGCGGAAATAGGGCACACCCGTCACACCTGATGCCACATAGAGGTTCAAACCGTAAGGTGGCGTGATGAAGCCGATAGATGCGCCCACTAGGAAGATCACCGAGAAATGGATCGGGTCTATTCCAACCGAGGCCGCGATTGGCGCGAGTATCGGCGCAAGGATGATCGTCACTGGCAGGCTTTCCAGCACCATGCCTGAAAAGAAGACAATCACCATCGAGGTGAACAGAACCGCGTGGTAGCCGCCCATTGAGGTTACAAAGTTCCCAATGGTTTCTTGCGCCCCCAGCAGCGACAGGATTTGCTGCATCACCACTGAAATTGCGATCAGCGGTGCAAGGATGCCTGTGATCTGGGCTGACCGGATCACAATTGACGGAATTTCGGGGATCGTAAAACCTTCGACCACAAACATCTCGGCATAGGTTTTTTCGGTTGGTGAAATGTTGTTGCGGGCTCCCATCAAGCGATTGATCGGATAGCTGACCAAGCCTGCAATCACGCAAAA
>NZ_WQGE01000016.1:0-11162 GCF_013034525.1 Ruegeria sp. HKCCA5929
GCAAAAGCTACGCAACCGTCCTGCCTGCCTCAAGACAAGTTCTTCTGACAAGACCGTTCCGTCAATTCCGCTGAATGACTGCTCTGCGGACAAAGTAGATTTTCGCCGCAGTGTCGATCTGTGTCTGCATTCGGGTGGAAGCAAAAAAGAGAGTAGGCCGTCATTCACGGCCCCCTATCATTCATTCCGCAGCTTCAGGTATCGGCGATTGACCATCCGGAACAGGTTCGGCTTTTAGGATCGGAAGGCGGCACTGCGTGCATCTTTCAAGCTCAAAACCGTCTTGCCCCTGAATGCGGTTCGGGGGATGCGTTAGCACCAACCGAGTCGTAGTTTGCTCATGTGCCGTTTGCCAAATCGGCGACGTATAACGAAAACACTGCTCGGCACCAAACCAGCCTAAGGTCTGACTTTGGTTCGGAGCCACCCTCCGAACCACCTTAAGGCTAAAAACACTTGTTTAAACCGGAAGCAAGATTGATGGCGCACTCAGCCTCCCGGGAGCGCTCCCGCCACCCACATCTCTGCAAAAGAACGCACCGCACAATGCGGTTCTTCCGACAAAGTAAAGCGGAAGATATTTGATCCAGCGCCGGCTCCCCTGCGTATCGCCCCGGCGTAACACCGTTAAAGCTTCAGGAGGGTTTTATGTTCGATGCAAAGCGGTTTCGGCTGGACGGTCAGGTGGCACTTGTCACCGGCGCTGGAGCAGGAATTGGTCGAGGCGTGGCGCGGCTTTTTGCCGGGGCCGGCGCTGCGGTCGTAGTGAGTGATCTCAAAGCCGAGACCGCGCAGGCAGTTGCAGATGACATCAATGCCGCGGGCGGGAAAGCTGCTGCGCTGGCCTGCAATGTGAAGGTCGAAGACGACCTTCAAGCGGCGGTGGACTTGGCTGTAACGCAGTTCGGCGGATTGTCCATTCTGGTAAACAATGCCGGGGGCGGAGGGCCCAAGCCGTTTGACATGCCGATGGATGACTTCCGTTGGGCCTATGAGTTGAACGTGTTTTCACTGTTTCGGTTGACGCAGTTGGCTGCTCCGCACATGCAAAAAGCCGGCGGCGGCGCAGTCCTGAATATCTCGTCGATGGCTGGCGAGAACAAGAACCAGCGCATGGCGTCTTACGGTTCATCCAAGGCGGCTGTGAACCATCTAACCCGCAACGTGGCCTTCGATCTGGGGCCGATGGGTGTGCGGGTGAACGCCATTGCACCTGGTGCGATCAAAACCGACGCGCTGGCTTCGGTGCTGAATGACGACATCGAGAAGGCAATGCTGAAGCATACTCCTCTCGGGCGGTTGGGCGAGCCCGACGACATCGCTTATGCCGCGCTTTTCCTTTGTGCACCTGCATCAGCATGGATCAGCGGTCAGGTGCTGACCGTTTCGGGCGGCGGCGTGCAGGAACTGGACTAACGGTTTTTCAACCCATTCCAAGATAGGGCATGACATATGAGCTTTGACGCTTTTGCAGAATTTCGCATGGACGGACATTCCGTCCTGATCACCGGTGGTGCGCAGAATATCGGCGCGGGCATCGCCAAGACTCTTTCCGGGGCGGGAGCCAAGGTGATGATTGCCGACCTTAACGGCGACATGGCCGCGGAAACCGCCGCAACGATTTCCGAGGAAACCGGTAACGCGTGTCTCGGAATGGCTTGTGACGTGACCGACGCGGATCAGATCAACGCCGTTGTGGCAGCAACTGCGGACGCCTTTGGCGGCATCTCGACACTTGTCAACAACGTGGGCTGGGGCGGTCGTCAACCCGATCCAGCGGCGATCCCCGAAGAAGAGTTCATCAACTCCTACAAACTCAACACGATCAGCGCCTACCGTATGAGCATGGCCTGCCTGCCGTATCTCGAGAAGGCCGAGAACGGGTCGATCACCAACTCAGGATCGTTTTCCTCGGCCGTACCGGCCTATGACATCCTGCCCTATGGCACGGCCAAAGCGGCCCTTAACCAGATGATGGTGTCGTTGGCACACATGCTGAACAAGCGGGTGCGCGTGAATTCGGTGCTGATCGGCACGGTGATGACAGCCGGCTATGGCGATGCGGGCATCTCTCCTGAAATGCAGGAAAAACTGGCCCATCCCGACAACCTGACCGGACGGCCAGGCCGCCCGCAAGACATTGCCAACGCGATGCTGTTCCTGTGTTCGCCGGCAGCGGGTTGGGTCAGCGGGCAAACGATCAATGTGCATGGCGGCGGCGCCGTTGTGCGCTTGTTCGGAAGCTGAGGGCCGCGCCGTGAAACTTCTGTCTTTGCGCTTGGTAGGAGCGTCAATCATCACGGCCACTCTTGCGATTGCTTCCCCTTGGGTTTCGGCACAGGAAGCAGCACAGCCGGACAAAGGCGCGCCTGTGACCAACGATCAAATTTTCATGATGATGTTTGCCGATCAGGGTCGATCGGTCGGGTTCCAGAGCATGTTGATTGCCATTCACCTGGAAACGCTTAAGGCACAGGTGGACCGGGACGCGGCCATATTGGCGCGAAATCTGGAACTGTTTGAGCGCAGCGCCATTTCCGAGCTTGAGTTGGAGATCTCGCAACTGAAGGATGCCTGGAACCGGTTGCAGTTGGTTGTTGCCGAGAAGAACCTGACCACGGTGGCGGCGCAGGTGGCGGCGTTGCAGTTGATCGGGGATCATTTCGCGGGCAAGTCGGTGCCGCTCGACGATCTTTATTCCGCCTATCTGGAAGGCTGGAACGCGGGTTGCGACAAGGGACCTGCTGAGGTGCGGGCGAACGAAGCTTGGATGGCCTATGCGGAGAAGGCACTGCAACGTGCGCGTGAACTGAACAGCCGAGGAAACCTCTCTGATGCCACCTTGCTGCAGCGAGAGGTCGACTTGCGCATTGCCCGGTCGAATTACGAGAACCGGGCAAGCCGCCTCGATCGTTGCCGCCAGGTGTTCTTCCCCAGTCTTGAAGAGGTCGCGCGGCAGGGCCAGTGAGGTTGCTTGCACGCGAACCCGAACAAATGGAGCGTTACAAGATGACCAGATCGAGCGAGCTGCCGATGGCGTCGGATCAAATACTGCGTGGGGCAATTCTGTCCGGCCTGATCAATGCAGTTATCAATGGCATCATTCAGTATTTCATCTTGCGCGGGACGGCGCCGATCCCGCTCACTTTGGATTCAATCAGTGGCGGCAGTCACTCGGTTCTGGGTGGCGCGGTTTTACTGGCGGTTTCGCTCGCGATGATCCTGACTGCTGTGGCCCATGTCACGGTTAAGGGCCCCAAGAAGCCGTTTGTGCCGACCACATTGAGGCTGGTGTTCAAACACGGGCTGGTCGCCTTTGGCACGGTGGTCGCCCTGGCGGTGCTATGGCAGTGGGCATTCGGGACGGTCGAAGTGGGTCTGGTGTTTGCGGTGATCCTGCTGGGGTTGATCGCGGGCGTGGTCGCGGCCGCAGTGAATTATCTGACGATCGTTGAGGTAACCGGGGGCGGCGGTGCATAGTGTGGCTTGGTTGGGTGCAAGCAAGTTGCTTGCATCCGAAGTCAGATGTGCAGGCGATTGTTGATGAAACTTGGCAAAGAAATATCGTCTGATCGACCTGGTTTGATGGCTCGAGACTAAGGTTTAAAATCTGCACTTTGCCTTCTCAGTAAACGGAAATTATCGTCCCCGAATGTCGAATGCTGCGCCTTTAGCCAGTGAGCAGAACGGGCTCGGTGCTGTCGTTCGCTGTGATCTGTCCGAGGGACTGCTATGCGGACTTTATTGCCATTGGATCAAAGTCGGCTATGCGGACAAAGCAGACATTGGAAGATTGCTCTCGCGACCCACAAGTCAACTATTGTCGGAGTTCATCTTGCGATAGTCAGAGGGCGTCAGTCCCGTCACCTTCCTAAATGCGCGGCTGAAATTATTTGCGGTTTCATATCCTAGCATGGAGGAGATACTGGAGACTGTCTCGCGCGTATCTGTGAGGAGTTCCTCGGCCCTTGCTACCCTGACATCGTTGACGATTTCGCGAAAACGAACCCCTTCGGTTGCTAACTTCCGTTGTAGTGTGCGAACGCCAAGATCGAGCGAACGCGCGGTGGCATCAATCGACATTTCCTCCCGATGAAGTTGTTGCCAAACCACTTCCTCGACTTGTCCTCTAAGTGTTTGAGGTGGGCCGCCCAATCGTTCGCGAGAAATATCTCCGACGGTTGTCGAGCCGCCGGTAAGTTTTTTGGGCGTGGTTTCGGCTCGCAAAGCCGATGCATCAAAATCAACCCCAAGCCGGGAGGCGTTCCAGATTACAGGACAAGCGTAGGTGTCTTCTGCCTCGACAAATCCAGGAACCTTCGGGAAGTCCAAGAGCACGGCAGATGGCTTCCAGTCGCTTCCTAAATACGCGCGGAATATGCTCAAAAAAACCCCAACGGCCGAGAAGCCGATGTCCGGATACGCGAAATGCGAGCGAAGTCCAAAACGATAACAGTAGCGCGCGCTTGTGCCCGAAGTTTCAAGCCACGCGCGATCCGTAGACGAATGAAATGGCATGACGGCAGAAGCTCGTATTAGCGCTGCCCCCAGCGTTGGAGCAGAAAGAACGTAACTCCCCCAGGCGCCGTAGTCAGCGACAGTGAGATACGGTGACCACAACAATCCGATGTTTTGTTGTCCCGTGGATCGTGCGGCTTCGTGCACAAAGGTCGCCAAGGCATGCTCCGAGATGTAACCGCCTCTTTCCTCAATGAAGTGAACAGGAAGATCGGCAGAGTCAAAAGCACGCAACAAGCGTCTTTCCCCAGCGGCCTCAAGCACAAACTGGGGCATCGCGCCCAAGGCCTTAGCCGAAATCATCGGTGGTAGGTTCAATCCGTCAACCCGCTTGTTCGCCCGCGTGTCGTGAAATGATACGCATCGGCTGAACGGATGTGCAAGCTTTCCCTAAACAGCAGGGAGCATTGCAATATGAAAATACTTCGGCCATTACACGGCGGTTTTTCGATGCATTTTTTGGGAATGGTGCTCGGCGCAGGTATTTCTGCTTCACCAGTTTTCTCCCAGTCCTTCAACGACACGGGCGACATCCTTGCACGATCAGCCGAGGTCGAGGACATCGAGTACAAGATTATGGTGCAGCGTGCCACCCAGACGGCCATCTGGGGAATGCCTGCCGCCGGTATGATCGATTTCCTCAAGGGCATTCGCCGCGACCTCGGTGGCGACTACAATGACATCATTTATCTCAACAAGCCGTTCGACTCCAAACATGGGTTTCTTACGGCCAACGATGTTACGGCCTATGCTTGGGCTTCAATGACCTCCGAACCCGGTCCCCTTGTCATTGAAGTGCCCGCTGCCACCGACAAGGTGAACTACTTCGGTACAATCGTGAATGCTTGGGATGTTCCTATTGTGGACGTAGGTCCCGATGGTTTCGATGAAGGTGCCGGCGGCAAGTACCTCATGCTACCCCCAGGCTACGAAGGGGAAATGTCGCTGGAGGAATTAACTGAAGCGGGATACCTTCCCTTTGAAACAGATACCTACGAATATGGCTTTTCGTTCCGGCCAAAACTGACGAATGGCGGAACGGACACCGATGCGGCCGAGTACGCTCAGACGATCAAAGTGTACTACCTGTCTGAGGCTGACAATCCACCACCCAACAACTATCTCGAAGCGTCAGAAGTGCCGTACGACTCGCTTCCATACTACAACGAGACCTTCTTTCAGGACTTGAATGATTACGTTCAAAACAACCCCGTCAGACAACAAGACAAGGTCATGGTAAATTTCCTGAAGGATCTCGGGATCGAAAAGGGAAAACCTTTCGAACCATCGGAAATTCAGTTGAAAGCAATGAATGAGGGTTTGTTGTTGGCGTATGCCTCTATGCAGAACTACTTTGTTACGCCCGGCAAAGCCATGATACCGCTCTGGGTCGACGATAGCGGCGAGATGAAAAGCCAGTGGCTGATATGGGACTTTGCCGAAGGTCAACCCGAGGCAGGCTTCCCGTATGAGACTGAGACAGAGGTACTTGTGGATGCGCGTGCGGGCGGCAGCTACTTCTGGATCACGTACCTGCCGAAACAACTCGGTGGCGGTACCTTTTATCTGACGGGCCTTCGCGACAGCGACGGCGACATGTACGACCACAATCAGACTTACAGACTTAACGTGCCAGCAGACACACCTGCCGACGATTTCTGGTCCGTGATTGTTTATTCGATGGAGACCAAGAGCTTCATCCGGAACGTTGATCCAGTGGGTCTGTCCGAGCGCGACACAGACTCTATGCAAGCCGATGAAGACGGTTCTTACGACATCTTTTTTGGACCGGAGGCACCGGAAGGCAAGGAAAGCAACTGGATACCAACCACAGAGCCGTACTTCCTTTTGTTCCGTCTATATGGGCCGCAAGACGGATGGTTGGAAAGTGGCTGGATGCTGGGCGATCTAGAAAAAGTAAACTGATCAAAACAAACAAAAATTCCCAATGGAGTGAACAATGAAAACAAAGTCGTTAGCCGTGCTGACCGCCCTGGTACTCGCATCGCAATCTCCAGCCCAAGAGTACAAGGCTGAAGTTCCGGATAGCATAATCGTACCGGATCAGGTGGAGACACGATTTGGAACGTTGGAATATTTTGACGGCTTGCCGACGCCGGATACAGCTAAGCTGTCGTATAACGCATTAAATTTCATGCGTGGCATGCAGGTATTCATGGATGGAATGCCTGCAGCCTCAACATATGCAATGTGTCACGGGCTCGAAGAGGGCGCTGGCGTTGATCCGATGAAGATCGGGATCTTTGAAGACCTGTATAACGCCCGTTCGCTTCTTCTCACGCCGAACACCACGACAATCTACATTCTTAACTGTACGGACCTGTCCGAAGGGCCAGTGGTTTACGACGTGCCGCCGGGCATGCTGGGGTTCGTGAACGATGCCTATATGCGTTATGTCACTGACATCGGGAACGCTGGGCCTGACGCTGGCGAGGGTGGGAAGTTCTTGATCGTTCCGCCCGACTATGAAGGTGAGTTGCCGGACGACGGTTACTATATTGTGAAGCCGCCAAGCTATCGGAACTGGTTTCTGTTGCGTGCGTTTTATGGGGAAGACGGCGTTGGAGCCGCAGTGGATCGTGTGAAGGAAACTCTTCGTGTTTACCGGTGGGAAGACCGCGACGCGCCGCCCGATCAGGAATTTGTGAACCTGACTGATCTTCAGTTCAACACGATACACGCCAATGACTTTTCCTTCTTTGAAGAGATGAAGGCCGTTGTAGACAACGAAGCGGAAGGAGCACTTCCCGATGAATTGATGGGAGCAATGTTCTCGCTGGGTATCCGAAAAGGTGAACCATTTGAACCCGATGACGAACTGAGGCTGCTGCTCACAGAGGCAGTCGCATTGGGCACGGCGGCGGCTAAGTCGTTGAATTTTGCTCCTCGCTCGCGTGCGCCATTCTACTATGACGAAGGGTATTGGAAGACGGCGTTCGTCGGTGGCAATCATGAGTTCCAGGCGGGGGACGTGAAAATCCTCGATGCGCGGACCCTGTTCCACTACTACGCGACTGGCATTACGCCTGCCATGGTTGCACAAAAGGTTGGTGTCGGGTCGCAATATGCGCTGGCAAACCGGGACAGTGACGGGAACTACTTCGATGGGAGCAACACCTATTCCGTCACCATCCCGCCAAATCCGCCCGCGCAGGATTACTGGTCTTTCGTCGTTTACGACACCCAAACCCGTTCACTGCTCGAAACTGATCAGAAACTCGCAGGGGTCGACAGCAACCAAGCTACATTGGAAGCGAATGAAGACGGAAGTTACACTGTCTGGTTCGCGCCTGAAGCGCCTGAAGGCAAAGAGGGCAACTGGATACAGACGATGCCGGGCAAATCTTGGTCGACCGTACTGCGATTGTATGGCCCTCTCGAGCCTTGGTTCGACGGATCGTGGCGCCCGGGCGAGATCGAACTTATGGAGTGATAGACTGTCAATTTAGCGCCCTAACAGTTCGCTATCGAGAACGAGATGTCGTGCCATGTGAGTGCGCATCCCGAACAACGCGACAACAACCAGGGGAGGGCGGCAACTACCTCGTAGTGCCGCCCTTCTGTTTGTCTGCTATCGCGCTAAATTGTAGCGTGTCATCGACATTGTGGTTGCATCGATCATGCTCATGAATCGTTCAGCAGCGGGTGCTGATGCAAAGCTATCCATGGACGCTTGGGCGTCTTCGGCACTTTCCCAGTTAACTACCACTGCCCATTTGCCATCTGTGAATGCAGCTTGGCGCGAGACAAAGCCTGGTTGTTTGCTGACATGCTCATCTTCGATGACTTTATCAACAGGTTCGAACTCTTGCGGTGTAACGCCTTCAGCAAGGTCCATCGTCACAATTTCAATGACGCCGACGTCTTGTGCCATTGCGTTACCTCCTACGAGCATTATCAGGGTGATCAAGAACGCTTTCATGATGGCACCCGATCAAAACTTTCCATTGTCGTGGGCCATCTCGGACGGGATGTCCGCGATTACGTCCCAATGCTCAACGATCTTGCCGTCTTCGACGCGGAACAGGTCATAGAAGGCAGTCGGCTTGTCGGCAAACGTGCCCTCGGAGGCGGTGAAGACAAAGTTGCCCTCGGCCACAACAATGTGGACGTCCGTGTAGATCATCTGGATGCCTTGCTCGGCCATGCCTGCAAGAGCCGCACCCAAACCGTCCAGACCGTCAGCAATGTTGCTGTTGTGCTGTATGTAGGTCTCCGTCGACAGAAATTCGGTTATCCGGTCAACGTCGCCAACCTTCAGGATGGTGTGCACAAAGTCTGTGACCAGCGCCTTGTTCTCAGCGGTCTTATCCAGATCGGTTATCTCAGTTGGACCATCGGTCTGAGTATGACCCGACGGGTTCGGCGGTGTGATTGGTGTCAGGTTGTCCCAGTGTTCTGCAACCTTTCCGTCCTCGACGCGGAAGACATCAAAGCCAACCAAGGTGTCTGCACCAAACGCCTGGGCGTTGTTGTAGGTGGTATGCAGGACGACGATATCGCCCTCCGTGATGACCCGGTGGATGTCCACCTCGATCCCGCTTTCCTTAAGACCGGGGATAAACCCCAGGATTGGAGCGGCACCTGTGGGTACAGCAGGGTTGTGCTGAATGTAGTCATTTGCCAGCAGTTGTTCGGCTGCGGTTGCGTCGAAGTTGACGAAAATGGCGGCTACAGCCTCCAATACGAGCTCTTTAGGTGTCATTGTTGTTGTCCTCTCTTGGTTTGATTTGACGATATTCACGCGGCGCAGGCTTGCGCCGAGTTGATCGTGAATTCAGTGCCCCACGGGTCGACCTTGCGGCCGGGCGTGAGAGTTTTGGGGTCTGCCAACAGCTCAACACTTGTGAGACCAGTGGCCCCAGCAGAGCGCGAGCCTGCTCCCTTGGATTGCCAAGCGTTTGTAGCTAGGTGGTGATGGTAGCCACCGGACCCGTACCAGCGGGCTGAGGGCAGCTCAAAGGTCTGAACCATACTCAGTTCGTCAGTAACGAATTTCGCTGCTTTGCTGACATCACCGACACGTAAATGAACGTGTCCGATGACTGTGCCTTGTGGTGCGCCTTGCCACTGTGTGGCATCTTCTGTGAGTGATTTCAGATCGAGCGGGTGCGTTGTCATGTGGACGGTATCGCCCTCGCGTTTCCACATTTTGCGAGGCAGGTCACGATAGATTTCGATGCCGTTTCCTTCGGGATCGTTCAGATAAAGCGCCTCGCTGACACCGTGGTGGGATGCCCCGTCCAGGCGAACACCGCGCTCATCCGCGTAGATCAGCCATGCGCCGAGGTCTTGTTTGGAAGGCAACAGAAATGCCGTGTGAAACAGCCCCGCCTCTTTAGGAAAGGGTTTGGCGTTTCGGTCCTGGCGCAGCTCGATCAGCGTTCCAGCCTCGGTGCCGAGGTAGGCGCTTTCACCGTCGCGTTCGATCAGGCCGAGGCCAATCACGTCTTCATAGAAGGTGGCGGTCTTATCCAGATCGCGCACCGTCAGGGCGACCTGACCTATTGAGATGGGGGCGTCTGACGCTGCCATGTTCTTTTCTCCTGCGATTAAGCTTGAGAGGAACTTAGCGATGGTCTTTTCTCCATAAAATGGCGATAAGAGCGAGTGTGTATCGCGCAAATGGAGACAATTCTATGGACCGGATCGACGGGATGCAGAGCTTCGTGGCTGTTGTGGAATCCGGTTCTTTTGCCGCCGCCGGACAACGGCTTGGCATTTCAAACAAGCTGGTCAGCAAGCGTGTCGCACAGCTCGAAAACATGGTTGGGCTGAATCTTCTCCATCGCACCACCAGGTCTATGTCGCTGACCCACGAGGGGGAGCGATATCTGGAAGGAGCGCGACGAGTGCTGGCTGAGATGGAGCAGTTGGAGACTGAGTTTGACGCTTCAGAGGGCTTGAAGGGCATCGTTCGTGTGGCCGCGCCCCTTACCTATGGCGACACGGCGGTGGCTAAAGCAGCAAGCCGCTTCGTAGAGCAACACCCGAACGTCACGGTCGAATTGGACTTGTCGGATCATTATGCCGATCTGGCCAAGGGCGGTTTCGATATCGCAATACGGATCGGCGCGCTCAGTGACTCCAGTTTGGTCGTTCGCAAGCTTGGTGAAACGCATATGAAAGTCGTCGCGACCCCTTCCTACCTTGAAGAACATGGCGCACCTTCACATCCTGCGGAACTCTCGGACCACATTTGCATTCGAGATGCGAACAACCCGGATCCAAACCGCTGGCCCTTCCAGATCGAAGGGCAAACCGTGCAGGTGCCTGTCTCTGGCCCATTTCTCGCAAACAGTCCTCCCGCCTGCCTCGTTCCGACGCGCGCAGGGAGCGGCATCTTCATATGCCCAGATGTGTTTTTGGGGGACGACCTTGAAACCGGACGTCTTGTGCAACTCTTTCCGGAGTTCCATTCCCGCACTTTGCCGATCCAAAGCGTGCAGTTGCCTTCGGCCTTTCGAAAGCCGCGTGTTAAGTCCTTTGTCGAGTTTATGCGTGAAGAGATTCGAGCGTAGGAAGTCCAAAGCAGTCACTCGCGCTATGCGCAGCATTTGGTAGGTATGGGCTCAAAGCCGTCATCCGACGGCATTAGCGATTAGACCGGTTTGTGGTTGCGA
>NZ_WQGE01000017.1:2500-6359 GCF_013034525.1 Ruegeria sp. HKCCA5929
CACTGTTTGATCGCGCCGAGTGTGGCGTTGATCTCAGTTGGTCCTCTTCGGAGGAGGTTCGATTTGGGATGTTTCCTCGTCCCTCTTTGGATATCCCGGCTGAAACGAACAGAGTTGTCCAAGTCAAGTACACTAACCCGCATAACTTAACGGTTATGCATTGTCTTCCATTCTCCATGTGGGGCCGACCGACATCGGCAGCATGGGTTCCAGGATGGAAGGCGGGAAAGTATGCTTTTGGTTCAGAAGAAAGATGGCCTTTAGTTACCAGCTGGGTCATTGCGATGGACATAGTCGAACCGTGAAGGCCGCAGGCCGGAAGGGTTCACGCGCTCAAGTAGCCGAATAGGCGGTAGCGCAAAATGTTATGTCTTTCTCTTTCTGGATCAAATCAAGCGCGAGAAGGGCGTTTGGTGAATGCCTTGGCAGCAAGAGGCGATGAAAGACGTGATACTCTGCGATAAGCCATGGGGAGCTGAGAATAAGCTTTGATCCATGGATTTCTGAATGGGGCAACCCACCTGAAAGCTTCATATTGTTATCTTTGGTAATCAATATGGGGTTTAAACAGGTACTTAAGACCTGAATACATAGGGTTTTAAGAGCAAACCCGGGGAACTGAAACATCTAAGTACCCGGAGGAAAGGAAATCAATTGATACTCCCCTAGTAGCGGCGAGCGAACGGGGACCAGCCGAGCCAGATAAGTGACTAGAACATGTTGGGAAGCATGGCCATAGCGGGTGACAGCCCCGTATAGGAAGCTTTGACGGACGTATTAAGTAGGGCGGAACACGTGAAATTCTGTCTGAAGATCGGAGGACCACCTTCGAAGGCTAAGTACTCCTTGCTGACCGATAGCGAACCAGTACCGTGAGGGAAAGGTGAAAAGCACCCCGACGAGGGGAGTGAAACAGTACCTGAAACCGAACGCCTACAATCAGTCGGAGGATCCTCGAGATCTGACGGCGTACCTTTTGTATAATGGGTCATCGACTTGGTCTCACGAGCAAGCTTAAGCCGTTAGGTGTAGGCGTAGCGAAAGCGAGTCTTAATAGGGCGCATGAGTTCGTGGGATCAGACCCGAAACCGAGTGATCTAGGCATGGCCAGGTTGAAGGTAAGGTAACACTTACTGGAGGACCGAACCCACATCCGTTGAAAAGGATCGGGATGAGCTGTGCCTAGGGGTGAAAGGCCAATCAAACTCGGAGATAGCTGGTTCTCTGCGAAATCTATTTAGGTAGAGCGTCATCCGAATACCCCGGGGGGTAGAGCACTGGATGGGTAATGGGGCCCCACAGGCTTACTGATCCTAACCAAACTCCGAATACCCGGGAGTACTAGATGGCAGACACACTGCGGATGCTAACGTCCGTAGTGGAGAGGGAAACAACCCTGACCTACAGCTAAGGCCCCCAATTCATGGCTAAGTGGGAAAGCAGGTGGGACGACCAAAACAACCAGGAGGTTGGCTTAGAAGCAGCCATCCTTTAAAGATAGCGTAACAGCTCACTGGTCTAAATAAGTTGTCCTGCGGCGAAGATGTAACGGGGCTCAAGCCATGAGCCGAAGCTTAGGATGCCGTAAGGCATGGTAGCAGAGCGTAGTGTGACATAGAACTCATCCGTATTTGCATCTGTGCTGTGTAAGCAGTTGGATGTAATGACGGATAGAGTTCTTTCGATGAAGCCGGCGCGTGAGCGATCCGGTGGAGAGATCACTAGTGAGAATGATGACATGAGTAGCGACAAAGAGTGTGAGAGACACTCTCGCCGAAAGTCCAAGGGTTCCTGCTTAAAGCTAATCTGAGCAGGGTAAGCCGGCCCCTAAGCCGAGGCCGAAAGGCGTAGGCGATGGGAACTAGGTTAATATTCCTAGGCCAGGAGGATGTGACGGATCACAGGTGTAGTTCAATCTTATCGGATTGATTGGGCTGCTGAGTGGTTCCTGGAAATAGCCCTCCATCAGACCGTACCCTAAACCGACACAGGTGGACTGGTAGAGCATACCAAGGCGCTTGAGAGAACGATGTTGAAGGAACTCGGCAAAATACCTCCGTAAGTTCGCGAGAAGGAGGCCCGGTTCCTAGGCAACTAGGGGCTGGGGGCACAAACCAGGGGGTGGCGACTGTTTATTAAAAACACAGGGCTCTGCGAAGTCGCAAGACGACGTATAGGGTCTGACGCCTGCCCGGTGCCTGAAGGTTAAAAGGAGAGGTGAGAGCCTTGAATTGAAGCCCAGGTAAACGGCGGCCGTAACTATAACGGTCCTAAGGTAGCGAAATTCCTTGTCGGGTAAGTTCCGACCTGCACGAATGGCGTAACGACTTCCCCGCTGTCTCCAACATCGACTCAGCGAAATTGAATTGCCTGTCAAGATGCAGGCTTCCCGCGGTTAGACGGAAAGACCCCGTGCACCTTTACTACAGCTTCGCACTGGCATCAGGATTGTGATGTGCAGGATAGGTGGTAGGCTTTGAAGCGGAAACGCAAGTATCCGTGGAGCCTCCCTTGAGATACCACCCTTCGCACTCTTGATGTCTAACCGCGGTCCGTTATCCGGATCCGGGACCCTGCGTGGCGGGTAGTTTGACTGGGGCGGTCGCCTCCTAAAGCGTAACGGAGGCGCGCGAAGGTTGGCTCAGAGCGGTCGGAAATCGCTCGTTGAGTGCAATGGCAGAAGCCAGCCTGACTGCAAGACTGACAAGTCGAGCAGAGTCGAAAGACGGCCATAGTGATCCGGTGGTCCCGAGTGGAAGGGCCATCGCTCAACGGATAAAAGGTACGCCGGGGATAACAGGCTGATACTGCCCAAGAGTCCATATCGACGGCAGTGTTTGGCACCTCGATGTCGGCTCATCTCATCCTGGGGCTGGAGCAGGTCCCAAGGGTACGGCTGTTCGCCGTTTAAAGAGGTACGTGAGCTGGGTTTAGAACGTCGTGAGACAGTTCGGTCCCTATCTGCCGTGGGTGTAGGAGACTTGAGAGGAGTTGCCCCTAGTACGAGAGGACCGGGGTGAACGATCCACTGGTGGACCAGTTGTCGTGCCAACGGCAGTGCTGGGTAGCTATGATCGGACAGGATAACCGCTGAAGGCATCTAAGCGGGAAGCCCCCCTCAAAACAAGGTCTCCCTGAGGGCCGTGGAAGACCACCACGTCAATAGGCCGGAGATGTAAGCGCAGTAATGCGTTCAGTTGACCGGTACTAATCGCCCGATAGGCTTGATTTGATCCAGTAACAGAAAGACAAATCAAACCAAAAGCATACACCGACCTTGGTTTGGATAACCGTGTCGCACCAAGCGGCACTGTTGGTTGATAAACACAACCGTGCGGCAACGCGCCTTTATCTGCGATAAAGACGCTGCCTGCCGCGCGTCGCTTTTTTGCTTCGCAAAAAACAGCGACGTGGGCTTTTCCTCGGTTTGGTGGTCATAGCGCAAGTGAAACACCCGGTCCCATACCGAACCCGGAAGTTAAGCACTGCCGCGCCAATGGTACTTGGGCTTAAGCCCCGGGAGAGTAGGTCACCGCCAAACCTAGTAAAAGCCCAAAAATCTCTCTAATACGATCAAAATAATACCTGGCCTCAAGTAGCCGAATAGGCGATAGGCCCACCAAAGCGTCGCGGGGTGGAGCAGTCCGGTAGCTCGTCAGGCTCATAACCTGAAGGTCAGAGGTTCAAATCCTCTCCCCGCAACCAAAATCCAAACAGACCGGTCGATCTACAAACAGTCAACTGGACTGTTTGCTTAACGATCAAACCTCGGCAGGCTCATAACCTGAAGGTCAGAGGTTCAAATCCTACTCCCGCAACCAACGTCGGAAAATCACAACACAGACCCCTCGATCTACAA
>NZ_WQGE01000018.1:0-2091 GCF_013034525.1 Ruegeria sp. HKCCA5929
TCCTACTCCCGCAACCAACGTCGGAAAATCACAACACAGACCCCTCGATCTACAATTGATCCGCAAAATCAATCACCCCACGGTCAAACGGGTAAATCCTATGACGAAAGCTGAGAGGCCCGCTGAGCGGCGTGATAGCGGAGCTTAAACGACCGGATATAGCGCAGGGTCTATACCGTGACGTTTGCAGACAACATCAATGTAGCTTCCTTCAGGCGGCAACCCACCGTAATGCGCCCTCATATTGCTTCTGGTTTCGCCCTGGAAATGATGGAACCGAACCCAGTCGGGTTCGTAGTCGTCTAAACCACGTTCGGGATCCAAAAAACCGCGGCGCGGAAAATACAAATGCCAGTGCTGGCCGCGACTGATCTCGCCGGTCGCGCTCAGGGCCCAGCGGGTGACACTGGGGCCGGTTGTCGTCCAGGGAAGGTCATACAGCGTGAATCGATCGCCTGCCTGGTATCGGTCAACTAACTTCTGTGTGCGTTCCGGCCCGAGCCAAAACGGAAATGGCACATCAGATTCCAAGAAGTTGATGATAAGTTTCAGGGCCAGTGAGCCCTTTGGAAGACGCAGAACGCAGTTGTTCATCGAGTTGTTCCGCCTAATCAGGCCGAACAGGTAATCGGACTTCACGTGCAGGGGATTTACGCAATAGATGTCCAGATCGACCCAGACGTAATCGGTTTTTTGCATCAGATAGATTCGGAACACATCCGAATACACCGCGGCGCGTTTGCGTGACGCATCAAGCTGGTCGGTTTTGCCCACGCCATATATTTCGCGGGCGTCATGGACGATGACACCGTCCGGGACATCAATGTCCAAATCCAGAACATAGAGATGATACGTGTAGCCATGGTCGAGAAAGGACTGAATACAGACACGCTCCACGCAAGAGAGCGGTTGTCCGTACCAAAAACTCGCCACCTCAAAATCCAAAACATCATTCCCTATGCAACGGCTCAATACAGTGTCTCTACCTAAGCGGTTTAGAGGTCGTCAACGACCGGATGATGCTTCTCAACGGATGTGTTTTAATCTCCACATTTCGATTGGTTTTGTGTTGATTTCCCTGAGTGAGTCCCAGTGGAACTGAACGATTACATAACGGAGGCAGCGGGTTTCGCCAAAGCGGTGGTTGAAAGACAATCTGAGGATAGAAATTGAAACCTAGCGTTTGGAGCGATCCGGACCGACCATTGCGGGGCGGGAACAGCGTCCATTTGGTCCGAAGGCGCGAATGTCTTGAATAGGGCGACGGTGAGCAGCCTCATCTGACTGGTCCGATTTGATTGTTAGTGCATCATCGGCCTGTGATCCATCGGGATGATGGTTTCAGGTGCTGGCGGGCGATAGCCCAGTGCACTGTGGGGGCGTTTTGTGTTGTAGTGTCTCCTCCATTGTTCGATCAGAATTTGAGCTTCGCGCAGGCTGTAGAAGACTTCACCGTTGAGTAGCTCATCCCTGAACCTGCCATTGAAACTTTCACAGTATCCGTTCTCCCACGGGCTCCCAGGTTCAATGTAAGCCGTCTGGGCGCCAACTGCGGCGATCCAGTCTCGGACGGCCTGGGCGATAAATTCTGGCCCATTGTCTGAACGTATGAAGCGGGGTGCACCGCGCAGTATGAACAGATCCGTCAGGGCATCGATCACATCGACCGAGTTCAGCTTGCGCTTCACTCTGATCGCAAGGCACTCCCGGCTGTGCTCATCAAGGATGTTCAGCGTCCGAAAAGCTTTGCCATCGTCGGTTCGACAATGAACGAAGTCATAGCTCCATACATGATTGCGATACTCCGGCCTCAGCCGAACACACGAGCCATCGTTCAGCCAGAGCCGCCCCTTCCTCGGTTGTTTTGCGGGAACCTTCAGCCCCTCTCTCCGCCATAGTCGTTCGACACGGCCATCGCTGACCGACCAACCTGCCTCTCTGAGCAAGGCCGCAATTCGACGATAGCCGTATCGACCATACTGCCTGGCCAATTCGATCATGTCGGCAACCAACCGATCCTCATCGACACGGCCTCTCGGGATGTGCCTCTGTGTGGAACGATGTTGTCCCAGCACGCGACAGGCTCTGCGC
>NZ_WQGE01000019.1:0-1136 GCF_013034525.1 Ruegeria sp. HKCCA5929
TTGGCAGCCAGGCCGTCGACCACTTCGATGATCCAATCGGCGATCTGGCGGAACTCGACCTCGCCAAAGCCGCGGGTGGTGCCTGCGGGCGAACCCAGACGGATACCCGAGGTAACGGTCGGCTTTTCGGGGTCAAACGGTACGCCGTTCTTGTTGCAGGTGATATGCGCCCGGCCCAGAGCCTTCTCGGTTGCATTGCCCTTCACGCCCTTGGGGCGCAGGTCGACCAGCACCACATGGGTGTCGGTGCCGTGGGTCACCGTGTCCAGACCGCCCTTGATCAGCTGGTCCGACAGCGCTTGCGCGTTGGTAATGACTTGGCTGATATAGGTTTTGAACTCGGGCCGCAGGGCTTCGCCAAAGGCCACGGCCTTACCGGCGATCACATGCATCAGCGGGCCGCCCTGAATGCCGGGGAAGATCGCCGAATTCACTTTCTTAGCGATATCTTCATCATTGGTCAGGATCATACCCCCACGCGGCCCACGCAGGGTCTTGTGCGTGGTCGTGGTCGCCACATGTGCATGTGGGAAGGGGCTGGGATGCTCACCCGCCGCCACCAGACCGGCGAAGTGTGCCATGTCCACGTGCAGATAGGCACCCACCATGTCGGCGATCTGGCGCATGCGGGCAAAGTCGATCTGGCGCGGGATGGCCGAGCCGCCGGCGATGATCAGCTTGGGCTGGTGCTCTTTCGCCAGCGCCTCGACCTGATCATAGTCCAGCATGTTGTCTTCCTTGCGGACGCCGTATTGCACCGCGTTGAACCACTTGCCCGACTGGTTCGGGCGCGCGCCGTGGGTCAGGTGACCACCGGCATCCAGGCTCATGCCCAGAATGGTGTCACCGGGCTGGATCAGCGCCTGGAACACACCCTGGTTGGCCTGAGAGCCCGAGTTCGGCTGCACGTTCGCAAAGCCGCAGCCAAACAGTTCTTTGGCCCGGTCGATGGCCAGGTTCTCGGCAATATCGACAAACTGGCAACCTCCATAATAGCGCCGACCGGGATAACCTTCGGCGTATTTGTTGGTCATCACCGAGCCCTGCGCTTCCATCACGGCGGCAGAGACGATGTTCTCGGATGCGATCAGCTCGATCTCGTCGCGCTGACGGCCCAGCTCGGACGTGATCGAGCC
>NZ_WQGE01000002.1:0-845218 GCF_013034525.1 Ruegeria sp. HKCCA5929
AGTTCCGCCAGATCGCCGATTGGATCATCGAAGTGGTCGACGGCCTGGCTGCCAACGGCGAAGATGGCAACGGCGCTGTCGAAGCCAAGGTCAAAGCCGAGGTCGCAGACCTCTGCGCCCGCTTCCCAATCTATCCGAACTTGTAATCTATAAAACACAAATGATAACGGCGCCTCTGAGGCGCCGTTTTTCTTACTAAGGCTCGGGCCAAACGCCGCGGCCGGAACGGGTGAGATCAGACCTCGCCCTCGGCCTCTTTCAAAGCATCTTCAAGCAGTTTCTCATTTCGCGCCTCTTCGATCCTGTTGATGCGATCCTCGGCTGAGCGGCTGTCAAAGCGGTATTTCACAACGTTGATCAGGCTGAGTGTCAGCAAAACAATGCCCATACCCCAGTAACCCTTGGTCGCCAGCGGCACGTCGGTAGACAAGTACAAAGAGATGCCCAGCAACAGGTAAGCCACAGCCACGCCAGCACCGTTCAGCATCAGGATCAAGTTGTTTTCACCACGGTTAGTCATTTGAAGTCTCCTTAGTCAAAATACGGGTTCGTCAGTTTCAGGATTGAGCCTTAAGGCGGCTCAGAACTTCCGCTGCGCTAGAGCGGGTTTTGGGGCCGTACCCGGCCTCTTCCATCCGTTGGGCCACGGTGCTGTGATCCAAGCCCGCGTCGATCTCGCGCAGGATTTCGGATTGTTCAAACGGGTCATCCTGAGACATCACTCGGGCGATCAGCTCTTCCGCCTCTTCCGCCGGGCTGGTGCCACCCAAGTGACGGTTCAGCCGCTTTTGCAGCCCCTGCTCTCGTTTCACCGCTCGCGCCGAGATTGCGCCTTGTTTGAGATCCAGAATACGGCGGTTGGCCGTTTGCACCGAGTGGCGCAGTTGTAAGATACGCGCCTCAAGCCGGTCGACGGTTTGCTGGCGCAACGCCAATTCGTTTTCCAAATCCGCAACCGCCTGCGCCGCGCTTTGAACAAGGTCTTGCTGATCATCTGCCAGCGCCTGACGGGTCCTTTCCATCAAATCCTGGATGCGAGCCTGCAAGGTTTCGATTTGGCGGGTTTCACCGCGTTGCTTCTGGATCAGGCTGGCAAGCGTCAACTTGGCGGCCTTAAGATTTTGGTCGGCCTCTCGGATTTTCTGGTCAATCAGCTCAATTGAAAAACTATCGCGCAGCCTGTCTTCGGCCCGGGCATTTGCACCATTCATCAGGGTCTTCAATGTATTGAACATGTGATCCTCCAAATTCATGAACATCGTTCACAATTCGGAGGTAGCAATTTCCTGAACAGCGTTCAAGTATTTTCATGAACGGCGTTCAGGAAACTATTTGTTTCCAATTCGTGAAAGAACCTGCGCGATCATGCGTTCAATCTGTTCAGGCGGCACGCCCGAGATACGGTTCTCAAGCCCAAGGGTGACAATTCCGTGCACCGATGAGAACAGCGCCCGTGTCATCAAGTCCATTTCGACCCGATCCAATTCGGGGAACAATTCGCTGACAGGTTCGGCAATAAAGGAAAACAGGTCTTTCAACGCGCTGCGATACCAATCGGGTACCGAGCCATCATTCGGCATCTGCAGATCAAACAAAGCCCGCCACAGATTGGTATTTTTGTCGGCGAAATGCAGGTAGGCCGTGCTCATGACAATCAGGCGCTGCACCGGTGGCTCACTGCCGTCAAAAGACGTTCCGACAGCTTGCCCAAGACGTTTGAACGTACGCCCGTTTACAGCCATGACAATCGCGTTCAGATCTTCAAACACGTTATATATGGCACCCAATGCGCATCCAGCATCTTTGGCCAGATCGCGTGCACGAAGATCGCTTAGACCGTGTTGACCGATACGTATCTCGGCCGCCTCAACCAGTTTTTCGCGCAACTGTTCTCGCCGGATTTGTGCTTTGGTTGCCATTGCGCCCTCAGAGCTTGAACCACGTTCAGATCCCTGCGCATAATCCGGAACCCAAGGTCAGATCAAGCCACGCCACCACAGAAAAACCAGCAGCAGTGTCGTCAGTGCCAGCAAGTTAAAGGCCAACCCACCCAGCATTCCCAAAAACCAGCCCCATCTGCGGTCGGCCAGATTGATCGCGCTGAGATGTCCTTGCACAACATCAGACGCGCGGATCAGCTTGGGTGTGTCCAGTACCTGCCTCAGCTTGGGATGCGCAGCCATCGCCTCGGACCGTGCCAACACCATGGCTTGTTTGTAAACACGTCGCGGCAGGCGTCGCTTGGCTTTTCGGATCGACGCCTCAAGCGTTTTGTCCCGCACGCCAAGCTTGGCGCGCAGCAAGGCTACGGTCTCGGCAATCCGGGTTTGAATGTCTGTGTCCTGCGACATGGGACCTCCTAACGCGGCAATCTAGCCTTTGGCTCAAAGACCTACAATGGGGCTAGTCGTCCGCAGCGCGTGCGGGTATCACTCGGGACATGTTGAATACAATAATACATGGCGAACCGACTGCCCTTCCGCCGCTTATCATTGCACATGGCCTTTATGGATCCGCCCGCAACTGGGGTGTGATTGCCAAACGGCTTTCGGACGAACGGCAGGTCGTGGCGGTGGATATGCGCAATCACGCGCGCAGCATGTGGGACCCGCAGCATGACTATCCGCATCTGGCGCAGGATATCGCCGAAGTCGTCGAACAGTACGGCGGCAAGGCCGATGTGCTGGGGCATTCGATGGGCGGCAAGGCTGCGATGACGCTGGCGCTGCAACACGGGTCATTGGTGAACAAGCTGGTGGTCGCAGACATTGCGCCAGTGAAATACACGCATAGTCAGATCCAGTTCATCGAGGCCATGCGGGCAGTGGATTTTTCACGCATCGAACGCCGGTCAGACGCAGAGCAGCAACTGGCTGAACTGGGTGTTGAAAAAGCACTGCAGAGCTTCTTTACGCAATCCCTGGACATCAATGGCAAACGTTGGCTGTTGAATCTGGATGTATTGGCGGACCAGATGCCCAACATCATGGGCTTTCCCAACTTGGATGCCTCATGGAACGGGTCCGCTCTGTTTTTGTCAGGTGGTGCATCAGAATATGTTCTGCCAGAGCATCGTGACAAAATCCGCGCGCTGTTTCCCAACGCACGGTTTGCCAAAATTCCCGGAGCCGGTCATTGGCTGCACGCCGAGAAACCGCGCGAATTTGAAGCGGCCGTCAGAACGTTTCTGAACGCTTGATCATGCGCCCTGATACAGCCGCTTGGCGACCATCCAAGACGCGGGCGCAGCAAGCACGGCCCCTGCTGCTGCGGCACCAACAATCGCGCTGACCGAAACCATACCGGCAGACAAAACGGCGATCACAGCCGAGCCCGACAGGGCAGTTGCGATAAGTGAATACAGCATAGCGGCAAGGCGAAACATGGCCGGAATTCCTTTTGGTGACTTCCAGCTAAATATCACACGATTCGAATGTGTTTTGCTTTGATTTGGGTCAGATGCGAAACGCCCATATGTTAGGCGCTGACAAGTTCGCCGCCCCCGTTCACCCAATCCACCAAACCGCCAAGGTTGTAGACCTGCTGATACCCCATGTCTTTCAGCAGCTTGCAAGCCAACGCTGCACGCCCACCCGAAGCACAATGTAAAATGATGGGACGGTCTTTGCGCAATTCCGGGTCGTGGGATTGCAGCGTGTCATCTGCCCGGAACTCCAGCATTCCGCGCGGGATATGATGTGCCCCGGCGGCACGACCGGTGGCTTGCAATTCCGATGCATCCCGAATGTCCAGAAGCAGACCGCCCTGTTCCAGGATGGTCTTCGCCTGCGCTGTATCAATCCGCGCAACCACCGCATTGGCGGCCGCCATCATGTCTTTGACCGTTACCGGCATGTGTGTACTCCTTCACCTGTTCCGGCAAAGGGTAACATGCAAAAATTGGAAGGTGTAGCCGTGACCTCAATGCTCACGAAATGCGCGAGACATGCTGTCTGACACTGGTTTCGCGATATAGGCGGCAAAGGTCCTCTCTTCAGTCTGGATCATGATTTCTGCGGGCATCCCGGGCGTTGGGATAAAGCCGCTGACACGTTGCAGTTCATCCGGAGTAAGGGAAATACGTGCCAGATACACTTCTTGAGGGCTGCCTGTGGTCTGTTCAGGCAAAGCGTCAGCAGAAATATAGAAAACCTCTCCATACAAAACCGGGGTCGTGCGTTGGTTCAACGCGATCAGACGCACCGAGGCCGTCTGCCCTGTAATCACGCTATCGATTTCCGTACGAGGAATCTGCGCTTCGATGATCAGGGGGGCATCGGCAGGCAGGATCTCGGCAATGGGTTCGCCAGTTTCAATAACACCGCCCGGCGTGTGGTAGTGCAGCCGCACGACTGTACCGGTAACTGGGGCCCGGACAACCGCCCGGTCCAGAACGCTGCGGGCCTGACGGGATTTTTCACGCACGCTTTCCAGATCGGCTTCGATCACGCCCAACTCATCCAGCGCAGCTTCACGATAGGCAGATCGGGTGCGCATGATCTGCTCTTCGTATTTCAACAGCATCTGGTTGATCTCGGCGGCTTCGGCCTGCAAGCGCGCCTGTTGTCCTTCGGCCTCGGCCTGAACGCGACGGATCGTGTTGAGCTCACCCTTGCGGACCAACCCCTTTTCGTAAAGTTGGCTCTTGGCCTCGTATTCTTCCTGCAAAATCTCGGCGCGCCGCATCATGCTGTCCAACTGAGCCTCAAAGCCGCTGGACCGGATTTTCAACGCTTCCATGTTCCGCTCAAGCAATGCGACATCATTCAGCAACGTCTTGCGCGACACGTCAAAACTGAGCTTTTGCCCGTCGAGAATAGCCATGACCTCGACATCATCGGATGCCTCGACAAGATCAGGGGAAAACACAAGTCGGTCGCGTTCACCGTATTCGGCCAGCAGCCGTTGGGTCATGGCTTGCAGGCGCAGTTTGCGGATGAACAGCTCGCGCTCATTAGCTTGTGCCGAGGTTTGGTCCAACGTCATCAGCACTTGCCCGGCCTGAACCGACTGACCTTCGACCACCTTGATATCTTCAATGATGCCGCCTTCAAGATGCTGAACGATCTTGTTGCGACCGGTGGCCACAAAGCTGCCCTGTGCAATTACCGCAGCCGCCAAAGGGGCGCTGAAGGACCAGACCCCAAAACCGCCAAAGCACACCAGAAGCATGATAAGCCCGATGGCAATCAGCCGGTTGATCGAGCGCGGAACCTCGGCATACCAAAGCTGAGGTTCATCGGCAGAATTCTTCACAGGTACGAGGTCATTCATGGTCAGCCCCCCTGCTGGCCTTCAATTCCGGTTTGTTTGCGCGGCGCGTTGATCTGTTGCAGGACCTGATCGCGCTGCCCGAACAGGGCCACGCGCCCATCGGTCAGCAGCATGATCTTGTCGACCACGTTCAACAGCGTCGGTTTCTGCGTGATAACGACCACGGTGATCTTGCTTTCGCGCGCCTGTTCAATCGCCCGGGCCAGCGCTTTGTCACCAGCCACATCGAGGTTCGAGTTTGGCTCATCCAGCACAACCAATCTCGGGTTGCCGAAGAACGCCCGCGCCAGCGCTATGCGTTGTTTTTGCCCACCGGACAAAGGCGCGCCATCTGCGGCGACCACCGTCTCATACCCTTGCGGAAGGGTCGCGATCATGTTGTGAACATCGGCCAAAACGGCAGCATCGTGGATCTGTTCGTCGGTCGCATCGGCCCGCATCCTACCAATGTTGTCCTTGATCGTGCCGGGGAACAGTTGGACATCCTGCGGCAGGTAGCCGATGCTTTCCCCAAACTGGCGTGGATCCCAGTTGCGAATATCCATCAGGTCCAGCCGCACACTGCCCGAAGTCGGCAGGATAGACCCCACCAGTGTTTTCCCCAGCGTCGTCTTCCCCGCTCCGGAATTGCCGATAATGGCCAACGTTTCACCGGGTGTCAGCGAGAATGTGATCCCGTTCAAAACCACCCGTTTGGTCCCACCGGGCACATACAGCAGGCGTTCAACATCCAAACGGCCCTCGGGGCGCGGCAGGCGCAGTTTTTCGTATTGCAATGCCGAGGTCGACAGCAACGCTTTGATCCGGCTGTAGGCCCCACGTGTCAGCAAATAGCTGTTCCAGCCTTCAATCGAACCTTCGATGGGCGCAAAGGCACGACCTGCAATGATCGAGGCGGCAATCACCATCCCGCCGGTGATCTCTCCTTGCAGGGCCAGATAGGCGCCCCAGCCCAGAATACCAATTTGGGTCAGCAGCCTGACAGCGCGCGAAACTGCGGCGAAGATCACATTGCGGTCCTGTGCGCGCACCTGCCAAGTCAAAGACTGAGCGGTGTCCCTGCCCCAGATCCGCACGGCTTCGGGGATCATGGCCAGCGCGTTGATGATCTGGCTGTTGCGCGACATCGAATCCAGATGCTGGTTCGCCAGCGACTGCGCCTTGTTGGCCTCGGCAAAGGGTTTGGCTGTCATTTTCTGGTTGATCAAGGCAATCGTCATCAACAGCAGCGCGGTCACGACAACGATCATGCCCAACTGCGGATGCACCAGGAAAATCATCAGGATAAACAAAGGCGCGAAAGGGACATCCAAGAATGAGATCAGAGTACCCGATACCAAAAAGCCACGCAGTTGCTGCAAATCGCCTAACGTCTGGTATTCGCGCCCGTTGCCATGCAGAGACGCATGGGCCGCCGCGCTGAGCACAGGTGCGCCCAAGCGGGCAGCCACTTCAACCCCGGTGCGCATCAGCATGAACCGGCGCACCGCGTCAAAGGCCGATTGAAAGATCACCGCGCCCGCAACGATTGCGGTCAGCATGATCAATGTGTCCAATGACCGGCTGGTCAGAACGCGGTCACTGATCTGAAACAGGTAAATCGGGATCGCCAGGATCAGGATGTTGGTGGCGCAGGTCAGAACCAGCACAAAAGCAAGGTTACGCCAGATCGCGCGGTTCGACACCTGCAAGGTACGCTGAAAATCCTCGGGCGGGGTACGCTTGTGAAAAGTTTGGGGTGGCCCCTTGCCATCACCGCCGCCGGTCTGATTTTGCGGCAGTGGCTGGTTCGCCTTGGCCTCGATCGTGGTGCCCATGCGGTTTTCGCCGGCCGCGCGCGCAGAGGGGGTCTTACGCGCGGTCGTTTCCTCGGCGGTTACCTGATCGGGGCCATCGGCATCGGCCACCCCATTGCCGCCACCCGTTGGGTCTTTGTCTTGTGCGGGCTGCGGCTGCACGCGCCGATGGGGAGGATCAGCGCGCCGTTGTTCCTGTGAGTGGTGTTGGTCCTCGGCGTGTTTCAGTTTCTCAGGTTTCTCTGACTGTTTTTCATCTGGGTTTGGTACGCGCATCTGCTCTGTCAGATGCAGACGCGGTGCGATTTTGGGCCTTTCGGGCGCGGGTTTCACCCTTGCACCAAGATTTTGGCTTTGCGGCCTTCCTCCGCCCTGTCTGTCCAGGGGGCTGGATAAGTAAGGGCGGCGCGACGTGAATACGATCGACATCTACTAACCTTTTGGTCACTCGGTAAAAAAACAGGAAAATCAGGCCAGCACGGATTGCAGGCCGTCGTCGTTGGTCGTGGTATCTGTTGCCGGAGTGGTCAAGGCCAACGCAGCATCCGGCTGCGCGACACTCATATCGCTCATTATGGCGGCGATGGCTTCGTTGGTCATTGCCGTTATGTCTTCATTCGTGGGCATATCCAGCAGACTGGCCTGATGCAAAAGCAGATCCGAATACGCTCCGTTTGCGGCCATGATTGTCGAATCCACTCCCATCTTGGTCACACTTGCGCTGTTCAACAGGGCGTTGCTGCCGGCGACCACTTCGGTCTGCGGCGCTTCGGGGCCGGATAGCTCAATGTCATCCTGATCCTGCATCACGGTGGTCTGTTCAACGACGTTCACCTGCACCAGATCTCCGTCGATCTTCAGAACACGGATCTGCTCCATCCCGGCGAAATTGGGATCATTCAACAAAGCGTCTTCAAGCGCGGCAATGTCGTCATCGGCCAGCGCCATAGTGTCGGACATCTCCTGGGACATGTCCTGATAGGTATCGTCCCCAACCGTTTTGACAGTGGCTTCGTTCATAACCAGGTTTTCGTCGCCCCCGGCTTCGCCTTCATCCATTGACGGGTCCATGCCGCCGCTGATCACATCGTCATCCACCAAAACGAGCGTCTGGTTCACAACGTCCACAGAAACCATGTTTCCGTCGATGATGATCACATCATAGTAATTGCCCAACTGAATAAGGTCCGAGACGTTGTACATCTCGTTGTCGCCCATCGCATACACGGTCGACGAAGCCGAAATTTCGGTCTCGATTTGGTCGATATCTGTGGCATCGATATCCTGCTTGATGAAATTCGCGACGACCAGATCACCCTGAACATGGTCAACGATAACAATCGGCGCCGCTGCCGCAGCGCCTGATGTTGCACCAAGCCAAGGTGCTGTTTTGGACTCGACCTCGATTTGCGAAGTCTGCACGATATTCGTACCACTTCCCGTTCCCGGAGCACCTTGATCCCAATCGGACACAACGGCGACCTGACTAATGGCCGTCAGGCTGACCGCCTGCCCTCCTACAGCTATGATCGGGGCATCCACCCAAGCCACAGTGGCCGCCATGGCGTTGACCGCAACGTTGCCACCGGTCACAACCAGGTGTCCGTCATCAAACTCCGGGTCTTTTGACTGATCCCATTCATCGGGATACGGCAGCTCAGCCGTGTTTTCCGTGTCATCAGGCTGATGATATTCGGGAAGCAGATCCTTCCATTCCGGAGCCTCCGTGACGTATTCGCCGTTGACGATCACACCCAACGCATCGTCGCCATGGAACTGGTGCACAATCACGCCTTCAATGTCCGCGATCACCGGGTTTGCCATCTGTTCGGCCAGCGCCTCAAGCATTTCTGTCGATTGGTAGTCCGCGAGTGAAAATGATGGCGCAGCAATGGCGTGAAGCGACAGAGCCATGTCCATCATCTGCTCGCCCTGGGCCATCAGAACCTCAGGATCCCGGAAGTCGCCCTCGCCGACGACATCGTTATCGCGCATGTAGACGCTTTGTACCGTAACGGTCACAGCCGAACCCAAAGGCACTGTTTCAGGCGGCAGAATGATCAGTTGGACAAACGAAGACGGGCCTGAATCGCTTATTTCGTTTTCCGGCACATACCGCACAGGTTCTGCGGAACCATCGATAACAATCATCGCTTCGGACACCGGAACGGTAGGCGCGTTCGGCAGCGGCAATTCGGGGTCAGAGGGTTGGAAAGTATAGGGCAAAGCTTTGTACTCGCCCGCAGGAATATCAAGGTCTGCCTTGATGTGGATCGAGGCCGAATCTTCCAGCCCTTCGATTTCGGCTTTGCGCCTCAGAGCGGTGAATTCTTCGTATTGATCCCGCAACCGGGACTGTTCGATCGTAAGCTCAAAAGTTCCAACAAAATGCGCTATCGTTTCAGAAATACTGTCTAGGGCCATGTCGGTTTTCCTTTTCACCCGTGCCAGCACAAATTTCCGGTCTGGGTTCTGTTGGGCCGGGGCCGCGTTTTACGGCCCCGGCAGTTTTGTAGAATGAGACGAGGCCCGAAAATGCGGGCCCCGCTTGTTTGACTTAGGTGTCGGTGTCGTCGCTTGCGTACGAGGACGTCATCGAGCCGCCAACCATGGTCGTATCGACCGAGTTACCAAGCACGTTGGCACCCATGACGATCGATTGGTTGAAGGCCGAAGTATCGACAACCGCCGCAGCCGAGGCGTAGGATTCGCCGGTCACGATGCCATCGCCACCATTGTTTGCGCCCCAGTTGCCGCCCGTGCCACCTGCGCCACCGTCACCCGAATAGGCTCCGGCTGCGCTGCCGCCCGTGATGGTGCCACCCATGGTGTCACCCGAGGTTGCGCTGCCCATCGAGGCTCCGCTGGTTCCGCCGTTTGCAGCAGACGCGCCACCGGCACCACCGTTGCCCGAGTCAGCCGAACCCGTCGCATCACCGGAACCGGTCGAGGTCGAGTCGTTGTCGGAACTACCCGCGCCGCCGTATCCGGCAATCGCTTCGGCCAGGCTGTCCGCTGCACCGTTTGTATCTGCGTCTCCGAAGACATCCGCTGCACCGCCGCCGCCTGCGGTATTGGCTGCATCGGCAGATCCGGCACCGTTGCCGCTGGATGTAGACGTCGGAGTGGTGCTGCCACCTGCGCCGCCGTCACCGTCAGCTGCAGATGTGCCAGAGCCCATCGCATCTGCCGCGCCGTCGGCTGCATTCGAACCGCCGTCACCGCCGCTGCCATCTGTGGCTTGCGAGTTGCTGGCTGAACCGTTCACATCGCCTGGGCTCTGGTCGATATCAGGACCACTTGCCGATTGATCGCCAACACCCTGAGCGTCGGAATCCGCATCAGCAGTGCCACCGGAACCATCGCCGCCCGAGCCGTCTCCAGCCGTTCCGTCACCGCCGTCACCATCTCCGCCAGTTCCGTCACCGCCGGTTCCGTCACCGCCTTCACCGGGTTCCGCATCAATCATGCCAAGCTCTTCCTGCAGCTCCATGATCGCAGCTTCAAGCAATGCGGCAAAACCACCTTCGCCGTCACCGCCGGTTCCGTCACCACCGGTTCCGTCGCCGCCGGTTCCGTCACCGCCTGTGCCGTCGCCGCCAGTTCCGTCGCCGCCGTCACCATCAGCCGAACTGTCCGCACCGCTGTCTGCAGTGCCATCCGCTGTGTTGTCGCCTGCAGAGGCGTCATTGGCTTCGGTGTCGCTATCGCTGCTGTTCGAAGCTGAACCTTCTGTCGCAGCATTACCGTCGCCGCCGTCCGCTCCGGACGCATCTGTTGCGTTGTCGGCAGTACCGGTACCGGTTCCAGTCGAATCGGAATCGCTGTCTCCGCCGTCGGCGTTACCCGACGAGCTTGCACCCGACAGACCCAGACCAAGACCCAAGCCGAACGAATCCGCGCTGCCACCTGCGCCGCCGGTTCCATCACCGTCTACGCTTGTGCTGCCATCGTTGTCCGAAGAGGCCGAGTTGTCAGCGTCGCCGCCGTTGCCACCCGAGCTGTCGCCGGTCGAGCTGGCATCGGAAGTGCCCATGCCCATACTTGCGTTGGACGCGTCACCCGAAGACCCACCGTCTCCGCCTGCCGAATCCGCGTCGGCGCTGCCGGTGTCACCACCTGCCGCCCACGCGTGGCTGCCAAGCGTTGATGAGTTTGCCGAACCACCTACTGTGGTACCGCCATCACCCGATGTTCCGCCATCTGCATTCGCGCGAATACCTTCTGCAGCCGTGGCTGTACCGCCATTGGCGTCGCCGTTCTGGTAGAAGCCTGAATTGTTGGCAACGCTCGCGGATTCCAGCGTGTCGTCATCGCTCAGGCTAGCAACCTGATTGTTGACTGATGACATCGCCGTACCGGCACCATCCATTGAGATGTCCAGGTTCATGTCATCACCGGGATCGTAGTTCAGATCACGACCTGCGGTGATCACATCGCCAACCGTCGCGGAATCACCAAGATCCAGATCAACCTGATCATCGTCGCGCGGTATCCATTCACCACCACCAAAGTCGATATTAATGGCGTTGTTGTTCGAGTTGTCGTTGCTGTCGTCACCGGCATCCAGTGTCTGCGACTGGTCTTGTCCCTGACCTTGATCCTGACCTTGACCTTGGTCCTGACCCTGATCCTGGCCTTGGTCTTGACCCTGATCCTGTCCTTGGCCTTGGTCTTGGCCCTGACCCTGATCGTTCGAGTTGTCGACATTCTGGTCTTGCTGCTGCTGTTGCGCTGTCAGATCAGCCTCTACAAAGGCTTCTTCTACAGGAATTTCAACATTGACCGGAGCATCCAGATTTTCGACGTTAATTTCATCGACGGTCGTCACGTTGGTATTATTTACATTACGTCTCATAACAAAATCCCATTTCTGGAACGCCAGACCGCCATTCATCTACAAAGCGGCATCAGGCGCGGTTGAAACAAAAAACCACACGCAGCGAACCAAGCGCTGAATGCGGTGTAGATTTACTAATTCGAGGCCACCTCCTTTCCCGGCTTAGCCGAAAACGTGACCCTCTGATTCAATGCTGAAATACGCTGAAGGCGATCACGTCAGGGATAGTTGCTTCTGAAATTGAAGCTTGGCCATGTTCGCAGCGACATCAGCCCGCGCCTAGCTGATTGAAAGTATAACTTTACTCAAGTTTTTGATTTTTAACATTATTTTAGCGAAGCGCTCAAGACAGCGCTGGATCATGGTCGAAGTTCTAGACCTGGATATAGTCAAAAAATAAACACAATTGTTTCCGCTGCTTACACAAGAGGAGGCATTAAAACCTAATCAATAGTTCTATATCTTAACGGCCCGTCCTGCATCGTCAGGTTGTAGAGATTCAAGACTTGAGCTATAATAAAAAGAATATAATTCCTTGATTAGTTAACGTTTTTTACCCTGGTTCTAATTTAATTAAGCACCAATTTCCGGTTACGCCTGTTTTGTAGGGGGCAATAATGAGTAAGTCTTTGCAGAATGAACATGCCAGTCTTGACAGTTGTTCAGAAGATCTATCGATAATCTTTGTTGGGAAGGAGCTGTTCTATTCCAATCAAACGCTCAGAAGCGTGCAGACCGAATTTGGCGTGCATGCAGAACGTTTCGAGACCTTTGAAGCGATGCGTGCGCAGGCGCCAACCGGTAACAGGATTATCGTTGTCGACCAAATGATGCTTGAAGATCTCCTGTCGCGCCCCAATGCCTATACCAACTCGACCGGCGCTGGTTGTTTGGCGTTTGCTTATCGCAAAGAAGATTTGGCCCGCCGCTTGTTTGAGCGGTGGGATCGAGCGCAATTGGGTGAGATCGGATTTCTGCCAATGAATGTTGCACCTGATGCATGGCGCGCAATCCTGAGATTGCTGATGCATGAAGAGCTGTATTTACCCAGTTTTCTGGCTGACTGCGTTCCCGCCCCATCCCAAAGAACTACCCCGACTGCTATCCAAGCGCCGTCGGTTGCTCCAAATGGTGTCGACAGACATGCCCGCTACTCAAAACTGACCCGTCGTGAAAAACAGGTGTTGCAACTTGTTTCGCAAGGCAAAAGCAACAAGCTTATCGCAGCCAAGCTAGGGATCACGGAACATACAGTCAAACTGCACATGCACAATGTGGTGGGTAAAATTGGCGTCAGCAACCGAACCGCTGCGGCGCATTTCTATTTTGAGGTCGCGCCTCACGCGGCGCAGCAGTCTGCCCTTGACTGACACATTCGAAACCCGGTTCGACCGCCTGATCTTATTGGTTGGCAGGTTGAATTACATGTGGACCAATACGGAAAGCCTGTTGATCCACTTGATAGCAGGCCTGACAGGGGCATCCAAAGACGTCTCGGTAATCATCTTTCTGACGCTAAACACCACCCGCGCTCGAATCGATCTGGTCGAACGGCTGGCCAAGATGGAGGGGCGGTCGCCCCAAATTCGCGACCCGATCCTTGCACTTACACAGCGGCTGACCAAACTGTCGGGCATACGCAACAAATACAACCACTGTATCTATTCCTTCGACCCCGAAAGCGGCAATCCAAAGACTATTCTGATGCGGATCGCGGATCGTAAAACCGACATCAAACTTGGTCGCGAAGATACAGTGGACGACGATGCCTTACGTGAAATTGAACGGGTCGTTGATCAGCTGTCCGTGGCAAACAAGGACATTTGGAAGTTGATTCAAGATCTGGGGTATCCGGTTTAGATTAAACCAGCGCGACCGGTTCCAATGCATCTGCGATAAAACGGATGGTCGTGTCGGATCAAAGTGGTGCGGGCGGTGGGACTCGAACCCACACGGGCGTAAGCCCTTCAGATTTTAAGTCTGATATGTCTACCATTCCATCACGCCCGCACGGCGCGGCCCATTCGGGCTATGCAGTTTCCTTACATTCACAACAGGACGAGAACAATGCGCTTTGATGCAGATGAGGTCGGAAATATGGTCGGCGGTCCAATCCCAAGCCACACATGCCTTTTTGCCTGACAAGGGAGACGCACTGCCCCTCCCCGGTGGAAGGTCTCACATACCAAGTGCTTCTTTATTATGTTGGCTCAGAAACCGAGTCGTAGCTTAGTTTACTATTCGCTTTGGCTTTGAATCGGTTCTCAGCCGCTCCATAGCCACCAAGCCACGAAGATCCGTTGCGGAAGTTAATAAAACTGAAGTTCGTCTTCTAAAGGTTCGAGTCGCTGTATGAGTCTGCGATAGATCTCACCCAGATTCCCAACCGTGAACCGAAGACATTTCAGAGCAGTCCTGAGCTCAGTAAGGTGCCCAGCATGTCAGCTGTGCTGCGTAAGGTCATCAAAACTTAGCCACAAGGCTTTGAAAAATGACGTCACTTTCGTTTTCTTGAGCCGATCCCAACAACATTTCCGCTGTCACGCATGTTGCGAATATCTGCTTCCAGGTTTTCTATTTTGGTTTGAAGCTTTTCTTTCTCGATAAGCCAAGATTGTGCCTCAGATGACATCACTCTTATTGCTTCTTGAAGAAATGAAATCGAGTCCCGCCTGGCTTTCTTAGATTTCCGTTTGGCGGCAGTGTCAGATCTCTTGTGTTTCTTTAACCAGGCTTTGACGTGCTCGCGAAGGTCTAGATGGCGCTCGTTCCTCAAGTAGTTAACACCAAGACCAGATCTTCGCAGAACCTCTGCCATTGAAAGGCCAAGAGGCCGATCAGGGTCCTTGGGATCACAATAATAACCTCGCGCAGAAATCTCCGTATCGATCTGCTTCATCATATCGATAATACCATCGCGAGCTCGCTTGCTACGGTTTGCATGATAGTCCTTTAAAGGCGCCGATTTCCTGCTTTGCTCTTTTGGTTCGCGTTTCATACTTAGCCAACAAGTTGAGCTAGTTTTTCTCGGGTCGATGGCGGGAGCGGCGCGAACAGTCTCTTTTCACAGTCGAACAGAGCATCCTTAAATCGCTTGTCGTCGAGAAACTCGTCAATCGTTGACTCAAAGACGGACAAGTTCCCGATAATCTGCGATTGAAAGTATACTCGGATGCCCCTTCCCACGTCCCCAGAAAGGAGTTGTAGGGCATTCCTGATTGCTTCCTTTCTATCTTGTCGAGACGCAGCCATTTCCAATCGAAATATGCAGGAAGAGTTGCAAGCTCCAACGTCACGTTGACCTGTAAACTTTGAACAGAGCCCATTCTCCATATCCCCAGCAGTGCAATATCTTTCTGGGCCAACTTGTTGAATGTTAGGCAGTACTGCCAGAAGCAGCGCTGGGTCATCGTCTCCAAGGTCTTCCCGTATACCGCGCGCACGGAGTTCGTCGCGCGCCACTCGAATTCTAGGCGCGCTTGGCCCACCGCACTCATCAATTTCATTGACGATCCTCACTCGGAGCAAATGCTTGTGCTCCTGCCTAACTGATAAAGAACCTTGTCTTTGCTTTGTTTGCCTTAATCCAAGCAGTTTCTCAACGACCTTAACCGCATACGGCAGAGCGAAGCGCTAGGGTGCAACGACCGAAAGACCGTTGCTTCAGTCTTCAATTATCTGACGACTTTTTCTCATCGTAGTCCCTAAGAAGGGCATGTGTGAATTGTACAAACAGCGTGATGAAGACCCCGACGCCTACGAAAATATACAACACGGTAAAGAGTTTTCCTGTGTCGGTTACGGGCGTTAGGTCACTGAGGCCAACCGTAGAAATAGTAGTTGCACTGAAGTACAGCGCGTCCACCCAAGACCACCCCTCGACGCTGACATAAAACAAAGTTCCGGAAAGCAACAAGAGTATTGCAAGGGTAAGCGCTCCGCGGAATCTAGGGCTACTCCACGAGCGGACAATCGCTTTTAAGAGCCTGTAGAAATTCAAAAAAAATGAAAACATTCCGCCGTCCAATCCATAGTTCTGTTTGGCAAATCGTTGAGGTGCCATTGCAATCCGTCAAGGGAACTCTGCTAAATCGGAGCCGAGATTCGTATTAATCGGTTTTCGGCAGAACTAAAAAGACAACCGGTCAAATGGGTACAGTACGCTCAATTTGCTCTGATGGTAAAATTCCATATATGCTTTTGTACAGGCTCCCAAATCGTCCCAAATCGGTGAATCCGTGAGCGAGCGCCACTTGCTTCACCATGGGTTTTTGCTGAGACGCCTGAACAAGTTCATCATGGACATTGGCCAGTCTTTGAAGAGCAAAAAATCGTGCTGGTGTTTCACCCGTTACGTCGCGAAATGCTGAGATCAATGTTGGCGCGCTTACCGCGGTTACTCGACACAGATCTGCCACTGATGGCCTTTTTGACAAGGCGGAAGAATAGTACTCTCGTGCTTTTGAGACCAAACCCACTTTTTGAGACCAAGTCGCTTTGCGTGCATTCCCACTATTCAGAGATAAGGCAAAGAAGATCGCAAGCGTCCTTGCAAGACGCGCCTCCAAATCACTCTGGGTATATTGACCATCGGCTTGGTTCATTATGCAGCTAAGTGTTCGCACCAAAGCTGCGTGAAAATCAGAAGACAGTTTCACGATAACCGTTGGTCCGCGAAAATCCGATGTATTTCTGCCGGAAAAAAGTTGAACCTCTTTGAGAAATCGTTGCAAGGGCACACGACCACATAACGAAGTTCGATTGCGCGCGACTACCTCGGTTTCCGATGCAGTGAAATTGAAGAAAACGGAGTTTTCTTTCAAAGGAACGCCACTTACCGTCCATAACTCTGAAGCGCAGATTGGTACAGTGAAATTAGCGAAGCTTTCACTTTGTGCGGTTCTCACCAATGCATTGGGCTTGAAGCGGATACTAGACAAACGGGAAAGCCCTAAACGAGCTGTGAAAATTGCGCCTTCGTCAGCCCCCTTTCCCAACTGTATCACATCGCCATCGAAAACCTCTCCTGTCATTGCTTCACGTACGGTTGCCGCAAAAAGCTCCGGTTTGCCTTCGCCAAGTTCCTTAAAAAAGTTCATATCGATTTTCCTCGGAGAGTTGGCTACCTTCGTTAAAATTAAACAATCGAATGCTTTGATATTCCTAGGGTGAAAGATATGCGCAAAAATCAATTGTCAACGCTCTGCTTGGTAATCTCAAGCATGCTGGCAACGCTGGCGAGCGCTCAAGAGGATTCTACAAGAACTCTCATAACGAATGTTCATGTTTTTGACGGGGTAAACGAAGCACGCATCGAGAATGCTAACGTTTTGATCGAAGATAATCTCATAACCGCTGTTTCTTCCGACCCAATCGAAGCCGAGAACGCGGTGGTGATTGACGGTGGCGGTCGCACGATGATCCCAGGATTGATCGATGTCCATTGGCACACGACGTATGCCTACACCCCTGCATCCGTTCTAATGTTGAATCAAGGCGACATGTCGGAAGTGGCCATTCGCAGTATGAAGGGGGCTGAAGAGACTTTAATGCGTGGATTTACCACCGTTAGAGACCCTGGCGGAAATCCGTTTACGATCAAGAAACTGATTGACGCTGGTGAATACCCCGGTCACCGCATTTTGCCCTCCGGACCATTCATGAGCCAAACGTCAGGCCATGCCGACTTTCACACGCTGCTTGAAAACCCAAGAAACTCCAACTCTGAACTGAGTTATTGGGAAAAAAATATGATGGCGATGATTTCTGATGGCGTACCGGAAGTCAGAAAGAGAACCAGAGAAATCCTCAAGTTTGGTGCTACTCAGGTCAAAATCACGACTGGTGGTGGTGTCTCTTCCCAATACGATCCGCTGGATGTGAGCGAGTATTCGGTCGACGAAATTCGTGCGGTAGTCGAAGAGGCAACGAACTTTAACACCTATGTTTTGGCGCATGTGATGACAGACAGAGGTATCCGTACCTCAATAGAAAACGGCGTGATGAGCATTGAGCACGGCTTCTTCGCATCAAGAGAAACACTGGAATTGATGAAGGAAAAAGGCGCTTGGCTCAGTCCTCAGGCGATGTTTGAGGCCGATATGGTTTGGGATAGCCCAGTTAGTGCCAAAAAGTGGAAACAGGTGACTGATGCTGTAGACGCGCTGTACCCAATGGCCGTCGAAATTGGCGTGAATCTCGCCTTTGGCACCGATCAACTCATGGATCCATCAAAGGCGTATCAACAGAGCGAATATCTTGTGAGGTTGGGAACTTGGATGACGCCTTATCAAGCGCTCAAGATAGCGACCTCTGAAAATGCCCGCCTAATGGAAATGAGTGGCCCTCGTCATCCCTACCAAGACGGTCCACTCGGAGTTATCAGAGATGGCGCATACGCTGATCTGATCCTCGTGGACGGCAACCCGCTTGAAAACTTGGAGCTTGTAGGGGACCCACAAGAAAACTTCGACCTGATTATGAAGGACGGAGTCATCTATAAAAACGAGCTTTGAACTGTGTTTCGCTTAGAGCCCAAGTGTCCATAAATGTCTTAAGCTGGCAGGTGATGACGCATTGACCAACATCCAAGTGGCCATACGGTTGAAAAGGATAAGTCATGAAGATTTGGAGAATAGTCTGTGTTGCCTCTTTGATTTCAACGTCGTTGTCGGCAGAAATCGCTGAGTTAGACTGGAACCAATTGATTGATGAAGAATCTCAGGAATACGTAGATCCTTTCAAAGAACTGACACCTGACCAGCTTAGTGGTCTTGTTGAAGTCGTCCGACTAAAGCTCAGACTGGATAGTGGAGCCCATTCCGAAGATGTCCGCAAAAGTCTTGAAGCGAAAATTCTGGAAAATGAGACGCCGCTGCAAAAGGCTGGGATCGACGTTGATTGGTTGATTGAACAACGATGGGTCGTTGCAGAGCGACGAAAGAAAGCCGCCACGGCTGGTAATCCAGAAATTGACGGAAAAGTCGTAAAGCTGGCGGGCTATGCGATACCCGCACCACCGGATCCTGATGGTACAAACGTCGCTTACTTGGTTCCGGAGAGAGGTATGTGCAGCCATACGCCTCCACCGAACCCAAACCAGCTTATTCGTGTTCGATTGCCGGAAGGTTGGTATCCAGAACGCTTTCACGAGCCAGTTCGCCTTACAGGGATAGTTTCTATTTCGCCGTCAGAGAGGACGATGAATTTCGTGGATGGGTTCGTTCCAATGAGAGCAACGTATTCATTTGAAGCTCAGTATGTAGAGGCTGGCGATGATCTCCCAGCTTATGGTTGGAAGTTCACTGACGCGGATGAGGTCAACGATCCAAGCGCCATTGGAAAATTAGGTTCCGGGGCTGCAAAATTTGACGCGTCAAAATTGGCAAGTTTTCGAGCCAAAGCTGCGCGTGAAGCAAATTCGAATTAAAAACCGCCTGTCTTAAGCATATGAAAGCCAGTGTGTTACGTGCCCAGACTGTGGATAAAACAGAATGTCATGCAGTAATACTTAAATGAAATTGCTTAATACGATTATCAATCTGGCGCCCACCAAGCATTGAAGTGCTGCTTGAAGTGGAGACTGTGACTTTGCAAAGTCAGCTTTCTGCGCATTGCTGTCATTGGGGCGTCGAGCAGCATCGGTCAAAGTGGGCTCGTAGTCGACCTTCGCTACCTCTCGCACAATTGGCTGGAGGCAGCCCGAAGCCGACCTTCAAATCCGAGCTTTGCAGCTACCAAGATGCGCGATCAAGCTACCGGCTTTGCTAGCGCAACTTGGTTCCAGAACCGCTATTCTGGCAACCCTGCGCGGCGAAGCGCCTCAAAGTAGCGTTCAGCGCCTTCAGAACCGCCATAGTCCACGTTGCTACGCCATTTCGAGATCGTTTCATCAGGTTCCATTTGCAGCATTCGCGCCAACGCCGCAGATGCCTTTTCAGGTTCCCCAAGCATTGCGTGAGCAGCAGCCCTCGTGCTGTGGAGTGGGGCATAGTTCTTTGAAAAGCGCAAACCTGCCTCTGCATAGGCGATAGCATCGCGGTCTCGACCAAGCATTACGCAAGAGGTGGCAGCACCTCCGGAAGCCCCCACGAAAACGGCACCATATCGGCCCAACCGAAGCGCCGTCTGAAAACAGCCAAGTGCCATTGTAGGAAATCCGGCCCAGTTGTAGCCCCACCCCATAAACAAATGCAGACGGGCATCTAATGGCGCTCTTTGCCGGATTTGCTCAAGCGCTACGGAGAGTCGATCCGCATCTCTGTCTACATTGTAGTCAGCCACAGCGACACTCAGATCAAGCGTTGGGCTTTGCCCCGCCATGTGTCGCCCGGCCTCGATCCAGCCTGGCAGTTTCTCATAGTAGGATGACAATTCGCGACGGAGATCATAGGTGTTCGCGCCATTCATTGTCCAAATAGCTTCCGCATAGGCCGCCGCGAGGGTTGGTTTGGCTTCTATGGCCCTGGCGTGGTACGATAACGCCTCTTCGTAGCTGCCGATGCCAGCGTCCGACCAAGCGATCATGCCCATCAGGACACACTGTTCGGCAGTCAGTTCGTCTTCAGGCAAAGCAGAGAGCTTTGCGGTCTCAGACTGGATCAAGATCCCACTCACGGCATCCAATAGCTTTTCTACGACCTCGTCCTGCCAATCAAAGATTGCATCGACCGAACCGTCGAACTTTTTAGTCCAGATTTCGGAACCAGAAGAGTCATTTAAGCGGGCTTCCAGGCGCAATCGGTCGCCGTGTCCACGCAGCACCCCACGAAGTGCATATCCCTCTGATGCTTCCGCGGATGTTACTGCCGCGTTTAACCAGTTGATCGTTCGAAAACAAGAACCGAAATCTGAAGTGAGAGCTGCGGCCATTTCCTTGAGTTCAGCGCGTTGGTCGCTGCACGTGACAGGATAGATGGATAGCTTTGGCAAGCTCGTCTCTGTAAAAGAAGGCGAGCTTTGCGGTGCACTCAGTTGTGGTCCATCGTGAATCCACACATCCAGGCTGCGTTGGATGTTTTTGAGCTTCTTCTTCCCAACTGTTTTGAAAGCGTCTGCCAGATTGTGTTCAAGGTTCAGATGTACGGGTTCAGAAATTGCGATACCACCGGTTGGCGCAATGCTCTCAAGCCGTGCGGCAATGTTCACACCGTCACCCAGGATGTCATCACCTTTTTCTGTGATGTCACCCACATGAACACCGATCCGCATGTTTATTAACGAGTGTTCAGCCAACTGCTCTTGTAGCTGCATTGCTGCGGTTACAGCTTGCGCCGCGCTGTCAAATTGTAGCAGCCAACCATCGCCCATGCTCTTCACGACACGACCTGATTGGCCGGCTATCGTTGGGATGACGATGTCGCTTTTCAGGTGATCAAGCATTAGAATTGTGGCTTGCTCATCTTTGTGCATAAGCGCCGAATACCCAACGACATCCGCGGCCAGTATTGCCGCCAACCTTCGTTGCAACTGTTGTCCCTTGTCCGACATGCGTTCGACGATAGATGATGCGGCCCTCTACTCCAACTGCCTGAATACGAGGTTCGCTCAGGGCTTTTTACTGAAGCTCCCTGCCCTTAGCATAAACCTCCTATTTGCCCCAAGTATACCCATTTTGGCACGGCTTGTTCTTGGTTCAGGTGATGCTAGGGTTTTTGGTAGAGAATACTGAGCGTTAATGGAGGGTGGTTGGGATGGCTGATCCGTTTCAAGATGTAGATGCTGCGGGTGCGGAGTTCATTGCCGCATTTGCCGACTCGATGGACGCGCGTCAGGCCGATCCCACAATGGAAAAGATCGTTTCAAACTATCTGGCCAAACTTGAGTTTGCCGAGGATAGTCTGACGATTGAAGTCGGATGTGGCGCAGGAGCTGTCACGCGCCGCATTGCGGAGAAGGCCAAACCCGCGCGCATCATTGGTTTTGAGCCGTCTGTCGGCTTTGTGACCGAAGCAAGAGCGCGGGTTGGGGGCCACGACAATGTGGCGTTTGAGGTCGCCGATGGAGCGTCGCTGCCCCTGGATGATGGCTCGGTTGATAACTTGATAATGCACACGGTGCTTACCCATGTGGAAGATCCGGCACCTCTTCTGACCGAGGCAAGGCGCGTTCTAAGGTCGGGAGGGCGTCTCGTGGTGTGTGACGCTGATTTTTCGAAAGCGTCACTGGGAAACCTGCCAAACGATCCTCTGGACGCCTGTGCCAAAATATTTGTGAACGAGTTTGTCACCGACCCATTTGTTGTCGCCAAGCTGCGCGGACTGGCCTCAAATGCCGGCTTCACTGTCGAAGACTTCAGTCTTCAAAGCAGAAGTATACTGGACAATGACCAAATGCTCCCCTGGGTCGAAGAAACGGGAAAAGTGCTGATGAAACGCGGTGACATTGGAGAGGATCTGCACAATGGATTAGTCGCCGAGTATCGCCGTCGAGCAAGAGAGCGCACACTTTTTGGCTATCAGGTCTTTGCAACACTGATTGCGAGACGGCCTTAAACTCTTGGCATTCGAGTGGCGACGGTAGACAACCGTCAGCCGCCAACCTTGCTCCATACGATGGTTTAGCGCGCACGGCCGAGGTCAAGTGGCAGTATTGTAGAACGATCAACCCTTTTTGCGCGCCACGACGATAAATTGGGTCATCGAAAAGAAGAAGCGTCCAGCTTTTGCAAGGCCGAGCTGCTCATCGAACCACGATTGCGCAACAGCGGGATCCACATGGTCATTTGCAACAGCGTATTGCTTCATGAGGTGCATCATCATGATTGCGAGGCCATCAGGCTTTAACTGGTGATCTGTCATTGTGAACGACAAGACATTTTCCACATGGTCGCCGCGAGCCTTTATCAGTGCAGGCAGTCTTTCCGGTAAGGAACCACTCACAAAGTGATGGTTCCAGGAAGTCAGCATCTTTTGCATTCTTCCGGGCTCGTCGCTGAACCAAATCAAGCTGCCAAAGTGTAGATCGCTGATGACAAGGCGCCCGCCGGGTTTGACGCACCGCAGCGTGTCAGCCAGTGCACCGTCTACATCGTCGATGTACTCAAAGACCTGTACCGAGACGGCCTTGTCGGCACTCTCATCCTCAATGGGCAAGCTATTTGCGGCACCAGCACGAAACTCCACGTTTGCGTAGTCGCTGCATCGTTCTTTAGCGGCTGCTGTCATGTCGGCGCTTGGGTCAATCCCGATGACATAGCCATCCGAGCCAACTGCGCGGGCCAACTCCGCTGTTAACATCCCGTTGCCACAACCGATGTCCAAAATAGTTTCACCGGGAGCCGGGCACAGCGCATCAAATGAAGCCTGTCTTCGCCGCGTCAATTCAGCTCCTTGATAGGCGATTTCAAGTAATCTCGTTGTCTCCGCGTCAAACTTAAGCAACTCTCCCCCCTTACAAAGCCGACAAGTTCCCAAAACCTTATCAGAAAATGGGCTATCAACGAAAAGCAGGACGGATAGTTGAGGCTTGAACATGGATCCACCGACAATAAATGAACACGCCGATTTGATCCGACGAGTGATTTAACCCTGAGAGCGAAGGACGCTGCTGGCGTTTTATCGGACCATCTTTTTGTGCTCGTTCGAAAGTTTGAACAACATCAATTCATGGGATGTCGAGGCCGTTCTCTCGTCCGAAATCGGTATAGAAGCTGTCACTGCGGCATCTGTCTAAAGTGGCTTCGTCCGCTTCTCTTGGGTCGGTGCCAGGGCTTTGAACACCTGTTCCTTCTATGAAGCGGTTCACGAGATTGAAGACACCACAGACCTGGATAGCATCGAACAGCGCGCGCTCTGACCAGCCTGCCGCGTAGACCGCATTTGCGTCGGCTTCTGTCATTCGTGATGGCGAGACGGTGAGCTTTTCAATGTAAGCCAGTAGCGGTTTGAGATGATCCTCGACCGGTGCCGTATCGCGGTCTTCCATCAGTGCTTCGATTGTCTCGACCTCAATGCCGTAGGCTTTGGCGAAAACGATGTGCGCCCCATGGCAATACGCACAAGCATTCAAGCCAGAGACATAGGCTGCAATCAATTCACGTTCAGCAACCGAGAGGTCGCTCTCGCCCCTCATCACAAGGCTTTCGTACGCACAAAGCGGAGAAAGTTTGTCTGGAAAGGCTTGATAGACACTTCCCAGCGTCGCGTTCTGCGGCAGAGATGGAAACAGGCGTTTCATTCAATTCTCTTTCAATCTTGCTTGAGTAAACCTCGTCTCAAAGTGAGGAACCAAAGTTGTTTACGCAACCCCGAAGCAATTCCGGGTTCCGCACAGAGATTCTGTTGGAACACTACGAACGGCAGGTTTGCCTAACGAGACCCCAGCAAGTTCGTCGTTTGGTTAAAAGCAATATCATTTGAGCCGTTCTCGTAAGTCTTCAAAGTATGGATTGAGCTCAAAACCGGGGCTTCACATCCAAGCGTGGTGACTTCCGCCTTGCGGACAAAACTGACCTTGGAGTCTACACCTTCGCTGACGCAGGATCCACCGCACTGGCAGCAACAGTTTTTCCCTTCAACAGGGAAAATCGCCAAAGCGGCCGTTCCACAGAGGGCTTGGGAGCTCCTTGATCGCTCTTTGACCAGATGGCGCTCCGGCATGGAAACTAAGGGACTTGGCCCAGCCCATAATCAGAGCTGGCAAATAGGCGTCAGGATCATAAAATTGGGCTTCTTCGCGCAAGGAAAGCGAACACAGGCAACATTGTTACGATCCAGACCACGCTATAAATTGCGGATGGGATGGCATATTCGCTTAACCCATTGGTGTTAGGCAACAGCAAGGTGGCAATTGCGATCCCCAAAGCTCCGTTTTGAACGCCGGTCTCAATTGAAATCGTCTTCGCCTCGATGTCTGTGCATCCGAGCATCCCTGAACTCATGATGCCAATAAACGTGAGTGACGCACCTACAACCAAAAGTGCGGGTCCAAGCCTAAGGAAGTTATCCGCGACCACCACCCAGTTTGAAATGATCGCGCCTCCAATGACCAGCGCAAAAAGTAGCATAGAGACCTTGCTAAAGACTGGTTCGACAGCGGCTACAATCCGCGGCGCCAATGACCGCGCGGTCACCCCGACTAGGATTGGAGAAGCTGTTAAAAAAAACATTTCTAAAGCCGTCGAAGAGATGTCGATAGCGGGCGCAGTTGCCCCCATGAACATCTGCATCGAAAACCCCAGGATAAGCGGTACGGTAACGACACAAGTCAGACTGAAGACTGCTGTAAGAGTAACGGACAAAGCAACATCCCAATTCGAAAGCTTGGTTACGATGTTACTGATCGCCCCGCCCGGACAGGCCGCTAAAATCATGATACCAACGGCTGTCTCGGTGGAAATCCCAAAGATAAAGATCACCATCAAAGCGATGCAAGGCAGCAAAATGATCTGGTTGAGAGCCCCGACGCAAAAGGCACGTGGACGTCGTCCGATGCGTTGAAAGTCAGCCGCTGTGAGTCCGAGGCCAAGGCAGAACATGATGACAACAACTGCGAGCGGCAGCAGCACAGATATAAAAATTTCGCCCATCCACCATGACCTCTATGACTGCATGCTTCCGCACGCTTTCGGACGATACCGTTCAGAAAACCTGATGACGAGTTTTATCAGTTTGGCGCATTTATCCTCAAGCGCCCGAAGATCGAGGCTGTCTCTATTTATTATACCTATCACTGGGTGGGACGATCTGGTGTGAAAGAGCATTCCAGTGCTAATCTCACTGTATGGCAAGTGTAACTTACGCATTCGCCCGCGCGATGGCCAACGCCGCCGGGATGACGCTGAACGACGATGGCGCCCTGATTTCGAATGGCGCTGTCGTGCTGCGTCTACCAGAAGCTCAAGACGGCCAATTGGCGGATGATGCGTATTTCGATCTGATCGATTGGATTCGTGCGCAACAAGCGGATGAGGTTGCGTTGGTTGAGGCCTATGCGAACGCGATTGCGACCGATGATCTCGGCGTCCTTGGCCTGGCTGTAAAGACAGCTCCCACCTTGCGGGAATCTTTGCAACGGATCGAACGTTACTTTCGTCTCGTCACGGACACCGCAGTTTACAGACTTGACGAAACCGGCGATCCGGTCCTTTGGATATTTGAAGGGCAAACGCCACATCGCGCCGCCTTGGAATTGCGCAACGAATGCGCGCTTGCCGCCTTTGCACAGAATATGTATCGGTTTGTGGGTGCTGGATTGTCGCTCGAATATGTCGCGTTCAAACATGCGTGCCGACAAGAGCATGAACGTTACGCCGAGCATTTTGGTTGTCCCGTGCAATTTGGTACTGACCACAACGCCATTGCTATGCGCCCTGCTATGCTGGAAAGCGAAAATCGTCTTGGCGATCCGGGCTTGTCAGATTTCATGACGAAGCACCTAAATGAGGAGTTCAACTCTCGCGATGACGACACCTCACTGAGCCAAGCAATTGTCCACCGGCTTACGCCAGCCCTAAGTAACGGCGCACCGCAGGCGGCGCATGTCGCCCAAGAGATGGGAATGAGCGAGCGCACTCTTTACCGCAGGTTGGCCGAAGAAGGGCTGACCTATCGCGACGTTCTTGGTCAGGCACAAGTTGCACTCGCTCGTGACCTGCTCCGTGACGGTAAGGCTTCCATAGCCGAGATCGCCTTTATGACCGGGTTTTCGGAACAGAGCACGTTCAGCCGTGCCTTCAAGCGCTGGGTTGGCCAGGCTCCGGCACGATTCAGGCAGCAGGCGACCTCCGACTAGCCACACACCTCAAGACCACATGGCAGGTTCGGCCAAAACCTTGGCAGGGCGGGCCGATACCTCAATCGATGTGGCGCCTAACTTCTTCTTTGTCAGATCCACCTGGGGCGCTCCCGAGTAAAGCAAACCCATTTGCCCCTCTCAGACAAAGGAAATTTGCAATGAGCAATCATGACCACAAACATGGAGCAAGCTGCGCTTGCGACGTCACGCCCGAACGCGTTGATATGGCGCGCCGGCGACTCTTGCAACAAGCCGCCGGTGCGGCCGCGGCAGGTACAACAATAGTGGCTGGCGGGCAGGCCCTTGCCGCGACCGACGAAGCACGCGCCTACTATGCTGACCCGGAAAATCCAGGCCTTCCCCAAATCGACATGACCATCGAGCCGGGGCGTACTGCGCTTGTGGTGACCGACCCCCAGATTGATTTTTTGTCAGAGGACGGTGTGACGTGGGGCGTCGTTGGCGAAAGCGTGACCGAGCAGGGCACCGTCGACAATATCGAACGGCTTTTCATTGCCGCCAAGGCTGCGGGGATGCCGGTCTTCATCTCGCCCCACTATTACTACCCACATGACCACAAGTGGGAGTTCGAGGGCACTCTGGAAGCCACGATGCACAGCATCGGCATGTTTGACCGCCTGGGACCGCTCAATTTGGACAACTTCGAGGGCTCAGGTGCCGACTGGATGCCGCAATACAAGAAGTACATCGAGGATGGCGAAACCATCATTTGCTCGCCACACAAGGTTTACAGCCCTGCTCAGAATGACCTGAACCTGCAATTGCGTAAACGCAAGATCGACAAGGTGATCCTCGCGGGGATGTCGGCGAACCTGTGTACGCAGGCGCATCTCTACGAGCTGCTGGAGCTGGGCTACGAAGTCGCTGTCGTTCGCGATGCCACAGCCGGGGCCAAGGTGCCTGAAGGTGACGGGTATCTCGCCGCCATCATCAACTTCCGCATGGTCGCCAACGGCGTCTGGTGGACCGACGACGCGGTTGAGCGCATCGGCCAATCAGCCTGACCCGAACCGACTTTCCAAATTGATCCTGACATCACGAAAGGACACAACATGAAACGCATCTTTATGTTTCCTGCGCTTACAACAGCGCTGACTCTTGCCCTGGCGGCGGCGGCATTGGCCGATGATGAATACAACGTCTCGAACAGTCTGACGCTGACCGGACACCCCCTTGGTATGCACGGCGTCGATCCTGTGTCGATGTTTGAAGCTGAGAAACCCGAGATGGGCAACGCCGCTTACACATCGGCTCATGACGGTGTGGACTACTATTTTGCATCACAGGCAGCGCAAGCCACGTTCGAAGCGGATCCGACGGCACATCTGCCCCAATTCGGCGGTTTCTGCGCCTTTGGCGTCTATGTCGGCAAGAAGCTTGATGGCGATGTTCGCTATGCCGATATTGTCGACGGCAAACTCTATCTCTTTGTGAATGAAGACATCTTCAAGAAGTACCTTGAGGACAAAGAGACCGTGATCCAAGGCGCCCATGCGAAATGGGCAGATATCCACCAAACGCCTGTCGGCAGCCTTTGACCAAGGAATTTGGTGGCTTTTGCCGGTCGGAGCCACCCCTGCCTCTCCCCTCCCCAAAGACCGGCATTTCTCCAAGACGCCCTGTCCGCAAGGACAATACGGGTGCGAAAAACCTCATCCCAAAGGAAACCAGACATGACTGATTTTGAGACCTATACAATCGCCTCTGCCCCTGAAGCCGCGAAACCAATTCTGGAAGCATCGCTGAAAGGGTATGGCTTTGTACCCAACCTTTATGCTGCCATGGCCGAAGCTCCTGCAATTCTGGAAGGCTACACGACACTTTCCAGCATCTTCGGAAAGACCAGCCTGTCAGAGACTGAGCGCCAGATAATCCTGATGACCAACAACCGGTTGAACGGGTGCAAGTACTGCATGGCCGCCCATACCACGCTTTCCCAGATGGCCGGTGTCCCCGAGGACGTCATCACCGCATTGCGAACTGGCAGCCCCATTGCCGACCCCAAGCTGGAAGCGCTGCGCAAATTTGCCATCGTGATCAACGAAAGCCGGGGCTGGCCCAGCGACGCCCAGATCGAGGCGTTTCTAGTGGCAGGTTACACACGCCAAACCATGCTGGAAGTCATCCTTGGCACCGCTTTGAAAGTCCTGTCGAACTATACGAACCATGTGGCGGACACCGCTTTGGATGATGCCTTTATTCCAAATGCGTGGACCTCTTCGGTTTCGGCGGCGGCTGAATAGCGCGAACTCGCCCTTTGTTGGTCGCGCGTTCAGAACTGGACTCTTTTCAAGCTAGAAGGGGATTGGATTTGAGGCGCTCGGCCGTAAAATTGACAAAAGCGCGCACCTTCGCAGACACGGTTCGTCCCCCTTGATGAACAAGGTGGATGGGAACCTCGGGTGGCTCATATGACTTCATGACAGTCTTGAGCCGCCCATCTGCAATGTAGGGTGCCACCTGATACGACAAAAGCCGTCCGATCCCATGACCTTGCAACGCCAACTCAATCACGGCGTCATTAGTATTCATGCTGATGCGTGGGTTCACTCGTTTGGTTATGCTCTTTCTACCGCTTTGAAAATGCCATTGGGCGGATGCATTCAGGGCAGTAGAATTAATGATCGCCGACCTTGTGGCTCTCCACAGCCCGGGAGGAGCGGTTTCCGATGCACTGTCCATTGGTAAGCAGGTGAGAGGTGCTGAGCTTTCTACAGCCGTTCTAGCTGGCTCGATGTGCGTGTCGTCATGTCCTTACATCCTTGCAGGCGGTGAGGAACGCCTCGTCTCTCGTCGAGGCATTGTGGGTAGGCCCGGAATACTGCGAAAATAGGCTTCTGTTGCTACCCGTACCAAAGACTTTGCAAAGTCCGCTTACTGCGCATTCCCGTTACTCATCGTTTTGAAGGTCAGCCTAATAGTGCCCTTACTATTTGTGCGCAGTGCTATGTCGCTCTTCTTGGCATTCGCCAGCCCTCATCACCACTCCAAGGGCAAGTGACCTGAGTCTCAGAGCTGGTTCATAGACTCGGTTTTAGGTCATACCAAGAATTTCTTTGTACATCTCCAACACAGCCTCTTCTTCGGCAATGTCGTCCTTGTCACGCTTGCGCAGCGCGATCACTTTGCGCATGACCTTGGTGTCGTAGCCCCGGGCTTTGGCTTCGGCCATGACTTCTTTCTGTTGTTCGGCCAAGTCTTTTTTCTCGGCATCCAGACGTTCGAACCGTTCGATGAACTGGCGCAGCTCGCCTGCGGTCACGCGGTAATTGGCGGCGGCCTGATCTTCGGTGATGTCTTCCATTTGCGTCTCTCCCAAAGGCTGAAAATCTGATGCAAGATGCCGGATACAGTGCTGTAGCCCGGGTCGCAAGCACCCAATCCTCAGACGCACTTGTGCCACCTGATCCGATCCGTTAAGCGCGGGGTCAGTTCACGATGAGATGTGGGGAACCATGTTTGAATTCATCACCTGGGGCGGAGCAGCCCTGTCCCTTGCCGGGCTTTGCGGTCTTGTCTCGTGTATTCTTCGCGTGATGAAAGCGCGCAAGGCCGGTTTGTCGGATGACGAATTGCGCGCTGTTGTTCAGGGCGTACTGCCCTGGAACCTGGCCTCTTTGTTCTTGTCGGTTATTGGATTGATGATGGTCATCCTCGGGATATCCTTCGGATGACCGCCTAGTTCAGATCGGCAGGTTATCGAACTGCGCTTCCATCGCGTCTTCGCACAAAGCCGCATCCAGTCGCCGCAATCGCGACGGCACGTGCATACCCTGCTGTCGCATTCGATCAACAACCTTGCTCACACTCGGTTGCAGCGCCAATCGCGTGTCCAGACACGCGCCTTGAAGCTTTTGTTCAAGCTGTTCTGCTTCGGAATACAGATTAGTTGCTGTCATAACCATCCTCCCAAGTGTTGCCAGTATCCCTCATATAGGTAACGGGAATAAGACCCGCAGATGTTAACCTGAATGTGTGCGGGATTTTGCCTGACGTAATCGTAATTTCGGCAATTCGGCGCAGATGGGTTAAAGTTTAAGCCATTTTAATCGAACCTGCCTTGACGGGCATCAAATTCAGATTGGCAGTTGTGTCACATTCCGAAATACATATATGAATTAAGCAACCGAAACGGAGGACAATATGACGCCCGCAGTGAAAGCGTTTTTCGACGATCAAACCTTTACGGTGTCTTACGTCGTCTACGAACCACAAGGGCGCGCCTGCGCCATTATCGACAGCGTTTTGGATTTCGATCACGCCTCGGGTCGAACAACGACCGCTTCGGCTGATCAGATCATCGACTATGTGCGCAGTCACGACCTTAGGGTTGAATGGATTCTGGAAAGCCACGTTCACGCCGATCATCTGTCTGCGGCCCCCTATCTGCAACAGGAGCTGGGCGGCAAGATCGGGATTGGCGCTCAGATCGTCACCGTTCAGGACACGTTCGGCAAGGTTTTCAACGAAGGAACCGAGTTCCAGCGCGATGGCAGCCAGTTCGACGCGTTGTTTTCGGAAGGCGACAGTTTCCACATCGGCCAGATGCGCGGAGACGTGCTGCATACCCCAGGTCACACGCCTGCCTGCCTGACCTATGTGATCGGCGACGCAGCTTTTGTAGGCGACACGCTGTTCATGCCCGATTTCGGAACGGCACGATGCGATTTCCCCGGCGGCTCCTCGGCGACCCTCTACGCGTCGATCCAGAAAATTCTGACCCTGCCAGATGAGACGCGAATCTACGTGGGCCACGACTACAAGGCCCCGGGCCGCGACGAATACGCGTGGGAAACGACAGTGGGCGAGCAAAAGGCCCTGAACGTCCATATCGGACAAGGCCGCAGCATCGAAGAGTTTGTGGAAATGCGCGACGCACGCGATGCGACACTTGCTATGCCGCGCCTGATTTTGCCGTCCTTGCAGGTTAATATGCGCGCAGGACAGATGCCGCCTGCAGATGAGGAAGGTGATGTCTTTCTGAAACTGCCGATCAACAAACTCTGACACGGGTAAACAAAGGGATGAACCTCATGAATATAGAGTGGGTCATGGGCCTGTTCGGCGGTTTACTGATTGGTCTGGGCGGGGCTGTTTATCTGCTTGGCAACGGTCGGATCATGGGCGCAAGCGGCATCCTGGGCGGCCTTGTTGATGGCAGCGCCCGCGATACGATGGCCGAGAAGTTGGCCTTTGTTGCTGGTCTGATCGGTATGCCGTTTCTATTGCGCCCGCTGATTGCGCCCGAGGTTCAGACACATCTTACCAGCAACTTGATCCTTGTCGTCATCGCCGGGTTGCTGGTTGGCGTTGGCACACGCATCGCCAATGGCTGCACGTCTGGTCACGGGGTTTGCGGCATTTCCCGGTTTTCACTGCGCGGGATCGTGGCCACCGTCTTTTATATTCTAGCCGGGGGCGTGACCCTGGTTTTGTTGCGTCACTTGTGGGGCCTGATCTGATGCGCCTTTTCATTGCTTTACTTGCCGGATCACTTTTCGGTACCGGATTGTTGATTTCAGGCATGACCGATACGACGAAGGTTCAAGGGTGGCTGGATGTTTTCGGCAACTGGGACCCGACCTTGGCCTTTGTGATGGGTGGAGCGATTTTGCCTATGCTGATCGCATGGCGCTTGACATCAGGACGTAAGTCTTTGACTGGGAACGCATTTCCGCCAGCTGCAAAACCCGAAGTAGACCGAAAGTTGGTCGTAGGATCAGTGCTGTTTGGAATGGGTTGGGGGCTGGTTGGTCTTTGCCCCGGACCAGCGATGGCGTCGTTGAGTTACGGAGGGCTTGGCGGTGTGGTCTTCCTGGTCGCGATGGCGGCAGGCATGTTCGTTGCCCCAACATTTGGCGCGCAACTGGACAGAGCGGCAAACGCGGCCTAAGGAATTGGCATGGAGATTCGACCCATCACCCCCCGCTATGCCGTATCGCCGCAGATCACAGTTGAGGATGTGCCTGCAATAGCCGCTGCCGGCTTTGTGAAGGTGATCTGCAACCGCCCCAATGTCGAGGTCCCGCCCGTGATGCAATCCGATGCAATCGGCGATGCCGTGCGTGCTGCGGGCATGGAATATGAGGTGCTGGAGCTGACCCATCAGACGATGACACCAGAAAACGTGAAGCTTCAACGTGATATGGCAGAAGGCTGCGGCGGACCGGTCTTGGCCTACTGTGCGTCAGGCACGCGATGTTCCGTTGTTTGGGCTTTGGGGCAATGCGACCAAATGAGTACAGATGAAATCCTGAACGCAACGACGAATGCAGGGTATCAGTTGGAAAATTTGCGCCCTGCTTTGGACAGTCTTCGCACCAAAGCGGGTTAAACACTCTGCGTTACGAGCTGCCATTCTCTGGTTCGGGTGTATTCAGCCCGGCCAGTTGAGAGATTTCGGCCACCATCCGATCAGAGTCGTCCAGGATCAGATCTTCTGAAAGGCTCCCCTCAAAGTCCGTCATGGGCACCGGGGGTGTGATTTCTACCACGTTGGCCATTGGTTCGTCCAAACTGTCCTGCGGGTGAATCCCTCTGCGGCTTTCAATAAACTCCTGGGCTTCAGTTCCGCTTAGCGCTGGTAGCGCAGCATGTTCGTTCAAGCGTACTGCTCGCAACCCTCCGCACTGGCCCAAGCGACCAACACCTGCCCGCGTGCGTTCGATCGTCAGGATCTCGGTTCGGTCCAAACGCGCCCCACGCAGGGGCAGGATGTCGCCAATTTGCACAGCGGTCAGCATAGACAACGGCACGGTCATCCGACACAAAGCCGCGTTCAAATCGGCCTTCACCACACCCGAGGAATGCTCAAGTCGCGGACCTGAATGATCCGATGCCTCATCAGCTATGTCAGACACGATTGGGGATTCTGGCACAAAGACCGAGATATGCCCTTGCCGTATCCCATTGGCCAAATCGACGGTCAGATCAAAGACCCGATATACTTCATCTGTCAGAGCCAGCGACAGTTCCCGAAGGTTCGCAGCGCGCGATGCATACTCATGACCATCAAGGCAAACCTGCTCTGCTGTCGGGTCAATCAGACCGGCGGATCGGGTCAGAGCAGCTTCGATCAGAGGCGAAGACATGGCGGCGTCCGTGTCTGTAAATGCACGAGGAGCCGGATCGTCCTGCAAGACCTCTCCGATCGTTTGGGTTTGAACGATGGCGGACACCAGATGCGGGTCAAGGCAAGCCGCCAAACGCCCCCCAGGCCCGTCAAACACCAGCAACAGCCAATCCGGACCAATCGCTTCGACCAGATCCTCTGCAGACCGGCTGGATTGCTTAGCCCCTATTACTGCAAGCGATAAATTCACGCGGTCGTTTGCGGCCCGCGCAAACCCCAGACGCAGCGCCCGCAGAACCGAGCGCGGACGGTCACCCAGATCTTTCTGACCAACGGTCAGTTTTCGCGCCAAGGCGGCATTGACGGTTTCTGACATGACGCCGATCACCAATTGTTCCAGCAACTGGTAATAGGTTTACATCGCCGAACGTTACAAAGTTCTTTATGACCGCATCACTGAGCAGCTTGCCGATGAGCCAAAGGCAAGCTGACTCGAAACGCCGCTCCGCCCTGTCCCGGCAGATAGGTGATCTCGCCCCCAAGCCGCTGCATGATCTCGCGGCAGATGGCCAGACCCAGCCCTGCCCCGCCGGCCTTGTCGACGCCAACGCGCGCAAATTTCTCGAATACCATCGAACGCGCGCCGGGTGGAATGCCACTGCCATTGTCGATGAAATCGATGATAACTCGCCCGCCAACATCATATGCTGAAATTGTCAGAACGGGCTCGACCGCATCGCAGTATTTCTGTGCGTTTGAGATCAGGTTTATGAACACCTGACCCAGCCTGTCTAAATCCGTGTGCAAGACAATCCGCTCAGCAGCTCGTGCGCGCCGTACAGTTATCTTGCGGCCTGCTCCGGCCAATGCGCTGGACACGGCACGATCCAGAACCGAACGCAAACTGTCATCACTGATGTTGAGGTTGACCTGACCGTTTTCCAGAACACTCAGATCCAGCAGATCGTCCAGCAGGCGGGTCAATCGCAGCGCCTCATCGTGGATGATTGTGGCGTATCGGGTTTGTTCCTCACGACTCAGACCTTCAGTGTCACGCATGATTTCAGAAAACGCCCGGATCGAGGTCATGGGCGTCCGCAATTCATGACTGACCTGACTAAGGAAGTTGTCCTTTTGCGCAGACACCTGTGTAAGTTTGGAATTAGCCTCGCGCAGTTGCCGCGCCGTTCGGCTAAGCTCGGATGACTTCACCTCAAGCTGGCTGGAGTATTCCAGCAATTGCGCGGATTCATCCGCCACAGCCAGCAGATCTTCGACCGACACTGACGAGCCGCCCACGATCTGGCCGATCATGGCATGGGCCGTGGCCGTCCCAACGGACCCGCTCAATTCGCGTTCCAAACGGCTGAGAAATCCGGGGGTAGGTTCCGGCAGTTGCGACCGCCCTCCCTGCTTCTCGGCTTCGGCCTGAAAGAACTCCTGCGCGGGACCGGTGCCCAGAATGCGCTGGGTCATGATCATCAGGTCTTCGCTTTGCGCGACCGAGCCCGACCAGCCGCGCGGAGCGACCGAATGATCGAACACGTTGACAAATTGCGCCCCCTGCAACCGCTCAAGCGGGCTGGGAAAACTGAGCAAAGAGGCCACACAGAACGCGATTGTGTTCAGCAACAGCGACCACATCACGGAATGGACGATCGGATCTATCCCCTCAATCCCAAACAAGGCCTGTGGACGCAGCCAGCCGATTCCGAACAACCCGTTCTGCAGCACGCCATCGGGCATTGATGCGCCGCCCATTCCAGGCAGCAGCAAGGTGTAAATCCACAGAAGAAACCCAACCGTCAGCCCGACAAGTGCACCGGTTCGTGTAGCCCCGCGCCAAAACAGACCACCAACCAAAGCAGGCAGGATCTGAGAAATTCCGGCAAAGGCGATCAAACCGATCGAGGCCAGCGCGGCTCCACCGCCCGACGCCCGATAATAGAAATAGCCCAGCGCCATAACAACGGCGATAGACACGCGGCGGGCCATCAGAACGATATTGCGAACATCGCCCGAGACCGAGCCCGTGCCTTCCTGTGTATTCAGCCAGATGGGCATGACGACATGGTTTGACACCATGGTCGATAGCGCCATAGCGGTCACGATTACCATTGATGTCGCAGATGAAAATCCACCGATAAAGGACAGCATCGCCAGCCAATCGTTACCCTGTGACAGGGGCACAGTCAGAACGAACAAATCTGGATTGGCGCCTTCGGGCAGCAGGTCCAGGCCCACGACGGCAATCGGGACGACAAACAGGCTCATCAATAGAAGATAGAGCGGGAAAGCCCAGGCTGCGGTTCTCAGATGGCTTTCGTCGTCATTCTCGACCACCATCACCTGGAACATGCGCGGCAAGCAGATAAAGGCTGCAGCAGACAAGAAAATGAAGGTCGTCCAACGCCCGGCGTCGACGTTCCAGTGCCCAATTTCCGACGCATCGATCCGCTCCATCATGGGTGCGATACCACCGGCAATGCCCCAGACGACAAAAACGCCGACTGCGATGAGTGCAAACAGTTTGACGACGGCTTCGACCGCAATCGCCGTGACCACCCCGTGATGGCGCTCATTTACGTCCAGATTGCGTGTGCCAAAGAGAATGGCAAACACGGCCAAGCCAGCCGCAACCCAAAACACGCTCGAGCCTTCGCGATACAGGCCCGACGGATCGGCCTCGGCAAAGATCGAGAAAGACAGCGTAATCGATTGTAATTGCAGCGCGATATATGGCGTTCCGCCCAACACCGCCAGAATGGTGACGCAGACCGCCAGTGTGTTTGACTTGCCATAGCGCGACGACAGCAGGTCCGCGATCGAAGTCACCCTTTGACTGCGCCCCACACGCACAAGTTTACGCAGCCCCCACCACCAGCTGACCATAACCAGCGTGGGACCAAGGTAGATGGTGACAAACTCTAACCCCGACCGCGCGGCGTTGCCCACAGCACCGTAGAACGTCCAAGCGGTGCAATAGATCGACAGAGACAGCGTATAGATCAGGGGAGAGCGCAGCCATTTCCCACGCCCAGCCGCAGCCATGCGATCTGCTGCGAAGGCTACAGCAAACAGAAATACGACGTAGCCCAAACAAACGAGAATCAGGACGTTCACAGTGGTCATCATTCAACCCCTGTGTCTTGATCCTCGGGCGTGGGTATGCGGCGGGCAGCAAACCCAAAGATCAGACCGATCACAATCAGTGCGCCCCAGCAAACGAAGACGTAGAAGATTGCCGATGACAGTGGCACTGCGACATCCCCGCTGGAGCGATCTGGCCACAGAAGCGGTAGTGCGAACAAGAGAGCCCCAAGAAATGGCAGCAGTCGGGCAGCGTCTGTCAACCTGCGACGGCGATAGCTTTGACGTTCCAGAAAAACCGAAGATCGTGCGCCCGGCCGCTGATCTTTGTTACCCTCGTCTGACATTATAGCCGCGTCGCCTGCGCATGCAGATCACGCACAGCCGTTAGCACTTCGGCGTTGGAAAAGGGTTTCGTCATAAATCGGCTGACGCCTGCATTTTCCGCCATTTCCCGGTCGCGCGACTGTCCGCGCGCCGTCAGCATAAGTACAGGAAGACCAGACAGCTCTTCCATCTCTCTGAGATCACGCAGAATATCCATGCCGCTTTTGCCCGGCAGCATGACGTCCAGAATGACCAGATCAGGCTGTGCGCCCTGAATTACCTGAAGCGCGTCGGCACCGTCGCCGTGAATCTCGACCTGCCAACCCTCGCGGGTCAGCAGGAACCGGATTGCCTCGGCGATATTCGGCTCGTCCTCGATCAACAGAACCTTACGGCTCATATTTTCAGTTCCTCCCAAGACCGGTCGCCCATCCCTTGGCCGGTCGTAGCCAGATTAAGCGTTCTGTCAGGAAAGTGTCAAAAACCTTCGCTCAAAATCGACGGCTCGCGGCGTGCTGTGCAATCATTGCGTGGGCAGACCCGACAATTAGGTCCAACCTCGGTAACTGCTGGTTCGAAAGCTGTTTCCGGCTCGGGGCGCACCAACATGACAGATCGATAGGCTGGATCTTGATCGTACCCGGCCACAGAATGCGGCCAGGCATACGCGAAACACTCAAACGTGGCCGAGGCCCGTCCAGTCTGCACAACGCGCTTGCGCACCGGCACCAGGGGGCGGTTCAAAGCAGTAAAAACTGGCCAAAGGGGGCAAGCCTCGCCATGTCTTGGCATGGCAAATCCCGGAACCGGCTTGAGAAATAAGATGCTGCCGGACGCATCGCACAGCACCAAGCCGATCGGGCCAGACACAACACTTTCGGGCAAACATGCCAAGCGTCTAAGGACCGTTGCCATGTCCACAGAAAAGTGGCGCGCAAGGTTAATCGGATCTGGGCCAGCGTCTTGGATAAACGAGGCAACCGCATCCATTGGCATGGCTTGTGCGTCAGCGCTCAGTGTTTCCAACATTTCACGTGCGACGGCTCGGGCCGCCGCAGTGTTAAGGTCACTCAGGTCAATGATATCAGCCTCACCTCGACCCTCCAATTCCGAGAAAGTGTAATCACGCGCCTGAAAGAACGCTTCGACCTCTTCCAAAGGTACACCGCGCGGGTCGACCGCTGTATCGCTTTCATCCAGAAACGTCACCAACGCCTTGGAACTGCCTGCCAACCGTTCGGCATCCTGATGCAGGTTCTTATGAAACCGTTCGCGCCATTCAGCCTCGATATCCTCGGTGTCTGCAAGAATCGCGGCCGTAGATCGAATCGCTGCTGCTGTTGACAAGACCTCGTGCATCGAGGCCGCCAGCTGGGGATCATGGGTCAGTCGGTCAGACAGCATCTCGACATTGCGTTCCAACGAGACGACACGGCGATGCATCTGTGCCAGCACCCCGGCCCAGCCTGGAAAGCGCCCGGCGAACTCTTCCAGACCGTCCAACTCCGCGGTCTGACCAACCGCATCATCCGCTGCTTCGCGCAGGGCCGACACCAATGTGGCCTCGATCCCCTTTGTCAGCACCGAAGGCTCTACCGACAAGGCCGCCGCGATATCCACCAGCAGCTTGCCCCCGATCCGACGCCGATTATGTTCGATCAAGTTCAGGTAAGAGGCCGAAATCCCAGCCAACCGCGCCAATTCAGCTTGCCTGAGCCCGGCAATCTGCCGCCTCTCTCGGATACGGCTTCCCGTCAGAGTATCACGCATGCTTGCATCCTCCTGGCTAAGGTTAAGCCGAGATCGCGAAAGTTATTATCGAAACATATTATATATTTCTGAGGTTTAGTTCAAAGTTTTCAATCCGGATTTACAATTTTGACAAAGCCAGCGTGGTCACCGCGCAGGGAGGACTTGTCGTTATCACACGATAAGGCCCATCCCCCCTTCTCTTCTGCGCAGTTTCCCGGCACGATACCCGCATGAGCGACCCAGCCTTCGAATATGCGCCCATCGGCCTTGTAGAGCTTGAAAACCGGATCATCCGGCGCTGCAATCTGCAATTCGCGCGCACGTTCGGTGGCGAGGAAGCAGACTACCGCAACATGCCACTGCTGCACCTTTATCCTTCGGTCGCCGATTGGGAACGGATCGGAGAGCGCAGCCTGCAGGTCATGCGCGACACCGGCTATTACACTGACGAGCGTGTCATGAGACGCCGCGATGGCGATCTGTTCTGGTGTCGCGCGCGCGGTCGATCACTAACCCCCGACGATCCGTTTCGGCACGGCATCTGGAGTTTTTCGGATATTTCAGAAGAACGACCTCTGGTTGAATTGACAGTGCGTGAACGCGAAGTGGCCATCTTGTCCTGCCGCGGTTTGTCGGCCAAGGAAATCGGCGCAGAATTGGGGCTGAGCTATCGCACGATCGAAGCCTATCGCGCCCGGTTGCTTGAAAAATTTGGCGCACGAAAGCTGTCTGAACTGGTCGCGAAGCTGTCTGGGATGCCCCTGTAAGTCAATCGGCCCTTTAAATTAAGCGGCAAACCAGTTCGTGATGGTGCGAGTCGGCGCTTTTCATGCACCGCTGCTTGGCCTATAACGCTGCGTAATTTGATCAGAGCCCGCAAAAACAGACGGGCCAAAGGGGAACCGTCGAGGACACTCATGACAGATACCAAACACGAAGCGGATGTGGCATTCATCAAGGCTCTGGCTGAATTGCTGCGCGAAAACGACCTGACCGAATTGCAGGTCAAACGCGAATACGGCGAAGAAGACAGCCTGAACGTGCGCGTCAGCCGTATGACACAGGCCGCTGCCGCTCCGGTTCAGGTCGCGGTGCCCGCCGCAGCCCCTGCTCCTGTTGCCGCCCCTGCGGCCGCCCCTGCCGCTGCCGAAGCCCCAGCGGCGCAGGAAGACCCGGCCAGCCATCCCGGTGCTGTGACCTCACCCATGGTTGGAACGGTCTATATGCAACCCGAACCCGGTGCGCCTGCATTTATCTCCGTTGGTGCTGCGGTCTCGGAAGGCGACACGCTGCTGATCGTCGAAGCGATGAAAACCATGAACCACATCCACGCCCCAAAATCGGGCACGATCAAACGCATTCTGGTCGGTGATGGCGACGCTGTGGAATTCGGCACTCCTCTGGTCATCATCGAGTAAGGCGGGCCCATGTTCGACAAGATCCTGATTGCCAACCGAGGCGAGATCGCCCTGCGCGTCATCCGCGCTGCCCGCGAGATGGGGATAAAGACGGTCGCCGTCCATTCCACCGCCGACAGCGACGCGATGCATGTACGAATGGCGGACGAATCGGTCTGCATTGGCCCCCCGCCCAGCCCGCAAAGTTATCTGTCCGTGCCTGCCATCATTTCGGCGTGCGAGATCACTGGTGCACAGGCCATTCACCCCGGCTATGGCTTCTTGTCCGAGAATGCCGAATTCGTGCAGATTGTCGAAGATCACGACATCACGTTTATCGGCCCCACCGCCGAGCATATCCGCGTGATGGGCGACAAGATCACCGCTAAGGACACGATGAAAGCACTGGGCGTGCCTTGCGTGCCCGGATCTGACGGTGGCGTACCCACATTGGAAGACGCCAAGCGCATCGGTGAGGAATTCGGTTATCCGGTCATCATCAAGGCCACAGCAGGTGGCGGCGGTCGCGGCATGAAGGTCGCGATGAATGCGGATGAAATGGAAAGCGCCTTTATGACCGCGCGTGCAGAAGGCAAAGCCGCCTTTGGCAATGACGAGGTCTATATCGAGAAATACCTGACCACGCCGCGCCATATCGAAATTCAGGTCTTCGGCGACGGCAAGGGTAAAGCGGTGCATTTGGGTGAACGCGACTGCTCGTTGCAGCGCCGGCACCAGAAAGTGTTTGAAGAGGCCCCCGGCCCCTGCATCACCCCCGAAGAACGGGCCAGGATCGGCAAGATCTGTGCCGACGCCGTGGCCAAGATCAACTATATCGGCGCGGGCACCATCGAGTTCCTCTATGAGAATGGCGAGTTCTATTTCATCGAAATGAACACCCGCCTTCAGGTGGAGCATCCGGTAACCGAAGGCATCTTTGGCGTCGATCTGGTGCGCGAGCAAATCCGCGTGGCCGCAGGCGAGCCGATGTCATTTGGGCAAGAGGATCTGGAAATCAACGGCCACGCCATTGAGGTGCGGATCAACGCGGAAAAGTTGCCGAACTTTTCACCTTGCCCGGGCAAGATCACCGCGTATCACGCGCCGGGTGGTCTGGGCGTGCGGATGGATTCAGCGCTCTATGATGGCTATTCCATCCCGCCTTACTATGACTCGCTGATTGCCAAGCTGATCGTTCAGGGCCGCGACCGGGCCGAAGCGCTGGCGCGTCTGGAACGCGCATTGGGAGAGTTGATCGTGGACGGCATCGATACCACAGTGCCTCTGTTCCATGCCTTGCTGCAGGAACCCGACCTGCACAGCGGCGACTACAACATCCACTGGCTGGAGCGCTGGCTTGCGGAGAATATGGAATAGGAACCTCCAAGAACCGGAGGGCACACGCCTTCCGGTTCCTGCATATCCCAGATGAGCCTATCCGCTGAACTTTTGCTGCACGGGTACTCCATCGGCATTTTCCCGATGGCAGAACACCGCGATGACCCCGAGCTGTTCTGGGTCGATCCAAAATTTCGCGGCGTGTTTCCGTTGGACGGGTTCCATGTCTCCCGTAGTCTTTCACGCCGCATCCGCAATTGCGGGTTCGATATCACAATAAATCAGGACTTTTCAGGCGTCGTGGATGGCTGTGCCGATCGGGCCGACACCTGGATCAACGCAGAACTGCACGATCTGTACCGCCAATTGCATCAAACAGGTTATGCCCATTCTCTCGAAGTCTGGGACGGAGCCGCACTTGTGGGCGGTGTCTATGGTGTAACCTTGGGGGCTGCATTCTTCGGGGAAAGCATGTTCTCACGCCGCACCGATGCGTCGAAAATCGCCCTTGCCTATCTTGTGGACCGCCTGCGACAAACTGGATTTCACTTGTTCGATACGCAGTTTTTGACTGCGCATCTGGCGTCCCTTGGCGCTATCGAAATCCCGCGCAGCGCTTACAAAAGAGAACTTGAAGAGGCTCTGAATCTCAGCGCCGATTTCAAGGCGTCAATCGATCAGTCCGCAGCGGGTGTAATACAGCGGATCACCCAGACATCATAACGCGCATGGTCCAACGCATTTAGGGCTGGGGATGTCGCAATCATCCAGCCGTCAAACAACTGATCAGCTTTCCCCGTTTCCCAAATCGTCAGATAGGCAAACGCGTCACCCGTCGGGTTATCAACCGGATAACGACAATCCCCCAGCGCGACATCCAAGCCGAACACAGCTTCGGTCTCACCGCTTTGCATTTCAACATCGACGGTTTGACCGCTGACTTTGTCCAGCCCGCGCAGCATGGCCCCCGGACCGGACTGGACCTTTTGCTGAGCAACAGCACTGGTTCCGACCAGAAGAAGGGCAATCAAAACGGCGCGGATCATTCGCTGCCATCTCCGGCCACAAACTTGACCAGCAGAGAGATCAGACTGACCGCGCCTTGTGTATCTTCGATCTCGTCTCCGGGTTCGAAATAGAATGGCGACCCCCCGGGCATAACTTCGACGAAATTGCCACCCAGCAGCCCCTCGGACGAGATCACAATGGCGCTGTCATCCGGCACTAGGATGCCATCGGCAATGGTGAACGTCGTGTCTGCGCGATAGGTATCCGCGTTCAGCGTCACACCGGTTACAGTTCCAATCTTGACGCCTGCAAGACGGACATCCGTGCCAACACCGACCCCTTCCAACGACCTGAAAGACGCACCAAGTTCGTACCCGGCCGCGCCTTGCGACAAGCCCGTCGATTGGCTGGCGTAAACGCCAAATGCCAGCGCACCGGCCAACACAACGCCACCGACAAATACTTCGGTCCAATTATGGCTCGACATGTTCGCCTCGCTTATTCTGGGCTCCAGGCCTCATAATCCTTGCGTTCTACCGGCTCGGCCCGACGCAGCGAACCTGCAGGCGCATAAGCCATAGCAGTGCCGGTCAGGTTTTCCTGATGCGGCTTTTCCCAGGATTTATGCGGCAAAGGCTTGTCCGTCGGAGGCTCATCCCAGGTGCGATGCAACCAACCGTGCCATTCGGGATCAACTCGGCTGGCTTCAGCCTCACCGTTGAAGATCACCCAGCGTTTGCTGTCGTCCGCTGTGCGATAAAACACATTGCCTTCATTGTCTTCGCCGACTTTGACGCCTTTTCGCGAAGTGTAAATCTGCGTGTTCAAAGTGGACCCGTTCCACCAAGTTACGGCTCGCAAAAGACTGTTCAGGATTCCCATCGGGTGCCTCCGGCATTTCGGTCGAGAAAAGGTATGGACCAAAGGCTCGCCAAGGTCCAGTACCCCTGGGGCCGCATGCGTCACTCCGGCAGAAACGCGGTCACTTCGATCTCGATCCTGTATTTCAGATCGATCAATCCACATTCAATCATGGTCGCAGCCGGAGGATTTGCGCCGAAGGTGTCCGCCAGAATGGGCCAGCAAGGCTCAAACTCTGTGCGATCCGGCAACATGTATGTCACCCGAACCACATCCTCGAATCCTGCACCTGCCTTTTGCAGAGCAGTTTCAATGATGCTCAGCGCGGAGCGGCACTGCGCCACAATATCTTCACCCTGCCCCACTGTTCCGGCCACGTGAACCCAGCCGCCCGCGACAACCGCACGGCAGTATCCAACTTTTGCTTCGAATTCACCGCCGGATGAGATCCGCTGAATCGCCATGCCGCTTCCTCTTCGTTGATCGCAAGCCAAAGACCACTGCTACAAACGAAAAAAGGCAACAATCGCCAGTTCTCGGGCCGCAACTGTCTCGGGGACACTGGTAAAACGGCAGCGGGGGCAGAACCCCCTACTGTCTTGTCAAATCCAACACCCGTGAATTGCTACTAACCTGCTGATGCCGATTCCGGCGCCGCGTCAGCATAGATGAACAGTGGTTGTGACTCGGACGATACCGCCTCTTCGTTCACGACAACTTCACTGACGTTCTTCATGCCCGGCAGTTCGAACATGGTATCCAGCAGAATGTCTTCCAGGATCGACCGCAAGCCGCGCGCACCGGTTTTGCGCTCAATCGCTTTCTTGGCGATAGATTTCAGCGCATCATCCGTGAAGTCGAGTTCGACATCTTCCAATTCGAACAAGCGCTGATACTGCTTGACCAAAGCGTTCTTGGGCTTGGTCAGGATCGTGACCAAGGCGTCTTCGTCCAAGTCTTCGAGCGTTGCCAGAACCGGCAAGCGTCCCACAAACTCGGGGATCAAGCCGAATTTCAGCAGATCTTCCGGCTCAAGATCCTTGAAAATCTCGCCTACGCCGCGGTCGTCATTGTCACGCACATCGGCACCAAAACCCATGGCCGAACCTTTGCCGCGCTGCGCGATGATCTTGTCCAGACCGGCAAAGGCGCCGCCGCAGATGAAAAGAATGTTGGTGGTATCCACCTGCAGAAATTCTTGCTGCGGATGTTTGCGTCCACCTTGCGGAGGAACGCTGGCCACGGTGCCTTCCATAAGTTTCAGCAAGGCTTGCTGCACGCCCTCGCCCGAAACGTCCCGCGTGATCGACGGGTTCTCGGACTTGCGCGTTATCTTGTCGACCTCGTCGATGTAGACGATGCCGCGTTGCGCGCGTTCGACGTTGTATTCGCTGGCCTGTAGCAGTTTGAGGATGATGTTTTCGACATCTTCGCCCACATAGCCCGCTTCAGTCAGCGTCGTTGCATCAGCCATGGTGAATGGCACGTCCAGAATACGGGCCAGTGTCTGCGCCAGAAGCGTCTTACCGCACCCTGTTGGGCCAATCAGCAGGATATTGGACTTCGCCAGTTCAATGTCGCTGCCGGCTTTCTGAGCATGGTTCAGACGTTTGTAATGGTTGTGAACCGCAACGGACAGAACGCGCTTAGCGGTTGCCTGCCCGATTACATAGTCGTCCAGGACCTCGCAAATGTCTTTGGGCGTGGGGACACCATCAGACGACTTCAGCCCGCTGGCCTTGGTCTCTTCACGGATGATATCCATGCACAGTTCGACGCATTCGTCACAGATGAACACGGTCGGGCCCGCGATCAGTTTTCGCACCTCATGCTGGCTTTTCCCGCAGAAACTGCAGTAGAGCGTGTTCTTCCCGTCGCCGCCTGAATTCGTCGCCATGATCTACCTTTCGGGCCTCGTCCCTGCACCCCGGCAGGGATGCGCTTACGCCTGTTTGTGCAGCTTAGGCCAGCACTCTGGCGGCTACAATCTCAAAATGACCCCCGCGCCGATGGCGCGGAGCACTGGCCTTAGGCCTCTTCCGTGTCCATTTTTGCACGGTTTTCGACGATTTCATCGATGTGGCCCCAGTCTTTCGCTTCTTCCGGGCTCATGAAGTTGTCACGGTCCAGCGCCTTTTCAACCGCCTTTTTGGTCTGCCCGGTATGACGCACGTAAATGTCATACAGGCGATCCTTCAGCTTTTGCGTTTCGGCCGCATGGATCATGATATCGCTTGCCTGACCCTGATAGCCACCGCTGGGCTGGTGAACCATGATCCGGCTGTTGGGCAGCGAAAACCGCATCCCTTTCTCACCACCGGCCAGCAGAACCGAGCCCATCGATGCCGCCTGACCGATCACCAATGTGGAACATTTCGGCTTGATATACTGCATTGTATCGTAAATCGACAAACCGCTGGTCACCACACCACCAGGCGAATTGATGTAGATCGAGATTTCCTTGTTCGGATTCTCGGCCTCAAGGTGCAACAGCTGCGCAACTACCAAATGGCTCATACCATCGTGAATTGGGCCGTTGATGAAGATGATCCGCTCTTTCAGCAGACGCGAGAAAATATCGTAAGCGCGTTCGCCCCGGCTGGTCTGCTCGACGACCATGGGAACGAGCGTATTCATGTAGGTATCTACGGGATCGAACATTCTGAACCTGCCTGCTTTGCTATGGATCGGGACACTACCCCAACAAGTATTACCCGAGTCTTAGTATCGGCTCGGGGGGGCTGCAAGGGGGGCAAGTGAGAACGACGCAGGAATGTGTACTGTGATCAAATACGCGCAAGGCAGCACCCGGTCTTCACATTCAAAAACGAATGGTGGAACGCAGCCGGCGCCCTTTGGTTGCGGTAGGGGGGAAAGGTGGCTTCTGTTTCCCTTTCACTCATCACGGTATTTTGATTTATACATATGGAGCAAAATGACCGAAACATGTAAGTGGATGCAACGCGGCAAAGGTTCGTTGTGATGTAATAACGTGACCAACTTGATGGGTTAGCAAGGAAATAGAACAATGGCACTTCCCCAACTGTCACAAGACATGTCCCAAGAAGACTTTGACCGCATGGTCGGCAACGCGACACGTGCGTCGAATTTTCTTAAAGCGATCAGCCATGAAGGGCGCTTGATGATCTTGTGCCACCTGGTATCGGGTGAGAAATCTGTGACAGAATTGGAAGAGCTTTTGTCCGCAAGGCAAGCCGCGGTGTCTCAGCAATTGTCGCGCCTTCGATTGGAAGGTTTGGTCATCCCAAGACGGGAAGGTAAAGCGATCTATTATCGTCTGGCGGACAATCGTCCAAAACGGATGTTGGAAGTGATCTATGAGTTGTTTTGTGGCGAGGGTGCTTCTTAACGACTGGTTTCATTGGCGGAAAGCTGCTACCGAACCTCCATCGAGCACCAAGGAGACGACAATGATCCGTGTTATTTTGATTGGCCTGAGCCTGTTTGCCCTGACAGCCTGCGAAACTGCAAAAGGCGCTGGGAAAGATATTGAAAAGGCCGGGGACGCCATCCAGGACGCTGCGACAGACGTGCAGGAAAACCTGTAAGGTTTTCCGAACTTGCGCAGTGCGTTCGTCTTCAAACCAAGTAGACGGATTGCTGCGCCCGATCCCAATACCCACATTGCCGAGGCGCAGCCTCTTGGCTTTATTTTCCAGAACCACATCGGGGCTCTTTTGCACGCGCGAAAGAGCCCCGTTCTCGTTCAGCTGGGGGTGAGTGGTAGCCTGTATAAAACCGTAAACCGGCAAAGGAAAAGGCGTCAGGTGCGCCGACGTTGTCTTTGCGAGTACCCTTTCGGATACGCCTGACGCCTTACCGGGTCGATGCGCCCCAAGGGGTGCCCCGATCCTTTTGCCTCAGCCCACTGAGGGGCCGTGACAACTGCTCTGACCCCTAAGGATCGCGCAGCCTGCATCGGCCATCAACGAGGACAGTCAACTGAAACAAGCGCGATGCCTGCCCACAACTGACCTTAACGGTAAGTCTTTGAAGCTCTAAGAAAATCCCAAGACCCTCTCAAACCCTCAAACCTCTGGACCTTTGCTTGCCACCGTCGGTTCCGAGGACCCTAGGCAGTGATCAGACTGTTACATTCCGGTCCTCGCCCGGCAAGAAAATAGCACTGCAGCATGAAAAATAGACGGGGATAAAATGTTGATATCCGGCGGGACATTTCTGTGGATAATCCGAGAAAGCACGACACCGCGCTGAGTTGATCGGATGTTCAGGTAGCCGTCGATTATGTGCCACTTTTCCATGAAATGCTGCGGGTGCAAAGGCGGCAGCGCGGCCGTTTCGGTGAAAACCACTGGGTTTGTTCAACTCTCAGGCGCCAATTCCATCGAATCGGCGACCTGAACAGCTCTTTATTAGGTCACTTCGTTACCCACGGCAGTGCTTGGCCCCCAGCTGAAATAGGGCGTGAAAAACTCTTGTCGGTAATTCATCAGAAACCGGATGGCGAAGATTCACTACGTGCGAGACCCAACTGGCCCCGGTCGTGGGACAGCGCACTCCAACCGAAACGCTTTGAATCCTGCAGCACACAGTGACATCGCCACCCGGTCTCCTCCCCTTGAAAAAGACAATGGCTTCAATACTGAGAAGCGGTCCGACCCGGACGACGACCGGCCACTCTGCCGCATAGGCGGCGGGCGGCGGTCTATACCCCCTACGGTCCGACCGGGCCGGAACCGCTTCAGTTCACCTGACGTTCCAGAACGGTGCTGTAAGTCGTTCCGTTTCGCAGGCTACGGAAATCCGCATAGATCTTGCCGTCTTCATACCGCGCATCGATCAACGCATTGGCGCCAATCACCAGCGGTGACGTTTCAACGATGCCGATGGCACCAGAGCCGTCCAGACTGATGGTTCCGGTCGCCTCGTATTCATTCCATTCGGTGTCGCCATCGCGCCGCCACTTGCTGGGACCCCAGAAGACATTGTCCTCCTGAATCTGCACATCAAGCATCCATTCCGCTTGGTTGAACCGAGGCTCGTCGCCTTTGTAGTAATGGCTTGGCTGGACGGTCGTGTAAGACCCCAACCACGTACCGCGCAGGTCAGGCGTTGTTTCAGCCATCGCGGCTGTTCCAAGGGTGAGTGTCGTGGCCAAAGCAGCTGCTCCGGCAGTCATGTATCTGGTCATGGGCTCTCTCCTTCTGTGTGCCCAACAGATTGGGAGAGCGCGTAGCGGTTACAACTTACCTAAAGTAAACTTCACACACCGTTCAGGTTGCCGGGCGCATGAAGCGATCGGAACCTGCTGATGGTGCGCCTTTTTCCTTCCCACAGCAGTCAACGCAACTTAAAGACTGGGTGCGATACACCCGCCCGACGGACAGAAACGCGAATAGGTACAAATGCACTTTCCCAAAAGACACCATCGCGCCTTCAAAAGCGCTGTCCGACGCTTCCGAAGCGAGTTTTCGCAATTTGTACTGGAACAAAGCGGCTCTGAAGTGCTGTGCGGGCCGATGAAAGGTTTTCGCTTTACCGAAAACGCCTTTTGGGGCGGGCACTCTGATACCGCCACAAAGATCTTTGGCCTTTATGAGCAGTAGAACCTTGGCATTCTGAGCAACTCGGACAAGCCCGTGCTGGTGGATATCGGCGCGGCCGATGGCTTTTGGGGCGTTGGCCTTGTCTCGACCGGTAACTTCGAGAAAAGCGTGTGTTTTGAAGTATCGGCAAAGGGCCGCGAGGTCATCCGCGAGACGGCCGAGCATAACGGTGTCGGCGACCACGTGACCGTGTTTGGCGACGCGCTGGATAACACCGCCGAGAATATCGCAAGCGTTGCCCCCAACCCCGGTGACATTTTCTTTCTGATCGACATCGAGGGCGTGGAATTCAGCCTGCTGACCGAAGAATTTCTGACCCAGTATCGCCAGTCGGAATTCCTGATCGAACTGCATCCTCAGATGGTCGAGAACGGCGCTGCCAAATTGAGGGCCATCGAAGATTTTTGCGGTCAGTATTTTCAGATCACCTATGTGGACGGCAGCGTCCGCGACACGTCAGAGATGGATAAAATCCTCAAGCTGGGGGATGATTTCAAATGGCCGATCATCTCGGAAGGGCGCGGGTTTCCGATGCAATGGCTGCATCTGGTGCCGCGCGGATAAGGCATTTGGCCTGAGCGAAAAGAGAAAGCGTCAGGCCCAGGCCAGCGCTGTCCCGATCAAAACCAGAGCGATCCCAGCAACTTCCCGGTATGAGAAATTCTCGCCAAACAGAAAGAATGAGGCGATGGCGATCAGAATGACCTCGGCCCCCAGAATACCCGTATAGATGATACCTAACCGCTCCTCACGCAGGGCGGCGAGTTCCAGCGTTGCGGCGGCCAGCAGGGTTGCGACGATCAACAGGCTGAGGCCGACTCCGGGGAGTTTCCACCAAAACTTCATCGAGATCATGGCCACGGAATAAAGACCCGCCGACCCAAGGGCGATGAGGGGGATCATGGATGTAGACATCGGGGCCTCCTGCCAAGGTTGCCGTGGGATCAAGTTTAGCAGGAGTATGGGTTTGGGGGTGTGAGGTTGGTCACAGACCCGGTCAGAACACAATCGCGATGAGTTCGGCCAGCCCGATCAGACCGAGCAACACATTGGACGTTAAGATAAGCCCTTTCACGTTATGGGATTTGACGCCCTTGCCGAAATTCGACGCCGCCAATTCGTCGTCCATGTCGTCCCGCAGGTTTTCGACATCGGCCAAAGCGGTGCTGCCCGCCAGAATGCCAAAAGCCGCAGTGGCAATGACCAGGACTACCAGAACCAGCGAAATTCCCTGAGCGCCAAACCCGATTATGGCAGCGAGCGCCACATAGGCAAAAATTGTCGTCCGCATGATGTAATAGTAATGATCCAGACGGCCCATAGACGTTCTTGAACGCAGAGTCTGATCCATAACACACTCCCCCATTTTGAATTTTCTGAATTCAATGTTGGGAGTGTAGCATCTGATGGCGGAAACTCGAAATCTGGGACGGTGGTTTTTCAGCAGAGTTTACGGCAGCGCCGTCCCGAGAGGAGGCGCAAACGCGCCACCCCATGGGGGCGGGTCGACGTGGCCCGGCGGTGCCGCCGGGCGGGTGAGCCAAACGATGGGAATATATTTCAAACAGTAGGAGTTTTCAGTCACTCAAAAAAGCCCGAGTAATCATTGATTAAATCCGAACATCCCACTTGGTCGAACTCTAGGCTCTGCACGTTTAGTCTTCCTAGGCCGTTTTTGTACCAAGTTGATATACGATTTTTAGCTTTGTTATCATTGTATTCTGAAACACCCAGATTTGTTCCGAAACACTGGCATTCTACACCGTCATCCGGCTTCAAATAATCCATGTTCAATTTCAAAAAAGAAAACCCTAGAAAGAATATGGAATCCGAATTTTCAAGACTTTTTCGCACCTCAGAGCGCACCTTTTCATCTCCGCCTTCTGTAAAAACACGTAGTGAAGATGCTGCATCGATAATATCTTGAGACTGCTCTCGTTTTCCGAACCCCGAACCTTCTGCTTTGGGTTTTAGCTCTCCAAGTGACCCATATGGATGTAGAATGTTCAGGTTTTCAGCACAAAACCTGTCCGCCTCATCCTCGGAGAGATCGAAAGCCGCCTGAATAGCGAGAAAAAAGAAGCGTGCAATCACCCTATCGTAGTTAAACGAAACGAACGTGATTTTTTTGAGTTTTTCTGCCACGTCCTCAACTTTGCCGACTGTACATAGTGCACTGAACAATGCCGCGAGCCAAGTATCGGAAGTTTGTGAAAAATCAAAACGGTCATAGAAATTTGTTGGATTAAAAAACAGTTTTGAGGCTTTCTCTGCGGCGAGAAGCTCGCTAGCAATCAATATTTTTCCCAGTTTGACACGGCAATCATTGGTCGAATGCGCATGCAAGTAGTTATCAATGGAAGGAAGCAGCAAAACCCCCGCCGAGATTTTCTTCATTTCTGAAACGACATTGACGTCCGGGTATTCGTTTGAAATCCATCGGGCCACGTCACTCAATAGTCTATCTGTGCCAACTATTCTTCCGAAATCCTCGACTTCGACTGAGTTTGCACTCGATGAGATCGCTTGTTTGAGTGTCGATCCGACAGGCAGGCCAAACTCAACGCTCGCCCCAGCACCGACAACAAACACAATGCGGCTATCCTCGTTCATTCTCAAAATCTCTTCGCTGCCAATTTGATTGAATAAATTAATAAATATTCTCTCACCCAACCCCGTGGGCACGCAGTTGGCTGCGCCACCCGCTTTCAACCACCCGTCGTAATAATGCCCAGCCTTCAGCTGTCCAACAGCACTATTACTGTACCGGGTGCCGCACGCGTTTGGCTTTGCCAAACGCTTTCGCGCTTTCGCACTTAAAATGGATTAAGAATCCATTTTAAGTGCGGAAATAAACGCCTCCTGCGGGATATCAACCTTCCCGAACTGGCGCATCTTCTTCTTACCCGCCTTCTGCTTGTCCAGCAGTTTGCGTTTCCGTGTAGCATCCCCTCCGTAGCACTTCGCGGTCACGTCCTTGCGCAGCGCCGAGAGGGTCTCGCGGGCGATGACCTTGCCTCCGATGGCGGCCTGGATCGGGATTTTGAACATGTGGCGCGGGATCAGGTCCTTGAGCTTTTCGCACATCGCCCGGCCCCGCATCTCGGCCCGGTCGCGGTGAACCATGGTCGACAGCGCGTCAACCGGTTCGTCATTCACCAGCACCGACATCTTGACCAGGTTATCCTCGGTATAGCCGGTCATCTGGTAGTCGAACGAGGCATAGCCCTTGGTCACCGATTTCAGGCGGTCGTAGAAGTCAAAGACAACCTCGTTCAGCGGCAGGTCATAGACGACCATGGCGCGGCTGCCCGCATAGGTCAGGTCCAGCTGGATGCCGCGGCGGTCCTGACAGAGTTTCAGTACGTCACCCAGATATTCGTCTGGCACCAGAATGGTCGCCTTGATGCGCGGCTCCTCGATATGGTCGACCTTGGACGGGTCGGGCATGTCCGCGGGGTTGTGCAGCTCGATCATCTCGCCGTCCTTCATGTAGACGTGATAGATCACCGAGGGCGCGGTGGTGATAAGCTCGATATCGTATTCGCGTTCGATGCGGTCGCGGATGACCTCAAGGTGCAGCAGGCCAAGGAAGCCGCAGCGGAAGCCAAAGCCCAGCGCGGCCGAGGTTTCCATCTCAAAACTGAACGAGGCGTCGTTCAGGGCCAGCTTGTCGATCGCATCCCGCAGGTCTTCAAATTCGGCCGAGTCCACGGGGAAGAGGCCACAGAACACCACCGGCTGCGCGGGTTTGAACCCGTCCAGTGCGTCTTCGGTCCCGTTGCGGTCATTGGTGATCGTGTCACCGACGCGGGTGTCGCGGACCTGTTTGATGGATGCGGTCAGAAAACCGATCTCACCGGGGCCGAGGCTGTCGACCATTTCCATCTCGGGCCGGAAAACGCCGACGCGGTCGACGTGGTGCAGGGTGTTGTTCGACATGAACTTGACCCGCATCCCCTTTTTCAGCGTGCCGTCCATGATACGGACCAGAACGATCACACCCAGATAAGCGTCATACCACGAATCCACCAGCATTGCCTTGAGCGGCGCGTCCAGATTGCCCTCCGGCGCAGGAAGTTGCTGCACAATGGCTTCCAGCGTTTCGTGGATGCCCTGCCCCGTTTTGGCGCTGACCTGAATGGCATCAGTCGCGTCGATGCCGATCACATCCTCGATCTGTTCGGCCACGCGGTCGCAGTCGGACGCGGGCAGGTCGATCTTGTTCAGCACTGGAACAATCTCATGATCGGCGTCGATGGCTTGGTACACGTTCGCCAGCGTCTGCGCCTCGACCCCTTGGGTCGAGTCCACAACCAGCAGCGAGCCTTCGACCGCACGCATGGACCGTGAGACCTCATAGGCAAAGTCCACGTGGCCGGGGGTGTCGATCAGGTTCAGCACATAGTGCTCGCCGTCATCCGCCGTATAGTCGATGCGAACCGTGTTGGCCTTGATTGTGATACCGCGTTCGCGCTCGATATCCATGCTGTCGAGCAGCTGTTCTTTCATGTCGCGATCCTTGACGGTTCCGGTCTCTTGGATGAGCCGGTCAGCAAGGGTGGATTTGCCATGGTCGATATGCGCGACGATGGAGAAATTGCGGATATGAGCGAGGTCTGTCATGGGTTGGGGATATGTAGAGGAATCGTGGGTTGGTCAAGGTGGATTGAGTGCGCGTGGCAGATTGCAAATCTTCTTTCTAGCGCAGTGCCAAAACTGAAGCTTTCGAATTGGTGGAGCATCTTAACAACCTTGAGCTGTTGGTCCACTTGTAGTCATCACATTCCTTCTCCTTTGATGCCTGCTTACCTAAAATGCTGGTCTCTGATTGAGCTATTGGCCTTTGTGCTGTGATTTGCTTGCTTGGGATTGACTAAACGTGCTCCAAGGACAAACACGCAACACATTCAATCAGGGCAATAAATGCTATGAAATTTGATTTTGTTTCAATTTTTGTCGGTCTCGTTATCCTTCCAGCTTCCTTGTTTGCAAGGGATGTGAACGCAATAGTCGGCGCTTGGGACAAAGAGGTTGTCCTGGCCGGCGAGAAGGAGACTCCATCACTAGAGAACCCCACCGATTACGAGATCAGCATCGGAACTCGTATTGAATGTGTGGGTGTTCAGTCAAAAGGCTTCAACTACAAAGACTCAGAATGGATTTCTGAGAACTTTAGCACCAGTCGATACCAGTTCTGGAAAGTTGATCCAGATGATCACGACTTTTGTAAAGTTTCTCTTTCAGAAGAGTTGGATTACGAAACGCAATCAGAGAAATTCCTGCAACGTTGCTGGCAAACTTTTGAAACAACCAAAAATTCCATCACAAACCCCAGCACAAGAAAATGCACTGAAATCTACGTTGAAAATGGATTTTTGGTGTCCGTGCACTGTGGGGGCGTACACTTCCACCCGAGCGGAGCATTTTCGGTCGGAAATGACTACATGTTCGATTTAAGAAAAAACGCTCCCTACAACGATTCATTATACGTGGAGGTCGGTTATTGCTCTCATCAATGAAGTCATAGGCGGTACTTTCTCAATAGCATTGGTCTAATCCTGAGGCACTGTGACTCTTTTCGGCCTGTCACAATTATTGGTGCCGAGTTGAAGCCCGCCCTGCGGGCTAGGCGTTTCCGACTCGTGCAATCACTTTTTCGCAACGTATGATTGATCCGTTAACCACATTGATTCATACTCCCGCGCAGACCGAGAGGGGCACAAGATCCCTTAGGGCAGGCAAAAACGAGGCATGAGCATGAAACAGTTCCTCTTAATCGCATTCTGTGCCGCAACGATGACGGCCATCGCTCCGCAGGTTGAGGCTGCGCAGATCAAGCGCGCCTGTCTGGCGTCGGATCGGGCGGCGGCCACACGTGATCGGTGCAGCTGCATTCAGCGCGTGGCAGATCAGGCACTGACGCGCAGTGACCAGAAGACCGTCTCGAAATGGTTCGAAGACCCCCATCAGGCGCAAGAATTGAAGATGTCGAAGACCGCGCGTGATGATGCGCTGTGGGATCGTTATCAGAACTTTGGCCAGATGGCGCAGGCGATCTGCAGCTAACGCACCGCAAATCCTTGACCTGATGCAAGCTGCGCCTCAGAAAAGGCGCAGCGAAAGGTGTGTGCGATGGTGATGAAAGGGCTGACCCTGCGGGGCCTTGAGGTGTTCGAGGCTTTGGCGCGGACGGGATCGGTAGCGCAGGCCGCCGAGATCACCGGGCTTAGCCAGCCATCCGTTTCTCAGCAATTGCGCAATCTGGAAAAGGCGCTGGGCACCGATCTGGTTGATCATGGACGCCGCCCGATGCGACTGACGCAAGCCGGGCGCAGTTTTCTGGAACGGGCCGAGGCCGTTTTGGCCGAGTTGCAGATGGCACAAAGCGAGCTGTCGGTCATGGAGCTGGGGCACCTGACCACGCTTTCCATCGGGTTGATCGACGATTTCGACAACGATCTGACCCCACGGTTGGCCACGCTGCTGGCGGACAGCCTGACGCGGTCGAATTTCAAACTGATCACCCTGTCCAGCCTCGATCTGTTCGAGGCACTGGCCGAACAACGGCTTCATATGGCGGTCACCGCCCATAGCGGCGAGGTGCTAGAGGGAGTGGTCGAATATCCTCTGGTGCGCGATCCATTCATTCTGGTGGCCCCGAAGGGGTCTGGCGGCGTGACAGCGGTGCAAGACGGTTTACCGTTTCTACGCTATGCCCGCGAGCAACTGATCAGTCGCCAGATCGAAGTGCATATGGCGCGTGAGGCGCAGGAGTTCGAGGAACGGTTTGAGATCGGGTCGCATATGGCGCTGATGGCCATGGTCGCGCGTGGCCTGGGCTGGGCGATCACGACGCCGTTGGGTTTCATGCGTGCAACACGGTTCCATGATGGCTTAGAGGCCCACCCTGCCCCTTTCGGAGATTTCTCTCGCACGATCTCTCTTTTGGCCCGCACCGATTGGTCGGATCAGGTGCCGCAGGAGGTCGCGGGAATGACACGTCGGCTGATGCAAAACCAGATCATCGAACCGGCCCTCAACAAACTGCCCTGGCTGAACGGTCAGTTGAAGGTGATCGGCGGCTAGCGCTCCAGATGAATGGCCAGTCCGGCCACTGCTGTTTCGATCAGATCCAGTGCACCATCGAAGTCCCGCGTGTAGTAGGGGTCAGGCACATGGTCCGACTGGGATTCATGGGCAAAGTCCGTCAACAGGCGCACAGGCGTGTTATTGCCTGCAGGGCGCAGATCTTCGATATCCGCCATGTTGTTTGCATCCATACCGATGATCAGATCGAAACGTTCGAAATCGGCAGCCGTGAACTGTCGGGCACGCAGGTCGCTGAGGTCATAGCCCCTGGCTTTGGCGGCGGCCTGCATCGGTCCGTAGGGTGGTTTACCCGCGTGCCAACCCATTGTTCCGGCACTGTCGGTTGAATGATGCGGCGCGCGAGAGCGAAAGACGCCCTCGGCCGCGGGGGATCGGCAAATGTTGCCGAGACAGACAAAGAGGATACGGTGTGACATGGCAAAGCTGTACCGTGTGGAGGGGATATGGAAAAGATCGTCATTCTGACCGGAGCCGGAATTTCCGCCGAAAGCGGGCTCAGCACCTTTCGCGATGAGGGCGGGCTATGGGCGCAACACAGGATTGAGGATGTGGCCACACCCGAAGGCTTCGCCCGCAACCCGGCCTTGGTGCAGGGATTTTACAATGCGCGTCGCACTCAGGCGGCGGGCGTAGAACCGAATGCCGCTCACAAAGCACTGGCACGTCTGCAACGGGACTGGCCCGGAGAAGTGGTGATCGTCACTCAGAACGTCGACAGCCTGCACGAAGCTGGTGGCGCGCGAAATGTCATTCACATGCACGGGACACTGGCAGGTGCGTTGTGTTCGGCCTGTGGGCATCGCTGGATCGCTCCACCTGAGATGGCCGTGGGTGAGCCCTGCCCATCCTGCAACCAGCCAACGGCCCGTCCCGATGTGGTCTGGTTCGGAGAGATGCCGTACCACATGGATGAGATTTACGACCATCTGGCCAGCGCGTCGCTTTTCGCCGCCATCGGCACCTCAGGTCAGGTCTATCCGGCTGCAGCGTTTGTGCACGAGGCACAAGCCGCGGGCGCACAAACCGTAGAGATTAATCTGGAGCCGACGCTTGGGGCCTCGGGATTTGACACATATATCCTCGGCAAAGCGTCAGAAACGGTGCCGCACTGGGTTGAGCAATTGCTGGCGCGACCCTCATAAGGTGCAGACACCGCTTGATTTATTTGCTTAGATTGCATCCGAAACAACCGGAGGATCAGCCATGACCGACCAAGAACCCAAAACCGGCGAAATCCTTGAGGATGGCAGCATGGCCCAACGCGACCTGCTGGGCGCGCAATTGTCCAATCTCTGGTGGACCTTCTTGCTGCGTGGCGTTCTTGCGGGAATTGTGGGCATCGCTGCGCTGTTCTGGCCGTCTGGCAGCATCGCCATGCTGTTGCAACTGGTCGGTGTACTGTTGATTTTAGATGGCGGCCTGACACTTTTGGGGATCGGACGTCGCGGGGTGTTGGGAGGCGCTGCAATCGGCGCACTTCTGATCGGTTTGATCCTGTTGATTTGGCCCGAAGGCACGGTCAAGCTTGCCTTTTTCCTTTTGGGCGCATGGGCATTGATTATCGGAATCGGTTCACTGGCAGCGGCTCAACAGATGCATGAGCGGGACCCACAGCGTGGCTCCATGCGGGTCTCGGGCTTTCTGGCTTTGGTTATCGGGTTGGTTCTTATGATCTGGCCAGCAGTAGCGCTGGTGGCGTTGGGCTGGGGTATCGCCTTCTCAGCGCTTGCAATTTCTGCCGTCATGTTCTGGCTGGCCTCCCGGTTCCGCAAAGCGGGTGACCGGGTCGGATTGAAGACCGTCAATAAGTAGAGCGGCCATTGACCAAAAGCGTTTCAGGCCGGGCAGTGCCCGGCCTGACGTTTTTCAAAGGTCGCTGGACTGTCCGAAGACTCGCGCTTTAATCTGAATGCGATCCGTGATCGTGTGACCCGTGTCCGCCTTTGTCCTGACGTTCAAGGTCGACGGGGATCTCGATCTCAACCTCACCAGCATTCTCGAAAATCAGTGTCACCGGGACCGTAGCATCTTGCTCAAACGGTGCAGTCAGACCCATGAACATAACGTGGTCACCACCGCGTTTCAGCATGTGAGTTTCGCCCGCTGGAATCACAAAGCCTTCTTCGACATGCACCATCTTGGCCACACCGTTGTCATCAACCTTGTGCGTGTGCAGCTCAACGCGCGCCGCAGCATCTGACGTTACGCCAATCAGGCGGTCGTCCGTGTCGCTCTGGTTCTGGATCATCATGAACGCGGCACCAGCCTTGGCGGTTTTACCCGAGGATCTGGCATAAGCGTCATCCACAGAAATGGTGCCGTCAGCCAATACAGGAACGGCCAGGGTCATAGCAGCCAGGGTTGCGAGCAGATTTGATTTGAAAGACATCGCGTCTCTCCTTGTTGTTTGATTTCTCGAAAAAAGATGGAGTTTCAAACAACAACTGGCGGTGCACGGGCCGGGGTATGGGGAACTGGCAACGCAATCTGATTACCGACATCCCGTAACGGCGCGGGCTGCGACAGTTCCGGCGGTGCGGGCATCGGGGGATGGGATGCAGCAATCGCACCCATAAGGGACAACGCGTAATCCGGGCAATAATGCGGTGGCGCTGTGGGCTGACCACGTTCGTCCATATAGACAACAACCGGGCCAGTACCGGTGCACAGCACCATCTGACCCACAGCAGTGTCCATACCACGTGACATGGCAACGCCCTGCCCGGTCAGCACCAGCAGCAGGGAAACGACGAAAGGTAGGAATCTGGTAGTCTTAGGTCTCATCCTGACCTTGGTATAGGTCAGCGCCCGAAGGCGCTTCAAGCGCAAAAGGGTCGCGCTTGAAGCAGGTCTTAGTAGTCCAGTCCGGTCCGTTTCACCTGGCTTGCGGTGAAGCTGGTATGGGTCCGGTTCACCCTGCGCTGCATCTGTGAACAGGCTGCAATTGCCTTACGAAACACAGCGGCCAGAAACAAAAAAATGTAGAAACTTTTTAACGACATTATAGGGCCCCCGCCTGATGAATGCCCTGACGTTAGGTCAGATTCGAATCTCTGTATGTGAAGAAATTCACCAATCGAGAAAAATAATTTCGAAATTGGGAACAATGCCAGCCACTCATCGGAGGCCGCTACAAAAAAAGCCCCGCACTTAAAGGTGCAGGGCTTTGAATTTCATAAGGAAAAAAGCTTAGGCCGATGCTTGCGCCTTGGCAATTTCCTTTTTCACTTTCAGTGCGTTTGCCGACAGCTCTTCGTCCTTGGCTTTAGCCAGGAACGCGTCCAGACCACCGCGGTGGTCGACCGAGCGCAGGGCAGCTGCCGAGATGCGCAGCTTGACGCCACGGCCCAGAGTCTCGGACTGCAGGGTGACGTCGTTCAGGTTCGGCAGGAAACGACGTTTGGTTTTGTTGTTGGCGTGGCTGACATTGTTGCCAGTCATCGGGCCTTTTCCGGTCAGTTCGCAACGGCGCGACATGGTTTCTTCCTTTGTTTCTGGAGGCCGGGCTTCAGACCCTTGGCCAAATCACAAGGGGCGCAACCCGAAGTCGCGCCCGAAAACTGGTTGGATGCGTGTAGTGGGAATCGCCGGGAGGGTCAAGACAGGCCGCGCGAAATCTTTCATTTTGCTCGGCCATCACGATCCTTGCCCGCGCCCAACCATCAGGTCAATGTGCTGAGCAGTTCTTCCGCCGCTTTGGCCGGGTTCAAATGGCCCGCTGAGACTTCGGCGTTCAGACGCTCCATCTCGGCCCTGGCTTGCGGCGTGTCAAGGCGCGCAAGCAGAGCATGGCGAACCTCTTGATCGAACCAGTAGCGCGCCTGTGCGGAACGGTTTGCGTCCCATATGCCATTGTCACGACGCCATTGGGTCAAGGATTGCATTTCGTCCCATGCCTGCTCCAGGCCCTGCTCTTCAACCGCTGAAACAGTCATCGCCTTGGGAAAACCTTCCGGGTCTTGTGGACGCTTGCGCAGCAGCCGCAATGCGCCTGCATAGTCAGCGCAGGTACGCGTAGCGGTCGCCTTCAACTCACCATCGGCTTTATTGATCAGGATGATGTCGGCCATTTCCATGATGCCGCGCTTCACACCCTGCAATTCGTCTCCACCCGCAGGGGCCAACAACAGCAGGAACAGATCCGACAGCTCGGACACAACCGTTTCTGACTGCCCGACCCCGACAGTTTCGATCAGCACCACATCATATCCCGCAGCCTCGCACAGGGCGATGGCCTCACGGGTGCGGCGTGCAACGCCACCGAGGTGGCTTTGACTGGGAGAAGGACGGATAAAGGCGTTTTTTTCGCGGCTCAGGCGCTCCATCCGGGTCTTGTCACCCAGAATCGAGCCACCCGAACGGGCCGAGCTTGGATCAACCGCCAATACCGCCACGCGCAGCCCTTGCTCCGTCAACATCATGCCGAAGCTTTCGATGAAAGTGGATTTACCCACACCGGGTGTCCCCGACAGACCAATCCGCAACGCCTGACGTCCGGATCCTGCCAGTTGGGCCAAAAGATCGCTGGCCTGTGCCCGGTGATCAGCACGGTTACTTTCGACCAGAGTAATCGCACGCGCCAGCGCTCGACGCTCACCGTTTAAAATCCTGTCGCTTAAACTGTCTGTCTGCATTCTTGTCCCGATCCATGAGGCAGGAATAGTTGCCGTGGTCAGGGGGCGTTTGTCCAGACCAGAGAACGCGTGAAATGCATTCCAAACAAAACCTGCGTCATTTCGTTCTGGGAAATGTGCCGATGGGCGTGCGGGAACTAGACGCCATCGGAACGATGGCGGATAAGGTCCGCATGATAACAAGCCTGCCTATAGACGACGCCGTTCCCGACCTGCTGAATGCCCTAGGCACACACGGGAGAGCGGTTTTGCAAGCGCCACCAGGCGCAGGCAAGACCACGCGGGTGCCATTGGCGATGCTCGAGGCGGGCCTGTGCGACGGCAAGATCGTGATGCTGGAGCCCCGACGCTTGGCGGCACGGGCGGCGGCCGAGCGGATGGCCGAAACTCTGGGCGAACGCGCGGGACAAACCGTGGGTTACCGCGTGCGCGGCGACGCGAAAGTGTCAAAAGACACGCGGATCGAGGTCGTAACCGAAGGCATCCTGACCCGGATGCTGCAATCCGACCCTGACCTGCCCGGTATCAGCGCGGTGATTTTTGACGAGTTCCACGAACGCTCTCTGAACGCCGATCTGGGGCTGGCGCTGTGTCTTGAGGTGGCGGGTGCGCTGCGGGATGATCTGATCCTGCTGGCCATGTCCGCCACATTGGACGCAGAACCCGTGGGCCGGTTGATGAACGCCCCGCTGATCACGTCCGAAGGGCGCAGCTTTCCGGTCGAGACCCGCTGGCTGGATCGCCCTCTTGCGCCGCAGGCTCGGCGTTTGGATGCACTGGTTGAACTTGTGGTACAGGCCGAGCGTGAAACCCGCGCAACAGGGGGTGGCCTTTTGGTTTTTCTGCCCGGCGAGGGCGAAATCCGTCGGGCTGAAGGCGCGCTGAAGTCCCGGCTGCCCGAAGCCTGCGCCGTGCATCCGCTGTTCGGAGCAATGCCCTTTGCCGCCCAGCGCGCGGCGATTGTCCCGGCCAAGACCGGGCGCAAAGTGGTGCTGGCGACGTCGATTGCCGAAACCTCGCTGACCATCCCCGATATCCGGGTGGTCGTGGATGTGGGCCAAGCACGGCGGGCACGGTTTGATCCGGGCTCGGGCATGTCGCGGCTGGTCACAGACCGCGTGACACGTGCCGAAGCGACGCAACGCGCAGGCCGCGCAGGCCGTGTGGCCGAAGGCGTTTGTTATAGGCTCTGGTCAAAAGGTGAGGAAGGCGCGCTGGCCGCCTACCCGCCAGCCGAGATTGAGGCAGCCGATTTGACCGGGTTGGCGTTAGAGCTGGCCCTTTGGGGCGCGGATGCCAGCGACCTGGCTTTTCTGACCCCACCGCCCGACGGAACCATGTCCGAGGCGCGGGCTTTGCTAAGAATGCTGGGCGCGTTGGACGGCAACGGCCGGATCACGGATCACGGGCGCGCCTTGGCAGCGCTGCCTCTGCACCCCAGGCTGGGTCACATGTTAGAGCGCGCAGGCGTGCAGGCCGCTTCACTGGCAGCACTGATGGCCGAGCGCGATCCTCTGCGCGGTGCTCCGGTCGATATCGCGCTGCGGCAAGAGGCGCTGCGGGATGTGCGGGCGTTTCAACGCAACCGCGTCTGGCAGGTGAATATGGGTGCCCTGGACCGAATAAAGGCCGAGGCCAAACGGTTGCGGGCGCAAGCCACCGACGGATCCGAGCCGCAAAGCACGGCTGCCATGGCCGCCCTCGCCTATCCAGATCGCATAGGACAAAGGCGCAAGGGTGAAGCGCCACGCTATGTGCTTTCGGGCGGCAAAGGCGTTGTTCTGGACAACGGCGACACGCTGGCAGGCGCGCCTTACTTGGTTGTGACCGATACGGATGGCAACCCGCGCGAAGCAAAGGTGCGACTGGCCACGCAGATCTCGGAACAAGAGATCCGGGATTTGTTCTCGGACCAAATCGCATGGACAGACAGCTGTACATGGTCGAAACGTGAGCGCCGGGTTGTGCCCCGACGACAAGAACGGTTCGGATCGATCACACTGGATGATCGTATCTGGAAGGATGTCCCGGATGATGTGGTCGCCAGGACAATGTTGGACGGGGTACGTGATCTGGGCTTGCGACTGGATGGGGCTGCCGCGCGGCTGGCGGCTCGGGTCGAACTGGTTCGCGCGGACGGGGTCGACTTGCCCGATTTCTCGGTCGAAGGTCTGATGGCCAGTTTGGAGGGCTGGCTCCTGCCGATGCTCTCAGGTGTCAAAAGTGCAGAGGATTGGAAGCGGTTCGATCTATTGCCCGCCTTGCGCGCCAGATTGGATTGGTCCCAAACGCAAGAGCTGGACCAGCGCGCGCCGGGGTCGTTTGAAACACCGCTGGGGCGCAAGGTGCCGATTGATTACAGTGCTGCGGTCCCAGAAATCTCGGTCCGGTTACAGGAGTTGTTTGGCGTATCCAGTCATCCGGTTGTCGGAGGCGCGCCGCTGAAGATCACCCTTCTGTCCCCTGCGCAGCGCCCAATCCAGATCACACGCGATCTGCCTGGATTTTGGGCTGGCTCTTACGCAGACGTCCGTAAGGACATGAGGGCGCAATACCCCAAACATCCCTGGCCCGAGGACCCAACCCAAGCCGACCCCACGCTACGAGCCAAACGTAGGCGCGACTAGACTCGCCCCAAAAGCTCAAAACACACAGTATTTCCGCAATCCGCCCCTAAAACCGCTCGTGAACAGAGAATTCCTGAAGATTTAATTGAAATTCAACATTTCCACTGTTACGTCCCTTCAATTCCGATGACAGCATATGGGTAAACCGCTTCTAATGGGCTCAAAACTGCGAAATCTATGGGAAGAGGTCGGCAGACCTCTGATCCTGCGCCCTCGGCGGGTGCAGTTCGCGGCCCTATGCACCCGAAAGAAGAAAGGCCAGGACGAAGTTCTGTTGATCACAAGCCGTGACACAGGTCGCTGGATCATTCCGAAAGGTTGGCCCATCGACGGTCTGGACGGGGCTGAAACAGCACTGCAGGAAGCCTGGGAAGAGGCCGGAGTGCGCGCGGAAACCGTTGATAAGAAGCCGGTAGGTCACTTTACCTATGACAAAATCCTCAAGGACGGGTCTGCTCAGCCGGTGCTGACCAATGTCTACCGGATTGCTGTCAGTAAGCTGGTCGAAGATTTCCCCGAAGCTCATCAGCGAACACGCAAATGGTTTTCCCCGGCTGAGGCGGCTTCGCACGTGCAGGAACCTGAGTTGCGGGCGTTGTTGCGCAAAATGTAACCTTTACACAACAATTTCATGACACGTGGCTTGCTCTTGCAGTAGCGAACCGTTAGCTGCGGGCGGTCTTTGAAAAACTGATCAAGCCCATGTCTGATACAAACCCAAAACCACGCTGGCAGGCGCTAGATACCGATCTGCATCGCATTTCTCGCGTTGAAAACGCCAGCATACACGTGTCGCGCCCCATGCTGGCACCCGGCATCGCGTTGGCGTTCATGGTCGTTGCAGGACTGCTGGCAGCCGTTCTGTTTGGCCAAGCAGAGGGCAGCTATATCGTGGTGGCTGCTGCCGCTTTCGGGGCCTATATGGCGATCAATATCGGCGCCAATGATGTGGCCAACAACATGGGCCCGGCAGTTGGTGCAAACGCGCTGACCATGGGCGGGGCCATTGTGATTGCCGCCATTGCCGAAAGCGCGGGCGCGTTGCTGGCAGGTGGCGATGTGGTCTCGACCATCTCGAAGGGCATTATCGACCCTACTTCGGTTCAGAACAGCAATGTGTTCATCTGGGCCATGATGGCGGCTCTGATTTCTTCAGCCATGTGGGTCAATCTGGCGACCTGGGTCGGTGCGCCGGTATCGACCACGCACTCGGTTGTCGGCGGGGTTATGGGGGCCGGAGTCGCAGCTGCGGGGCTGAGCGCAGTCAGCTGGGGCACGATGAGCGCGATTGCAGCCAGTTGGGTGATCTCGCCCGTGCTGGGCGGTGTGATTGCCGCGTGTTTTCTGGCGCTCATCAAGGCCAAGATCCAGTATCAGGACGACAAGATTGCAGCTGCCCGAAAATGGGTGCCTATTCTTGTGGCGATGATGGCAGGGGCTTTTGCGACCTACCTTGCGGTCAAAGGTCTGAAACGCATCGTGAAAATCGAACTTGAGATGGCCCTTCTGATCGGTTTTGGCGCGGGTCTGCTGGCTTGGTCCGCCGCCGTGCCTTGGGTGCGGCGCAAGTCCGAAGGGCTTGAAAACCGGACACGATCGCTGAAAACCCTGTTTGGCCTGCCTCTGATCATCTCGGCGACGTTCCTGAGTTTCGCCCATGGTGCCAATGACGTGGCCAACGCGGTCGGCCCTTTGGCTGCGATTGTGCACGCGGCAGAATTCGGAGATTTCGCTTCAAAAGTTACAATCCCGCTTTGGGTGATGATCATCGGCGCGTTTGGCATTTCGTTCGGCCTGTTCCTGTTCGGCCCCAAGCTCATCCGTATGGTCGGCAGCCAGATCACCAAGCTGAACCCCATGCGAGCCTTCTGCGTTGCGCTTTCGGCAGCGATTACCGTGATCGTAGCCAGCTGGCTTGGCCTTCCGGTCAGCTCAACACATATTGCTGTGGGTGCAGTCTTTGGCGTCGGATTTTATCGTGAATGGCACTCAGAACGGCGGCGCAAGCAAGTCAGCTTTCAACGTGCAGCGACCCAAAGTCTGGCCCCAGAAGAGCACCGTCGTCGCAAGCTGGTACGGCGCTCACATTTCATGACCATTGTGGCGGCATGGGTGATCACCGTACCTGCTGCTGCAACTATGTCGGCCGTTATCTATTGGATGTTGACTGCCTTCGTTTAACCGGAGTGGTTACAGCCTGATCTGATCCGGGGTCAGCGGGTGATCGGGCGCGTGTTTGATCAAGTCAGACACTTGCGTGCAAATGGGTGTCGGCACGCCGGTTTCTCGACCCAATCGTATGATATGGCCTTGCAAGCTGTCGATTTCCGTTTGCCGTTCAGCCATCAAATCATAGGCCATCGAGGTTCGGGCGCTTGGATCAATGGTCAGCATCCTGGCCGAAATGCGGGTGAATAAGGGCGTCGGCAGCCGCAGGATATGCGGGGTCATCCAGGCGGGAAGCGGCGTGGTAGAGGCCACAGGGTGCCCCGCTGCTTTTAGAACGGAAAGCGCTTCTGCCATCTGATCTGCAACGAGGATGCGCCAGTCGCGGTTTGTCAGTTGATCCACAATCGTAAGGCCTGACAACGCATTCAGCGCGTTGTTCAGGTTGATCAGCAATTTGCCCCATTGCACGGCTTCGATCTGGTCGCTCGCCAAAACAGGCAGATCCGGGCTGCTGAGGCGGGACGCCAGATCGCCCGGACCGCTTTCAATAACAATCTCGCCCGACGTCGCCCGGTGATAGGTGGCAGGGCCATTGGGCACGACGTTGAAAGGCACCATTCCGGCGCGCACATCACGCCCTGGCAAGGCTGCGCGCAAGGTCGCTGCGTTTTCGATCCCGTTCTGCCAGGACAGAACCGGCACGTCTGGCAATGCCTCGGTGCCGATCTGGTCGGCGATATCCGCCGTGGCCACCGATTTCACGGTTACGATGATCAGTTCCGCATGCCCCAGACAGGTTGGGTCTTGGCTGAGAGCCAACGATGCTGCTGGTGCGGTATAATCGAGCCCGTCAAAATCCGTGACCGTTAACCCGTTTTCGTGGATCGGATCCAGCACACGCGCACGGCCCAGTAAGGTGACGGAATGACCCGCTCGGGCCAACAGAGCTCCGCAATAGCAGCCAATACTGCCCGCGCCCGCAATGACTAGTTTCATAATACCCCCTCAGAAATACCTGAAAGGATCACCGCAAACCGCTGGTTACACAACCCCGCCCCACTAGGGACGGCCTGTTATCGCGCCAGACGTGGTTTGGTTCGCTCAAGTTCCTCAGAAATCGGGATAAATTCGTGGTCATCACCGGGCGGAAGATGAAAGGCACCGTTGGCCCAATCGGCGCTTTTCCACTCACGCGTTGCAGTTTCGATCTTTTCTTTCGACGACGAAACGAAGTTCCACCAGATATATCGGTCTTCGTTCAGTGTCGCACCGCCCAGCAGCATCAGCCGCGCCCCCAAAGGACCCGCCTTGACCGACAGTTTGTCACCGGGGCGGAACACCATCATGCGGCCTTCGTCAAACGTGTCGCCCGCGATCTCGACTGAACCCTGCGTCACATAGACACCGCGATCCTCGTGATCGTCGGGCAGCGGGAAGGACGCGCCGGGCTCAAGCTGTACATCCAGATAGAACGTCTCAGACAGCATGGTGACCGGGCTGGACTCACCATAGGCTGAGCCCAGGATTAGCCGCGCGCTGACACCCGCATCCTGAATGTGCGGCAGCGCGCCTTGTTTGTGGTGCTCAAAATCAGGGGCCATATCCTCATGCGCTTCGGGCAAGGCGATCCAGGTCTGGATGCCAAAAAGGCTGTGTTTCTTGCCCCGTGTCTCATCGCTGGTGCGTTCGGAATGGGTCACGCCGCGCCCTGCTACCATCCAGTTAACCTCACCCGGATAGATCATCTGGTGGGTGCCAAGGCTGTCGCGGTGCTCAAACTCGCCCTGATAGAGGTACGTGACAGTGCCCAACCCGATATGCGGGTGGGGCCGCACGTCTATGCCACCTTCGGTGATGAATTCAGCTGGACCCATTTGATCGAAGAAGATGAACGGGCCCACCAATTGCCGTTGGACCGAAGGCAAAGCGCGGCGCACCTCGAAACCTCCCAGATCTCGGGCGCGCGGAATAATCAACGTATCCAGCGCCGGATTTTCCGAGACGCAATCTGGATTGTGGGTCGGGTTCCAGCTCATTCCTTTTCTCCCTAGATCTCAGATGGCCGGGCTGGCACATCGTTCGCTGATAACAGAGTAACCCTAACCACGTCCTGATAAAGTGCATCTTCGCACATACCAGGTGCGAAACGAGCGCTCTTATCGTGGCCAGAGCTGAGGGAAGAATGCGCCGTCGATCCGATCCCATTCGCCATAACCCGCGGCCTCGAACTGCGTACGCTCGTTTTTGGCCCAGTCGCCACGGTATCGGATGACGCCATCCGGAGCGGTCATGCGAAGGGTAAAACGGCGAACCGTTTCCGACGGGGTCGTCGCCGATAGCCCGCCATGCAAGGTTCGCATATCGAAAAAGATGCAGTCCCCAAGCTCCAGATCCCATTGCAACAGGTCATACGCATCAGGGTCCGCATTCACGTCAGGTGGCGGGTGATAGGTTTGCCCGGCAACCTTAGTCGGCTCATAACTCGGATGCCCATCAGCAAAGCGCACCCGCATGAACAACTTGTTCCACAGGTGCGAACCTTTGACGAATGCGATGCCGTTTTCCTTCGTCACCGGCTCCAGCGGCAACCACAGCACGCACATAGTGCCCTCAAAATCGAAATACGACAGATCCTGATGAAACGGCGGGCGCGATGTTGATCCGGCTTCACGAAGGAACCAGTTGTCCATAACAAGGTTGATGGACGGTGCACCCAGCAACCCTGCGGCAAGCGGCGCACAGGGTGAGTTGCGAACGAAATCGTCGAATTGGGAGATCTTGTTCCAGGCCCAGTAATCCTCGAAATAGCCGGGGGCATTGGGGTCCTTGGTATGGCGCGTGAAATTGTCAGTCGGATTTTCAAGGTCGGCGTCGATGCCTTCACGCAACAACGACAGCCAGTCACGCGAGAATTTGGACCTCAGAACAACTGCACCGTCGCGCCGGAAGGCATCTATGTCCTCGGCTGAGACCTGATCCGCTTGTGTCATGGCACGACCTTTCGTTTCAGAAACGATGAATACAAACATCGCACCTTGCAAAACGAAACGTCAAAGAGATTCGGTGCGGCCGCCTCTGTCCGTCTCACAGAACCGTGAGAGTAAGATTTTGTGATCCGGTGTGCCTCGGAATCCACCGGAACCATGCTATCTTGAGTATCGATGTCGGACCGTAAGGGGTCGCGGATTGGAGGTTTCTCAATGGCTGACGCGTTGCTCTCCCGTCGTTCACTGATCACCCAAGGTGCCGCTGTTGTGGCAACTGGGGCCTCGGGGCTTTTGTCACCAGCACGTGCGAGCGGGCTTGCACCAACGCCGTCGATGCGGGGCGGATCGAACAATTACCGTCCCGGAGCACCTATCGTGAACCGGATCGGTGGCGGTGGGTTCTGGATGACCGGCACGGTGCGGCGTGCAGGCGACGGAGCTCCCCTGCCCGGCCAACGCATTCAGATCTGGGCGCACACGACTGAGGGGCACGAACGCGATCCGCACAGCCATGGCGCGACGTTGACGGATGCGAAGGGTGAGTTTCGGCTGGAGATGCCGCAAATCGTGCCCGCCTTCGGTCAACCTCACGGGCATTTGGCCTATGACAGCGGGGAGTTCGAGACCGTTTTCCTGCGCCCTGTGATGTCGAGCGCAAGGGATAAGACACTCGCCGCGCATTTTGTATTGCAGCCTCTCTGAGTGGTGCTGAGGCGCAGTCTGATCTGGGTGCTGTTAAGTGCCGCACTTGCTATCCCGATCACCGCAGCGGCCTACAGCCCTTATCTGGCGTGGCGTGATCCGATCTACATTCTCGCCGGATTTGCGGGCATTATCGGAATGTGCCTTTTGCTGCTGCAACCGCTGCTGGCCGGGCGCTGGTTGCCTGGACTTTCCCCTGTATCCAGCCGCCATTGGCACAGGTGGTGTGGATTGGCCCTGATCGTGGCCATATTGATCCATGTGGGAGGTCTATGGATTACCAGCCCGCCAGACGTAGTCGACGCCTTGCTTTTTGTTTCAGCCACCCCGTTTTCGAATTGGGGTGTCATCGCGATGTGGTCAGCTGTTGCGGCGGTTCTGTTGGGTGTCATGCGCCAACGTTTGAACCTGCGGTTTCGCCTTTGGCGGCTTAGCCATACCGGTCTGGCAATGGTGACAATTATCGGCAGCGTTGTTCACGCGATGCTGATCGAGGGAACAATGGAAGTCATGACCAAGACCACGTTATGCGTTCTGGTTCTCTTGGCGAGCACACGGACGCTCGCCAAGCTAAAGGTTTGGGATATCCGCCGACGAGCCTAAACGCCCAGGCACCAGCGCATGACCGCTTTTTGCGCGTGCAGGCGGTTTTCGGCCTCATCGAAAATGACGGAGTTCGGGCCGTCCATCACCTCGGACGTGGCTTCTTCTTCACGGTGCGCGGGCAGGCAGTGCATGAACAACGCATCCGGTTTGGCGTGGGACATAAGTTCCGTGTTGACCTGATAGGGGCGTAGCAGGTTGTGGCGACGTTCTTTGGCCGATTGGGAATCATGCATGGAAACCCAGGTGTCTGCGACCACCAGGTCCGCCCCTTCAACGGCTTTGAATGGGTCGCGTTCCACCACGATTTGCGAGCCTTTCTGGCGCGCAAAGCCCATAAACTCTTCCTCGGGATCAAATTGCGCCGGACCTGTGAATGTCAGATCGAACCCGAACTGGCCCGCCGCGTGCAGGAATGAGGCACAGACGTTATTCCCATCTCCGGTCCAGACCACCTTTTTGCCTGCGATGGGGCCGCGATGTTCTTCGAACGTCAGCACGTCGGCCATGATCTGGCAGGGATGCGTGCGGTCGGTCAGGCCATTGATCACCGGCACGTCCGAGTATTCTGCCATCTCGGTCAGGATCGTTTCATCAAAGGTCCTGATCATGATCATGTCGACGTAACGGGACAGCACGCGGGCTGTGTCGGCAATCGTCTCGCCATGACCCAGTTGCATGTCCTTGCCCGAAAGCACCATGGTCTGCCCACCCATCTGGCGCACGCCAACGTCAAAGGATACGCGCGTCCGGGTCGAAGGCTTTTCAAAGATCAACGCGACCATCCGGTCTTTCAGAGGTTGTTCCTGATCAAGTGCTGCCTTGGGTCGACCCAGACGCGCCTGCTTCATTGCGCCTGCCTGATCAATCATGGCCCGCAGGTCGGCGGCGTCGGTTTTATGGATGTCGAGGAAATGGTTCATTTTACTTCGCTTTTTGGCTGATGACGGGTGGGGGCCAGCCCCCACACCCCCGGAGTATTTGGGAAAAGATAAAGCTTAGGCCGTCGCAAGCTGGGTTTCGATTTGTTTCGCGGCCTTGTCGAGCCGGATCATGGCCTGTGCGATGTCATCCTCGGTCAATGTCAGTGGTGGCAAGAGGCGGATTACGTTGTCCGCGGCGGGGACGGTGATGACCTCGTGGTCATACCCCGCATTCACCACATCGATGTTGGGTGCCGTGCACTTGAGACCAAGCATCAGGCCAGAGCCGCGAACCTCTTCGAATACATCAGGGTGGTCGGCAATCAGACCTTCGAGTTTTTGACGTAGAAGGCCGGCCTTGCGGTTTACACCTTCGAGGAAAGCTGGCGTTGCGACCTGATCGATCACAGCGCAGCCCACAGCGCAGCCCAACGGGTTGCCGCCATAGGTCGAGCCATGGGTGCCAGCCGTCATGCCCGAGGCGGCATCTTCGGTTGCCAGCACCGCGCCAAGAGGGAAACCGCCGCCAATGCCTTTGGCGACCATCATGATATCGGGAGTGATCCCGGCCCATTCATGCGCAAAGAGCTTGCCGGTACGGCCAACACCACATTGGACCTCATCAAGGATCAACAGTAGACCGTTGTCGTCGCAAATTTGACGCAGAGTTTTGAGTTCAGCATCAGGCACCGGGCGGATGCCGCCTTCGCCCTGAACCGGCTCGATCAGGATCGCTGCGGTTTTATCGGTTATAGCGTTGGTGACGCCGTCAAGATCGCCGAAGGCAAGATGAACGAAGCCGGGCAGCAACGGGCCGAAGCCTTTGGTCATCTTTTCGGACCCAGCGGCGGCAATACCAGCCGAGGACCGGCCATGAAATGAGCCGTCAAAGGTTATGATCTCGACCCGCTCGGGCTGACCTTTCTCATAGAAATACTTACGTGCCATTTTCACGGCCAACTCGCAAGATTCAGTGCCGGAGTTCGTAAAGAACACCGTATCGGCAAAGGTGTGTTCCACAAGTCTGTCGGCCAGCGCCTGCTGCTGTGGGATGTTGTACAAGTTCGAGACATGCCAAACGGCATGCGCCTGTTCGGTCAGTGCGGCCACCAGTGCCGGATGCGCGTGGCCCAGCGCATTCACTGCGATCCCCGCCCCGAGGTCCAAGAAACGTCGGCCATCCGCCTCGGTCAGCCAGGCGCCTTCGCCCTTCACAAATGTCAGGGGCGCACGGTTATAGGTCGGCAGAACGGACGGGATCATCGGATCATCCTTTTCGAATAGCTTGAGCCCTGTGAGTGATACACGAGAGCCTTGGTCGTCAACAGATTTGGTGGGGTTTGCGCAGATTTTGAACGCGCAATAGATCAAACGGGCCGGTTACGCGGTCAGGCGTCGGCGTCGGAGTCGCAGGATATGTGCGGCTTTGATCATGGCGGCTCGTATAACGAGGCTGGTTCGATCTGGAAACCCTTTATTTGCGATGCTTCGAAAATTCGCTCGGAAGTAATAACGGCGAGATTTCCTACTTGTCATTCGCGTCCGCGTGTCGCACCGCTGGGGCATGACACCCGCACGCCAGAATCCAGCCCTCGCGGCCTTGTTGATCTTTGCCGCCAGCGCTCTTCTGGCTGGCACGACCTTGCTGGCCAAGGTGCTTGGCACGGATACGCTGGGCCCGCCACTGCATCCGATGCAGATCAGCCATGGTCGATTTTTGTTTGCGTTTCTTGTGATTGTCTCAGCCGTTGCTGTAATGCGCCCGACCCTTAGACGCCCGCATTGGAGGCTGCATATCGGGCGTACCAGTTTTGGGTGGCTGGGTATCACACTGATGTTTGCTTCGGTCGCTTACATTCCGATGGCAGATGCTACTGCGATTTCATTCCTAAACCCGGTTTTTGCCATGGTTCTGGCGATCCCGCTATTGAAAGAAGGGGTTGGGCCCTGGCGCTGGCTGGCGGCGGCCGTTGCCCTTATCGGCGCATTGATTCTGTTGCGCCCGACCCCGGCCAGTTTTCAACCTGCGGCTTTGCTGGCTTTGACCGCAGCCGCGGTCATTGGAATGGAGTTAATTTTCATCAAAAAGCTGTCTGGCCGCGAAATTCCGATTCAGATCTTATTGGTGAACAACTCCATGGGATTGGCAATCGCCACTGTTGCAGTGATTGCGGTGTGGCAGACGCCAACTTCGGCGCAATGGGCGGCGTTGGCTGGAATCGGCGTTTTGATGGCCTGTGCGCAAGCCTGTTTCGTTAACGGCATGGCGCGGGCGGATGCTTCTTTTGTAGCACCGATCAGCTATGCGACACTGATCTTTGCTGCGTTTTACGATTTCGTCGTGTTCGATGTGATCCCGGATCGGACAAGCCTGATCGGGTCCGCCATTATTCTGGCGGGAGGATTGATTTTGGTCTGGCGTGAAGCGCGGGTGGTTAAACACCCTTCAGCGCACATTGATCGATAAGTTCCGAATCTGTGTCTCGCCTGACCGTAACCACTCTGAAATCCTGTGCGGATGAATGGGGGGCACGGGATTTACGACATAGTGCCCAAGTTCGGCATCCGACTGCGTGTTTCTAATATCGGTGAGCGCGACTTCACGGTACTCATTCAACATAACGTCGACGACTTTAAGAACCTGAGCCAATTCAATTGTCCCCTCTTTCTTGACCTTGGCCCAGAATTCGTACTCGGCCCCATACTCCGCCTCGGCAGCGCGAACATAGGCCGCTTCGATTTCCCGCAATGCGGTTTCCCGCGGGATCTGCTGCGCTCGGGTCAGGACGTTTGCCAGGACAAGCAAGTTTCGCTCGCCTTTCAGATTTATCTCCTCAGGAAGGTCCAGAAATATTTCACCTGTCATGCAGAAACTTCCACCACAGGCTTTTTGTTCTGGATCAGGCGTTGGCACAATCGGTTGATGTGTTTTCCGTGGGCATGAAACGGTCGCGCGGGTGCGGGATTGGTAGTTTTATCGAGAAGGTCGGGAAACAGACATTCCAGTTCTTCGATTGCTTCGGCGCTCAGCATTTTCATTGCTTGGGGGCCGATGTAGAGAGATTCGGCATAGGCACCATCCGCGACCACAATTGAGTGGTCTTCGAGTGCAAAATGGAAATACTCAACCTCTTCACAGGTTTCGACTCTCTCAATCCCCTGCAACCCGGTAAGTTTCTTGGCGGGAACAAGTATTTCAGCCTCTCCCAGAACCCGTTGCGCCACTTTTGAGCGCACCAACAGACGGTGCTGAGGGGAAACCGTCAGATCGGTTGCTGGCATGCCCAGACCAAGCGCACCTTTCAGAATGCGTATCGGTCGCATTTTGGGATTGGCGATCAAGTCCAGACGGCTGAGTTTCTTAGACCCGATCCAACGGATAGCCTGCGGCGCACCGTCCAGAGTTGTAACCAAGTCGCCCGCTGAAAGGTCATCGATGTCCACTTCACCATCCGGTGTCTTGATCCGGGTGCCAGATGTGAAACAAACCATCAACGAGACATTGTCGAGGATCGTTCCGAGACTGTTGTTTGGACCCTGTTCGGTAAAGCGAAGCGTGTACGTCCCTTCGGCACCGAAATTGAAGTTCAGGGAAACGTTCGTGAAACTTCCTACAGTGGTCGGCGTCACGACTTGCGTAAAAATCACGGTGTTGCTGGAATCCACAACCTCAACAAGAACCGGGTCTGCAAACACCCCGCCCGTGTTTCGGGCTCCGATGTCGAAACTCAGCGTTGCACCTCGGTTGTCACCGGTCACCACAAAACTCTGCTGAACAACCGAAGTCGGGCCCGCGTTGCCATCAAGCTCAAGGACAAGGTCTGACGGATCTCCGCCAGTGAAGAAGAGTGATTGCTGGCCAATTTCGATTTCATTGCCGAACCACGCCCCATAGGTGCTGAAGATCTAAAACGGACCCGTGATGCCGGGTGATTGAAAATCCCCACCGACAATAAGTTCTGTAAGTGCCATAAGAAAATCGCCTGTCGTTCTTCGGTATCCAAATACCCTACTCGGCCCTCGCCGCCAACATAACAGTCGGAAAACGCATCAACTTTACGTGACGTCGCCTGCGCAGCACTATGCTTTGAGGCGATACCCTGTGCGCAACATCTGCCAGGTGATGAGGCCGATCAATACCGTAGCAAAGGAACAGACAGCCATACCCACCCAAGGCGAACTGTCCGAGACACCGATCATCCCGTAGCGCAAACCGTCGATCAGATAGAACACCGGATTCAGATGGGTCAGACGGTTCAAAACCGGGGGGAGCGCCTGAACCGAATAGAACGTGCCCGACAGGAAGGCCAGCGGTGTGACGATGAAATTGGTAATGGCTGCCATTTGGTCAAACTTATTGGCAAAAATTCCGGCAAACAGACCCAATGCTCCCATAAAAGCGCCGCCCAAAACGACGAAGATCGTCGCGATAATGAAGTTTTGTGGCACGATGCCAAGAACCAGGGCCAGCGCAACAGCGACAACACACGCAATCAGGATGCCTCGGGCGATTCCCCCCGCCAGATAGCCAAGCAGGATTTCAAGCGGCGACAGCGGCGGCATCAGGGTATCCACGATATTGCCCTGTACTTTGGAAATGACCATGGAAGACGATGTGTTGGCAAAAGCATTCTGGATCACCGTCATCATCATGATCCCCGGTGCCAGAAAGACCAGGAACGGCACCCCCATGACATCCGGGCGGCTGGGCCCTATGGCAATGTTAAAGATCAGCAGAAACAGGCCCGCCGTTACCAACGGCGCTAAAAGGGTTTGCGTCCAAACCGCCAGAAAGCGCAGAGTTTCGCGCTGCGCCAGCGTGTAAAGGCCCATCCAGTTGACTGCTCCGAAGCGGTGCGCGGTCTGTTCTGCGGAATTCTGCATGGTTTACCCTCAACCTGATTCGAAGACAGCTTGTAACTCGGGCTGCAGTGTTTAGAATAGGGGGCTGAGACGATTTCCCAAGGCGGCCCGAATCCGGGGCCGCTTTCCGCTTTTGAAAGGCTAACGATGTCCTGGACAGACGAGCGCGTAGAACTGCTGAAGAAGATGTGGGGCGAAGGCCAGTCGGCCAGCCAAATTGCCAAGGAACTGGGCGGCGTGACCCGCAACGCGGTGATCGGTAAAGTGCATCGCCTGGGCCTGTCCAACCGGGCAGCGGGCGCTTCTCCGGCCAAGTCAGAGCCAAAGGAAAAACCAGCTCCGGCACCCAAGGCCGAGGCCAAGCCAAAGCCTGCGCCCAAGACCGAACCCGCACGTCCGGCCCCTTCCCCCGCGGCCGAGGCCAAACCGGCCGTGCCTGCCCGCCGTCAGATCATCCCTGCCGGTCAACCGTTGCCTCCACAGCCGTCGGCCAACGAGATCAGCCCCGAGGCGTTGGCAAAGGTCAACGAGGTCGAAAAGAAGGCTAAGAAGCTGACGCTTATGGAACTGACCGAGAAAACCTGCAAGTGGCCGGTCGGCGATCCAGCGACAGAAGATTTCTGGTTCTGCGGTTTGCCCGTTGAAGCCGGCAAACCCTATTGCGAGGCGCATGTGGGCGTGGCCTTCCAACCCATGAGCGCGCGTCGCGACCGACGCCGGTGACACAGATGCGCCAGGATCCGACAGCAATGGAGGATACCTGGCTAGCCCGTGCAAAGCGCCTGCTGGCCCTGTCTGAAACCGGCCAGCATTTCACCAAAGACCCTTTTGACCGGGAACGTTTCGACGAGATCGCCGCCATGGCCCGCGCCATGCTGGCTGATCTCGGTCAGGTACCGATTTCGCGGATTGAAGGGCTGATCACAGATCACGCGGGTGGCTATGCCACGCCCAGTATCGATATTCGCGGTGCGGTGATCCGGGATGACCGCATCCTTCTGGTGCGCGAACGCAGTGACGGGTGTTGGTCGATGCCCGGCGGCTTTGCCGATATCGGCAGCTCTCCGGCAGAAAATATCGAGCGTGAGGTCTGGGAAGAAGCCGGGCTGCGCGTTCGGGCGCAGCGTTTGTACGCCCTACGCCACAAAGCGCGGCATCCCTACCCGGCAGATGCACGGGATTTCTATAAGTTCTTCTTCTTGTGTGACGAAGTTGGGCAGGCTGACCCCAAAGCGGGAAGCGAAACCAGCGATGTTGGTTTCTTCCCAATGGCAAATCTGCCAGACTTGTCCCTTGCCCGAAATATTGAGAGGGACATTGCAGAAGCGTTTGAAGCGCAATCTACCTCGACGGCAACAGCGCTGTTTGACTGATCTCTACTGCGCGGGATGTGACGGCAGGTTCGGCATCGCCACCCAACCGGGCAATTCGTCAGGTGAAACCGAGACGTGCAGACGCTCGGATTGATCGCGGCCTACTTTGCGGTGTTTGCGCAGAAGGAAAATCTTGCCCCAGCCGCGCCACGTCCCAACCGAACGTGCGTGCGGATCGGTGGGGAAGCGGTCACGCCAGCCTTCAGGTAGCGGCAATCCGTGCATCTCGGCCTTGTCCAGCATCCAAATCAAGGAAATGTTGCTGAGCGGCCGTGCCTCTTCATACCCGTTCAACTGCCCGCCGATGTCACCATGTGTGCCCCGGAACCAGACTTGTTCCACATGCCCTTTGAATTCGGGCGTGCATTTCCACAGAACCGGATCGAACACCTCGCGCGTCTCGTCCAATGCCATCGCGTGATAGCCGTGGCGGGTCGAGGGGCCCAACTGATGGTTGTGGAAGGCGTGGCGTTCTTCGGCCCAGCGCCACAACAGCGGCAGCCGCAGGCCCAACGCCTTGACGGTGTCCCAGACCCCGATCATCTCGATCTCAACCTCGTCGTGACAAAACTTGCGGCGGAAATCGCGCGCGGCGGTGCCACTGGGATTGCATTCATAGTGACGATAGGCTTGCTGGATGTTGCGCTCGGTCGCGTGTTCGGCCTTGAGCAAGCCGATCATGTCGATCACTCCGGCCAGACTGCGCACGCCGTACGCCCCACGCGAATAGCCAATGAAATAGATCCGGTCCCCAGGTTTGTAGCGTGAGGCAAGATAGCCATAGGCACGGCGGATCTGGCGATTGATACCCCGCCCCATCATCACATCCAGCGAGGACTTCCAGCTCTCCCACTGCACGCCCGCCTCATAAAACACCGAAACCTTGCTGCCCATCTCGCAACACAGGCGCAAGGTTTGCCCTGCATGGGTCTCGAACCCCGGTTCGAGCGTCGACATGGTACCGTCAAGGATGATGACATGGCTGAGCGGTTCGCGGTGAAGAACCTCGGCAGAATGTTCGGACCGCAAAGGCCGTCCGAGCCATCCAAGAACCTTTCTACTCAGCCGCGACAGATTCATGCGTCAGCAATTCCCATACTCTTTGAGGTGTGAAAGGCATATCCGCCTGCCGCACCCCGTGATCCCAGAGCGCATCCTGAACCGCGTTTGCCACTGCGGCCAGCGCGCCCACTGTACCGGCCTCGCCGCACCCTTTCATGCCCATCGGGTTCGAGGTTGACGGAACCGGCACCGAGGTAAACTTAATCATGGGTATGTCGGCGGCACGGGGCAAGGCGTAATCCATAAACGAAGCCGTGAGCAGTTGCCCGTGTGCATCGTGCACAACATGCTCGCTCAGCGCCTGTCCGATGCCTTGCACCACCCCGCCGTGCACCTGCCCTTCGGCCAGCATCGGGTTGATAAGGTTGCCAAAATCATCAACAACCGTATAGCGATCAACCCACGTTTCCCCGGTGTAAGAATCGATCACGACTTCGGCAACATGCGCGCCGTTGGGATAGCTGCGGGCATCTAGGTTGGAGCGCGCTTCATGCTGTAGCAAATCCATACGTCCATCGATGCGCGCCATCTCGGCCGCTTCGGTCAGGGTCGGCGTCAGGTTGGACCCCGGCGCGCGGAATGTCTCGTGGTCAAAACTCACATCGTTTTCCTCGACACCCATCTTATCGGCCAGATAAGGCGTGAATGCGGCGATCATCTTGTCGATCGTGGCGAGCGTTGCCGTGCTTTGCACCGTGACCGAACGTGATCCGCCCGTGCCGCCGCCGTGGCCAAGCCTGTCGGTATCGCCCTGAATGACCGTAATTCTATCCATGGGGATACCGGTCTGGTCCGACAAGAAATGGGCGTAAACCGTCTCATGCCCTTGCCCGTTCGACTGCGTGCCCACGTAAAGGTTCACTCTGCCATCCTCGCAAAACTCGACCTTTGAGTTCTCGGAAGGATCACCCAAAATACTTTCGATATAGTAACAAAGGCCCCGCCCCCGGATCAGGCCGCGCTCGGCATCTGCCGTTTTGCGGGCCTCAAAGCCGATGGTCTGGCTGGCTGCGCGACTGAGGATCATGTCGAAATCGCCGACATCATAGGTTTCGCCAGTGGCCGAGGTGTAAGGAAAATCGTTGGGGCGGATAAAGTTCTTGCGCCGCAGCTCCCACGGATCAACCCCCAGCTCGCGTGCTGCACGGTCCATCGCGCGTTCCAGCACATAGATCGCTTCGGGGCGGCCTGCACCGCGGTACGCATCGACTTGCGTCGTGTTTGTGTAAAACCCCTCGACCCGCAGATAGGTGGTTTGCACGTCATAAACACCCATCAGCACCTTGCTGAACAGGCTTGTCTGAATTGCCTGCCCGAAATGGCTGTTATAGGCACCAAGATTGACCTCGCTGTGGACACGGTAGGCCGTGATCTTGTGATCAGCATCAAAGGCCAGTTCAGCCAACGAGTGCAGATCGCGGCCATGGTGATCGGACAGCATCGCCTCGGACCGGTCCGACATCCAGTGCACCGGTTGGCCCAGCTTCATCGCAGCGACAGCGACGCAGAAATATTCGGGATATGGCATCACTTTCATGCCGAAGCCGCCGCCCACATCCGGCGTGGTGACCCGGATATCCTCAGCATCAAGCTTCAGCTTTTGAACCAGTTGCGCCTTCATCGCCCAGACGCCCTGCCCGCCATAAGAAAAATGCAGACGACCTTCGAACCAGTCGGCCTGACATCCGCGCGGTTCCAGCGAGCTGATGATGACCCGGTTGTCCTGCACGTTCAGCGACACGGTATGAGCTGCGTCCTGAAAAGCGGCCTCGGTGGCGGCTTCGTCACCCAGCCCCCAATCAAAGGCCCGATTGTCGGGGGCTTCTGGGTGCAGAATCTCACCGCCTGCCTTCACGTCCAGCTTGGCAGGGCGTTCTTCCGTGTCCATCCAGATCAACTCGACCGCGTCCTGCGCCTGTGCCAGCGTGTCCGCGATAACAACCGCCACCGGCTCGCCGACAAAGCGCACGCGGTCCTTGGCCAGCATGTGCCGCTCCGGAGCCGCAGCCTTCGATCCATCGCGGTTTTGTAAAACGGCGGCGTTTAGCACCGTGTCGATGCCCGAAGCTGCCAGATCATCCAACGTCATCACCAGTCGCACACCTTCGGCAGAGCGCGCATCCTCAAGATCTAAACTTGTAATTTCCCCATGGGCAACCGGGCTGCGGAAGAAGGCAGCAAACAGCGCATTTTCAGGCACGGCATCATCCATGTAACGCCCCTGTCCAGTCAGGAACCGCTGATCTTCGGTCCGTTTGACGGGCTGGCTCTTGCCGAATTTTTCCATGGGCGGTCCTCCTTATGGATCTTGCGGCCGAGCCTAGCCCGTGCCCCGACGATGTCCAGCGGGGCTCACGGAAATTCGTTTGTGCCTGCCAGATGTTGGAGTAGGTTTGGTCATGACCTGGACCCACGACACCGTTTTTCCTTTTTCCGCTCCGCTAACTGGCGGTCAGAGCGTGACACATGACGTCTATGTCGGCGGAGAGGGGCCACCGATCCTGATCCTTCAGGAATTGCCCGGAATCGGACCAGAGACTTTGGCGCTGGCAGTAAAGCTGAACGCATCCGGTTTTCGTGTCTACCTGCCACATCTGTTCGGCACCTACGGTAAGGTCGAGATGGCCAAAAACACCGCCCGGCTGTTTTGCGTCCGGAAAGAGTTCAACATCTTCGCCAGAGGCAAACAAAGCCCCATCGCAGGGTGGATGCGTGCCCTTACTCATGAGATCAAAAAGCGCGAAGGTAGCGCCGGTGTAGGTGTCATCGGCATGTGCCTGACAGGCAGTTTTGCCCTGACTTTGATGGCCGAAGACGCCGTTGTTGGTGGGGTCGCCAGTCAACCTGCATTGCCAGTTTTTGGTGGCAAGCATCTGCATATGAGCGCGCAGGATATCGGCGCAGCATCGGCAGGAATGGCCGCGAAGGGGCCCGGGCTGGCAATGCGGTATTCCGAAGACAAGCTGGCACCTAAGAAACTGATGCAAGCATTGGAACAGGCTTTCGGCGATCTGTTGGAAACGGTTGAATACCCCGGCAGGGACCATTCGCTGCTGACATTGGATTTCCACAATCCCGCCTATCAACGCGTGGACGCCTATTTCAAAGCCCGCTTTGGTATAACCTAAGCGCGCAAGGCCTTTCCCTTCCTGCCTCCATTCGCTATTGCAGGCGCTGACCCGAATTTGTTGACGCAGGACGCACCCCATGGCGATGGAAAAGACATTCAACGCGGCCGAGGCCGAGGCCCGCATCTATGAAGCCTGGGAACAGGCCGGAGCCTTCAAGGCAGGCGCAAATAAATCGCGCGACGAAAGCTTTACCATTATGATCCCGCCGCCCAACGTTACGGGTGCGCTGCATGTGGGTCATGCGTTTAACAACACGTTGCAGGACATCCTGATCCGCTGGCACCGGATGCGCGGGTTCGACACGCTGTGGCAACCCGGTCAGGACCACGCGGGCATCGCCACGCAGATGCAGGTCGAGAAGATGCTGGCCGCCACGCAACAGCCGGGTCGGCGCGAGTTGGGCCGTGAGAAGTTCCTGGAGAAAGTCTGGGAATGGAAAGGCGAGTATGGCGGTACAATCATCGAGCAGCTGAAACGCCTGGGCTCCTCCTGCGACTGGTCGCGCAACGCCTTCACCATGGCCGGTGCAGCTGGTGATCCTCGCACGGGGCATGAGAACTCGGCCAATTTCCATGACGCCGTGATCAAGGTCTTCGTCGATATGTACGAAAAAGGTCTGATCTATCGCGGCAAGCGTCTGGTCAACTGGGACCCGCATTTCGAGACAGCGATCTCGGACCTTGAGGTCGAGAATATTGAGGTCGCCGGGCATATGTGGCACTTCAAGTACCCCTTGGCCGGCGGTGAGACATATGAGTATTTGGAAAAAGATGAAGATGGGAATGTGATCTTCCGCGAGGAGCGGGATTATATTTCCATCGCCACCACACGCCCCGAAACCATGCTGGGCGACGGCGCGGTTGCTGTTCATCCGTCGGATGAGCGCTATGCGCCCATTGTGGGCAAGCTCTGCGAAATCCCGGTTGGTCCGAAAGAGCATCGCCGTCAAATCCCCATCATCACCGATGACTACCCCGATCCGGATTTCGGCTCAGGCGCAGTGAAGATCACAGGCGCGCATGACTTCAACGACAACATGGTGGCCAAGCGTGGTGGCATTCCGATGTATCGCCTGATGGACACCAAAGGCGCGATGCGGGCCGATGGCGCGCCTTACGCCGACGAGGCCGACAAGGCGCAGGAATACGCACGCGGCAAGGAGTTCACCGAAAACGAGATCGACGCGATCAACCTGATCCCCGATCACCTGCGTGGGCTTGATAGGTTCGAGGCGCGCGCGAAGGTTGTCGAGGAAATCACCGCCGACGGTCTAGCCGTGATGACCCGCGCGGATGATCCGCGTCTGGGCTCAACCGCTTTGAAGCCCGATCACGAAGGTGCCGACAAGATGGTGCCGCTGGTCGAAAGCAAACCGATCATGCAGCCCTTTGGCGACCGCTCGAAGGTCGTGATCGAGCCGATGTTCACCGACCAGTGGTTCGTCGACGCCGAAAAGGTCGTCGGCCCCGCGCTGGATGCAGTCAAGGACGGCACGGTCAAGATCATCCCCGAGTCGGGTGAGAAAACCTATTACCACTGGCTGGAAAACATCGAGCCCTGGTGCATCTCGCGCCAGCTGTGGTGGGGGCATCAGATTCCGGTTTGGTATGGCCTTGATCTCTCGGCTGAGAACTTCAAGGACGACGAAAATGACGGCGACCTTGATCTGGTCGAACTGGGCCGTTTGTTGAACGAAGGTGGAATGCTGCACCGTGGCAACGTCATGGAATGCGGTGCGAGCCTTGAGGCTGTGACGGAGAAATTCCTCGACGACAACGCAAACATTCCAAGTCCACTGAGCCACGCGACGGTTATCGAAGTCGGTGACAAGCAGGAAGCCATCCATCAGTTTGCGGAAAGCCTGGCTCAATATGCCGTCGAACAGGATCCAACCAAGCTGGTCTACCCTGTTTGGCGCGACCCCGACGTCCTCGACACATGGTTCTCGTCCGGCCTCTGGCCCATCGGCACGCTGGGCTGGCCCGAACAGACCGAGGAGCTGGAGCGTTACTTCCCTACGGATGTTCTGATTACCGGCTTCGACATCCTGTTCTTCTGGGTCGCCCGGATGATGATGATGCAGCTGGCCGTGGTCGATCAGATCCCGTTCCACACCGTCTACCTGCACCAGCTCGTCCGCGACGAGAAGGGCAAGAAGATGTCTAAGACCACGGGCAACGTCATCGACCCGCTGGAGATCGTGGACGAATTCGGCGCCGACGCGCTGCGGTTCACCAACGCCTCGATGGCGGCGATTGGCGGCGTGTTGAAACTGTCCCGCGAGCGCATCACCGGCTATCGCAACTTCGGCACCAAGCTGTGGAATGCCGTCCGCTTTGCCGAGATGAACGAGGTCTTCACCGACGCCGTGCCACAACTGGACGTGGCAGATTTGAAACCCAAAGCCGCCGTGAACCGCTGGATCATCGGCGAAACCGCCCGCGTGCGGGAAGAGGTCGACGCCGCGCTGGAAAGCTATCGTTTCAATGACGCGGCCAACGGGCTCTACGCCTTTGTCTGGGGCAAGGTCTGCGATTGGTATGTGGAGCTGTCCAAACCGCTTCTGCAAGGCGACGATGCCGAAGCGCAAGCCGAGACCCGCGCCACCATGCGCTGGGTTCTGGATCAGTGCATGGTCTTGCTACATCCGATCATGCCCTTCATCACCGAGGAACTCTGGGGCCTGACCGGCAACCGCGCGAAAATGGTCGTCCACGCCGACTGGCCCAGCTTTTCCGCCTCTGATCTGATCGACGCCGAGGCGGATCGAGAGATGAACTGGGTAATCTCGGTGATCGAAAACACCCGTTCGGCCCGTGCGCAGATGCGGGTGCCGGCTGGCCTCTACGTACCAATGCTGGTGACAGGGATCGACACCAATGGCCAAGCTGCATGGGATCGCAACGAGGCGCTGATCAAGCGCTTGGCGCGGATCGACAGCCTGACATCGGCGGATGAGCTGCCCAAAGGCACCATCTCCATCGCCGCCCCCGGAGCCTCCTTTGGCCTGCCGCTCGCCGACATCATCGACATCGGCGCTGAAAAGGAACGGCTTGAGAAAGCCAAGGGCAAATTAGCCAAAGAGTTGGGCGGCCTACGCGGGCGCTTAAACAACCCCAAATTCGTGGCCTCGGCCCCGGAAGAGGTGGTGGAGGAAGCCAAAGCCAACCTCGCTGCCCGCGAAGAAGAAGAGGCGAAGCTGAACGAGGCGCTCGCCCGCCTCGCTGAGATTGCCTGACTTTCATCTTTTCAAAAATACTCAAGTCCCAACCCCTGCGCCCATACCGACGCAAGGGTTTTTCTTTACCCTCAGAGCTTTCCCCTTGTTCGCCCCACCCGCCAGTTGTTAGCAATCAAGCAAAACAACGCCCGAGGCTCTGATGGCGCAGCCCTTTCCCCCGATGCAAACCGTCTCGACCGGACTGGTCGTGGCTGTCGTCGGGTTCTTCAGCTCGTTCCCCATCGTCCTGCAAGGGCTCACCGCCATGGGCGCATCCAAGGCCGAGGCTGCCTCGGGTCTAATGAGCGCCGCCATCGCCATGGGGCTGGCCGCGATCTTTCTCAGCTTAAGATACAAGCAGCCGATTAGCGTGGCCTGGTCCACCCCCGGCGCGGCGCTGCTGGCCGTTTCCGCCACCCCGGTCGAGGGCTTCTCGGGCGCGATCGGAGCATTCCTCTGCGCCGGCGCGTTGACGGTTTTGGCCGGACTCTGGAAACCGCTCGGCCGTTTGGCTGCTGCAATCCCGACGACGCTGGCCCAAGCCATGTTGGGGGGCGTTCTGCTACCGCTGTGTATAATCCCCTTCAAAGCCGCGGTCGAACTGCCCTGGCAAGCCCTGCCTGTCATCCTGACATGGTTTATTGCCGGGCGCTTCAACAAGCTATTCGCCGTGCCCGCTGCCGTTGTGGCCGCCGCACTGGTCGTCGTATTCAGCGCCGACGGTACATCAGTACGACCCGAGAGTTACCTGGCTGCTCCGGTCTGGACAATGCCCACATTCTCGCTGGCCTCTGCCATCGGCATTGGCTTGCCCCTATTTGTCGTGACAATGGCCACCCAGAATATACCGGGCATCGCGGTCATGCGCAGTTTTGGCTACACGCCCGAACCGGGCAAGCTGTTCTCGTCAGTGGGTGGCGCAAGCCTGTTGTCCGCCCCATTCGGGGCACCCGCCACTTGTCTTGCAGCCATCACGGCCGCCATGTGCTCCAACGAAGACAGCCACCCGGATCGCACCTTACGCTATTGGTCAGCGATCATGGCGGGGGTGTTTTATTGCCTGTTTGGTATTTTCGCCGTAGCGATTACCGGATTTGCCGCCCATGCCGACCCGTTGTTGATGGGGACGCTGACCGGTGTCGCTTTGATCGGCGTGATGGCCAACGCCACCTTCACCGCGCTGGAAGTTCCTGCAGAGCGCGAAGCAGCCATCCTGACCTTTGCAATCACAGCTTCGGGCATCACTGCGTTTGGTTTCGGCGCGGCTGTTTGGGGTCTGCTGGCGGGCGGGGTCGCCTACCTGATCTCGCAACGGATCAGATAGATGGTTTTTCTGACACTCCAGATCGCTTAAATTGAACCCATGTTTGGAGCATTGGCAAAACTGGTCGAACGCCAGATCAAGAAGGCTCAGTCCGAAGGCCAATTACAGGGGTTGGAGGGTGAAGGCGAACCGCTGCCTGACAGGTCATCAGAAGCGATGACTGATCCGGCCATCGCCGCAGGTCACCGGATCATGGCGCAAGCCGGTGTCTTACCGGAAGAGTTCCACATCAAGAAACAGCTCGAAACAGCGCGGCAGACCTATACCGACCTGAATGACCCGGCCAAGCGTAAAGCCGCGATGGCGCGCATTGCCGATTTGGAAATGCGCTACAATATGGCCCGCGACGCACGCCGGGCCTTTATGCGTTAGCACTTGTTCAGGAAAGCGCGGCTCGAGACGGAAACAGAGTTTTTAGATGGGTCTTTAGTATTTGCAAACTGATACCCCTCAGCCTGATGAATCGGCCCAAATACCACGCCGCACTCAGCTGCCTGAGCGCAGAACTCTGCAACATTCGGTACGTCGAAAACCAGCTTCACAGCGGCTTGCCCTTCTCGGGCGCCTTTGGCCGCCGGATGCAGAAGAAGATGTACGCCACCTGATTTTGGGACCAGTTCAACAATTCGATCACCCGGGTTCCGCTGAACAACATAGCCAAAGTGGGTTTCGTAGAAAGCCACCATTTGGTCCATTCGTTTGGTGTACAGCACCAACCGGTTGATCGCGGGAAAAGCGGTCACTTGAACTCGGGCTTGCGGCCCTGCATCTGCGCCATCACAACCTCCATCTGGTCGGGCTTGCCGATCAGTTCCACCTGCTCGGCGGATTCCGCCATCAGAACGTCAGTGCGCCCCTGCGTTTCGGCGACTTCGATTAAACGCTTCGCAGCGCGGATGGCCGAGGGGCTTTGACCGGCGATATTCTCGGCAAGGGCCAGAGCTTCGGTCAACGGATCATCGGAAAGCTGCGTGACCAAGCCCCAATCCACCGCTTGCTGCGCACCAATGGGACGCGCGGTGTACGTCAGTAACCGAAGCACATCCGAACGGACCAAACGCGGCAACAAAACCATGCCGCCCATGTCCGGAATGATACCCCATTTCATTTCCATCACAGCCAGTTTGGTCTCGGGATGCGCAATCCGAATGTCCGCGCCCAGCGCAATCTGAAGCCCACCCCCATACGCCACACCTTGCAAGGCGCAAATCACCGGCACCGGGACACGGCGCCAAACAAGGGCCAGTTCCTGCATCTCGTTGGCGTCTTCGTGGCTGCGGGTCATCAGCCATTCGGTTGGGTCCATATGGGCCATCTTCGCAAAGCTGGCCATGTCCAGCCCCGCGCAAAAGCTTTTTCCTTCCCCGGACAAGACCACGGCGCGCGCATCCGAGGCCGCAACCTCTTTCCCGGCGGACAACAGCGCTTTGATCATCGCGTCATCCAGCGCGTTCATCTTGTCGCCTCGTGTCAGCGTGACATGGGCAACATGATCTTGGTAAGTGACGGATACACGTGACATAGGCGGCCTCTCGAAATTCCAGTGTTGCAAACATGCCCGCCCCGGCGGTCGAATACCACTGCGACGTCAGGGCAGATCGCTGATAGGCATCCGCCCAAACCATGGGGAATCGAGGGTCATGACATAGAACTGATCGCCCACGATCTTGCCCCCGGTTGTGATACCCAAGCGGCCCTGCGGGTCCTGTAACGTGCGTAGGATTGTGCCCTCGCCATCGAATTGCACTACCATGCCTCGATGAATTGGTGCCGGACGCACTGCTGGACCCAGCCGCCAGATCACCTTCCGCAAGAACGGGTAGGGCATCAGCGCTTCGGACGGTACGCGCGGGCTGGCAAAAGCCAACCAATAAGTGCCATCTCCCTGCGCCTCGATATTGTCGGGGTACCCAGGCAGGTTTTCCATCAGAATCTCTTGTTGTCCGGCCTTGGAACCGGTCAGCCAAAGCTTATGCACCCGTGCGCGGCCCGTTTCTGCGATCAACAGAAAGTCCTCATCAGGTGAAAGGGCGACGCCATTGGTATAGACGAACCCGTCGGCGATCTTCTCGGTCGTACCATCCGGTGCGCGACGCGCGACATAACCTGTGTCGGACTGTTCCCAGATGGTCAGGACCGAGGTGGGTTTGGTCCCCCCCATGGTTTCCGGGTCGAAGCGGTCTGTTGAATTGGAAAAATAGATGGTGCCATCCTGCGCCACGTCCAGTTGGTTGGCATAGATCACTGGCGCACCGTCGACGTCAGCAACGACAGTTTCCAAGGTGCCCGGCCCGGTCCATCGCATCACACCGCGAAAACTGTCAGCAATATAAAGTGCGCCATCTGGCCCGGCCTTAAGGCCAAGAGGTCGCCCACCCAGGCGATCAACCTCGACAGGCTCAGCCCCGTCAACGCGGTAAAGTATGCCTGCCAAGCTTGTCGTATACACCGGGCCATCAGACATAACGGCGATGTCTTCGGGGCCAACCTCTTCTCCGGGCAAGCGGACAAGCTGCGCGGCGTCCAGCGCTGTATTTTCCGCGAAATCCCCAGTAAATCCAGCGTCCTCCGGAAACTCGACGGCGACGGGTGCAACCGGTACAGGCCAGAACAGAAGATAAGCGACACCCAGAAGAAAAACCGCGAAAAGAATGCGCATTTGCGTTCCCTTGTTAAAGTCCGCCACAGCGCGACTAACCGCGTTGTGAGCTTGCTCAATAAGCGGGCTTGAGGTTATCTGCCCACATGACCGGACCTCGATACACACCGCTTGCCCAATCCCTGCCCGCCACCGTGCCCTTTGTCGGCCCCGAAACGCAAGAGCGGCAACGGGGTGCCCCGTTCGCGGCACGTCTTGGGGCAAATGAAAGTGTCTTTGGCCCTTCACCACAGGCTATCGAGGCCATGGCGCAGGCCGCATCTGAAATCTGGATGTATGGCGACCCCGAAAACCATGACCTGCGCAGTGCATTGGCAGATCATCATGGTGTGATGCCAGAGAATATCGTTGTGGGCGAAGGGATTGACGGGCTTTTGGGGTATCTGGTGCGTCTGATCATAGGTCCCGGAGACGCGGTAGTGACCTCGGACGGGGCCTATCCGACCTTTAACTATCACGTGGCCGGGTTCGGCGGCGATCTGCATAAAGTCCCATACACCGGTGATCATGAGGACCCAGATGCCCTGTTTGCCAAAGCAACCGAGGTCGGCGCCAAGCTGGTTTATTTGGCCAACCCAGACAACCCAATGGGCAGTTGGCACTCGGGCGCAGAGATCGTGACAGCATTGGATGCCATGCCAGAAGACTGCCTGTTGGTTCTGGATGAGGCTTACGTGGAATGCGCGCCTGATGGGACCGTTGCGCCTGTCGAAATAGATGACCCCCGAGTGATCAGGATGCGAACCTTTTCAAAAGTTTACGGTTTGGCAGGCGCACGAGTAGGCTATGCGTTGGGAGCGCCGGATCTGATCGCCGCCTTCAACAAGGTGCGCAACCATTTCGGCATGAACCGCGCGGCGCAAGCCGGTGCCTTGGCGGCGCTGCAGGATCAAGCCTGGTTGTCGCACATTCAGGCCCGGATCACGGAAGCACGAGATCGTATCGCTGCTATAGCGCGCGAGAATGGGTTGGACCCTCTGCCTTCAGCGACCAACTTTGTCGCGATTGACTGCGGTCGGGATGGAGACTTCGCGAAAGCAGTTTTGGACTCTTTGTTTGCGCAGGGGATTTTTGTGCGGATGCCGTTTGCTGCACCTCAGAACAGGTGCATACGGGTCAGTTGTGGAGAGGCCGCGGATCTGGACGCGTTTGCCGCAGCCCTGCCAAAAGCGCTTGCCGACGCGCAGGAACGCGTCGGCTGATCTTCAATCGCTTGGCTTAGTTTATGTCGCAAGCGTCGTTGCGGCGGCCTCTAGCGCTCCTACGCCTCGGGGGATGTCCAACGCAGCCAATGCGGTTTCCATGCCCCCTAGCATCGCCATGATCATTTGCCCGTTCACATGCCCCATGTGGCCGAGACGGAAACAGCCGTCGTAGTCCTCCATCCCCAAACCGATACCAAGCGTCAAACCCAATTGGTTTTCGGTGTAGGCGCGCAAAGGGGTACCCCTGCCATCACTCAGGCGCAACGACGTGACTGCACGGCTGCGGTGGGCACGGTCGGTGACGTTGAGATGCAAAGCCCCGCCTTGCGCCCAGGTTTCGCACGCGGCCCAGATCGCTTTGGCCAGATGTTCATGCCGGGCCCAAACGTGTTCGATCCCCTCGGCATGGATCAGATCCAGCGCGGCGCGCAGACCGTAGAGATGATGCGTCGGCGCTGTCCCATTGAAATACTGGTAGAAAAGGTCTGGGTTTGCGCGCGGCTGCCAGTCCCAATACTGCGACACGCGCGGCATTGCGGCCCGCTTGGCCTGAGCTTTGTCGTTAAAGAAAACAAATCCCAAACCGGCTGGGGTCATCAGACCCTTTTGGCAGGCACTGACTGTTACGTCTACGCCCCAGTCATCCATCTCAAACCGGTCGCATCCCAAAGAGGCAATACAATCAGCCATCAGCAATGCCGGGTGACCGAGATCATCCAGAAGTCGGCGAAGCGTAGGGATGTCGTTGCGGATCGAGCTGGACGTGTCCACATGAACCGCTAGCACGGCTTTGATCTGATGGTCTTTATCCGCGCGCAACGCATCGTCGATTTGGTCAAAATCCCACGCTGAGGCGGTTCCAAAGTCGAGCAGTTGAACCTTGGCCCCCACCCCTTCAGCCATTTCAGCCCATCCGTGGGTGAATCGGCCAGATGCCGGGGCAAGCACTGTTTCACCCGGCGCGATCACATTGGAAAGTGCTGCTTCCCAGGTACCGTGACCGTTGGCAATGTAGATTGCCACATTATGTCGTGTCTGTGCGACGCGCTTTAGATCAGTGATCAGCGCGGGCATCATCTCGACCAGTTCACCGTCATAAATATTTGGCGACGGGCGGTGCATGGCTTGTAATACGGCGTCGGGCATGACCGACGGGCCGGGAATGGCCAAATACTCGCGCCCTTGCACGAGCGAAATTTGGTTTGTCATAAGATCAACCTGTCTGAATTGATGCACACCCTAGCAAGGGTTTTGGCGGCGTCAATCCATCAGCTTCGAGGCTTCGCTTGCCAGCGCTTCAATACCCGCCCAATCCCCGGCTATAACCAGATCCTTTGGCGCAACCCAGCTGCCGCCAGCACAGACCACGTTGGACAATGTCAGGTAATCGCGGGCGTTAGAAGGGGACACACCACCTGTAGGGCAGAAGCTGATCTGCGGCAGAGGCGCACCGATTGCTTTCAATGCCGGTGCCCCGCCCGAAGCCTCGGCCGGGAAGAATTTCAGCATGTCGTAGCCTTTTCCTAACAACTCCATCGCTTCGGTTGCTGTGGCAGCGCCGGGCAACAGCGGCAGGCCCTCTGCCTCGCACGCTGCGATCAGCGCGTCAGTTGCGCCCGGAGAGACACCAAACTGAGCGCCCGCTTCTTTGGCTGCACGGACATCCTCGGGGGTGACCAGTGTACCTGCGCCTACAACACCGCCGGGCACTTCTGCCATGGCCCGGATTGCATCCAATGCAGCCGGTGTGCGCAGTGTGACTTCAAGCGCGGGCAAGCCGCCAGCCACCAGCGCTTCAGCCAAAGGGCGCGCATGCGCTGCGTCATCGATCACCAGGACAGGCACAATAGGCGCAAGAGCGCAGATTTCGCGGGTGCGTTGGGATTTCGTCATCACTTATGCTCCGAATATGCTGGCGCCTGTGTCGGCAGATCCGACATTCAGCCGGAACGCACCAAAAAGGTCACGCCCGACACCGTGTTGATTTGCTGACAGGTCGGCGGTGGCAACGGGGCGGTCCAGCACGCCTTCGGTCAGGATTTCCAACTGACCCTGCACCGCATCAACACGCAGGATGTCGCCATCCTGCAGGCGCGCTATGGCACCACCGTCCAGCGCCTCGGGACAGACATGGATGGCAGCGGGGACTTTGCCCGACGCACCGGACATACGGCCATCTGTGACAAGCGCCACCTTTTGACCCCGGCCTTGCAGGATCGACAGAATAGGGGTCAGCGAATGCAATTCAGGCATCCCATTCGCTTTGGGTCCTTGGAAACGCACGACAACGATGACGTCATCCGTGAACTCCCCGGCCTTAAAGGCCGCTTTGACGTCATCCTGATCATGGAACACGCGTACCGGTGCTTCGACCAGCTGATGTTCGGGGGCAACGGCTGAAACCTTCATAACACCGGTGCCTAAGTTGCCCGTCAGGCGCGACAGACCTCCGGTTGGTTGGAACGGATCATTGGCCGGGCGCAAAATCTTTTCGTTCAGGCTGTGGTCGGTGCCGTCTTGCCAGACAAGGTCTCCGTCCATCAGTTTGGGTTCCTTGGTGTAATTGTGCAGGCCCTGCCCTGCTACCGTAAGGGTATCGGGGTGTAGTAGACCGTTCTCAAGCAGAGTGCCGATGGTATACCCAAGCCCTCCGGCGGCATGGTAGTGGTTCACGTCCGCCAGACCGTTGGGATAAACCCGCGCAACCAAAGGCACCACGGCAGAGATTTCGGAAAAATCTTCCCAATCCAAAACGATACCGCCTGCCCGCGCCATAGCGATCAGGTGGATCAGCAGGTTGGTCGATCCACCTGTTGCCATCAGACCCACGATGCCGTTCACAAAGGCACGTTCGTCAAGGATTTGGCACACAGGTGTGTAATGGTTGCCCAGCGCGCTGAGCGACAGGGCGCGGCGTGCACCTTCCTCGGTCAAGGCATCACGCAAGGGCGTATTTGGATTGACAAAGCTGGAGCCCGGCAGGTGCAGGCCCATGAACTCCATCAGCATCTGGTTCGTGTTAGCCGTGCCATAAAAGGTGCAGGTGCCGGGGCCATGATAAGCGGCCATTTCCGCCTTCATGAGCGCATCGCGGCCCACCTCTCCGGCCGCGAATTGTTGGCGGACCTTGGCTTTTTCGTCGTTCGGCAACCCGCTGGTCATCGGACCTGCGGGCAGGAAAACGGCTGGCAGGTGGCCAAAAGCCTGCGCGCCGATGATCAGTCCGGGGACGATCTTGTCGCAGACCCCAAGGAAGACCGCGGCGTCATACGTGTTGTGGCTGAGGGCAACCCCGGTCGCCAATGCGATCACGTCGCGTGAGAACAGCGACAGTTCCATCCCCGCCTCACCTTGCGTGACGCCGTCGCACATCGCCGGAACCCCACCCGCGACCTGCGCGGTGCCGCCAGCTGCACGGATCGCCTGACGGATCAGTTCGGGATAACGCTCAAACGGCTGATGCGCCGACAGCATGTCGTTATAGGCGGTGACAATTCCCAGATTGCCTGCCGTACCGGTTGCCATGGACTGCTGGTCGTCACCGGCGCCTGCGTAAGCATGAGCCTGCCCGCTGCAAGACAGGTGCGCACGGGCCGGGCCTTTGGATTTAGCCTGCTCCATGCGTTCCAGATGCGGACCGCGCAGATCGGCGCTGCGGTCTATGATCCGTTTGGTGACGTCGGTAATAACTGAATGTACCATTGATTACCCTCCGATCTGACGCCAGCGGCGTCCATCGCGATGCATCAGCATCAGTGCTTCTTCGGGGCCGGAACTGCCCTGATCGTAGCGAGACGGGCGGTCGCCGCGCTGTTCCCAGCCCTGAATAATGGGATCGACCCAAGCCCAGGCGGCCTCGGCCTCGTCGCCACGCATGAACAGCGTCTGATCGCCTCGGATGACATCCATGATCAGCCGCTCATAGGCATCTGGGGCTTGCGCTTCGGCGCCAAGCGCATCGGCAAAGCTCATGTCCAGTGCCACGTCCGACAGGCGGAACCCACCGGGACCCGGATCCTTGATCGTGGTGCGCAGGGTAATGCCTTCGTCGGGTTGCAGACGGATTACAAGCACGTTTCCGTGCAGGGGGCCGACATTGGGGAAAATGGTATGTGGCGGATCCCGGAAGAACACCGCAATCTCGGATTCGCGCGCGCGCAGACGTTTGCCGGTGCGCAGATAGAAAGGCACACCCGCCCAACGCCAGTTACCAATATGAACCTTTAGGGCAATGAAGCTTTCGGTTCGGCTGGCGGGGTTGCCCACATGATCGACATAGCCGCCCTCACCCTTGTCCGCCCGGTATTGGCCGCGCGCGATATCTTTGGGCTCGACCGGCTCCAGCGCTTCGATGACTTTAACCTTTTCGTCACGCACGGCGTTTGGTGCGTATTTCGAAGGCGGCTCCATCGCTGTAAGGCACAGCAATTGCACCAGATGGTTCTGGATCATGTCCCGCATTGCACCGGATTGATCGTAATAGGCCCCGCGCCCTTCGACGCCCACGGTCTCGGCCACTGTGATCTGAACGTGATCGACATGGGTGGAATTCCAAAGCGGCTCGAACAGCGAGTTCGCAAAGCGCAGCGCCATCAGGTTCTGCACGGTTTCCTTGCCCAGATAATGGTCGATCCGATAAATCTGATGCTCTTCGAAACAGGCGCGCAAACCCTCGTTAAGTGCCTTAGCCGAGGCCAGATCATGACCAAACGGCTTTTCGACGACGATGCGACTGTCGGGTGTCGCCAAGCCAGTGTCATGCAAGCGCTGCGCAATGCCAGCAAACAGACTTGGCCCAACGGAAAGATAAAAGGCCCGCACAACATCATCACGCACCAGCTTTTTTAGATCGGGCCACCCGCCTTCACCCAAAGCGTCCACAGGCACATATTCGACATGTGCCAGAAACCGATCCAGCGTCTCGGACGAAAAGTCTGGTGCAAATTTCTGCATCGAGGCGCGGACCTGATCACGGAAACCATCGCTATCAATTTCCGATCGCGCCGTACCGATGATACGCGCGCCCTCGGGCATTTGACCAATCGCGAAACGATGGCACAAGCCCGGCAGGATCTTGCGTTGCGCCAGATCGCCGGTCGCCCCAAACAGCACCAGATCAAATGGTTCTACCGGAATTACGCGTGAAACCATCACGGGCTCCTTCTGAGTGTGCCGATATCAATCTCGCATGGCACGAAACCGCACAATACAAAGATTGTTATCGCTAACATTGCCAGTCAAATAGAAAGCTCTAGCAAAAAAATCAAGCAGAGTTTCCCAAACTGGATCGTTTTGCGCCCTACCCTTGATTGCGCAGCCATTCCATCACAGCCGGGCGTACACTCTGCTCGCCGCGATGGCGGGCGTCGGCAATGATTTTACGCACCTCCGACAGGTCACAGCGCAACAACAGGCTTTTAACTGGGCCAATTGAGGCTGGACGCATCGACAATGTCCGTATCCCGATCGCCGCCAGACACAGAGCCTCGACCGGGCGGCCTGCGTCTTCGCCACAGAAGCTGAGGGGGGTGTCCGAGATATCGCAGCGCTCGACAATCCGCTCCATTAAGCTCAGGAAACTGACATTCAGCGTGTCATATCGCCGGCGGACCAGCTCGTTTTCACGGTCGGCCGCGAAGAAAAACTGTTTGAGATCATTGCCGCCGATCGAGATGAAGTCCACCTCGTCAAAGAACTTCTGAGGGGCAAAAGCCAGCGATGGTGTTTCCAGCATCGCGCCGACCTCAAGCATTTCCGGCAGGACGTGGCCCAACCGTTTCTCACGCTCGATGGTTTTGTTCACCTCCCACCGGGCTTCGCGGAACTCGTCGGCCTGCGCGACAAAGGGGAACATAATGGTCAGCGGACGACCATTTGCAGCCCGTAGAAGCGCTTGCAACTGCATCCGCATGACGCCGCGTTTGTCCAGGCCCACCCGAATGGCGCGCCAGCCCAGCGCAGGGTTTGGTTCGGCCACGTGTTTCATGTAGGGCAACACTTTGTCCGACCCGATATCGAGGGTGCGGAACACCACCCGTTTGTCGCCTGCCGCATCCAGAACACGTTGATATTGTGTGACAAGCTCGGACCGTTTCGGCATCTTGTTACGGATCAGGAATTGCAGCTCGGTGCGGAACAGGCCCACGCCTTCAGCGCCTGACGTTCCCAGCGACGGCAGGTCAGCCATCAGACCCGCATTCATCACCAAATTGATGCGCGCACCATCACGGGAAACACACGGGGTTTCTCGGATCGAGGCATAGCGTTCCTGCGCCTTGGCCTGCATGGCGATCTTGTCTCGAAAGGCACTGACCACGGTATCTTCGGGGCGCAAATGCACAACGCCCTGATCCCCATCGACCAGAATATGATCACCGTTCAACGCTTCGGTCGTAATCCGACCCACATGCACCACAAGAGGAATCGCCAGTGCCCGCGCCACGATGGTCGCATGGCTGCCGACCGAGCCTTCCTCGAGCACGATCCCCTTCAGCGCCCGTCCGTATTCCAACAGGTCTCCGGGGCCGATATTGCGGGCGATCAGGATCGGATCAGGTGGCAAATCGGCACTGTCGGTCTTGCCCTGCCCGGTCAGAATGCGCAGCAGGCGGTTGCTCAGATCGTCCAGATCCGCCAGCCGTTCGCGCAGATAGGGGTCCGTGACCTGCCCCATGCGCGCCCGCGCCTGCGATTGCTCTTTCTCAACTGCAGCTTCGGCGCTTAGGCCAAGTGCAATGTCCTCTTCCATTCGGCGCATCCAGCCTTTGGAATTGGCAAACATGCGATAGGCTTCCAGCACTTTAAGCTGTTCGGTGTCGCCGTTCTGAGAAATCTCGAGCATCTTGTCGACACCGACACGCAGTTCGTCGACCGCTTCGACCAGCCGTTCACGCTCTCGGTGGGGGTCTTCGGCAATCGGGTTTGTGACTACGACGCGGGGCTCATGAAGCCAGACATGTCCTTCCGCAGACCCTTCCTGTGCCTGACCACCACGCAGCAGAACCGATTGCTGGTGCAGCGGTGACAGTGCCGCGCCCTCGCCCACAAAAGCACCAAGCTCGGCCATTTCGGCCAGAACCATGGCAACCACTTCCAACGCATACACTTCGTCAGCGGAAAATTCGCGCACTTCACGAGACTGGACCACCAAAACGCCCAGCTTTTCCCCTAGGCGCTGAACCGGAACGCCCAGGAAGGACGAATACCGTTCTTCGCCGGTTTCCGGCATGTACCGGAATCCCTTTTCGGACGGTGCATCCGCCGTATTCACGATTTTTCCGAACTTGGCGACGCGTCCCACTAGACCTTCGCCCATGCGCATTCGCGTTTTATGAACCGATTCAGGTGAGAGACCCTCGGTCGCGCACAGTTCCAGCGTCTCTTCATCGCGGAACAGGTAGACCGAGCACACCTCGGCCCGGATGCTGTCAGCAATCAGGTGGGTAATCCGATCAAGGCGCTCCTGACCGGCGGCTTCGCTCGCCATTTCCTCGCGCAACCGCCGCAGCAGCTTACGGGATTCTGTTTCGGTGCCGTCCGCCATGGCCCACCCAGTTTAGTGTGTCAGGCGAGACCCTTGGCTGAAAAGCTCAGGCCGCCTTGTCCAGTTCAAAGGCATCATGCAGCGCCTGAACAGCAAGTTCCATGTATTTCCTGTCGACCAGAACGGAAATTTTGATCTCAGAGGTTGTAATGACCTTGATGTTGATCCCCTCATCCGAGAGCACATTGAACATTTTGGCCGCAACACCCGACTGCGAGCGCATGCCGATTCCCACAACCGAGACCTTGCAGACATCATTGTCGGCAACCAACTCAGCATAGTTCAACTCGCCCGCCTCTTTGATCGCAAGCAACGCTTTTTCTGCGCGTGCCACCTGATCGGTCGGGCAGGAGAATGTCATATCCGTGCGGCCCTCGTCCGAGATGTTCTGAACGATCATGTCCACATTCACACCCTCGTCGCTGAGCGCAGTGAAGATGATCGAGGCGATACCAGGGCGGTCGGCCACCGATACGACGGTCATCTTGGCTTCGTCACGGGAATAGGCCACACCGGCCACAACATTGGATTCCATGATATCCTCCTCGTCGCAGACCAAAGTACCGGCCTCGTCGGATTGTTCTTCGAAACTTGAGAGAACGCGCAGTTTCACTTTATAGCGCATCGCCAGCTCGACCGAGCGGGTTTGCAGCACTTTTGCGCCCAGCGATGCCAGTTCAAGCATTTCTTCGAACGAAATGCGGTCCAGCTTGCGCGCCTTTTCGCAGATGCGTGGATCGGTGGTGTAGACCCCATCCACATCTGTGTAGATGTCACAGCGCTCGGCACCGAACGCCGCTGCGAAAGCCACAGCTGTGGTGTCCGAGCCGCCGCGACCCAACGTGGTGATACGGCCCTCGGGACTAAGACCCTGGAAGCCCGCAACAACAGCCACTTTCATGCCTTCCCCGAACTTCTGGTTCAGGTTCTCGGTCGGGATCTCCTCGATCCGGGCCTGGCTGTGCGCGCTGGTGGTCAGCAGCGGCACCTGCCAGCCCTGCCAACTGCGTGCGGGAATATCCATTTCCTGCAAGGTCAGGGCCATCAGACCAGCAGTGACGTTTTCACCCGAAGACACAACAGCATCGTATTCACGCGCGTCAAACAGGGGCGATGTCTCATTCACCCAGCCCACCAGCTCGTTGGTTTTGCCGGACATGGCCGAGACGATGACGATCACGTCATAGCCTTTGGCAACTTCGACACCAATGCGCTTGGCGGCACGGCGGATGCGGTCCAGATTGGCGACAGATGTGCCACCGAATTTCATAACGAGTAAGGGCATGGGGGCAAAAGTCTCCGCGCCGTGGATTAGAGGTTCCGTGCCTCATATGCGAGGGGCATCCCAAGAGCAAGGGCGCAAAAGGCGTCTGCCTGCGGCGCAGGGCCGCTTTACTTTGTAAGGGCGTGGTGTCAGCCTAAGGACAACAACCAAATCAAGAGGTTCTACATGTTTCGCCTAGCCCTTGCCGTTGCTCTCCTTTCATCGCCTGCCCTGGCCCAAGTCGCAAGCGTCGCGGGGACTGATGGCCAGAACGCATTGGGGACTGTGCCCTGCGCCGCCAATGCAGGTGATCCGCTGCAAAGCTGTAATGCAGAGCTGCGCCGCCACGATGACGGCACAATAACGCTTGCAGTCGGTTTGGGCGGCGGACAAGTGCGCAATATTTATTTCAAAGATGGCGTGCCTGAATCCAGCAGCTCGACCTCGAAAATGTCTTATGAAACGCGTGGCGATCTGATGGTGATCTATATCGATCCAGGCGAGGTCTACGAGATCCCCAAGGCCGCACTGGTTGCTCAGTAAGCGTGCGGCTGCCCGTCATAGGTTTCAAAACAACCTGAGGTGGACAGTGACAAGTCATCAAAACGGTCCATCAGGCCGGACACGGCCTGGTCGACATGAATGTCAGCCGCGACACCGCCCATATCGGTTTGAACCCAGCCCGGGTGATAGATACCAACGGCAATACCGTCTTGCTTGAGGTCTGTCGCCAGGTTGCGACCCAAGTTCAGCACCGCCGCCTTGGACGCGCGGTAGATATAGCTGCCACCCGGCGCGCGGGTATGCGAGGCCATTTGCGACGACAGGATCGCCACCTTGCCGCCTGACGCGCGAAGATTGGGCAATAGGGCCTGAATGGTCAGGAACACTCCGGTAACGTTGGTCGCAAAGCTTTGCGCCCACATGTCGGCCGGGTAGTCGTTGATCGTGTGGCCCTTGTCCAGATACACGCCTGCATTGCAGATCAGAAGGTCGATGGGCTGATCCTTCAACCGTTCAGCCATTGCCGCCTGTTGCACCGGATCCGTTACGTCCAGACGCAATTGCGCGCCGTCGTCGCGCGACGTTCCGGTAACAGCGTCGCCCCTGTCGCTGTAGCGCTGAGACAGAGCGCGTCCGATGCCGCGATTGGCGCCGGTGATTACGACGTGCATATGTCAGTTCGTCTTTCTGCTGGGGACAAAGGGCAGCGGAGCGACCGGCACGCCATCTTCGATAAGCGATTTGGCCTCGTCTGGCTTGGCCTCTCCGTATATGGCGCGATCCGGGGCCTCGCCCAGATGGATCTTGCGCGCCTCGCTGGCAAAATCCTTGCCTACGTAATCCGAGTTTTCTTCGACATGCCGCCGCATCTCGGCCAAAACTTTCTCAATTTCCGGCGACGGGGTGGCAACATCGATTTTCTCTTCCGCAGATGGCGGTTGTTGAAGTTTCGGTTGCGCGTTTCGCGCCGGACGAACGCGTGGCGTCATGATCGCCTTTTCAACCCGCTCACATCCGCAGACCCCGCAGGTTACCATCCCTGCCGCAGCCAGTTTGTCGTAGGCTTCGGCGGATTGGAACCAACTGTCGAACGTGTGGCCTTCACTGCATTTCAACGCGTATTGAATCATGTTCAGTCCAAAAAATCGATTGGCGAATAGATACCGACCAGAATGACAATATCAAGCCTCTCGGGCCTGATCTTAATGTGCGTATGGCTTAAAGTCTCGTAACAGATTGGACAGTCCGGGTGAATGCACCTTAAGAGCTGCCTTTTTGAGCGGATACCACTTGCGTTTGCGCATCCCTTGTTCCGGGAAGTCCTGCGAAACGGACCGCACGTGAACCGGGAACACATCCACCAGAATCAACACGGGCGGTCGATTCGACTGGTGTTTGTGATGAAGAAACTGCCCCTGCCGAACCCCGCTGCTTTGGCCGGAGACCCCTGCTTCTTCCCACGCTTCCTGCAAGGCCGTTTCAGCCGGGGACAAGCCCGGGATGAACCAACCTTTGGGAATAATCCAATGCTGTGCCTTGCGTGTTGTGATCAACAATACCTCGGGCCGGTTGTTCTTGATCCGGTAACACAGTGCAGCGGCCTGCTGCAAAACGGGCTGTTCCGCAGCGTTAAGATCTTCAAGACGCAGCAGCGTTTGTTTCATGACCTGGCGGTTCCTTAGGTCAAAATTCAGCCCTTTCGCACATAGGATCAAAACGAACCCATTTGGTGCAAGGCATGCTACAAGATACCATATAATGTGTTGATCGCCAAGTCAGGCGCAGGTTTGATGGGCGAACTACATTCGGGCCGAAAGCTGCCGCACCAGTTCGTCGTGGGGAATATCAGCGTCGATTGCCAGACGTCTCAATCCAAAATGTACGCGTGCAATCTGCTGGTAGTACCGCGTGTAGACATAGTTCGTCCCACCGCCGGCTAAGGCTCCGAGTACAGGTACGGACTGAGCCGCCAGCTTTTGGCCCAACACAATCGAAAAGCGCGGTGCAACTGCTGCAATCAGGCGCTGCATAGCGGGCCCCGTCAGGGTCAAGCGAACCGAGAAAAAGCCAAGATCCGCACCATCGTCATGGGAAAGCGGCCCCGAGGCGGGCAGAACCCGCACACAGTCGAATTTCACGTTCTCTGCTGTAGGGTCAAAGCCTTCGCGCGCCGCAGCCCCTTGAATGGCGCGCAGCAGCATAGCGGTTGTTGCAGGCAGTTCCATCAAAGCTGTCGAAACCCCACCCAGCCCGCCAGCCGCACCCATGGCCGTCGTGACAGCGGTATTCACCCAGGGTTTCTGATCGGGAACGGCGCGCCGTGAACCTTGCGCGGCGTGCATCGCCAGCCACAAAGCCTGCTCGGTAGCTCCGGTCAAGCCAAGCCGCACCGTTTCCGGCAACTGCTCAAGCAAAGACTCGGCTGATCCGCCCAGCTTGTTCAAAAGTTTGACGCCAGCACCACCGGCAGATCGGTAGTGATCCGCCAGACGATCCAGTTCGGCCTCGGCATCCACGTTTTCGACAAGAACCACGTTCTGCATCTACGCCCTCCTGTCTATCAACATCGGCGTTGCGCGGCGTGGATTCAATAGGTCAGCGGCTCCAACGGGTCACTGCACCCTGCACTCCGGACCAGACGCCGGGTTTCAATTCCAATCCCAAAACCCTGTCAGGATTGGTGGGCGGCGGCATCTCGACCCCGCTTAAACGCTGGAATCCGAACCGTTTGTAGTAAGGTTCATCACCCACCAGCATGACCCGCTGCCACCCGCGCGTGCGCCCTGCCTCAACACCTGCGTGGATCAGATACCCGCCCAGCCCCTCGCCCTGATGAGTAGGGTGTACGGCGACGGGCCCCAACAGTAACGCATCGTGATCGCCGACATGAACGGGCCAGAACCGGATTGCACCGGCCAGAATGCCCTGACCATCCCGCGCGACCAAAGACAGACCCGCAACCGGCGGCACGTCATCGCGCAATCGATAAGACGACAAAGCCTCACGACCCGGCGCAAAGCACAGGTCATAGAGGGCCTCAACCTCCCACCAATCGTCCGGCTCTTCCGGCCTGATCCCGAATTGCTGCACCCTGCCCTCTTTTCCTTGCTGGAATTCGCCCTAGCACTTCGGTACGCCTTGGGCAAACGCTTGGAGATCAGATGTTCTATCGCCCCGAAGACGGCCACGGCCTGCCGCACAACCCGTTCAACGCCATTATCACACCGCGCCCGATCGGCTGGATTTCAACCCGGGATGCAAACGGGATCAACAATCTGGCACCTTATTCCTTTTTCAATGGCGTCGCCTACACGCCACCGCAGGTGATGTTTGCCACAACCGGCACCAAACACGATCAGAACGGAGGTAAGGACAGCATCGCCAATATCGAAGCGACCGGCGTTTTCTGTGTCAACGTGGTGGCTCATGCTCATCGGGATGCGATGAACGCCAGTTCGGCCGGACTACCGAAAGACGTTGATGAGTTTGAGCATGCCGGGCTGTCACCTGTCGAATGCAAAACGATTCCATGTTCCCGGATTGCAGGGGCACCCGCTGCACTGGAATGCAAGCTCACCCAGATCGTCACTCTGCCCGGTGAAGCCAATCGGGTTGTATTTGGCGAAGTAATCGGCGTGCACCTGCACGATGATCACATCCGGGACGGCAAGTTTGATGTGACATCGTTTCAACCATTGGCTCGCCTGGGCTACCGCGATTACTCGGTCGTGTCCGAGTTGTTCTCACTCAATCGCCCAGATGATTAGCGTGATCCGGGGGCGCTGCCCCCGCCGCCCGTTCCGGGCGACTCCCCCGAGGTATTTGACGCCAGATGAATAAAGGATCCCCTGCTTCATCTGGCTAAAAATACCTCGGAGCGCGAGGCAGAGCCTCGCAAAAGACTTAGTGCCCGCCAAGAATACCGGTGCGGACAGAGTAATCGACCGCCAGTTCGTAATCCGGGTCGTCATCGCTGTCGACCATCAGGTGTCCTGCCTTATTCAGCAGCTTGTGACAATCGCGGCTCAGGTGACGCAGCATGACGCGTTTGCCCGCAGCTTCGTATTTCGCGGCGATGTTTTCGATGGCCTGCAAGGCTGATTGATCGACCACGCGACTTTCGGCGAAATCGACGATCACGGTTTCAGGGTCGTTCGGGACGTCGAACAGTTCGATGAAACCATCAGAAGACCCAAAAAACAGCGGTCCTTGAATTTCGTAGACCTTTGCGCCCTTTTCGGTCTCAGAGTCGCGCGTGACCGCGTGAATGCGTTTGGCGTTGTTCCAGGCATAAGCCAGAGCCGAGACGATGACGCCGACCACAACGGCAACCGCAAGGTCCTCCATCACGGTCACGACGGTCACCAGAACGATGACAAAAGCATCTGTCGTGGGAACCTTGCGCATGATCTTGAACGAGTTCCACGCAAAGGTGCCGATCACCACCATGAACATCACACCGACCAATGCGGCCAGCGGGATTTGTTCGATCAGGGGCGAGGCAAACAGGATAAAGACCAGCAGGAACAGCGCCGCAGCGATACCGGCGATACGAGTTCGGCCGCCGGATTTCACGTTGATCATCGACTGACCAATCATCGCGCAGCCGCCCATGCCGCCAAAGAACCCGGTTACGATATTCGACGCACCCTGCGCGATACATTCCTGAGACGCGCCACCACGTTTACCCGTGATCTCGCCCACAAGGTTCAGGGTCAGCAGGGATTCGATCAGACCAATGGCCGCCAGAATGACAGCATAAGGCAGAATGATTTCGAACGTTTCCCAGTTCAGCGGCACCATCGGGATGTGGAACGCAGGCAATCCGCCCTCAATCGAGGCAAGATCGCCAACGCGTGGCACATCCAGTCCCAGGCCGATCACCAGAGCCGCGACCACCAGAATTCCTGCCAGAGGCGCAGGAATGATACGCGTGACACGCGGCATGACCCAGATCACCGCCATTGTCAGCGCCACAAGACCCAGCATGGTATAAAGCTGCATTCCCGACAGCCATTCCCCTCCGCTCATGCCATGGCCGGTGTTTTCCATGGTTCCGGGCACCTTGAACTGTCCCATCTGCGCCAGAAAGATCACGATGGCCAGACCGTTCACAAAGCCCAGCATCACCGGATGCGGCACCAGACGGATAAAGCGCCCCCAATGCATCGCCCCGGCTATGACTTGGAGAATTCCCATAAGAACAACGGTCGCAAACAGATATTCAACTCCGTGTTCGGCCACCAGCGCCACCATGACAACCGCCAGAGCGCCGGTCGCGCCCGAGATCATACCGGGCCGCCCGCCGATCAGTGCCGTGATGAGGCCAACCAGGAACGCCGCATAGAGACCAACAAGCGGGTGCACGCCTGCGACAAAGGCAAAAGCCACGGCCTCGGGCACCAGCGCAAGGGCCACGGTCAGGCCGGACAAGAGTTCGATCCGCAGGCGAGAGAAGGTCAGCCCCTCATCAGGCACCCAGCGCAGATCGGGCATGGCAACGCGGTTGGCAAAACTTGCCAGCAAGGCTCGGGGCATTGGTCAGTCCTATAGGGTTTTATGTTCGCGCGAAGGCGCCTATGTAGCGGACACAAGGGTGTTGAGCTACCGCATCAAGCGGGATGCAGCCATGTGCTTGATGCATACCTCGGCCTCGCGGCAACGTGACTTGCAGGTCTACGCTTCACCAACCAACAGTGTGGTCATGCGTTGGATCATGCTCTTTCTCGTCTCAGCCCTGCCCGCTTTGGCCCAGGATCTGGAAGGTAACGACACGGCCGGGAATTGGCGGGTCACCCACCATGAGATTTTCGGGATATGGAATTCGATCTGCGACGAACGCGAAGAACACGGGGCGTTGAAGCAGCGGTGTTACATCCGACGGGCAGAGGTGTTTTCGCCCAGACCGAAATTCGCGGCACAGTTCGTTTTCATCACACCAGAGGTCGAAGGTTTCAAGGTGGAATTCGGAATGGAACCCGGCACCCTTTTCAATCCGTCCGGGTTTCGCATCGACAAGGGTAATGAAACCATCTGGCGCACGCGGCGTCCCGGTTGCCTGACCGGGCTTGGCTGCACCTTCGAAGATCAGCGTGCCGAAGACCTGTTAGATGCCATGCTGGCCGGGGACGCGTATCGCTTTTTATTTCGTGACAGGCATGGGCAACCGCAGGACTTAACCTGGCCACTGGAAACATTCGGCACAGCCTGGGCTGATTTCAAGACACAGTCCCGTCTGCGCAACCTGTTACCGAAACAGGATTAGCCCCCTTGTCAAAAGCCCCCCAACCCGCAAAAATTCAACAGCAATTCAATACGTGGAGCAGGACTTTGACCCAAACCAAGATTGCCGTTATTGGCGGATCAGGCATTTATGAGATCGACGGGCTGGAAAATGCGGAATGGGTCGAGGTTGAGACTCCTTGGGGAACACCATCGGACCAGATCCTGACCGGTTCATTAGACGGTGTCGATATGGCCTTTCTGCCGCGTCATGGGCGCGGCCACGTGCATTCGCCAACCGATGTGCCCTATCGCGCCAATATCGACGCGTTAAAGCGGCTTGGCGTGACGGATGTGATCTCGGTTTCAGCCTGCGGATCGTTTCGCGAGCATATGGCACCCGGCGATTTCGTGATTGTCGATCAGTTCATCGACCGGACTTTTGCACGGGATAAGAGCTTTTTCGGAAGTGGCTGTGTGGCTCATGTCAGCGTGGCGCATCCGACTTGTCCGCGCCTGTCAGACGCCTGCGAAACAGCAGGTAAAGCCGCAGGCATCAATATCCATCGTGGCGGCACCTATCTGGCGATGGAGGGGCCTCAGTTCTCATCCCTAGCAGAATCCAAGATGTACCGCGAGCAATGGGGCTGCGATGTGATTGGCATGACCAACATGCCCGAAGCCAAACTCGCCCGTGAGGCCGAGCTTTGTTACGCCTCGGTTGCGATGGTCACGGATTATGACAGCTGGCACCCGGACCATGGTGAGGTTGACGTGACCGCCATCATCGCCACGCTGACCGGCAACGCAGACAAGGGTCGTGCTTTGGTCAAGGGTCTGCCTGCATTGCTGGGGGCTGAGCGAGAACCTTGCCCGCATGGCTGTGACAGGGCCTTGGAATACGCGATCCTGACTGCCCCCGATAAACGCGACCCTGCGCTGTTAGCCAAGCTGGACGCAGTGGCAGGACGCATTCTCTGACGTTACCTTTGTGGCAAACGGTCCTGAACAGTTTGCCACAGACCATGTGACCACAAGTCATTGTGGGTTCCGTCGGGAACCGAGAAGAACTCCACCCTTTCACCACCCATGTCGGCAAGCCGTTCTCCGTGATGAACGGGAACGGTCTGATCGTCGGTGCCGTGGAAGATCAATGTCGGCACCTCGATCGCGTCGATGATGTCTCGGGTGGCGAACTGGTCGCGCATCAGGGCCGATACGGGCAACCAAGGGTAACGTTCAGCTGCCACATCCACGGTCGCTGTAAACGGCGCTTCCAGCACCAGCATCTCGGCCTCGGGCCGTTGCGCCGCAACCGCCGCAGCCACTCCTGTACCAAGGCTTTGGCCATGTAGAACAACTGGCTCTCCGGCGCTGCGCAATTGGTCAAACAACTCTAATCCGTCCGAGATCAAACCCGCCTCGGACGGCGCGCCTGCGCTGCCGGGAAACCCGCGATAGCTGGGCGCCAGAAGCCCGTAGCCGCTGTTCAGTATCGCTCGGAACCGATCCGCGCGATCGCTCAGATTGCCGCTCTGGCCATGAAAGAACAATACGGTCGGGGCACCTTCGACGGCTGCCGGCGCGGCCCAAGCCGTCAGAACCGTACCATCGGACATAGGAATTGAAAGCACATCGATATCCGCCAAAGAAACCGAGGCGGGATCAGGCAATTCACCGTCTGGCTTGTAAAGCAGCGATTGCTGGTTGAAGTACATGTATCCGACGATGACCCCATACACGACGCCCCCGGCCAAAAAGAGGCCAAGCAGCAACCGTTTGATGCGATTGACCCGCCTCATCGTATTGGCATCTGTACTTTGGATCTGCACCTTTGCCTCCTGCGAAGTTATACCCTTTAGTCTGGGCAGGTTCAGCACCGTTTCAAGATGAATGAGCAAAGCTTCATCTAAACTTCAAGTCGTCGCCACACTGCTTAAATCCATCAGCTTTGCGATTCAGATGCGAGAAACGCGCAGGTGCTCGATCTTGCCGCCTCAAAAACAGCCAAACGATCAAGGCAGAGACTTGACGTTGGCTTCATACAAGGGCTTGGTGTGACGACGCCTTTACAGGAGACCCCATGTCGCTTGAACTCTGGCTGGCTTTTGTCGCCGCGTCCACCGCTTTGCTGCTGATCCCCGGCCCGACGGTGTTGCTTGTGCTTAGCTATGCGCTGTCCAAGGGCCGCAGCGTTGCTGTGGCCTCGGCAACCGGAGTCGCGGTGGGGGATCTTATCGCGATGACCGCCTCACTGTTGGGGTTGGGCGCGCTGGTGCTGGCATCCGCCACCTTGTTTTCATTGCTCAAATGGATCGGGGCAGCCTATCTGGTCTGGCTTGGGATCAAACTGCTGCGAAGCGCACCGTCCGGCGGGCTGAACGCGGTCGATACCGACAACGATGTATCGGCGCGCAACGTGTTTGGGCACGCCGCTGCGGTGACCGCACTGAACCCGAAGTCCATTGCCTTTTTCATCGCCTTTGTTCCGCAGTTCCTGCGTCCAGCCGATCCGCTGGGTCCCCAATTCGTCATCCTGATCGCGACATTCGTGGGGCTGGCCTGGCTGAACGCGTTGGCTTATGCGCTGCTGGCCGACCGGCTGCGGCGCGTGATTGGCCGTGCCAGCGTTATTACAGCAATGACGCGATTTGGTGGGCTGACTTTGATCGGAATGGGGGTCGCGACGGCTGTTCTGCGCCGCCCGGCCTGAGGCGCGCTTAGTCCTCGGCGTGTTCTTTCATGAAACCACGAATAAACCGGCGGATTTCGCGCGCGGCTGACGTATCCAGTTCTTTGCACAACTCCACAAAAGCGTCGCGCTCATCCTTGTCCAAGCGCAGGACCAGTTGACTGTTTTTTTTGGTCGATCCCTTGCCGTCTTTCTTAGCCACGCGCGCTGTCCCCAACATCATCTTGCAATTTTAGGCGATGCATTGTATATACATAGCATAGTGATTGTCGTTATCGGGCACTTAACAACAATAAAAGGAATATGGCAATGAACCTTCATACTGCTCAGGCATTTCTATTGCGAGATCAACGCAATTGGCGCAAACCGCACCTGTCTTGGTTGCCCGCCACGCTGTATCGCTACAAAAGCCTGCCCAAGGCTATCGTGACCCGCCGTTCCTGACCGTGCGCCGGAATGGCATCTTGCATGGTGTCGTTTGATAGGCCAAAAACCCTTGCGTGTTTTGCCGCTAAAAGGGTTGGCCTATGTCCAGAAATAAATCTGTCAAAGATTACATCCGAACCATCGTCGATTTCCCCCACGAAGGGATCATGTTTCGCGATGTAACAACCCTTTTTGCCGACCCGCGCGGGTTTCGGATGGCGATCGACCAGATGCTGCACCCCTACGCCGGTGAGCAGATCGACAAGGTGGTTGGGCTTGAAGCGCGGGGATTTATCCTGGGCGGTGCGATTGCGCATCAGCTGAGTGTTGGTTTTGTGCCGATCCGTAAAAAAGGCAAACTGCCCGGAACCACAATCAGCCAAGACTATAAACTTGAATACGGTGAGGCCATTGTCGAAATCCACGACGATGCCATCCAACCCGGAGAAAAGATTCTGGTGGTCGATGATCTGCTGGCCACAGGCGGCACGGCGGCGGCAGGCATCAAGCTGATCGAACGGCTTGGCGGCGAAATTATCTCATGCGCATTCATCATCGACCTTCCCGAGTTGGGAGGCCGCAAAGTTCTTGAAGACATGAACATGGATGTGCATGTGCTGTGCGAATTTGAAGGGCTCTGATCGAAAGAACTTCACAAAAACGTGACTGGAAACCAAAAGCCGCGCTGGCTTAGCGCGGATTTCTTGTTGATCAAGTCGCAAGTTGGCTCAAAACAAGTGATCTTGCTGTGAGGCTACTGCGTAACTTGGGTGATGCTACTTGAAGCATTCTAACCTAGGGAGATTAGCATATGTTCCGCAAACTCGCCGCCGCCGGTGTCGCCTCAATCCTGTTCAGCACAACTGCTTTGGCCGATGGTCACGGCAAAGACATCGTTGACACAGCAGTTGCCGCTGGCAGCTTTGAAACACTTGTTGCCGCTGTGCAGGCCGCCGAACTGGTGGACACGCTGAAAGGCGAAGGCCCGTTCACAGTGTTTGCCCCAACAGATGACGCGTTTGCGGCTTTGCCTGAAGGCACAGTCGAAAACCTGCTGAAGCCGGAAAACAAGGATCAGCTGGTTGCGATCCTGACCTACCATGTTGTGCCGGGTAAGGTCATGTCAGGTGATCTAAGCGACGACATGACCGCCGCAACCGTTCAGGGCGGCGACATCACAATCGATCTGGATTCTGGTGTGATGGTCAATGACGCGAACGTCGTTCAGGCCGATATCGAAACCAAGAACGGCGTGATCCATGTGATCGACAAGGTGATCCTGCCTGCGTCGTAAAGCGATCGTCGGACACGGCCCCTGGTGTGGGCCGTGTTCACACCTTCAGGACCGCACCGGGGTTCATGATACCCTGCGGATCCAAAGCTGCCTTGATGGCCCGCATCGCACTCAGCTTGACCGGATCGCCATAACGCTCCAGATCGTCGGTCTTCAGACGCCCCACCCCATGTTCCGCACTGACCGAGCCGTCATGGGCGTCAACCAGATCATGCACCGCTTGTTTGATGACACCGCGTTGATCTTCAAATTCTGATCGGCTGTGCCCATTGGGTGGAAATACATTGTAATGCAGGTTGCCATCCCCAAGGTGCCCAAAGCAATTGATCCGGTACGGGCCAAGTTCAGCGATCATCTTTCCACCTTCGCGAATGAAGCCAGGAATTCTGGAAATCGGAACCGAAATATCGTGGCTCGAAACCGAACCGATCAGCCGATTGGCCTCGGGGATGCGTTCGCGTACCGCCCAAAGATCGGCACGTTGGGCTTCGCTTTGCGCAATCACCCCGTCCAGAACTTGCCCACGATCTTCGGCAGAAACATAAAGAGTCTCCAAAGCATCTGAAGATGATTGACCCGCGGCCAGACCCAGCTCGATCAATACGCACCACTCTGGGCGGGTGCTGAACGGTTGGCGGACGTCTGGAAGAACCTCTGACAGGAAATCAAACCCTTGCCGGTGGATCAGTTCAAAAGTGCTGACAGTCTCGCCCACCTGATCCCGTGCCAGCGCAAGCAGGTTAATGGCCGCTTCAGGTGAAGCCACCTGAAACATGGCCGTGCCCTGAACTGCAGGCTTTGGAAACAGCTTGAGGGACGCGGCCGTGATGATGCCCAATGTGCCCTCGGCCCCAATCAGAAGATCGCGCAGGTCGTAGCCGGTGTTGTCCTTCCGCAAGCGGCTGAGCCCATGCCAAATCTCGCCATTGGGCAGCACCGCCTCAAGCCCCAGACACAGATCGCGCGCGTTGCCGTAGCGGAGTACGTTGACGCCCCCGGCATTGGTCGACAGATTGCCCCCGATCCGGCAGGACCCCTGCGCCGCCAATGACAGTGGAAACAGCCGATCCACTTCCTCAGCCGCCACTTGAACGTCTTGCAGAATGGCACCGGCTTCGGCGATCAGAATGTTTTCAGTCGGAAACACAGACCGAATAGCTGTCATGCCCTCCAAAGAGATCAGCAAAGGTGGCGGGCCGTCTGAGATCACCTGCCCGCCTACCAGACCTGTGCCGCCGCCATAAGGGACAACCGGCACCCGCTCCTCTGCAGCCAACCGCACCAACGCGGCAACCTCTTCGGTGTTTCGGGGAACAGCCAACACACCGATCTGGCCAGCGAACCGCCCGCGCGGTTCTTCCAGATACCGATCTTCTACGGGGCGCAGGATATCTTCGCCCAATGTCGAACGGATCAGCGCAGCAAAACGGGCATCGGCGGGGTTCAAACTCATACGTTTTCAATGCCCAAGTAACGCGGCTGCGGCAAGCCCTATTCCAGATCAATCAGATATTGCGGCTCCAGAACAATTACCGTCGGCCTGTCTGGCAGATCCCTGAGGGAAACGGTGAGTTCTGACACCCCCTGGCGGTCAACTGGAAATGTATCACGAATATCGACCAGAAACCGATCCAGCGAGAACCCCGAGAACCAATGCATCGGAATAATCACCGAACTCTTCAGCCGCTTCAAAACCGAGATCATATCCGGCAAGGGCATCGTGGTCCCCCCATCAACCGCAGCCATGACCACATCCAGCCGCCCCAAAGCGGCAAACTGTTCGTCTGATGGCACATGATGCAGATGACCCAGATGACCAATACACAAACCCTCAACCTCGAATACAAAGATCGAGTTCCCGCGCTCCTCGACCCCGCCATAGGCTGACCGGATATCGGTCGAAACATTCCTCACAAGCATCTCACCCAGATCAAGATGATGCTCAATGCCCTGCCCGAACTCTCCCCATCCCGGCAGAACATTCGGGATCGCCGGGTCGGGGTGGGCGGTCCAATGGGTGCTGTGGGCATGGTTCATCGTCACAACATCGGGGATCAAATCTGCGCTGCCGATGAACCCTGTAAAATCCGTGACGGCATTCAACCCACCCCGCGTCTGGATCAGAAACGACGCGTGCGCGATGTAGCTGATCCGCACGGAAAATTCCGGCACTGGATCCTGCCAAGCCGCTTTGTGAAGGTATTCAATACCCGGCGCTGCATCTGCGATAGCAATGCAATGGCTCGGCCGCCGCTCCTGCGCTACAGCCCCGCCCGAAATCACCATCAATGCCGCAACCAACCAGCGCATAATCCAAGTGTAGCGCAGAACGCGCCCGAGTCATGCCCCCTTGTTCATCTGGCCAAAAATACCTCGGGGGAGGCGCGGCGAGCCGCGACGGGGGCAGCGCCCCCTAACCCGCGTCGGTTTTCCCGCGCCTGTCGGATCGTAGGCTGGCATACAAAACGTGTGTCCGCCACCGCCCGTTGATCTGCAGGTAAGATTGCGCCACACCTTCGTATTTGAAGCCCGAGCTTTCCAACAACCCGCGCGAAGCCCGGTTTTCCGGTAAGCAGGCCGCTTCGATCCGGCTCAGATCCAGTCGGGTAAAGGCGTGATGAACCATCGCACCAATTGCTTCACGCATGTATCCCTGCCGGGCAAAAGCCTGACCGGTCCAATATCCCAGAGTACCCGCCTGCGCGGGACCACGCCTTATATTGTCAAGCGTGATGGCCCCCACCAGAACGTCATCCTCGCGGCGAAACAGGAACAGCGGTATCGCAGTACCACTGGCGACTGAACGCTGTGCCCAATACACCCGATTGGTAAAGGATTTGCGGCTTAGATGATCGCTGGCCCAGACAGGCTCCCACGGCGTCAGATAGTCTTTTGAAGACCGCCGCAACGCGGACCAGTTATTGAAATCGGAATGTACAGGCGGGCGCATGCTAAGCCGCGCTGTTTCGAGTTTCAGCTTGCGTCTGCCCAACAGCATCACGCCGCCCGCCTCTCCTGCAGTTCGGTCAAGCTCGGCGCACCGGACACAGGCCCATAAAGCGCCAGAGCTGCCGGAGCCTGTACAGCCATGGTTTCTGCAAAGGCTCTCACATCTTCAGTGCCAACCGCATCGATCTTGGCAACAGTATCCTCAAGCGAGGGCACCCTACCCCAAATCTGCACCAGCCGCGCCAAACGTTCGGCCCGGTTCGATGGGCTTTCCAGTCCCATCAACATCCCAGCCTTCATCTGGGCGCGGGCCCGGGCGACCTCCTCTGCGCTCATGTCCTCGGCCGCGCGTTTCATCTCATCAATGGTGATCGTCGCCAACTCACCAACCTGATCCGCCGAGGTTCCCGCATAAATCGTGGTTGTACCAGTATCAGCGTAAGCACCGGTCTGAGCAAAGATTGTGTAGCACAGCCCGCGCGTTTCCCTCACCTCCTGGAACAAGCGTGAGGACATGCCGCCGCCCAAAGCCGTCGAATAAATCTGCGCCGTATAAATCGCGTCGTCGCGGTACCCGGGGCTTTCCAGCGCCAGGGCAAAGTGCGCCTGCTCCAACTCTTTCTCTTGCCGTGCCTCACCTCCGGTGAACCGTGCGACGTCCGGGATCAGGCCCTTGCGTGGTTGCAGATGCCCGAACATCTCTTCGGCCATTTTCATCAGCGCATCGTGATCCACGGCACCGGCAGCCGACAGGATCATCTGCTCGGGGCCGTAATGCTCGGCTACAAAGCCCGACAGATCCTCGCGTGAAAACGCACTGACCTTTTCAGTTGGCCCCAGAATAGTGCGACCCAAGGGTTGGTCGTGATAGCTCTGCTCTTGCAGCCAGTCAAAGATCACATCGTCCGGCGTATCATAGGCCTGACCGATTTCTTGCAGGATCACCCCACGCTCAACTTCGATCTCACGCGGATCGAAAACCGGGTTCAGAACAATGTCACCGATCACGTCCATCGCCAGCGCGACGTCGTCCTTGAGAACACGCGCGTAGTAGGCCGTCACCTCGCGCGAGGTATAGGCGTTGATATAGCCGCCCACATCCTCAATCGCTTCAGCGATTTGCAGCGCAGAACGACGCTCGGTTCCCTTGAACGCCATATGTTCAAGGAAATGCGCGATGCCGTTTTGCTCGATCCGCTCATGCCGCCCACCGGCGGTCACCCAGATGCCGATGGCCGCTGATTGCAGCCCCGGCATATGTTCACTGACGATACGAAAGCCGTTCTTCAGTTGGTCTTGTCTGACAGTCACTCGGCGATATGCCCTTTGATATGATCCTCGAGGGCACCCAGATCATTTGCAATGCGGGTTACCCGTTCCGGACGTTCATACAGATCAGACATGCGGGATGGAAGAGGCGGATGCACGTCGCTCGCCTTCTCGACAGCCGCCGGGAACTTTGCAGGGTGCGCAGTCGCCAGGGTGATCATCGGCACGTCAGCCGCTCGGTGCTCTTCTGCAACCTTGATACCAATGGCGGTGTGCGGGCAAACCAGTTCCGCGCTATGCGCCAGCGTGTGCTTGATCGTTTCCAGCGTCTGATCTTCGGATACGCGGCCCGAGTCGAAACTCTCACGCAGCGCCTCCATCGCGCCCTGGCTGACGTTGAAGCCGCCATTCTTGAGCTCGTCCATCAACTGAGCGACCGCGCTGCCATCCTCGCCATACGCGTAGTACAATGCGCGCTCAAAGTTCGAGCTGACCTGAATGTCCATCGAGGGGCTGATCGAGGGGATGGTATCTCCCTTGAAATACCCTTCACCACTCAGACAGCGGTGCAGGATATCGTTCTGATTTGTCGCAACCACCAACCGATCAATGGGCAGGCCCATCCGTTTGGCCAGATAGCCTGCAAAAATATCCCCAAAATTGCCGGTCGGCACGGTGAAGCTGACCTTGCGATGTGGCGCGCCAAGACTGACGGCAGCAGAAAAATAATACACGATCTGCGCCAGTACGCGGGCAAAGTTGATCGAGTTCACACCAGCCAGTTTCACGCTGTCGCGGAAGTCGAAGTCGTTGAACATGTCCTTCAGCGCGGCCTGACAATCGTCAAAATCACCATCCACGGCCAAAGCGTGCACATTGCTGTCCGCTGGTGTTGTCATCTGTCGCCGCTGCACCTCGGACACGCGGCCATGTGGGTACAGGATGAACACATCCACCGCGTCCAGCCCCCGGAACGCCTCAATGGCAGCGGAACCTGTATCACCACTGGTTGCACCCACGATGGTCACGCGGTCATTGCGGCGCTTCAAAGCCACCTGGAACAGCTGACCGATCAATTGCATCGCAAAGTCTTTGAAAGCCAGCGTGGGTCCATGGAACAGCTCCAGCAGGAAGTGGTTCTCGTTCAACTGTTTCAATGGCGCACGGGCATCGTGGCCGAACCCGGCATAGGCGCGTGTGATGATCTCTGCGAACTCGTCTTGCGTGAATGAGCCGCTGACATAGGGCCACATCACGCGCATGGCGATCTCTTCATAGGGCAAACCGGCCAGTTCGGCGATCTCGTCCTGGGACATCACCGGGATCTCGTCGGGCAGGTACAGGCCGCCGTCGCGGGCCAGACCGGTCAGCATCGCCTCTTCAAATGTCAGTTCAGGCGCTTGGCCACGGGTCGAGATGTATTTCATGTCGCGTCACTCTCAGAATTGGCACGGCTGCGCCACAGGAAGTATCCGGTCATCGCGGCCCAGACCAGAGCCAGACCAAACCAGGTGATTGCATATTGCAGGTGATCATTCGGGATGCCCGCCGTATCGACCGGTAAGGGCGTCACATTCGGGTCGGTTTGTGACCGGGCGATCAACAGAACTGGTTCGGCCCCCAAAGCAGCGGCCAAGTTCTGTACGTCACGGGCGAACCATATATTGGCGTCGATATCCGCCTCAGGCGTGTAACTGTCGATCTCATCCGGCCAGTGAAGATTCCCGGCAATCTCCATTGGGCCGGTCAAACGCTCAGTGTCTTTGGCAGTTGTTGGAACGAAGCCCCGATCCACAAGGATCGTACGATCCCCTGTGTTGAAAGACTGGATGATGCGATAACCCGCCCCAACCTGTTTCACGGAGACCAGCACGTGAATTTCCCCGGGAACCATTTCACCTGACACGACCACCGGCAGATACTTATCCGCTTCTTCTGACACCTGCGCTGGCAGATCCACAGGATTCGCCGAAATTCGATCCTCAATCTCAGCCAGCACCTCTTGTTTCCATGACAGACGCTGCACTTGCCAAATGCCAAGCGACAGCAACACGCCCAGACCGGCGAGACCGAAGATCAGCAGGAAAAGAATGCGGCGCATGGCGGGATCAGACCTCGTTGCAGGAACCGGCGTCTTGTTAAGGGCGGAGCAGACGAAAATGCAACCACGCAATTGTATCGGGCGCAATCTTGTGCCCAGAACAGAGAAAAAGCCGCCCCAAAGGGCGGCTTTTCCAATTGGATTACCTGATCGGCATTACATCAGCGGGGCTTGGCCCCAGATGTAGACGGCGAAGAACAGGAACAGCCAGACAACGTCAACGAAGTGCCAGTACCAGGCCGCCGCCTCAAAACCCACATGCTTCTCGGGGGTAAAGTCGCCCTTAAGAGCACGGATCAGACAGACCGTCAGGAAGATTGTCCCGATGATCACGTGCGCGCCGTGGAAACCGGTTGCCATGAAGAAGTTCGAATAGAACTGATCGCCGCCGAATTCCCAGCCTTCGTGGGCCAGCAACTCGTAGTATTCGTAGGCCTGCAGGAAGGTGAACAGCAGACCCAGTACGATACCGATGGCCAGACCGTTGATCAGCGCCTTGCGGTCATTATCATGCACCAGCGCGTGGTGTGCCCAGGTGATCGCACAGCCCGACAAAAGCAGGACCAGAGTGTTGATCAGCGGCAGGTGGAAGGGGTCAACCGCATGAATGTCCGGCTGGATGTACTCAGTGCCCGCATAGTCGTACATCGGATACATGCGATGCTTGAAGAACGACCAGAACCAAGCGAAGAAGAACATCACTTCGGACATCACAAACAGTATGAAACCATAACGCAAACCGATGCGGACGACGGGCGTGTGATCGCCTTGACGGCTTTCAACAACCACTTCTGACCACCATGCGAACATGGTGTACAGCACCGCGACCAGACCGGCCCAGAACATCCACGGCGTAAGGCCATGCATCCAAAGGACGGCCCCGAACAGCATCACAAAGCCACCAACGGCTCCGATCAGAGGCCAGATCGACGGGGCCAGAATGTGATAATCGTGGTTTTTAGCGTGTGCCATCAGCGTCCCTCACCTACAGGCGTTAGTTCGTGTTTGTATCTGCCTGCGTTTCAAGGGCGGCATAGCCCTCGGGCAGGTCAATTTCGTAGAATGTATACGACAGCGTGATCGTATGAACATACTTTGCTTCAAGATCGTCGACCAGTTCCGGGTCGACGAAGAAGGTCACCGGCATCTCTACACGTTCGCCGGGTTGCAGCACCTGCTCTTCAAAGCAGAAACAGGCGATTTTCTGGAAATACCCACCCGCCGAATAGGGGGCGACGTTGTAAGAGGCTTGGCCCGCAATCGGCCGGTCGGTTGGGTTGTATGCTTCGTAGAAGGCAAGCCCGGTTTCGCCGATGCGCACTTCCATCTCACGCTCAATCGGTTTGAACTCCCAAGCCATGCCCTTGGCCTTAGAGGCGTCAAACCGGACGGTGATGGTGCGATCCAGAATGTCTTCGGGCGCTGACTCAGCTACACCCGTGGTGCCGCCAAAACCCGTTACCCGACAGAACCAGTCATAAAATGGTACAGCTGCCCAAGCCAGACTGCCCATAAGGATGACCACACCAACAGTCTGTGCAACCGTTTTCTGGGGACCTGTCAAAGCCATCAGTTCTGAACCTCCTGTGGTGCCATACCGAAATCCGTGCCCGAGACCTTAACAACCGTCAGCCCAAAAATAATTACGATAAAGGCGGCCAGTGTCAGACCAACACCCAGATTGCGGCTGAAGCGTCGCTGATGCAACTCATGGTTCTTGCGCAGGCTCATGACCAGCCTCCCAGGCCATAGGGTTTCAGCAAAGCCTCAACCAGAATGGCGCCGAAATGCAGGAAGAGATAGAGCAGCGACAGTTTGAAAAAGCTGCGCTCAACCTTGAAATTATCGGCTTCGGAATCCTCTTCGGTCCGCCGCGAGATTTGCCAAGCTCCGCGCAGGAACAGGGCGTTCAGCACCAGCGCAACCGCCAGATAAACCGGGCCACCGATACTCGAGAACGCCGTGCCGACAGCCAGCACTGCAAGCAGAGCGGTGTAGACCAGGATATGAAACCGTGTGGCGCGACGGCCATGTGTAACGGTCAGCATCGGAACACCCGCGTCATCATAATCCGAGCGCATGAACAGAGCCAACGCCCAGAAATGCGGTGGAGTCCACATGAAGGTCAGGGCGAACATCAGCCAGGGCTCAACCGTCATCGAGCCGGTGGCAGCAACCCAGCCGATAACGGGCGGGAACGCACCAGCGGCACCGCCGATGACGATGTTCTGCGGCGTCGAACGCTTGAGCCACATTGTGTAGACAACAACGTAGAAAAAAATCGTGAAGCCCAGAAACGCGCCTGCAAACCAGTTTGTTGCAAGACCCAGCATGATCACGGAAAGGCCCGAAAGAGCCAGCCCAAGCGCCAGCGCCTCACCCTCTTCCACCTTGCCGGAAGGGATCGGGCGACCCTTGGTGCGTTTCATCACGCGGTCGATATCTGCGTCCCACCACATGTTCAAAGCACCAGACGCTCCACCGCCGATCGCTATGAACAAAATGGCGCAAAAGCCAACGAAAGGATGCACGGAAACGGGTGCCGCCAGCAGTCCGACCAGCGCGGTGAAAACAACCAGAGACATCACACGCGGCTTCAGCAGAGCGAAGTAATCGCCAAAGCTGGCCTCGTCCGCATGGGCGGTCGCAGTGCTGGCATTGATGCTTGCGTCGGTCATTTCCGGTCCTTCTGGGGCGAAAGCTGCGCGATTACCCGCGCAGCCTGCGTCATGTCCAAGGAGGGGTTATCCCCGCCCATGTCGCTCAGTTAGTTCGAGGCGACCTGATAGCTTTGCGGCAGACCCGCATATTCGTCGATCGCGCCCTGAAGCCATGCGTCGTAAGCTTCCTGGCTGACCACTTTGACGGTGATCGGCATATAGGCGTGGTCCTTGCCGCAGAGTTCGGAACACTGACCGAAATAAACGCCTTCTTTCTCGGCTTCGAACCACAGTTCAGCCAAACGTCCGGGCACGCCGTCCTGTTTCACGCCAAAGGACGGGATGGTCCACGAATGGATCACGTCGGATGCGGTCACTTGCATCACGATAACCTTGCCAACCGGTACGACCACTGCGGTATCGGTGGCCAGCAGCCATTCGTCGTCGCTGTAACCCGCATCTGCCAGCTTGGCGCGCATGGCGTCATCCAGAACAAACGGGGTCACGTCCGCATCTGCAGGGCGCGCACCTTCGTCCAATGTGGCCGGGTGGCCCAGCAAGTAGCTGTCGAACGCAAAGTCGTGATCGACATATTCGTAGGTCCAGTACCACTGGTTGCCCACAACTTTGATGGTGATGTCACCTTCGGGAATTTCCTGTTGCTTGAACAGAACCGGCAGCGAGAAAGCGCCAATGAAGACCAGAATCAGGATCGGACCGAGGGTCCAGGCAATCTCGACCGGGGTATAGTGCGAGAATCGCGCCGGGGTCGGGTTTGCACGCTGGTTGTAACGTACGATGCAGTAAAGCAGCAGGCCCGCAACAAACAGACAGATCACGGTGATGATCACCAGAATCATTGTGTCCAGCCGCTGAATACCATCGGCCAAGCTTGTGGCCGCAGGCTGGAAGCCCATGCCGCCATCGACCGGCTTGCCAATAATCTCAAGCTCCTGAGCCATGGCGGGAAGGCTGGAGAGGGCTGTCATAAACCCTGAAAGCATCAAAGCATTCTTCATGTTCTGTCCTGATCGTTTGATCTTTGCGTCCCTGGCGAAAAGGTGTGAATCGGTCGCACCTCTCCCGTTGTCTTTGGCCGCGTTAAAAACCATATTCCGTCGGGTAGATAAAGCAAAATGCTTGCGTCAAACAGACGCTATTTTTGATCTGGATCAAACCCGAAAGGTCACAACCCATGTCCGACGCCCCGTTTCGCCCGTTTGAAAGCGCCCTTCCGCATGATGAGGCGTTATCTATTCTGCAATCGGCGACCGCCGGGGCGGAAGACGGAGAACTGTTTGTCGAGCGTCGCAAATCCGAGTCTTTGGTGTTTGATGACGGACGTCTGCGCACCGCGTCTTACGATGCGTCCGAGGGATTCGGGCTGCGCGCAGTTCAAGGCGAAGTGGCCGGTTACGCGCATTCCACAGATGTGTCGATTCCCGCTCTGAAACGCGCGGCCGAGACCGCGCGGCTGGCCGTTGGGGACGGCGGTGGGACGCTGGCCGAGGCACCCCGGTCCACCAACACGCGGCTCTACACCGACGAAGATCCCATCGACTCTGCCGCGTTTCCGGTCAAGATCGAAACCCTGCGCGAGATCGATGCCTTTGCCCGCGATATGGACCCGCGTGTGGTGCAGGTCAGCGCTATGATCTCAGCCGCTGTTCAAGAGGTCGAGATTCTGCGCCCTGACGGCGTGATGGTGCGGGATGTGCGCCCGATGACGCGTGTGAATGTTTCGGTGATCGTTGAACAGAACGGACGCCGCGAAAGTGGTTCGGCAGGTGGCGGTGGCCGCGTTGGCCTGAGCGGGTTGATCGATCCGAAGGACTGGCAGGCCAAAGCCCGTGAAGCGTTGCGCATTGCGGTGGTCAATCTTGATGCGGTTCCAGCCCCTGCAGGGGTGATGGAGGTCGCGCTGGGCCCAGGCTGGCCGGGTATTCTGTTGCACGAGGCCATCGGCCACGGTTTGGAAGGAGATTTCAATCGCAAGGGCAGCTCGGCCTTTGCCGGTCTCATGGGACAGCAGATCGCCTCAAAAGGTGTAACCGTAGTCGATGACGGCACGATTGCTGACCGCCGAGGCTCGATCACCGTGGATGATGAAGGCACACCCAGTTCGCGCACAGTGCTGATTGAGGATGGCATTTTGACTGGCTACATGCAGGACCGTCAGAACGCGCGTCTGATGGGAGTTGCGCCCACTGGCAACGGGCGGCGGCAGAGCTACGCGCACAAACCCATGCCGCGTATGACCAATACGATCATGCTGGGAGGGGAGGCTGACCCTGCGGCCTTGGTCGCGGATATAAAGGACGGCATCTGGGCCGTGGGTTTCGGCGGCGGACAGGTGGACATCACCAACGGCAAGTTCGTCTTCTCCTGCACCGAAGCGTATCGAGTGGAGAACGGCAAGATCGGCGCACCCGTCAAAGGAGCTACACTGATTGGTGACGGACCGTCTGCTTTGAAACGGATCCGGGGGCTTGGCAACGACATGGCGCTGGATCCCGGTATGGGCACCTGCGGCAAGGATGGACAATGGGTGCCGGTGGGGGTCGGACAGCCAACTGTGCTGATGGACGGTCTGACCGTAGGCGGCTCAGCGGCCTGAGTCGGAAAAGTATGGAAAACACGGGTGCAGGGTTAACCTTGCACCTGTACGCCTTACCCTCTGACCGCAAGCCTCATTCTGCGCTGGGGTATCCGAATTTATTTTAATGCATATTTTCCAACGCTTTAGGGAGTTTTTGACAGCACGTTCGAAAAAATATGCCTTTAATTTTCTACGATTTACAGGCTGTTAACCCGCCCTCTTGTAAACCAGTTTTGCAACAAGGCGGAGCACCGGATGACCGAAGAGCAGCTTTCTTCCAATCACCCCCCACTCCCACCCACCACGGAAGAGGACAGGTTTTCGTGGCTTCGCCTTTTGCGTTCTCGCAAGGTTGGTCCGGCGACGTTTCGCCGGCTTCTACGAGAACATGGCTCGGCGCAGAACGCGCTGGCTGCGCTGCCCGAAATGGCACGCGCCGCCGGAATAGAAGGGTATGAAATCTGCCCCCCCGGCGTGATCGAGGCGGAACTCAAGGCCGCAAAAGCCGCCAAAGCGCGGCTTTTGTGCCTTGGGTCCGCTGATTTCCCAGCAGCCTTGAATGATCTGAACGATGCGCCCCCGATGCTGTGGGCGATCGGCAACGTATCTCTGCTGCAGCAACCAGCTATTGCAATGGTCGGCGCGCGAAACTGTTCCTCGCTTGGCGCACGGATGGCCCGAGGGTTGGCGACCGATTTAGGCGGCAAAGGACATGTCATTGTCTCTGGCCTGGCCCGAGGAATAGATACGGCAGCGCATATTGCAGCCCTGACTTCCGGCACCATTGCTGTCATGGCGGGCGGCGTGGATGTGATTTACCCGGCAGAGAATACAGAACTGGCCCATGACATCGCCTCCAACGGGCTGCGCCTGTCGGAACAACCGATGGGCGTGACACCTCAGGCCCGGCACTTCCCTCGTCGGAATCGGATCATCTCGGGCCTTGCGCAGGCCGTAATCGTGGTCGAGGCTGCAGCCAAGTCCGGCAGTCTGATCACGGCGCGCGATGCGTTGGATCAGGGGCGCGAGGTTCTGGCCGTTCCTGGCCACCCTTTTGACGCGCGGGCAGCCGGGTGCAATCTGTTGATTCGGGATGGTGCTACTCTGGTGCGGTCGGCAGAGGACGTGATTGAAGCCCTGCCGCAAAAAGACAGTCTGCTGTCACGTAAGCCTGATCAGCCCCCTACCCCCGCCGCACCAAGGTCCCAAGACTTGCACGTTCAAATCCTCGAACGGCTCGGCCCCTCACCTATCGCAGAAGACCAATTGCTTCGCGACATTGCGGCTTCGGCTGGTGAGCTTGGCCCCGCATTGGTCGATCTGGAACTGGATGGACGAATCCAGCGCCAGCCCGGAGGTCTGCTGTCGCTGGCAGGCTGATCGAACCGCCCACCGAGACCATGGCATCGGCCTATCTAACGGCACGAGAGCTGTAATAGTTGCCTGAAATCACGTTGCTTTTCAGCCTGCAAAAGGAACGCATTGACAATTCCCGCTTGCCCCACACATTTTGCATCACCATAGAAGGCGCCAAATTCGTCGAGCGAGGTTTCCCCTTAAATGCCTGTAGTTGTTGTAGAATCTCCGGCCAAAGCAAAAACAATCAACAAATATCTCGGCCCCGACTACACCGTTTTGGCCTCTTACGGCCATGTGCGGGACCTTCCTCCGAAGGATGGATCGGTTGATCCCGAGCATGAGTTTTCCATGAAATGGGAAGTTGGCAATGACAGCCGCAAGCATGTCAAAGCCATCGCTGACGCGCTGAAAGAAGACAACGCGCTGATCCTTGCAACCGACCCTGATCGTGAAGGCGAGGCGATCAGCTGGCACTTGCAAGAAGCTCTGACCAAGCGCCGTTCGATCAAGAAAGATACGCCGGTCAGCCGCGTAACGTTCAACGCCATCACCAAAGAAGCCGTCACCCAGGCAATGCAGAACCCGCGTGAGGTCGATATGCCGCTGGTCGAGGCCTATCTGGCACGCCGTGCGCTGGACTATCTGGTGGGCTTCAACCTTTCTCCCGTCCTTTGGCGCAAGCTGCCCGGAGCAAAGTCCGCCGGTCGCGTGCAATCGGTCTGTCTGCGCCTGATCGTTGAACGCGAGATGGAGATCGAGGCGTTCAAGCCGGTTGAATACTGGTCGGTTAAAGCGCTTTTCGAAACACCGCGCGGCCAGACCTATGAGGCCCGTCTGGTTACGCTAGCCGGGAAAAAGCTGGATAAACACGATCTGGCCAACGCCACGCAGGCGGAACTGGCGGTGCAGGCGATCACCAGCCGCGCGCTGAGCGTCACCTCGGTCGAAGCGAAACCGGCAGCCCGCAACCCCAGCGCGCCGTTCATGACGTCAACCTTACAACAAGAGGCCAGCCGCAAGTTCGGCATGGGTGCGCGCCACGCGATGCAGGTGGCGCAGCGGTTATATGAAGCCGGGTACATTACCTACATGCGAACCGACGGCATCGACATGGCCCCCGAGGCCGTGGCCGCGACCCGCGATACAATCGCGGACCGCTATGGCGCCGAATATGTGCCAGACAGCCCGCGCATGTATAAGAACAAGGCAAAGAACGCACAGGAAGCGCACGAGTGTATCCGCCCAACGGATATGTCACGCGATGCCAAGGCACTGAAGGTCACCGATGAGGATCAGCGCAAACTTTATGACCTGATCTGGAAACGCACTATTGCCTGCCAGATGGCCGCCGCCCGGTTGGAACGTACCACCGTCGAGATCGGCAGCGATGACGGGCAAGTCGGCCTGCGTGCCACCGGTCAAGTGGTTCTGTTTGATGGCTTCATGCGCGTTTATGAAGAAGGTCGCGACGATGTAGCCGATGACGACGAAAAGCGCTTGCCGCAGATCATGCAAGGCGATCCGGCACGTTTTGCCAAAACCTCACTGAAAGATCAGTTCGCGAAAGCCGAAGAAAAAGCCGCGATCCTGTCCGAGAACGAGGCCGTTCTGGCGTTGCAACACCACACCCAACCGCCGCCCCGCTATACCGAAGCCACCTTGGTTAAGCGGATGGAAGAGCTTGGGATCGGGCGTCCGTCAACCTATGCCTCGATCGTGACGACGATTCAGGACCGGGAATATGTGCGCAAGGACAAGAACCGGTTAATCCCCGAAGAAAAGGGCCGGATCGTTACGATCTTCTTGCTGAACTTCTTCCGGCAATATGTGGGTTATGAATTCACAGCCAATCTGGAAGAAGAGCTGGATGACGTCAGCGCCGGGGACCGTGATTACAAAGACCTGCTGGGCAAGTTCTGGCGCGATTTCTCGGCCGCTATCGGAGAGACATCCGAGCTACGGATTTCCGAAGTACTGGACAAGCTGGACGAAGCGCTGGCGCCTCAGCTGTACCCGCCGCGTGAGGATGGATCGGATCCGCGCATATGCCCGAAATGCGGTACCGGCCAACTGCATCTCAAAACCTCGCGCACGGGCGGTTTCGTCGGTTGCGGCAACTACCCCGAATGCACCTATACGCGCCCCATCGCGGGTGAAGGTGCCGAAGGGGATGAACGTTTGCTGGGCGAAGATGCAGGCGATGAGATCTGGCTGAAATCCGGTCGTTTCGGTCCTTACGTTCAGCGCGGCGAACCCACGCCCGAGAACAAGAAGCCACCGCGCGCCTCTCTGCCGCGTGGTTGGAGCAAGGATGACATGGATCTGGACAAGGCACTGACGCTGTTGTCCCTGCCACGTCAGATCGGCGAACACCCGGAAGGCGGCATGATCAGCTCGAATTTCGGGCGGTTTGGCCCCTACCTGATGCACCAACTGCCGGAAGAGGCAAAGCCGGTTTACGCCAATCTCAAAGATCCAAACGATGTGTTCGAGATCGGCATGAACCGTGCCGTTGAAATGCTGGCCGAAAAACGCGCCAATCCAGGGCGCGGACGTCGGGCCGCTGCCAAACCGTTGAAAGAGTTGGGTGAACATCCCGATGGCGGCGCGATGCAGGTTCTGGACGGGCGCTATGGGCCTTATGTGAAGTGGGAGAAGGTCAATGCGACCATTCCCAAGGACATCAAGCCCGAAGACGTGACGCAGGAAATGGCCATCGAACTGGTGAACGAACGCGCCGCCAAGAAGGGCACCAAGAAAAAGGCAGCCCCAAAGAAGAAGGCGGCAGCCAAGAAGACAACCAAGAAGGCGGCGGAATAGGTAGAAATACCAACACCCCCTTGGTTTCATTGACTTCCCCATGACGTGGCGGCACAACCTGCCCATCACCATGTCATTGGGGGAGTTTTCCATGAAGAAAGTCTATGCCAATGCCTCTGAAGCGCTCGACGGAGTGCTTTCGGATGGCATGCTAATTGCCGCAGGCGGGTTTGGCCTGTGCGGCATACCGGAGTTGTTGCTTGAGGCCATCAAGGATTCGGGCGTCAAAGACCTGAGCTTTGCATCGAACAATGCCGGTGTGGACGATTTCGGAATCGGCATCCTGCTGCAGACCAAGCAGGTCAAAAAGATGATCAGCTCATATGTCGGCGAAAATGCAGAATTCATGCGCCAGTATCTGAGCGGTGAGTTGGAACTGGAATTCAACCCGCAAGGTACTCTGGCTGAACGGATGCGCGCCGGCGGCGCTGGTATTCCGGGGTTTTACACCAAAACCGGTGTGGGCACCGTGATCGCCGATGGAAAGGAACACAAAGACTTCAACGGCGAGACCTACATCCTAGAAGAAGGCATCTTTGCCGATCTGGCCATCGTTAAGGCGTGGAAGGCGGATGACACCGGAAACCTCGTGTTCCGCAAGACCGCCCGTAATTTCAATGTGCCTGCGGCGACCTGCGGCAAAATTTGCGTAGCCGAAGTAGAAGAGATCGTTCCGCGCGGCTCACTTGACCCGGATTCGATTCACCTGCCCGGCATCTATGTGCATCGCATCATTCAGGGCGATCACGAAAAGCGCATCGAACAACGCACCACCCGCAAGAAGGAGGACGCATAATGCCCTGGGACCGCAATCAGATGGCCGCGCGCGCGGCAGAGGAACTGGAAGACGGCATGTATGTGAACCTCGGCATCGGGATTCCGACGCTGGTGGCGAACTATGTGGGTGACAAGGACATCACCCTGCAATCCGAAAACGGCATGCTGGGCATGGGCCCCTTCCCGTTCGAAGGCGAAGAAGACCCGGACCTGATCAATGCGGGCAAACAGACGATCACGGAACTGTCCCGCACCGCCTATTTCGACAGCGCCACATCCTTTGCCATGATCCGTGGCGGCAAGATCGCTGCGGCGATCCTGGGCGCAATGGAAGTGGATGAAAAAGGCGACCTGGCAAACTGGATGATTCCCGGCAAGCTGGTGAAAGGCATGGGCGGCGCGATGGACCTGGTCGCTGGTGTCGGCCGTGTCATCGTTGTGATGGATCACACCAACAAGCACGGCGACAGCAAGGTACTGAAAGAATGCACCCTACCCCTGACAGGTAAAGGCGTGGTCGATCGCATTATCACCAATCTGGGTGTGCTGGATGTGGTCGAAGGTGGGCTGAAGATCGTCGAATTGGCCGATGGGGTCAGCGAAGACGAGATGCGCGCTGCGACCCAAGCGACACTTGTTTCTTAAAAGAACAAAGGTCCGCCGAATCAAGGCGGGCCTTATTCAGTTTGAGGTCTGGAACACGCAACCGTCAGAAATCAGATCGGGCGGCGTGGCACACAAGGCCTTTGCGATCTGGAATGCCGCCAGAACCTTGGGCACGTAGTCGCGGGTTTCCGTGTAAGGCGGAACGCCACTATGTTTGCGCACGGCCCCTTCACCCGCGTTATACCCGGCCAAAACCAGAATCGGGTCATTCCCGAACTCTTCCATCAGCCAATTGAGGTATTTCACACCCCCGGCGATGTTCTGGTCTGGCTGAAGGCTGTCTTTCACACCAAAACGAGCTGCCGTGGCGGGCATGAGCTGCATAAGGCCCTGCGCGCCTGCGGAACTGATCGCATCTACCCGTCCTGCCGACTCGACCGAGATCACTGCCAGGACAAGAGCGGGAGAAACATTCGTTCCAACAGTTGAACGCAGAATCTCTTTGCCCTGCTGCTGCGCAATGTTCTGGAGCGTTTGCAGGCGGGGCGACCGGACGTTGGTAGCAGCAAGGGCGGAAATAGCTGCATCCAGGCGCCCGGCCCCACCTTGGGCGATCTCTGGCGAGATCCTGTCCCAAAACGCCTTGTACGAGCCTTTAGGATCACGCTTAGGCTTCAAATCCGGCTGAACAGGTTGGGCAACTTCGGTGCGCGCAATAACTTCAGGCACCGAAATCTCAGCCCCTGTACTGGGTGCTGAGGGCTGCGTCGCATGTTCTTCTGCAGTAATCTGTACAGTCACCCTAGGGCGCTGCCCCGGTTGGGGTGCCTTGATCCGTTTGTACACGCCGCGCGGTTCAACCTCGGTCGCATCTACTGATGCGACACCCGATACGAGAAACGCCAGTACACCGGCGCATTGGAGTGCGGTCCGGAGATTCATTTGCCTGCCTCATGTTTTCTTTTTAGGCGATTTGAACCCCGAATCTTCGCGCAACGCCAGAAAAACAAAGCGAAATGGGGCAATTTCGCCTCATTTGACGCAATTTTGCACCGCCCAGGGAAGTGCGAAGCAAATCAATTGATTTTTTATTTGTTATTTTTCAATTGGTTACGAATTTTCTAACCAAAAAGTTAAGTTGCACGGAAAAAAATCTGCGTTTGGCCCAATTCCTGCCACGCCTCACAGGCAAACATAGATGCATACCGAGACGGACGGGAGCGGACTGAGAGAGGAAGCTCTGGAAGACGCCGAGGTTCATTAGACTTATTTAGATCCTTTAGGAGGGACGTAACATGATCAAGTTCATCAAGAACTTCCGCAAAGACGAAGACGGCGCAGTAACAGTTGACTGGGTTGTTCTGACCGCAGCAGTCATCGGCCTGGCCGCCGTTGCATACAACCAGATTTCGGCAGGTGCCACAGGTCTGGCGACCGACGTAAACACCGCGCTGAATGCTGCATCGCTGAGCACCGGCAGCAACACCACCACCGGTGGTATCACTGGCGAAGGCACCAACTAAGCTTTTGCTTTAGTAAGGTATCGGGACCGCGCCTTTTGGCGCGGTCTTTTTTTGTGATCACTCGCAAGACCAAACAACTTGAACGTCGGCTGGTGACCCATGTGTGCGTGCCGCGCTGAGGCTCGCACCACAGTATTTGCAATCAAATTTCAGGACAGGCCGCATCAATAAAGCATCCGGTAAGCTGAGAGGGCTGCGTTTTTTCGAAATCAATTTTTGGCCCGATTTCCGCCATGCAGATGAACTAGTTATCGACGACTTTTAAAAAAACACTGAAATGATCTACGTATTGGAGAGAAACGCATGCTCAGGTTCATAAATCGGTTTAAGTCCGACGAAGCGGGCGCTGTGACAGTTGATTGGGTGGTATTGACTGCTGTGCTCATAGGATTGTCGGGCGCGACCTTTTTTGTCATCAGCTCAAGCGTTGACGGCTTGGGCGGCAACGTCAACGAAGCCATGAGTACATCTGTCGTCAGCACCGGCTCGAACAGCACGCCCGGTGGCCTTGTAACAGAGGGCACCGCAGGTGGCGGAAGCTAAAGCTCGGCCGCATTTTGCCTAAAGCAGTCTAAGCTGGCCACGGTTATCGGCGCGAAAAAAAACGCGACATCCTTTAGGACGTGGCGTTTTTGCGTCCGCCGCGAACCTATCCCGCTCGAATGGCCTAACGGCTCGAGCAAAAAATTGTGCGGATTTTGGCGGCGAAACTGATAAACAGACATATTTGTCCCACATTTCGACACAATTTGCTTTTAAGACATAGGCTGTTTCAAAACGACCTATTGGCCGTTTAGTGTTCGACAAAACAAAATAAAGAGGTACTCGCATGCGAGCGGTATTCGGACTTGTCCTGATTGTCGGCGTAGCTTTGGCCGGTGGCGCAGTCTATATGGCGCGCAACTATATCTCGGCCTACCAGAACGAGCTTGCCCGTCAAAGACTGGCCGCAGAAGAGGCTCTGGCCAATGCCCAGGTCGAGGTGATTCCAACGGTAACTGTCTATGTGTCGAATCGTGCGCTGAAATATGGCGAACGTCTGACCCAAGAAGACATCCGTGCTGTGGACTGGCCGGAAAACGCGATTCCGGAAGGCACTTTCTCGGAACTCACCGCATTGTTCCCTGAAAGCGGCCCTACTGAGCGTTTCGTTCTGAGAACGATGGAAAAAGACGAAGCGATCATGGCTGTCAAAATCACCGAACCCGGTGAAAAGGCGGGGCTGACCTCGCGCCTGGAAAAGGGAATGCGGGCCTTCGCAATCAGCGTCGATGTTGCCTCGGGTGTTTCCGGCTTTCTGCGCCCAGGTGACAATGTTGACATTTACTGGACCGGCACCAGCGGTACCATTGAAGGAAATGGCAGTGGCGGTATTACCAAATTGATCGAAACCAATGTACAGCTGATCGCAGTCGACCAAACAGCAGGTTCAGACGTAGCCAACACGACAATCGCGCGAACTGTCACTGTTGCGGTGACTCCTCAACAGGTCGCCGCGCTGGCCCAAGCCCAGAATTCAGGGCGTCTATCCTTGGCATTGGTTGGCGTCGCTGATGAATCTGTTGCGTCAACGATCGAGGTCGACCAGCGCAAGCTGCTTGGTATTCAAGCTGCTGCCCCTGAACCAGAGAAAAAGGTTGAAGAGGTTTGCACAACCCGCATCAGACGCGGCGGTGAGATCGTCAACGTGCCAATTCCCTGCACAAACTGACGCCAATTCAGAACCTTACAAGATCAGAGTCGTACCTTGGGTGCGGCTCTTTTTTTATGATTGTTGCCAATTCTCCACATAAGGAACATTCCAGAAACCATTGATTATTGCAATAAATTTGGAATTCGCGCAGTCTATTTCCCTATAGGGCATAAGACCCAAAAAAACGAGGCGTGATCGGAGAGGCAGGTCACATGACAATACGTTCCTGGATCAGCGCAACCCTGCTGGGGTTGTCGCTTGTTGTAAGTCCGGTTGGCGACGCCGCCTGGGCTGAAACTTTGCGCGTGGTAAAAAAGGGTACAGTGGAAACACTGGATGTCCCCATGAACCGCGCAATCGTCGTTGAAAGCGAGCAACCCTTTGCCGAGCTCAGCATTGCAAATGCGGGCATTGCGGATATCTCGTCATTATCGGATCGAACTATTTATGTTCTGGGCAAGGCCCCCGGCCTGACGACGCTAACCCTGTTTGACGGGGCCGGCAACTTGTTGGCCAACGTACGCGTACGCGTTTCGCCCGACGTTACAGAGTTTAAAGAACGTCTGCGTCAGATTCTACCGGATGAACCCATTGAAGTTCGGACAGCAAATGATGGCATCGTCTTGTCCGGGACAGTTTCAGGCGCGGCCAAACTGGCACGCGCGCTGGAATTAGCCGAACGCTACGCGCCGGAGCGCGTTTCGAACCTGATGTCGGTCGGTGGCGTTCAGCAGGTTATGCTGAAGGTTCGGTTTGCCGAGATGAATCGCTCGGTCGCAAAAGAGCTTTCTTCGACGCTTTCCATTAACGGCACTGACTTTGTCGGTGGTTTCAATCCGCAGAACCTTGTTCCCCCTGTTCAGGTTGAAAATGGCGTCTTGTTGTTTGGTTTCGGTGTCGGTTCAGCCCAGGTCAACCTGCTGCTGCAAGCGCTCGAGACGAAGGGCCTTGTTCGCAGCCTCGCTGAACCCAATCTCTCAGCGCTTTCCGGGCAGGAAGCAACCTTCTTGGCTGGTGGTGAGGTTCCGATCCCTGTTCCGCAGGATGACGGCGTCGTTACGATCGAGTTTAAGCCTTTCGGCGTTCAGATGGCGTTTACTCCGCGGGTTGTGGACGGTGACCTGATCAATCTGGAGATGGGCACATCGGTCTCAAGCATCGATCCCGGCTCGAACTTCACGATCAACGGAGACACCGTTCCGAGCTTTATCGTGCGTCAAGCCAAAACCACAGTTGAATTGCGCGACGGGGAGAGTTTTGCCATCGCAGGGCTTCTGCAGGACAACTTTGTGGACGAGGCCAATCAAGTGCCATGGCTTGGAGATGTTCCAATTCTGGGAGCCCTGTTCCGTAGCGCTAATTTTCAACGTGACCAAAGTGAACTTGTGGTCATTGTCACCGCGCATCTGGTGTCTCCGACCCGGGGTGAAGCGCTGGCGCTACCAACTGATCGCGTCAAACCTCCCAGTGAATTTGATCTGTTCCTGAATGGGAAAACCGCGCGCACGACCCGCACGGGCGCAGGTGCTGCATCCGAAGTTGCCAAACAGAGCTTCGGAAGCTCTTACGGCTACGTCTTAGATTGATGAGGAGGACAGACCAATGAACAAGTGGATCATTACACTGGGTCTTACGGTCGCCGTCTCGGCATGTACCCGTGAGGCTGGCTATGAAGCTGATCAGGGTGCTTTTGGCAACGCGACACTGAACAACACGCAGGTCCTGAATGGTGAACTGACTTACGCTCAGATTCTGAGCCGTCGCTTTGCCGCTGATGTGCCGAGTCAGGTGAATTTTGCATTTAACAGTTCACAGCTGGACGCGTCAGCACAGCGAATCTTGTTACAGCAAGCTGACTGGATCAAACAGTTCCCTGAAGCTCGCTTCCGGGTTTACGGCCATACAGACGCTGTGGGTTCGACCAGCTACAACCAAAGCCTTGGTCTCCGCCGCGCGCAATCTGCAGTTAACTTTCTGGTGCAACAAGGGATTTCAAGATCCAGGCTTGAAGCCGTCGTTTCGTTCGGCAAAAGCCAACCTTTGATTGCAACGCAAAACCGCGACCGCAGGAATCGCCGAACCGTGACTGAAGTTTCTGGCTTCGTTGATGGCCGCATACAGAAGTTGGACGGCAAGTATGCCGCCGTCATCTACCGCGAATACGTCGAAAGCGCCACGCGCGAGAGCTACATCGACTCCAGCACCACGGAAGTATCCGAATAAAGTGGATAATTCATCCGGAATGGGCGGCATCGTCGCCCATTTCCCTACAATTGGTTCTTTTGCGCCCAATTCTCGCCCAACTTCAAAGCAACATTGTGAACAATAGGGTGACCTGCGGCCAAATTTGACCGTATTGGGGCGACAGCACATCAATTTGGCGGATTTCGTTCATATGACATGCTGAGCCCTCACGACGAGGATAGTGTTTATGACCAGCGCGACGCCGCAAGATGACGAAACAGCAATTTTGGCCTGCACCATCAGCCGGGATGTCCAGAATTTCGATCTTTTGATCGAAGACATGGAGGCCATTCTGGGAGAGCGTTGGGGTGATCTGGGCTTTGCCGAGGCGCTGGCCTTTTTTAGCCAACCAGAAGCTGAAACACTTGAATTCGTAGCATTGGCTATCGACGGCGAGGATGAAGACAGTCTCTCGCTGATGGGTGAGATCATCACACAAGCCAAGGAAAAGAAGATCAAAGTTGTCCTGATCGCCGAGGATGTAACTCCCGCCTCGCTGCATCAACTGCTGCGTAAGGGCGCTGACGAATTCGTCCCCTACCCGCTTCCAGAAGGTGAATTGCAGGAAGCGATTGAGCGCATGAAGCAGCCTGACCCCGTCGCAGTCGCACAGGCCGCCGCAGTGCCGTTGGCCAAAGGGGACTCAAAGGAAGGAGCGTTGTTCGTCGTACACGGGCTGGCTGGCGGTGTGGGCGCGACCACTATGGCCGTCAACCTGGCCTGGGAGCTTGCCTGCGCGTCGGACAAGGATGCACCGTCTGTTTGCCTGATCGATCTGGATCTGCAGTACGGGACCGTGTCCACCTATCTGGATCTTCCGCGGCGCGAAACGGTCTTTGAGATGTTGTCAGACACAGAGTCGATGGACAATGAAGTTTTTTCACAAGCCCTTCAAACATATGAAGAAAAGCTACAAGTACTGACAGCGCCGTCCGACATGGTGCCTTTGGATCTGATTACGCCAGACGATATTCAGCGTGTCATTGACATGGCCCGTGCGCATTTTGACTACGTGATCGTAGATATGCCCAAAACGCTGGTCCTGTGGTCAGAAACTGTGCTGCAGGCAGCACATGTGTACTTCGCTATGATCGAACTGGACATGCGTTCTGCTCAGAATGCACTGCGTTTGAAACGCGCGTTGCAAGCAGAAGAGCTGCCGTTCAACAAACTGCGCTTTGCGCTGAACCGCGCGCCCAAGTTTACCGATCTCAACGGTAAGAGCCGGGTAAAGCGTATGGGCGAAAGCCTTGGTATCTCAATTGATCTGCAATTGCCCGACGGGGGCAAACCAGTCATGCAAAGCGGTGACCACGGTCTCCCGCTGGCAAACTCGGCCGCCAAAAATCCATTGCGCCGGGAAATCGCGAAACTGGCGAAATCGCTTCACAGCCTTGGTAGCAGCAGCGCCGAAGAAGCTGCGTAACAACTTACCAAAGGGGTACCTGCCGTGTTTTCAAGATATAAAAAACCGTCCGCTGCACAGCCCGTGAAAACGCCGGCACAAACTGCCGAGCCGGCAGCGCCCGTTGCAGAGGCCCCCGCGACTACGACTGCGGTTGCACGCAAACCCCAAAAGAAGAAACCCGGCGAGGTTGCGGGTTCTGATCGTGATCGCAAACGCAAGGAACGGCTGGGCGAGATCAAAATCGAACTGCACCGGGAACTGCTGGAGAACCTGAACCTTGCCGCGTTGGAAAACGCGGGCGAAGCTGAATTGCGTGCTGAAATCAGCGCAATTGCCAGTGAGGTGCTGGAAACCAGGAATATTGTTCTGAACCGCGAAGACCGGTCGCAGTTGAACAAGGAACTGTATGACGAGGTGACGGGCCTCGGCCCGCTCGAAACTCTGCTGCAGGACGATACGGTCAACGATATTCTGGTGAACGGCCCCCAACAGATTTTCGTGGAACGCGCCGGTAAGCTGGAACTCAGCGACATTACGTTCAAGGACGAAAAACACCTGATGCGGATCATCGACAAGATCGTGTCCGCTGTGGGCCGTCGTGTCGACGAATCAAACCCTTACGTTGACGCCCGACTGGCGGATGGATCGCGTTTTAACGCCATGGTTCCACCCATTGCCGTGGATGGATCGCTGGTTTCGATTCGTAAGTTCAAGAAAGACAAGCTTGGCATCGACGATCTGGTCAATTTCGGCGCGTTCACCGAAGAAATGGCCGCATATTTGCAAGCCGCAGTGTCAACCCGCCTGAACGTGATTGTTTCCGGCGGTACCGGTTCGGGTAAAACCACGACGCTGAACGCGCTTTCCAGTTTTATCGATGATGCCGAGCGTATTCTGACCATCGAGGATACGGCAGAACTTCAGCTGCAACAGACACATGTGGGTCGGATGGAAAGCCGTCCGCCCAACGTAGAAGGCAAAGGCGAAGTCAGCCCGCGCGACTGCCTGAAAAACGCCCTGCGTATGCGCCCTGACCGCATCATCGTGGGTGAGACGCGTGGCGCGGAAGTGATCGACATGTTGCAGGCGATGAACACCGGCCACGATGGATCAATGACCACGATCCACGCCAACTCGGCCCGTGACGGGATTTCGCGTCTGGAAAACATGATCGCCATGGCCGGGATCGAAATGCCGATCAAGGCCGTCCGCAGCCAGATTTCGTCCGCTGTGAACTTGATCGTACAGGCAAGCCGTCTGCAGGACGGTTCGCGCCGCATGACCTCGATCACCGAGATTACGGGCATGGAAGGCGATGTGATTTCGATGCAGGAAATCTTTCGTTTTCAACGTGTTGGCCTGACACCCGACAATAAGATCATCGGACATTTCACCGCAACCGGCGTGCGCAGCCACTATTCGGAACGCTTCCGTCTTTGGGGCTTTGATCTGCCTGCGTCGATCTACGACCCAACCACAATGTAGGAGAACCGGGTATGCAATTGCCTATGGAGGCGATCATCTATGTCGCCATCTTTGTGGGGGTTCTTGCCCTGGTTGAAGGGATTTATCTTGTCGCCTTTGGCAAGTCCATCAGCCTGAACAGCCGAGTAAATCGCCGCCTGGACATGTTGGAAAAGGGTGCCGGGCGCGAACAGGTGCTGGAACAGCTGCGCAAAGAAATGCAGCAGCATATGAAATCGCAAAGCATCCCCTTGTACTCCCTGCTCGCGGACAAGGCTCAGAAGGCGGCGATTGCATTTTCACCTCGCCAGTTGATCATGATCATGGCTTGGGTGTCCGGCGTCGCTTTTGTCGGGCTGAGCATCGGTACAGCCACAGACACCGCGCTGCGGGCAGCAATCTCGATCGCGATTGGTATCGGCGGCGTTTACGCGTGGGTCAATCACAAGGCCAAGAAACGTATGAGTATGATCGAAGAACAACTGCCTGACGCGGTTGAACTGATGGTCCGCTCGCTGCGCGTCGGCAACCCGTTTGTTTCGACCATTCAAGTGGTTGCGAATGAAGTTCAGGATCCGCTTGGCACCGAATTTGGGGTCATTGCGGACGAATGCGCCTATGGCCGCGACGTTGGCGAGGCGTTGAAAGACATGGCCGAGCGCTTGGACATGCAGGATCTACGTTTTTTGGCCGTGGCTGTTGGCATTCAGCAGCAATCAGGGGGTAACCTGGCTGAAATTCTGGCCGGCCTCGCCCAAGTGATCCGGGCTCGCTTCCGCCTCTTCCGCCGGGTAAAGGCCATCACCGCCGAAGCGCAGTGGTCCGGCAAGTTTCTGTCCGGCTTTCCCGTCGCCTGTTTGATCTTCATCCTAGTCAAGGATCCCGGGTACTACGACGACGTTATGGACCACCCTTGGTTTATCCCTGCGTGTTTCGTAGTCGGCATACTTCTGACGCTGAACCTGATTGTCATGAAGATCATCACCAACATCAAGGTCTGAGGACAGCCAATGGAATTTCTGACGCGAATCAATGACCTTTTGACCCAGAACTTGGGTGAGTTTGGGCCGCTCATAGCTGTGGGTATCCTCGGCTTGCTTTTGATTATCGTGGCCGTGTTGCTGATGATTAATCAGCCTGAGGACCCGCTGAAAAAGCTGCAACGGTCGAACGTTGCCCCCAAAAAGCAGACCAAAGACAAGAAAGAGCGTTTGCGTAATTCAAGCCGCAACGAACAGCTTGAGAAATTCGCAAACTTCCTTGAGCCTAAGAACGAGGAAGAATATTCGGCGGTTGAGTTGAAGCTGCGTCAGGCTGGGTATCGATCAAAGGACTCGGTGCGGTTTTTCCACTTTGCGCAGTTTGCGCTGGGCATTATTGGCATCCTGGTCGGAGTACTTTTGATTACGGTCTTTTCCAGCGGTCAGGAATTCACCGGTCAACAGATGATAATCCGGGTGTTTGTTCCAGCTGCAATTGGCTATTATGCTCCCAAATACTGGATCACACGCCGGGTGGCCGAGCGGCAGGAAGCGATTACCGCAGGCTTTCCAGACACGCTTGACCTGATGCTGGTTTGCGTTGAAGCCGGACAATCGCTGGATCAGGCGATCGTGCGTGTCGCCAGCGAAATGAATACATCTTACCCGGAAATTGCGCAGGAGTTCGAAATCGTCGCCCACGAAATGAAGGCCGGTAAGGACAAAGACACGGTTCTGCGGGACTTTGGCACGCGGTGTGGGGTCCAGGATGTGACCTCATTTGTCACCGTTATGATCCAATCGGCCACGTTCGGTACATCCATTGCCGAAGCGCTGCGGGTTTACGCTGGCGAGATGCGCGATAAACGGGTCATGCGCGCCGAAGAAGCTGCTAACAAGTTGCCGACCAAGATGACTCTTGTCACAATGATGCTGACAGTTCCGCCACTGCTGATCATTCTGGTCGGCCCGTCGGCAAACGTCATTTCGAGTTTTGGTCGCTAGGGCGGATAGAACCCTATGAAAACTGACTTCAGGTGCTTCCCCTTCGGGGTTCGCCGAATACTCTGGGCCACCACGGTTTGCGCTGTGGTGGTTTCCTGCACGGAAGGGCCGTCATCGAACGGCCTGGATGCACCGGGTGTTGATCACAACGCCCAAGCCGAAGACAGCATGGCGGTTGGCAACAGACTAATGGCCGCCGGAGAATATGAACTGGCATTGAAGTCTTTTTCCCGCGCGGCCCTGGATCAGGGCATGACGACGCAGATCCTGACGTCTCTGGGAACGGCAAATCTTGGCTTGCGACGACTGGGCCAGGCTGAAACGCTGCTGCGCCGCGCTGTAGAGGACGACCCTGACTGGCCGGTTGCCTGGAACAATCTGGGCGTTCTGCTGATGGAAAAACAGGAATACCCCGAGGCCGCACAGGTGTTTCAACGGGCGTTTGCGTTGGACAATGGCGAAAGTGACGCAATCCGGGACAATCTGCGCTTAGCACTCGCAAAAATGGAAAATCCTGTTAATACTACTGTTCAAGAACAAGAATACACGCTGGAACAGCAGGGCGATGGGCAATTTACGCTCCGCAAGATCCAGTAATTGAGGCAAGAGCAGTAAAGGACGCAAAAATGCGCCAGCAATTCTTGATTCCGACTGTCATTTTCAGCGGTCTGATCTTTTCGGCCTGTGCACAGGAAACCGAAGAGGAAAAGGTTGAACGCACCTTTCAAGAGGTGAACGTCATTGACGAAACCAACCTGAACGATGTGCTACTGTCCGCAGCTGACCCAAATGAGGCTGTGACCTATTTTCAGGGCGCCGCGCTCAAGAACCCCGACAGGATCGATCTTCAGCGCGGACTGGCGGTTTCTCTAAGCCGGGCAAAACGCACGACCGAAGCCGCCGCCGCCTGGAAACGTGTGACGACGATGAAGGGTACGAACGCCTCTGACAAAGTCGAATACGCAGATGCATTGGTACGCAACGGTGACTGGACACAGGCCAAGTCCGTTCTGGATTCCGTTCCACCTACCCTTGAAACCTTCAAACGGTATCGCCTTGAAGCGGTGGTCGCGGATTCACGCAAAGAATGGAAGCGGGCGGATCACTTTTATGAAACCGCTGTCGGTCTGACCACTCGGCCAGGCAGCGTGATGAACAACTGGGGTTATTCAAAACTGACCCGCGGTCAATATGCCGAGGCCGAACGCCTGTTCACTGATGCCATCCGTCAGGACAGCTCTTTGTTCACTGCCAAAAACAATCTGGTCCTCGCCCGGTCGGCACAGGGAAACTATAGCTTGCCCGTCGTTCCGATGAGCCAGATCGAACGCGCACGGCTGCTAAACACGATGGCCATTTCGGCGGTCAAACAAGGCGACGTGGCAACCGCCAAGAACCTGTTCCGCGAAGCGATCGCAACCCATCCGCAGCATTTTGACGAAGCGGTCCGCTCGCTTCGTGCGCTTGAAGGGGCTTGATACATGCACATCCCCGCAGCCGCCGCGGCTTGGTTTTTGCCGTTTGTGCTGCCGATCTGTTTTTATGTAGCCTTCACCGATATGCGTGACATGCGGATCAAAAACCACGCAGTTTACGCGCTGGCGCTCGTCTTTGTGGTGGTTGGATTGATCGCACTTCCGCCCTGGTCCTCGGAATGGCTCAGCGGAAGTCTGGGGCCTTTGTCTGTGTCGCTACCGGTTTATGGCTGGCAACTGCTTCATATCGTTGTGGTTTTGCTATTAGGCATCATTCTAAATGCTGCAGGAGCCATGGGCGCAGGTGACGCCAAGTTTATGGCGGCAGCGTCAGCCTTTCTCTGGTCGAACGACTTCATGGTTATCGTAATGATCCTTATGGCCTGCATTCTGGCTGCTGTTGTCACACATCGGCTGGCCAAGCACACACCGCTGCGGGCCATTGCACCACATTGGGAAAGCTGGGATCGTGGCAAACAGTTCCCAATGGGTCTGGCTCTGGCAGGCTCACTGGCCATGTATCTGATTTTGGGCACTGTTCTCGGATCGTAAACTATCATCAGCACGCCTTGCGATTGCCTTTGTCCCGCCACAAAGCTGGGTCACTTTTTCTCCAAACCGCCCCCATTCGGGCATTTGGCGTGACAATTTGACGAACGAGCAACGCGCATGAATATGCAGACTTCCGCAGTTATGGCCCCTCCTACCCCTAAGGGATTGGGTGAAATGAGACTTCCGCTGGTGATGATGAGGGACATCCTGCTGAAAACCGTCTTCCGCAAAAATGCCAGCACAGTTTCCGAAATCGCAGCAGCCATCTGTCTGCCCGGTTCCGTAACGCAAGAATTGGTCGACATAGCACGTGACCAGAAGCTGCTGGAAGCGACCGGAACACTGAATGCCAACAGTGGTAACGAGATGGGGTATCAGCTGACCGATGCCGGCAAGGCCCGTGCATTGGACGCGCTCAGCCAGTCAGAGTATTTCGGCGCAATGCCTGTTCCGCTGGACGTGTATCGCGAGCAGGTCAAACGCCAGTCTATCCGCAACATCCAAGTCACCCGAGAGCAACTGGTTGGTGCAATGGGTCATCTGGTTCTGCCCGACAGTCTGCTGGACCACTTGGGCCCTGCAGTCAGCGCGGGCCGGTCGATCCTTATGTACGGCCCTCCGGGTAACGGTAAATCCTCGATTTCGAACGGTATTCGCGACGCGCTTGGGGACAACGTCTATGTGCCTTACGCCATCGAATATGCCGGTCAGGTGATCACCGTCTATGATCCGATCGTACACACTGCGATCGAGCAAGAGCCAGACGACCCCAACAGCCTGCGTCGCCGCAAACGATTTGATTCGCGCTACGTCCAATGTGAACGACCCACGGTTGTGACCGGTGGTGAACTGTCGCTGAGCATGCTGGATCTAGTCTACAACCCGACCGCGCGCACATATCAGGCCCCACTGCAGCTGAAATCGACCGGCGGCATCTTCATCGTGGATGACCTTGGCCGTCAGGCCGAACCGCCGCAGGCGCTGGTCAACCGTTGGATTGTTCCGCTTGAAGAGAACAAGGATATCCTTGGCCTGCAATCGGGTGAGAAATTCGAAGTGCCATTTGACACGCTGGTCATCTTCTCGACCAACTTCCACCCGAACGAGATCTTCGACCAAGCGGCGTTGCGCCGGATCTTCTTCAAAATCAAAATCGACGGTCCGAACCAGGAAAACTTCCTGAAAATCTTTGCCATGGTGGCCCGCAAACGCGGAATGCCGCTGGATGAGGCAGCGCTGGTGCACCTGCTGAAGGTCAAATACCCGACCATCAACAACATCTACGCAAATTATCAGCCGATCTTCCTGATCGATCAGATGATCTCGATCTGCGAGTTCGAAGGCATCCCCTATCAGATGAGCCCCGAACTGATCGACCGTGCTTGGGCCAACATGTTCGTAAAAGACGAAAAAATCGTCAAATAACGCCATGCCAATTCCTCCGCCGGGCGGGTAATCTGTGTTCATGACGCAGATTCCCGCTCGGATTGGCACATGGTTTTCCGCCAAAGGCTGGTCCATTCACCCGCATCAGCATGAGATGTTCAACCGGGCGCAAGACCCCGCGACCTTGCTGATCGCGCCGACGGGTGGCGGAAAGACCATGGCCGGGTTTCTGCCAACATTGACAGAGCTTTCTGACGGCCTTCATCGCGGGCTGCATACGATTTATGTTTCACCCCTCAAGGCACTGGCGGCGGACATTAAACGTAATCTGCGTACGCCTGTGGACGAAATCGGCCTGCCCATCCGGATCGAGGATCGCACAGGCGACACCTCAGCCACTCAAAAGAAACGCCAACGCGTAGATCCGCCTCATATCCTGCTGACAACGCCCGAAAGTCTGGCCCTTTTGACCTCTTACGAGGATGCGTCACGTATGTTTGATGGGGTGCAGCGGATCATCGTTGATGAAATTCACGCGTTGGCAGAAAGCAAACGCGGTGATCAGCTTATGCTGGCCTTGGCGCGTCTGCAGCGCCTCAACCCCGATCTGCGCCGCGTTGGTTTGTCGGCCACGGTCGAGGACCCTGGTGCAATTGCCCGTTTTCTGGCCCGCCATCCTGACTCATGCCAAATCGTGCAAGCAGATCCCGGCCCGGACCCGGACATCCGAATGTTGGAAACGGTCGAGATGCCGCCTTGGTCCGGTGGTGGCGCGGCCTATGCGATCCCCGCCGTGCTCGAACAGGTCCGGCGACACAAAACTACGCTGATCTTTCACAACACCCGCGCGCAGGCCGAAATCTTCTTTCACAACCTTTGGCTGGCAAACGACGACGGCCTGCCGATTGGCATCCATCACGGCAGCCTGGACCGGCAACAGCGTGAGAGGGTTGAGGCTGCGATGGTCCGGGGGGATTTGCGCGCCATCGTTTGCACAGGCTCTTTGGATCTGGGCATTGATTGGGGCGATGTGGATCTGGTGATTCAGATCGGCGCACCAAAGAACGTCAAACGTCTGGTGCAACGGATCGGACGCGCCAACCACCGCTATAACGCGCCTTCCAAGGCCCTATTGGTGCCTGCCAACCGGTTTGAGGTGGTCGAATGCATCGCCGCGCTGGAGGCCGCAAAAGCCCATGATCTGGATGGTGAACCGCGTGGTCCCGGCCCTCGCGATGTCTTGTGCCAACACATCCTGATTGCCGCCTGTGCCGGACCGTTCGACGCCGATGACCTTTACACCGAGATGTCATCTGCCGGACCTTTTGCAGGATTGGCCCAGCCCGCGTTTGACGCGTGTCTCGATTTCTGTGCCACCGGCGGCTACGCACTCAGGGCCTACGACCGCTGGCAGCGGTTGCAACAGCGTGCCGACGGGCAATGGCAGTTGCGTGATCCCCGCGCAGCTTCGCGCATTCGTATGAATTTGGGGACGATTCAAGACACAGACACTCTGAAGGTGCGCCTTAAACGCAGCCGGGGCGGCAAGCCGTTGGGAGAGGTTGAGGAAGCTTTTGCAGCCTCATTAACGCCCGGCGACACCTTTTTGATTGGCGGGCAAATCGTGCGATATGAGGGCCTTCGCGAAATGGTGGTCGAGGTCAGCCGCCGCGCTGATCGCAAGCCTAAGATCGCGACCTTCTCGGGCACAAAATTCGCGACCTCTACCCAGCTCAGCGACCGCATTCTGCGCATGTTTGCCCAAAGGGACTGGCCGCAACTGCCCTCTCATACTGCGGATTGGTTAGCCTTGCAGCGGCAGATCTCGCGCCTGCCCCAGCGCGACCGCTTGCTGATCGAAAGCTTTCCAAGCGACGGCCGGGAACATCTATGCGTTTATGGTTTCGCCGGCCGCAACGCGCAGCAAACACTCGGCCTGCTACTAACCAAACGGATGGAAGATACCGGCTTGGCCCCGATGGGCTTTGTTGCGACTGACTACGCCACGCTTATCTGGGGTCTGGATGCTGTCACCGACCCTACCCCGTTGTTTCAACGCGACGCGCTGCGCGACGGGTTGGACACCTGGCTGGCTGGCAATGCCGTGATGAAACGCACCTTTCGGGCCTCTGCCACCATAGCGGGCCTGATCGAACGCAATACGTTGGGACAAAAGAAAAGCGGGCGGCAGGCGACGTTTTCGTCTGACATCCTTTACGATACCCTGCTGAAATACGATCCTGATCACCTGCTGATGCAGATCACCCGTGAAGAAGCCATGCGTGGACTGGTTGATTTTGGCCGGATCGAAGCCATGCTGGACCGGATCGGCGACCGTGTGGATCTGCTCCGCCTGGATCGTGTATCCCCTTTGTCTGCTCCGTTGTTTCTTGAGGTCGGAAAAGTGCCCGTCAAAGGCGCGGCAGAGGAGCGTTTGCTGGCCGAGGAAAGCGCGCGTCTGATGCAGGCGGCCGGTCTTGATCAGCTTTGATCCCCTTGCGCCGGATGCAAAAACGCGCCAAGAACGTATCATGAACGTATGCGAGTTTTCTTTTGCAGGACAGCGTTTCGTCGCGTTGCCATCGGGCGCACTGTGGTGGCCCGAGCGCCAACTACTGTGTGTCTCAGACCTGCACCTTGGTAAGTCCGAACGAATGCTGCGGCGCGGTGGGCCTGCATTGCCCCCTTACGACACAAGCGAAACGCTGGATCGGTTGGCAAGTGACATCGAACGCACCAACGCGGAAACTGTACTATGTCTGGGTGACAGCTTCGATGACCTTGAGGCCGCGCAGGCGTTGACTTCAGCCGAAAGGCTTCGGATTTCTACATTGCAGGCCGGGCGCAAATGGATATGGATCGAAGGCAACCACGATCCTGGGCCGATTGAGCTGGGCGGTACACACTTGTTCGAATGGCGCTGCGATCCGCTGGTCTTTCGCCATATCGCAGAGGACCATCCGCAAGGAGAAGTCTCTGGCCATTACCACCCAAAAGCGCAAATTCGTGTGAAAGGAAGACATATCTCTCGGCCCGCTTTTCTGTTGGACAGCAACCGGTTGATCCTGCCAGCTTACGGTGCTTTCACGGGTGGGTTGCGCAGCTCAGACCGGGTTCTGGCCGACCTCATGGACCAGAACGCAACAGCAATCCTGACCGGCCCGCATCCGCACATGATACCGATGCCGCGCTGAGGTCAGATCAAACCGTCCTGTTCCAGCATTGGTTTGTACTTGCGACTGACCGGCACCAGATCGCCGTTGACCAGCTTTAGAAAAGTCTTGCCGCCTGTTTTCTCTACACCAGTTATGGAGTCATCAGTCACCCAATGTGAGCGGTGCGAGCAATGACCGGGAACCGGTTCCATCTCGGCGATGGCATCCGTAAACCGTGACCGGAGCGTAAAAACACCTTCTGAGGTCACGACATCCACATTGTGATCCTGAACAGTCAGGCGATAGATCTGCCCATCGAAATCAGGCGGCAAACGATTGACAAGTCTCGGTTTTTCATCCTTGAACGTAGGTGCCACTGCAGCCTGCAATTCATGACGCTGCACAAAAACCAGACCTGTGGCCAACAACACCCCATAAACAGCTACGGTTTGCGCCCCCGGTGCCATTTGGCCACCACAAGTGAACAAGATCCACGCCAAAAGCCAAAGCGAAGGTGTAAACAAAGACAGGATCAGAGCAGCGAAGGCTAAATCACGGGCTGGAATGTTCAGCAGCAGAGGGCTGTTTAGCATCAGTTTCCGAACCAGCCCGGTTACCGAAAGCGCCAGAACCATCACCCCGGCCCAAAATAACAGACGCAAACCAAAATTTAGCTCGGATACAAGAAAAGGTGGAAACGCATAGGCCAGCAAAGGAAGAAAAACCACACCCGCTGTAACTCTCTGCGGAGTACATGCATTTCGAATTAAACTTAGCTTAGACGTCATACTGCTTTTGTACGTACTTTGCCCGAGTGCAATACACACAAGGGAAATTCAACCTGTAAACAACTGGGAATACAGGCTTATCACGATTATTCAAGCTGGGGAAGCCATTCAAATTCCTATCGCCCCTGACGCTTTGGGGCAGTCCGATCTCATATTGCTCTCAAGGGCCGGGTGTCGGGCCGCTTACACGGCCCGACCCACAATTCGAACTTAAGCAGTCAGACCTTCAGGCTCTGGCAGACCGTTGGACCGGCAGCAGGCGGTCAAAGTGTTGGCCAGTAGGCACGCGATGGTCATCGGACCCACGCCACCCGGAACCGGGGTGATTGCGCCCGCACGTTCAGCCGCGCTTGCGTAATCCACATCGCCGACCAGCTTGTTCTTGCCGTCGCGCTCGATACGGTTGATGCCCACGTCGATAACCGTGGCGCCTTCCTTGATCCAATCGCCCGGCACCATCTCGGGACGGCCGACAGCGGCCACAACGATGTCCGCGCGACGTACAACGTCCGGCAGGTCTTTGGTGCGCGAATGCGCGATGGTCACGGTGCAGCTGTCGCCCAGCAGCAACTGCGCCATCGGTTTACCCACGATGTTCGAACGGCCAATCACCACGGCATCCATGCCCGACAACGAGCCATGATAATCGCGCAGCATCATAAGACATCCCAGCGGCGTACAAGGCACCATCGACTTCTGACCAGTACCCAGCAGGCCCACGTTCGAGATGTGAAAACCATCGACATCCTTGGCAGGGTCAATCGAGTTGATCACCAGATCTTCGTTCAGGTGCTTCGGCAGCGGCAGCTGAACCAGAATACCGTGTACGGCAGGATCGTTATTCAGCTTGTCGATCAGGGCCAGAAGATCTTCTTCCGCGGTTTCGGCATCCAACTTGTGTTCGTACGAGTTCATGCCAACCTCAACGGTCTGCTTGCCCTTTGAGCGGACATAGACCTGACTGGCCGGGTCTTCACCGACCAGAACCACCGCCAATCCGGGGGTGATGCCGTTTTCTTCTTTCAGCTTAGCAACCTGATCAGCCACTTGCGCGCGCACTTTGGCCGCAAATGCCTTACCGTCGATAACCTGCGCTACCATCCTTTGATCCCTTCTTTCAAAAACGGATCGGGCGCAAAATGCGCCCGGTCAGTCAGTCAGAGCCGAGCACACGCTCTTCGCGGGCAATCGACCAGTCTATCAAAATACGCCAGAGTTCTTCGGCAAGATCGGGGTCCATACCCAGTTCATCGGAACTCTTGCGCACGCGCTGTACCACTTCTTCGACACGGTCCGGGATTCGGGCGGGCAGCCCCTCGCCGGGTTTCAACTGGGACGCGCGGTCGATGTAACTGGCACGTTTCACCAGCATTTCGATCAGTTGGCGGTCCAGCCGGTCGATCTGAACGCGCAATTCCTGCATCGTGTTACAGTCTTGCGGCGGTGTCAGAGTGGGCATCGCGGTCTCCTCATGGCCCGGGGAAGTCCCCGGACCACGAGATGGTTCAAAATGCGGCTTAGAACAAGCCCTCGATCTCACCTGCGTCGTTAAGGCAGATGGTTTCAGCGGCCGGTTTGCGGGGCAGACCGGGCATTGTCATGATCTCACCGCAGACGACCACGATGAAGCCAGCACCTGCGGACAGGCGAACCTCACGTACCGGAACCGAGTGACCGGTCGGCGCGCCGCGCAGTGTCGGATCGGTCGAGAACGAGTACTGGGTTTTCGCCATGCAGACCGGCAGGTTACCGTAACCGGCTTCTTCCCACTCGCGCAGCTGGTTGCGGATCTTGTTGTCGGCCAGAACCTCGTCCGCGCGATAGATTCGCTTGGCGATGGTTTCGATCTTCTCGAACAGCGGCATGTCGTCGGGGTAGATCGGCGCGAAGTTCGCGGAACCACCTTCAACGATTTCGACAACCTTTTCGGCCAGCGGTGCAGACCCTTCCGAACCCAGTTCCCAGTGACGCGACAGAACCGCCTCGACCCCGTGCTCGCCGCAATAGTCTTTCACGGCCTGAACTTCGGCGTCGGTGTCGGTGACGAAGTGGTTGATGGCAACGACGACCGGCACACCAAACGACTTCACGTTCTCGATATGACGACCCAGGTTGGCACAGCCCGACTGAACTGCGTCGACGTTTTCGGCACCCAGATCGGCTTTCGCAACGCCGCCGTTCATTTTCATCGCGCGTACAGTGGCAACCAGTACAACTGCCGACGGGGCGATGCCCGCCTTGCGGCATTTGATGTTCATGAACTTTTCAGCGCCCAGATCCGCACCAAATCCCGCTTCGGTCACAACATAGTCAGCGACTTTCAGAGCGGTCTTGGTCGCGATGACCGAGTTACAGCCATGCGCGATGTTCGCGAACGGGCCACCGTGAACAAAGGCCGGGTTGTTTTCCAGCGTTTGCACCAGGTTCGGCTGCATCGCGTCTTTCAGCAGAACGGTCATCGCGCCTTCTGCCTTGATGTCGCGGCAGTAGACCGGTGTCTTGTCGCGGCGGTAAGCAACGATGATATCACCCAGACGCTTTTCCAGGTCTTTCAGGTCGTTGGCCAGGCACAGGATCGCCATGACCTCGGACGCCACGGTGATGTCGAAACCAGCCTCACACGGATAGCCGTTCGACACGCCGCCCAAGCTGGCGGTGATCTGACGCAGCGCACGGTCGTTCATGTCGACCACACGACGCCATGCGACACGGCGGGTGTCAATCTCACACTCGTTGCCCCAATAGATATGGTTGTCGATCATCGCCGACAGCAGCGAGTGGGCTGAGGTGATGGCGTGGAAATCGCCGGTGAAGTGCAGGTTCATTTCCTCCATCGGAACAACTTGCGCGTAACCGCCACCTGCAGCGCCACCCTTCATGCCGAAGTTCGGGCCAAGCGAGGCTTCACGGATACAGATCATGGCGTTCTTGCCAATGCGGTTCAGGCCGTCACCCAGACCAACAGTCGTGGTGGTTTTGCCTTCACCTGCAGGGGTCGGGTTGATCGCAGTCACCAGAATCAGCTTGCCGTCTTCGCGGCCCTGAACCGAGTTGATGAAGTCCTGGCTGACCTTGGCTTTGTCGTGGCCGTAGGGCAGCAGATCCGCAGAGTCGATGCCAATTTTGGCACCGATTTCCTGAATCGGCTTTTTGTTCGCTTCACGTGCGATTTCGATATCGGATTTGTAGCTCATTGGCCGGGGTCCTTAATTGAATACCGTGCAAAGCCGACGCAAAACGTCGGCGCTGCGCATTCCATACCCTTGTGTACAATCTCAATAGCCATGGATTCCGACATTCTGGTGTCGCGAAGCGTCGTAAGGTCATTTCGTGGGTTTCTAATCGGAAACCTGACCCGTTTATGGCGCCCAGTTGGGTTGATCCGGAACAAACAAAGCCAAACGATCGCCAAGCTCAATCCGCCCCGGGCGCTCGACCCATCCTGTTATGCCGCGCCGCCCCGCCGCAGCAGGTTTGAACGCGGCGCCATGCCCGGGTTGATCCGCCTCGATCTCGCGCCCCGGCAAAACGCAAGGCGCGTTCTCCATATCCACGGTTATCGTCAAACCACTCCCTGCCTGTAGCCGAGAGGACGGGGGAACGTGCGAGAAATCGGGGATACCCTTCAGCACGATCGATGCACCAAGGTAAGCCGGATCAAGCGCATCGAGACCCATCTCAAGTGCAATCTGTTCAAGCTCTTCCACAGAAAGCACCGACAATTGACGGACATTGCGAATCTCTGTGCCTTGTGAATAGAGGTTCTTGACTCGCACACAGGACGCACGGTTGACGCCTGCGTGTCGTTCACCCTTCACGCCATCGAAGCCCAGATCCAGTGCTTGGACCGCTTCGGCGCGCAGCGATTGCCCAGCAGGGACATAGCCGAGCCAAACCACTTCGGCTGCGTATTCAGTTTCCCGCAAGAACGGCATGTTTGTTTCCCTTTTCCTTAGCACTTACGGGCGCATATTGCCCGGCAACGACCTGAAGAAAAGAAAAAAGACCCGGGCCTCGGCCCGGGTCTTTGGCGTTTATGTGGTGGGTTCAGGCTCCATCCCACCCTCAGGTGGCGACTTCTTTGCCTTCGTCTTGGGAATGGCCGTAACGCTGGGTGCATTGCCTTCGTCCGGCTTGTCGCCTTCGTCATCGCCTTCGGTCGGCGATTCACCATTCATGACGCGCTTGATCTCGTCGCCGGTCAGGGTTTCGTATTCCAGCAGACCTTGGGCCAAACGCTCCCATTCTTCGTTCTTGTCCGTCAGGATCTTGTGAGCACGCTCATAGCCTTGCTGGATCAGGCGCTTCACCTCTTCCTCAATCAGTTCTTTGGTATGGGCGGACACCGAGAAACCTGCTGTATTGCCCTGATACCCTTCGTGGGCTTCGGCATAATCGATGTTGCCCACCTTGTCCGACATGCCCCAGCGCATCACCATGGCACGTGCCAACTGGCTGGCCTGCATGATGTCACCGGCGGGGCCGTTCGAGACGTGGTCTTCACCGTATTTGATCACCTCAGCCGCTTTACCAGCCATGGTCATGGCCAGCTTCTGCTCGCACTCATCGCGGTGATAGTTCAGGCGGTCCATTTCCGGCAGAGAGACAACCATACCCAGCGCACCGCCGCGCGGGATGATCGTCGCCTTATAGACCGGATCGCACAGCGGCAGTTCCAGACCGACAACAGCATGACCGGCCTCGTGATAGGCGGTCTTTTCCTTCTGGTCCTGGGTCAGCACCATCGAGCGGCGCTCGGCCCCCATCATCACCTTGTCTTTGGCGTTCTCAAAGTCTTCCATGGTGACAAAGCGACGACCCACACGAGCGGCCATAAGCGCAGCCTCGTTCACAAGGTTCGCCAGATCGGCACCCGAAAAGCCCGGCGTGCCTCGCGCAATGATGCGCAGATCAACATCGGGGCCCAGAGGTGTTTTGCGCGCGTGCACGCCCAAGATTTTCTCGCGCCCTTTGATGTCGGGGTTCCCGACGGTCACGTTGCGGTCAAACCGGCCCGGACGCAGAAGCGCGGGGTCCAGAACATCTTTTCGGTTGGTCGCCGCCAGGATGATCACACCTTCATTGGCCTCAAACCCGTCCATTTCAACCAGCAACTGGTTGAGGGTCTGTTCGCGTTCGTCGTTACCGCCGCCGTAACCGGCACCACGGTGGCGGCCCACAGCGTCGATCTCGTCGATGAACACAATACAAGGCGCGTTCTTCTTTGCCTGTTCGAACATGTCGCGCACGCGGGATGCACCAACACCCACGAACATCTCAACAAAGTCCGAACCGGAAATGGTGAAGAACGGAACACCCGCCTCACCTGCAATCGCGCGGGCCAGAAGTGTTTTACCTGTACCCGGAGGGCCAACCAGCAACGCGCCTTTTGGAATCTTGCCGCCGAGGCGGCTGAACTTCTGCGGGTTGCGCAGGAATTCAACGATCTCTTCCAGTTCTTCCTTGGCTTCGTCGATGCCAGCCACGTCATCAAATGTCACACGGCCATGCTTTTCGGTCAGCATCTTGGCCTTGGACTTGCCAAAGCCCATCGCACCGCCTTTGCCGCCGCCCTGCATCCGGTTCATGAAGTAAACCCAAACGCCGATCAGCAGTAGGAAGGGCAGCAGCGTGATCAGGAACGACTGGAACCCAGACTGCTGTTGTTTGACCGCTTGAACCGGAATGTTCTCATCGATCAGCAGCTTTGTTACCTCGGCGTCGCCGGGCTTGATGGTGACATAGGTAGCGCCGCTTTCGGTGGTATAGCGAATCTGCTCGCCATCCAGCGTCACGTTTTTGACTTCACCGCTTTGGACGGCACCGACAAAGTCGGAATATGTTCTCTCATTGCTCTGAAGCGTTCCGCCCGGTCCACTGAACAGATTGAACAGTGCCAGAATAAGCAGGAACAGAACGACCCAAAACGCGATATTGCGAGCGTTGCCCAAGGAAAATCTCCCAAAAGTTTCGGCAGGTGAGGAACTGCCAAGTTGTCTCTTAAAATAGAGAGGATTGTTCTATGTTCAATGCGATAAAAAAGATGCGTCAAACGCGGGCCAATCCGAGACCGGATCAGCCTGCCATCCATTGGCAAATCCCGCAAGTGGTGCTGCAAGCACCGTTTCACCCGCCCAAACGGCAGGCGTTGCGGTCAAAGCAAGCCTGGGACGCCCTGTGGCGCGCCAATCCGGAACCTGCTGCAACCCTTTTTCGCCCAACGCCCGGATTTCCACGCCTGGGATTTCCGGCCCGGTCAGCACCCATTTTCCATCCCAGACAGCGCCAGATGCGGCAATTTGGCCCTCTACGGCCTTAAATTCCCTGCAAATCCAAACACTCGCGCCTTTCGGCACCAGCAGACACCCGGCAATTGACACGGCTTGACCGTGAATTACCGCATCCATAGCCTGCTCCAAAGCCGACTGGCGCGGGGGATAGCCCTGCCCCGCAATCCATTGAAGTGATCCCAGCAACGCGCGTCTCTGGATTTCCCGCGGCAACGCGGCAAAGCCAGCCTGGTCCACCCTCACATCGCTGTGGTCAACCTGTGCCACATTCCGCGCGGATTCCTGCGCAAACACGGCCAACGCCCTATGCGCCTGAGCCAAATTTTCCGCCACACGAGATAAAGACAGCGTATCGATTCCCAAGGGCGAAAGGCTTTGCAAGGCATCGCGGGCCTTGATCCGGTCAAATCGCATGTCCTGATTCGAAGGATCCTCGACCCAACTCGCTCCGATTTCAGTTAGGTAGGCGCGCAGCCTGTCGCGGGTGACCCCCAGCATCGGTCGCAACAACGTCACTCCGTCCCGTTGCCGCACGGGCGACATACCTGACAGACCCGTCACGCCAGAGGATCGACCCAACCGCATCAGCAGTGTTTCGGCCTGATCGTCTGCTGTGTGTCCCAAGGCAATTGCATCGATTTCACGGGCCTTCGCCCAGTTTATCATCAGAGTGTACCGCGCTTGTCGCGCTTGATCCTGAAGATTGCCGGTGCCGTCCCAACCGGACCAACTCAAGATGTCATGCTGCACCCCAAGAGCCGCCGCATCACGGGCCACAGCCTCGGCCTCCTGCGCGGCTTCCGGGCGCAAACCATGATCAACTGTGACGGCGTAAAGAGTGACTGCCTCGGTTTGCGCAACTGTGTGCAACAAATGCATCAAGGCGACGGAATCCCCACCGCCTGAGACTGCGATCCCCAGTTTGCTGGGCAAATTGTCCGGCAACCGATTCCGAAGATTGGAAATCAGGCTGTCTGGCTGAGTGCTCAAGAACACCCCAGCGCGGTCATCTCTTGCGTGGCGTTCGACAAAGCGGGCGCAGAGGGGAAACGCACCCCGACCTCGTTCAGCGTGATACAGGCCTGATCGGTTTGTCCCAATCGGCCCAATGCCGCACCCAGCTCGTACAGGGCCTCGGGGGCAAATGCGCCCTCGGAATCACCGGTAAAGCTGGCCAAAAAGGCACGGGCCGCTTCGCGGGTGTCGCCCAGACCTTCAAGGGCGTGGCCTCGTTTAAGGTTCGCTTCAGGGGCCAGAGGGCTGCCGGGATAGTTTGCCTCGAACTGCGCGAACATGGTGGCAGCGGTCTGGAAATCCCCATCGGTCAAAGCTTGCGACGCCGTATCGAAATCTGCGCGCTCGCCCACGGCAAGCTCGGTTTGGTCTGTTGCAGGTGGCGTTGTAACGTTCGCCGAGCCTGTTTCTGACACCGTGTCACCACCCAAAGTCGATGTTTCCTCAAGCGCGGACAGGTCTCCGCCTTCCAGTTCGACCAACCGGAACTCCAGGTCACCAATGCGGTTTGTGCCGTCAGTGACGATATTCTGCACCCGTTGGTTCAATTGCTCGGTCTGGCGCGTCAGACGCTGCAGCTCTGCTTCAATCGCGTCGACACGCTCAAGCACCGAACTGCCGGACAGGTTGGGCGCAGGCGATCCTGTGGTGGAAAACTCGCGCTTCAGGCGCTGTATCTCGACATGCAGCACAGTCAGCTCCTGACGAATATCCGCCAGGGTCTGCTGATCCTGTGCCTTAGCCACACCCGCCGTCGCCATGACGGCTGCCAAAACCCATCCTGCAATACGCATCGTCTTACCCCAAAGTTGACCCGGTCAGCACCGTCACCGCGCGGCGGTTTTTGGAATAGCAGTCCTCGGTGCTGCAAATCTCGATCGGGCGTTCCTTGCCGTAGCTGACTGTTTTAAGTCGATTACCTGCCACACCGCGTGAAATCAGATACTCGCGCGCAGCGTTAGCCCGGCGCGCACCCAGTGCAAGGTTGTATTCCCGCGTCCCCTGCTCATCCGCGTGCCCTTCGATGGTGGCAACAAAATCAGGGTTGGCCAGCAGCCATTCAGCCTGCCCTTGCAGCACGGTTTGTGCCTGCGGCGTAAGGGTGGACTGATCAACCGCGAAAAGGACACGGTCGCCAACCGTCTGCTGGAAATACGCCGGCGAACGTGGGTCGCTTGGCGAGCCCGGCACGATAGCGCCAGTGCCACCTGCGCCACCGCCCCCCAATGCGGAAGGGTCGTTATTTGAACAGGCGGCAATCACACTCAGTGCGCCCAGCGCCAGAACTTTGCTCAATACGTTCATTTCAAGTGCCTCGTGTTTTGATTATTGCCGCCTGTCTACCACAGGCGCGATTCGTTGTGAACTTTGCTGCGATCAATTCTGTAACGGGCCCCATGACGGGTCGCTGCCGCCATCCGGCGTGCGTACCGGGCGCAGGTTGCGGCCCGATATATCCACTGAATACAGCGAGGCCCTACCGCTGGCCCCCTGCGTTTCGCGGGTAAACATTATGACGCGTCCATTGGGCGACCAGGTGGGGCCTTCGTCCAGGAATGACGCAGTCAGCAACCGCTCTTCCGACCCGTCTGTTCGCATGACGCCAATGTGGAACCGGCCTTTGTTCTGCTTGGTAAAGGCAATCAAATCGCCGCGCGGCGACCAAACCGGGGTGCCATAGCGCCCGGCGCCAAAGCTGATCCGTGTCGCTTCACCCCCGTTTGCGGGCATCACGTAGAGCTGCGGCGTGCCCGACCGGTCGCTTTCAAAAACGATGCGGCTGCCATCCGGTGAATAGCTGGGTGCCGTTTCGATTGCAGGCGTGTTGGTCAGGCGTGTACTTTGACCCGAGGCCAGATCCATCTTCCACAAATCCGTGTTCCCGCCCTGAATCAGCGAATACACGATCGACCGACCATCCGGCGAGAAACGGGGCGAGAAGCTCATGGTGCCGTCCTGGGTCTTGAGTTCCTGCCGTTTCACGCGTCCGACATCCAGAACATAAATGCGTGGGGCGCCGCTTTCATAGCTGGTATACAGCAACCGGTCACCTGTGGGTGAAAAGCGCGGTGCCAGCACGATGGCGGAACTGTCGGTCAGGTACTGCACATTTGCGCCGTCGTAATCCATGATCGCCAACCGTTTGAGGCGTTGATCCTTGGGTCCGCTTTCCGACACAAAAGCCACGCGGCTGTCGAAATACCCTCCTTCGCCCGTGATCCTGCTATAGACCTGATCAGCCACCTTATGCGCCATGCGACGCCAACCATCGGTCGTACCTGCCAGTTGCAGTCCGGTGCCCAGCTCCTGACCCGAGAAAACATCCCAGACACGGAACCGGACCGTCAATCGTTTCCCCGAAACATTGACTGCCCCAGTGACCAGTGCATCAGCGTTGATTGCTTTCCAGTCGGCAAATTGAACCGGCGCTTCAAAACTGCTGACCCGGCTGATGAACGCATCCGATGAAATTTCCCGGAACAGGCCCGTCCCGGTCAGATCCGCTGCCACCACACGCGAAATATCCTGCGCGTATTGTGCCGCCGAGGGGCTATCGGGCACGAAATTGGGAACCGCAAACGGCAAAGGCTCGATAATACCCTGGTCCAATTCCAGTCGCAGGGGGCCATTTTGTGCGTAAACCGGCGCAGACATCAGGGTCAGACCGACAAAGAGGCTGGTCAGAAGTTTCATCATTTGATCCGCATCCTCTCGGGATTGAATGTAATCTCAACATCCTGCCACTGAGCGTATTTGTCAGCAGGCAAGTCATATCCTTTGGCGCCACAGCGCAAAATCGCGCGTCGGGCAGCCTGGTAAGCCTGATTGGCGGCACTGGCAGACCCGCCCGAGCTGTCCAGCATCCGAATACTGCCGCCTAAAACTGTACCATCACGGTTCAGCGAAAACGCAACCACAACCACAGTTTTCAGCGCATCCGTAGACAGTGAACCTACGTTCCAGCATCTGGACACAGCCAGTCGCATTGCATCTTTCTCACCGCTGGTAAGCGGAGGGCCCGAGGGCTCGGTGCCTGCGCCCAGGGCTTCAGCCAAGGCATCGTTTATCGCAGTCTCGTCTGCCTGCACTTCAGGTTCCGGGGTCGCGTCGGGCGTTTCAGCAACTTCCGGTTCCGGCGGCGGGCTGGGCCGGTTGGGGCGTGTGCGTGGGCGAGGTGAACTGAGCAGCGGTTCCTTGGTCTCTTCCGCCTCGGTCACGATCTCTGGCGCGGCCTCTTCCGGGGCGGTCTGATCTTGCTGTTCCTGCTGCACCTCAGCGCCCTCATCCAATGACACCGGTGGCGTTTCAAACTCATCCGGTGTCGCTTCGGGCGGTGGCGGAGCAATCGCCTCGGGCGCAACGCGATCAGCAGGGCGTGGCTGCGCCTCAGGCTCGGGCTGCACGGGCTGTGCAACGGTTTCCACCTCAGGCTCGGCCAACGAAGGTGGCTCTTCCGGCAGCTCGGGCTCTGGCGGGGCCTCAACGATAACGGGCGCAGGTTCAGGGTCAGGTTCAGCAGGAACCACGGGTTCGGGGCGCGGCTGTTCCTCAACCACCGCCTCCGGAGCAGTGGTTTCGGTCTGCTCAGGTTCAGGAGGTTGCTGCAGAGCAGCCGGTACTTCGGAAACGTCAGGCGCGTCGCGCTGCGCAGTCATGGCCGCAAACTGTTCAGCGGTAATCACGGAAACATCCTGCACGGCCATCGGCAACGGCTCGGACCGGAAGGTGCCGCCAAAAAGCGCGACGCCAATCAGGCTGACATGCGCAATCGCCGAAATCTTGGTGCCGGTATCCACCGTGCGACCTCACTCTCCACCTTCATCCAGCGTCGGCCCGCCCGTATCGGTCACAAGGCCAACGTTGGAAAACCCGCCCGCATTCAGCGCGCCCATGACCTGCATCACCTGCGCGTAGGGAATTGCACCATCAGCGCGCAGGAACACACGGTCACTGCTCCGCTCTGCCGCAATCGCGCGCAGCTTGCCAATCAACTCTTCGCGCAAGACATCCGTCGTCTGGATTTGCACGCGCCCATCTGCGGTGAGCGTCACGGTCAATGGTTCCTCGTTGTCACCGGGCAAAGCGCTTGCCGCAGTCTTAGGCAGATCGACAGGAACACCCACGGTCAGCAGCGGTGCCGCGACCATGAATATGATCAGCAACACCAGCATGACGTCCACAAACGGGGTCACATTGATCTCGGCCATGGGCTGAGCGCGCCCGCGACGCCGTCCGCGTCTGCGCCCGTTACCGCCCGAAGATTGCTGAACCGCCGCGCCCATGGTCAGCTGTCCAACTGACGCGACAGAATGGTGGCGAACTCATCGGCAAATGCTTCGTAGCCACCAACGATCCGGTCACTATCCGCGCTGAGCTTGTTGTAGAAAATAACCGCAGGGATGGCGGCCAATAGACCCAGACCCGTCGCCAACAGCGCTTCGGCGATACCGGGGGCGACAACGGCCAGATTGGTGTTCTGCTGCTCAGCGATCTCGATAAAAGCATTCATGATGCCCCAGACGGTACCGAACAGGCCAATAAACGGCGCGGTTGATCCCACCGTGGCCAAAATGGGCAACCCTTTCTGCAAGGTCTCTGCCTCTTTCGCGATGGCAACATCCATCGATCGGTCGATCCGCGCAGTTGCACCGGCGATCAGGCCACCATCATTACGGTGTGACCTTCGCCATTCGATCATACCTGCGGCAAAGATCTTTTCAGAACTGCCGTCCGGTTGCGTTCCGATCTGCTCAAACAGCTCATCCAAAGGGTTGCCCGACCAGAAACTTTCGTCGAACACCTGCGCCTCGCCACGCGCGGCCCGATAGTTGATCAGCTTTTGGATGATAATGCCCCAGGACCAGATCGATGCACCGATCAGCATCAGCATCACCAATTTGACGATAAAGGTCGCGCGGGCATACAGCCCCCACATGGAGAAATCGATCTCCTGCGCCAGCGCCAGCGTTTCAGCTTCCATGAACCTGCTCTTTGTTTTTGCCTGACGGCCGTTTGCTTGGCCTCGTTTTGCCAAACGCTAACGCAGTTGGGGTTGAAAAGCCAACAGAACCACCCTTGGTCCGCAAATTGTTACATCAATGCGCGAATCTCTGCCGGAAGGCGGATCGGTTTGCCATCCTTGTTGATGCACACGGCCGTCACCGAGGCGCGAAAGATTTCGGTTTCCCCCCGCCGAACCAACTGCGCCATGGTCAGGCGCACGCCGGAAATCTCAGTCACTTCGGTTTCAACAATCAACTCGTCATCAAACTTGGCAGGCGAAAGATAATCGGCCTCAACCCGCCGCACGACCCAAACAATGCCTTCCTCGCGCATTGCGTTCTGATCATTGCCGAGATTGCGCACCCAATCTGATCGGGCACGCTCAATGTACCGCAGGTAATTCGCGTGATAGACGACACCGCCCATGTCGGTGTCTTCATAGTAAACGCGAACCGGGTACACGTGTTTCATTGTGGCAGCTCCAGCCGGGCAAACAGCCTGAGTGCATGAGACGCATCCTGCGCCGCCCCGGGCAGGACCGGATCATAGGCGGCCCGGATCAATGCAGCAATGTCAGGGCGCAGGATCGTTGCCTCTCCTGCGACAGCCAGCGGTGATTGCGTGCGAAACGCAGTATCGGACCAAAGCAAGACAGTCTGCACCACCTGGCTAAGGGCAAGCGTTTCCGCCGGAACCTTGGACAATTCCTTGTCCATACGCAGGAACACAAACGCCGCTCGGATTGCGCCATCTACTTCGAACCGGAATATACGATACTGATTGGCATCCGCAGCCACCAGGCGTTCCACCAAAGGCCCAAGGTCCGGGACCAGCCGATCAAGATCAGGCACTTCCAGCAATTCCTGCCAGTCGCGAAAAAAGAAGACCATACAATTGGCACCAAGTTCTGGATCGGTTTCTGCCATCTGATGCCCAGCCAAAGTGACAACGGCCTCAAACGCACCTTTCACCGTGGCCAGCGTCTCGTCTTCAACACCAAACACGATTGGTACAATCGGCCGCCCCCAGCGGGCAAACAGAAACTCACCGCTTTCGCGCGTGAACAGCGCCTCGATCTCTTCCGGTGTCACGCCCCGCCCTTCATCTTTTCAAAAATACTCTCGCCGAAGGCTTAGAATCTCTGCGCCCGGGCTTCAACCAAACAGATCGCTCTGCCGCTTCGGCGCAGCCATACCCAAATGGGTCCACGCCTTTTGCGCCAACATCCGTCCACGCGGGGTGCGTTGAATCAATCCCTGCTGCAACAGAAAGGGTTCGATAACTTCTTCCAGCGAGTCGCGGCTTTCAGACAAGGCCGCCGACATCGTTTCGATCCCAACGGGACCGCCACCATAGTTTTCAGCGATTAGCTTCAGATACCGACGGTCTGCGCCATCAAGCCCCAGGTGATCCACACCCAGCCGCGTCAAGGCTCCGTCCGCCAGTTCGCGCGTGATCCGCCCGTCGCCTTCAACGATGGCAAAGTCCACAACCCGCCGCAGCAACCGCCCCGCAATCCGAGGGGTGCCACGAGACCTGCGCGCAATCTCTCGTGCGCCATCATCATCTGCAGGCGCGCCCAGCTTCCGCGCGTTGCGCGTGACGATCTCATGCAATTCATCGACCGTATAAAATTGCAATCGGGTCGGGATACCGAACCTGTCGCGCAGCGGAGTCGTCAGCAGTCCCATCCGTGTGGTCGCCCCCACCAGCGTGAACGGCTGCAACTCGATCCGTACGGTTCTCGCCGCAGGTCCTTCTCCGATCACCAGATCCAGCTCGAAATCCTCCATCGCGGGATACAGCACCTCTTCCACCGCCGGGTTCAAACGGTGGATTTCATCGATGAACAGCACATCGCGTGCTTCCAGATTGGTCAGGATCGCCGCCAGATCACCCGCTTTGGCCAGAACCGGGCCAGAGGTCATACGAAAGTTGACACCCAATTCACGCGCCATGATCTGCGCCAGAGTCGTCTTCCCCAATCCCGGCGGGCCATGGAACAAGGTATGATCCATCGCCTCGCCCCGTTGCTTGGCAGACTGGATAAAGATGCGCAGGTTGGCACGTGCTTCGGCCTGACCGATGAATTCGTTCAGCCCCTGTGGGCGCAAGGCGCGGTCGTTGTCCTCGGGCAGAGGATCCGGGCGCAGGGTGGGATCAGCATCTACCATTCACTTACCCTTTCGGAGCCAACAATCTGAGCGCCGCTCGGATCAATTCGGCCTCGCCCGCTTCGGGCTGACTTGCCGCTGCTTCAGCCACAGCCGCTGCTGCGTCGGAGGGACCATACCCAAGATTTGCCAAAGCCGACAACGCCCCAGCAGACGCTGCAGCGGCCCCTGATGGCGGTTTTGACGACCGTTTGGGCGCGGGCGCAGGTTCGGCCAGTTCCACTACCTCAAGCGCGGGCCCATCCAGCGCCTCGGCGACCGTGCCGCCCATGGCCATGACACCCGGCGCCTTGTCCTTGAGGTCCAGCACAATCCTCTGCGCCGTTTTCGGCCCTACCCCCTTGGCCGCTTTGACTGCACCCCAATCGCCCAGGGCAATGGCGCGGCTTACACCATCCGGCCCCAAAGCGCTGAGGATGGCCAAAGACACCTTGGCACCGACACCTTGAACCGAGCACAAAAGGCGATGCCATTCCTTTTCGACCAAGGACAGAAACCCATAAAGCTGCATCAGGTCCTCACGTACGACCATGTCGGTATAGATCGAGACGGCCTCGCCCACGCCCGGCAACGCGGCCATGGTCCGGTCGGAGCAATAAACGATATAGCCAACACCCCGAACATCGATCAGAACGTGATCTGCTGCTCGGTAATCCAGCCGCCCTGTCAGTTTGCCAATCATGCCCGCACCTCTTTCACACGCGCCTGCTGTGTCTTTCCGTAATAGGCGTGACAGATGGCAATCGCCAGCGCATCTGCAGCGTCGGCACCTTTCGGCGAACACCCCGGCAACTGTAGCTTGACCATGTGGAGCACTTGTTCTTTTTCGGCGTGACCCACACCCACGATGGTTTTCTTGACCCGATTGGGCGCATATTCGCCAACTGGCAATCCAGCCTGCGCCAATGTCAGCAACGCAACGCCCCGCGCCTGACCCAGTTTGAGCGTCCCTGCCCCATCCTTGTTCACAAATGTCTGTTCAATGGCAGCCTGGTCCGGTTGATGATCGGCGATCACCTCAACAATCTGGTTGTGCAGCGACAGCAGACGCTCACCCAGATCATCCCCATCTGACTTGCATAATCCATTGGCAATATGGCTCAGACGGCTGCCATTTGATTCGATGACGCCCCACCCCAGGGTCCTAAGCCCCGGATCAATGCCCAGAATTCGCATGTTGTGCCTCGGCCTGCTCGGGTTTTGTGATCTTTTTTCAACGCCTAGCACGAAGCGTGAACATTTTCCAAGCGAATTGACCTGAAGTCTGAAAGCGACACCTGTATCTCAGTCGCGACCCCAAAGCAGATTTACGACGTCAAAAAGGTCTGAAAACGGCACCTTTGTTAACGCAAATTTACCAATAAATTAAGGGGGTTTCAGCATTTCAGAGCATTGCAAAAAATGCATAGGACACATGCAAAAACTGTGCTTGTACACACGAATTGGCAGCACTAGATGCCGCTCAGATCGCAAGATTGAAAATTGAACACAAACCAGAAGGAAACAGGATATGGCTGCACTGGACACTACCCGCATCGCCACCACTGGCTCGTTCGGCCTCGTTGGCCGTATCGGCGCATATTTCGTATCGGCCGTGAACGCCGTAATCGAATGGAATGACGCCCGCGTAACCCGCAACGCGCTGATCGTTCTGAGCGACCGCGAGCTGGAAGACATCGGCCTGTGCCGTGGCGACATTGACGCCATCGCCGAAGGCCGTCGGTGATCCCGACCACCACGTACACGCTCCTGGCTTTTTCGTCATGAGGGCAAAAGAAACACCGCGCGCCCGGACGGCACGCGGTGTTTTTTTGATTAGAGCATAGAATTCAGAAGAGAAGCTTGTTCATTTGCTGGGACAGCGCCTGTGACACAGGATCGATCTGCATCACCCAAGCCCCTGCCTGTTCGACTTTGGTGCCTTCGCTCAGGCTGTCGATTCTGTATTGATATCCCGTCGGCCCAAGGTGAGACAAAAGAAACGCTTTGAACACAAAGAACGCAACAAGCGTGAACAGCAGGACCCGCACTGGCACGGCAGAACTGACCCGTTGCGGCCTCATGACCACCAGACCATCCTTGCGCATCGTTGCGCGATAGCCCCGGCTCATCTTCTGATGCTTCTTGTTCAGGCGATTAACGCGCTGATTGAACTCCAGTTGTTTACCCGTCATGGCAGCCTCCAAAAACCGCCCCCCTCGACTTTGATCAGAAAACGGTAATTAGAGATTGCGACAAAAGCGTGGCAAAATTCCACAAAACTCCTGCAAATGGCCTAATTCGCGCCCTGTTTGCTTAAAATTAGGGTCGTCCATTCACCAATCTCGCCTCTGTGGGCAAGATTGAACTCGTTTTGAGAATAAACGGAAACCACATCATCTGCCTGCTCGTTAAGGATTCCCGACAATATTGCATACCCTCCGGGGCGCAGATTCGCGGAGATTTCAGGCGATAAGGCCACCAGCGGACCCTTCAGAATATTGGCAAAGATCAGATCATACGGGGCGTGAGCTTTGAGGTCAGGATGATCGAAGCCAGCGGCCTCGACGCATTTCACCGCACCTGACATACCGTTTGCCTTCAGGTTCGCCTCGGCCACGTCAACGGCGACTTCGTCGATATCGCTGGCGATGATGTCACCATCCCAGACCCGAGCGGCGGCCATGGCCAAAACAGCCGTACCACAGCCAATATCCGCCACTTTCGATGCAGTAAATCCTTCGCCCAACAAGCGATCCAGTGCTTTCAAGCAGCCCAATGTTGTGCCGTGATGCCCGGTGCCAAAGGCCATTGCAGCCTCGATCAGCAACGGAATGCGGCCTTCGGGCAGCTTGTCGGCATCATGGCTGCCGTAGACAAAGAACCGACCTGCTTCGACTGGCGCAAGCTCGCGGCGCACATGTGCGACCCAGTCGGTTTCAGGCAGCTCAGACACGACAAAGGGCTTCGCCTCGAACGCAGCGGCAAGGACAGCCAGCGCGGTTTCGTCCGGGGCTTCGGTGAAATAACCGCCCACTTCCCACAGGCCCGAACCGTCCTCGACCTCGAACACACCAACACCGGTGGGTTCAGGCTCCAAACGCTCCATGGCTTCGCCCAGACCTTCGGCGGCCTTCTTACCTGTCAGCGTAGTCAGCGCGGTGAATGTGGGCATCTGGGCCTCCTGTCTCAGTTGGCACAGCGCCTAGGACGCCGCGCCGAGAAGGTCAAGCCGCCCAGCCTATTCCGCAGGTGCCGGAGCGTATTTGGTCAGGGTTGTCTCATTGCCCGGTTCGGGATGGCGCGGGATCAACAGCGACAACAGAAGTGAAACAATCGCCATAGCTGCCGCCAAACCAAACACTGCGCCCGGCGAAACCACCCACAAAAGCCCCAGCAAAGCAGGCAGGAACACAGCAGCGATGTGGTTGATCGTGAAAGCCACGGCCGCTGTTGGAGCAATGTCCGCAGGGTCCGCGATTTTCTGAAAATAGGTTTTCAGCGCCAGCGCCAGTGCGAATAGGACATGGTCGATCACATACAGGATCGCAGCCAGCAACACACCCCAGCCGAACCAGTAGATACCGCCATAAGCCGCAAACACGATAGCCAGCCCGGCATATTCGAAGATCAGGGTGCGCCGCTCGCCAAACTTTGCCACAGCTTTGCCCAGCAAAGGCGCGGCCATCATGTTGATCATCAGGTTGATCAGGTAAAGGCTGGTCAGTTCATGCACTTTGAAACCGAACTTTTCGACCATCATGAACCCGGCAAACACAATAAAGATCTGCCGCCGTGCGCCGGCCATGAATTGTAGCGCATAGTAGAGCCAGTACCGGCGACGCAGGATCAGCTTTTTGGTCTGCGGTGTTGGGGCATCAAACTGAGGATAGGCGATCAGGCTGAACAGGGCCAACAAGACCGTCACGCCGCCTGCAGCCATGAAAACGAAGTTGTAGGACAGATCAAAGCGCTCCCATGTCAGAACGATCAACCCGTAGACCACTGCGGTCGCTGCCGACCCCATCGCAACCAGCCATCCCAGAATTTGCGGCGCGCGATCCTTGGGCAGCCATTGAAGCTGCAGCGACTGATTTACCGTTTCATAGTAGTGAAACCCGATCGAGCTGAACAGGGTCACAAACAACAACCCACCCAAGCTGGGGAACCAGGCTGTTACAGCGGTTGCCACCCCAAGCATCATCAGCGAAATCATCGCCAGAACCTGCTCGCGGATGAAAATGATGACGGCGATCACGCCAATCGCCAGAAAGCCCGGAATTTCACGTACCGTGTGCAGCAGGCCAATATCGGCCCCATCAAAATTCGCCACCTCAATGACGAAATTGTTCAGCAAAGCACTCCATGCGTTAAACGCGATGGGCATGGTCATGGCCATCACAAACAAGAGCGTGACAGGACGACGCCAGAACGGAAGGCTCTGCGCCTCGTTGAGGGGCATGGGTTTTAGCATATTGGTCCTCTACGCCCATTTCGTCGTCTTGGCGAGAGGGAAGCCGTTGTCGCACAGCCGCCCTGCGCTGATGCAGAGGTCAGTAAAAGCTCTGCGGGTCGATATCGACAGTCAGGCGGATATCCCCTTTCAGACGCAAAGGCGCGATCCAGCGGGCTATCGCGTCCTGAATGGGGGCCCCTTTTGGGGCTTTGACCAGAAGGCGCACACGGTGCCGTCCGCGAATACGCGCAATCGGCGCTGGTGCAGGGCCAAAAACTTGCCCCCCCACATCGCGCACAGGGGCATCATTGCGGGCCATCGCGTTGCCGATGTCGAAGACCGGGCCGACCTCTGGCCCCGACAAAACAATTCCGGCCATGCGCCCATAGGGAGGCACCCCCGCCGCCTGCCGCCCAGCGGCTTCGGCTTTCCAGAATCCTTCCTCATCACCGGACAGGATCGCCCGGATAACGGGGTGTTCCGGTTGGAATGTCTGCAAAAGCGCCTGACCGGGCTTATCTGCCCTGCCAGCACGCCCGGCAACCTGCCGCATCAATTGAAACGTTCGTTCTGCTGCGCGCAGATCGGCACCGTGCAGTGACAGGTCCGCATCAATAACGCCGACCAAGGTTAGTTTGGGGAAGTTATGCCCCTTGGCGACCAACTGAGTGCCGATGATGATGTCCGCATCTCCTGCGGCAATCTCTTCGATCTTGGCTTTCAGCGCACGGGCCGAGCCGAAAAGATCGGAACTCAGCATCGCAATCTTAGCATCCGGAAAGGTCGCCTCGGCCTCTTCTGCCAGCCGCTCGATCCCCGGCCCAACCGGGGCCAGTTTGCCTTCTACGCCGCAGGACGGACAGATTTCGGGCATCGGCTTGGTCTCACCGCATTGGTGGCACATCAGGCGTTTCAGAAACCGATGTTCAACCATGCGCGCGTCGCAATGGTCGCAGGCGATCTGCTCACCGCAAGCCCGGCACAGAGTTACGGGCGCATATCCACGACGGTTTATAAACAGCAGCGATTGTTCACCCTTTTCAACCCGCTGCCGCACCGCCTGTCGCAGGGACGGAGAAATCCATGTTCCGGGCTGCATCTGCTCAGCGCGCATATCAATGGGCTTCATCTCAGGCAGAACCGCCGCGCCGAAGCGCGAGGTCAGGTCGATCCGGTCATACTTTCCTGCTTCAGCGTTTGCCCAGCTTTCCAGCGACGGCGTCGCACTGGCCAGAATCACGCGCGCGCCGCAAATGGCCGAACGTAAAACTGCCATATCCCGCGCGCTGTAGTGCACGCCGTCTTCCTGTTTGTAAGAGGTGTCGTGTTCCTCATCGACCACCACCAGCCCCAAATCGCGGAACGGCAAAAACAATGCAGATCGTGCACCTACAACCAGCTGTGCATCCCCCTGCCCAACCATCCGCCAGACCCGGCGGCGTTCCGTCATTGTCGCGCCCGAGTGCCATTCGGCCGGGCGCGCACCGAACCGCGCCTCAACACGGGTCAGGAATTCAGCGGTCAGCGCAATTTCCGGCAGCAAGACCAAAGCCTGGCGTCCCATCCGCAAGGCTTCGGCGACGGCTTCCAGATACACTTCGGTCTTGCCCGAACCCGTGACACCTTTCAGGAGTGTTGTGCCATAGTCGCCTGTCTGCTGCCCGGCCCGCAATCGCGCCACAGCCGCCGCCTGATCTTCGGTCAGGTCTTTACCCGGCAGGTTCGGATCAAGATGCGGGTACGGCAGATCGCGCGGGCTGTCCTCTTCCCGGACAGCGCCTTGTTTGACCAACCCTTTGACAACAGAGGAGGTTACACCTGCCTGCTCGGCCAGTTCCTTCAATGTAAAGGCGAGGCCACCATAGTCTCGCAAAACCTCCAGCACACGGGATCGCGCATCGGTCATCCTGTCCGGTTCGCCACTGCCAAGGCGATACACTTTGCGCATTGACGGAGGGTCCCCCAGCCCCGGCGCACGGGTTGCCAAACGCAGCATCGCTGGCATCGGTGTCAGCGTGTAGTCGGCGACCTTGCCCAGAAACACCTGCATCTCTTCGCGCATCGGTGCAACCTCAAGTACCCGGATCACGGACCGAGCCTTGCTCAGATCAAACCCGCCCTGCCCAGGGCCCCAGACCACGCCAAGAACCTTACGTGGCCCCAAAGGCACTTCGACAAACGCACCCAGAAAACACCCGCCTTCGGGCGCTTTGTAATCCAACGTCCGGTCCAGCGGCTGCGTTGTCAGCACCGCAATCAGCTCTCCTTGGTTGAAAAATCCGTTAGCGCTCACAGCATATCCTTAGCAGGGGGTTCCAGCATGGCTCACTTTGAGGTAAAGCCATCCGCGACCAAGGCCAACCCATCAAAGGACTGCCCTCATGAAATTCTTCGTAGACACCGCCGAGATCGACGCCATCGCCGAACTGAACGATCTTGGCATGGTGGACGGCGTAACCACCAACCCTTCGCTGATCCTAAAGTCGGGTCGCGACATTCTGGAAGTAACCAAAGAGATCTGTGATCTGGTCGACGGTCCGGTTTCGGCCGAGGTTGTCGCCACCGAAGCTGAGGACATGATCGCAGAAGGCCGCAAGCTGGCCAAGATCGCGCCGAACATCGCCGTCAAAGTGCCGCTGACATGGGCTGGCCTGAAAACCTGCAAAACGCTCAGCGACGAAGGTCAGATGGTCAACGTGACGCTTTGTTTCTCAACCAATCAGGCAATCCTTGCTGCCAAAGCAGGTGCAACATTCATCTCGCCTTTCATTGGTCGCCTCGACGACATCAACCTCGACGGCATGGATCTGATTGCCGACATCCGCCAAGTCTATGACAATTACGGGTTCGAGACTGAAATCCTGGCCGCCTCGATCCGCACCGTGAACCATGTGACCGACAGCGCCCGCATTGGTGCTGATGTCATCACTGCTCCGCCAGCCGTGATCAAAAAGCTCGCTGACCACCCGTTGACCGACAAAGGTCTGGAAACCTTCCTGGCCGATTGGGCCAAGACAGGTCAGAAAATCCTCTGACCTTTTGCAAGACCGCGCGGTGCTTTCAGGCACCGCGCCCGGCCCAACGGCCCTTTGCTTGATCTGTGATCAGGCATGGCGGGCGAGAGCCCCTTCGCCACAGCACTCAAGGAAATCCACCTTTGCGTGCATTTTTCCCAAGGCAAAACCGGTCTGGCATGTTATAAGCCGCTCAACAAAAAAAGACCGGACGGGACATGAGCAGCAACCCCAAACTCGAGGATAACCTCCGCGCGGCGATTCTGGCCGAGCCTGACGTCGTGTTGGATGACAAGGATCTGATGCAGGCGCTGGTCACTGCCAATGAACGCGCACGCGGCGACAATGTGATCGATCTGCGCGGCATCGCCATGCAACGGCTCGAAGCGCGGCTGGACCGGTTGGAAGACACCCATCGGTCTGTGATAGCAGCAGCCTACGAGAATCTGGCGGGCACAAACCAAGTGCATCGCGCAATTCTGCGTCTGTTGGAGCCCGTTGAATTCGAAGATTTCCTGCGCGCGCTTGGCGCGGACGTTGCCGATATTTTGCGTGTTGATCACATCACTTTGGTTCTGGAAACAACCGTGGTTCAGGACGATCCAGCAGTCGATACGTTGGGGGGCGTTCTGACAATTGCCGAACCCGGCTTCATCGACCAGTACCTGACCATTGATCGCGGCGGACCGGCCCGCGACGTCACGCTGCGCGAGGTGCATCATCCCAACCGCCGCATTTTTGGCGCGCTTGCAGATCAATTGCGGTCCGAAGCCTGCCTGAAGCTTGACCTCGGCCCCGGTCGTTTGCCGGGAATGATTGTCATGGGTGCGCGGGATCCGCGGCATTTCACGCCGCAGCTTGGCACCGACCTTTTAAGCTTTTTTGCTGGCGTGTTCGAACGCTCGATGCGCCACTGGCTGTCGTGAGCCTGATCTCACCCGCCTGCCGCGATGCGCTGCAGCATTGGCTGGACAGCTTAGGTGCGCTGGCGGGTAGATCGCAGAACACGCAAACCGCCTATCGCGGGGATGTGACGGATTTTCTGTCCTTTATGACGCTGCACCACGCTGAACGGCAGGGGTTGAAAGCGCTGGAACGGATCACTGTGTCAGATATGCGTGCCTGGATGGCGGACCAACGCAGTGCAGACGTAAGCGCACGATCACTGGCGCGCAAACTCTCAGCCGTCAAAAGCTTTTACCGCTGGCTGGCCGAACGTGAAGGCTTTGAACCCACTGCTGTCTTGTCCACACGCGCACCAAAATTTACCAAGAAACTTCCCCGCCCCCTGGCCGAAGACGCCGCCCGCGCCATGATCGACACGGTCGAGCTGCAATCCACCTCGGATTGGGTCGCCGCGCGGGACGTGGCCGTGGTGACTTTGCTATATGGGTGTGGGCTGCGCATATCCGAGGCGCTGTCATTGACTGGTGCAGACGTACCTTTACCCGCCACCTTGCGCATCGTTGGCAAGGGCGACAAAGAGAGGGTCGTACCGGTTCTTCCTGCTGCCCGTGAAGCCGTCGACCGGTACGTAAAACTCTGCCCGCACCCGAAGGCACAGGGCGCGCCTTTGTTCCGCGGTGTCCGCGGCGGGGCGCTGAATCCACGTGCGATACAGGGCGTCATGGCCAAGGCCCGAATGCAATTGGGCCTGCCTGCAACCGCAACACCCCACGCCATGCGGCACAGCTTCGCAACGCATCTTCTTTCGGCGGGAGGCGACTTGCGTGCGATTCAAGAACTTTTAGGCCACGCGTCGCTTTCAACCACCCAAGCCTATACTGCCGTGGACACGGCGCGGTTGATGGAGGTCTACAACCGTGCGCACCCCAAGGCCTGACACACACATCCATCAAAACCGCACGGCTTTTGGTTTGCATCTCAGGCGTGCATCAGTCATGACGCGTGCATGACACTCAGATTCAAAGCTCTTTCCGTCCATCTCTTCACTGCTACCGGCGCTGTTTTTGCCATGCTCGCCATGCTGGCCGCCGTCGAAGAGAAATGGAGCCTTATGTATCTTTGGCTGGTTGTTTCTTTTGTCGTGGACGGAATCGACGGCCCTCTGGCGCGTCATTACCACGTCAAAAAGAACGCCCCGGAATTTGATGGTGTTCTGCTGGATCTGATCATCGATTACCTGACCTATGTGTTCATACCGGCCTTTGCCCTGTTCAAGTCCGGGCTGATGGACGGCTGGACGGGATGGTTTGCGATCATCGTTATAACTTTTGCCAGCGCGATGTATTTTGCGGACACCCGGATGAAGACCAAGGACAACTCCTTTTCCGGGTTTCCCGGATGCTGGAACATGTTCGTTATCGTGATCTTCGCGCTCGAGCCGAATTTCTGGATTATTCTGCTGCTGGTCACACTGCTGTCACTGGCGATGTTCCTGCCGCTCAAGTTTGTCCATCCCGTACGTACCGAGCGTTGGCGCAGCCTGACCCTGCCTATGGCTCTGGCATGGACGTTCTTTGCCGGTTGGGCGGCCTGGGTCGATTTTCACCCTGAAAGCTGGGCGCATTGGGGGCTGGTGATCACCAGCCTATACCTGACATTTGCAGGCATCGCGCAGCAAATCATACCGCAGCGCCGCGCCTGACGCAGCGCTGCCGACAGTCGAGCTACATGACGTCCTGCACCTCGAACTCGGTGCCGTTGTGAGTAAAAACATCGCCCTCTTGCAGGCCCACCATGGCCAGATAAATCGGGCTTTGTGTTGAAATGCCCATATAGGTCTTTCCATCCACCTCGAACCGGGTGGTCGAGACGCATACGACAAATCTGCGATTGTTGAATTTGATCACTGCGCCGGGTTGAACTGTGTCAGTCAGACCGAAATCGGTGTTTTCAATCACGTCGATCTTAGCGTGGTGTGCATGCACAGGGGCGTCAAACGCAGCCGCCAAGTCAGCGTTTTCGCGTGAGGCGGCAAGGTCATCCTTGTCGTGACCTTCCCGATCATCCAGTTGAGCGTCCTTCAAAAACGCATCGTAATGCGCCTGCGCCGTTGCAAGCTCTTGCGCTTCAAGTGACATCAACCTGTCAATAATGGCCTTCTTTCGGGCGGCGCGATCTTGATCCGTGGTCATGCAATGCGGTCCTTCAAATTCAACAACACATATATGGTGTGCCCGCCGCAGACGGATTGCAACCGAATTTCACAGGTCAGATCAAAAGCCCGGCGGCCCTCTCATGGCGCAACAGGGCCACTTTGGTCTCGACCCCGCCGGCGCCGGAAAAGCCACCAAGACCATTTGCTGAGAGCACCCTGTGGCAGGGAATGATCACCGGAATGGGGTTTGCACCGCAAGCCTGCCCTACGGGTTGCGCGGGCTGCCCAAGCTCTTTGGCGATATCTCCGTAAGTACGCGTTTCGCCCAGAGGAATCGCATACATCAGATCGCAGACCTGTCGCTGAAAGTCAGACCCTGCGACGCGGTAAGGAAGGTCAAACCGGTCCAGTTGCCCGGCGTCATACGCTTTCAATTGCGCGGCGGCTTCACGCAACAGATCTGTCGGCTCTCCCACATCGCGGCCATCCCAGACCAGGCGCGTGAGTGCACCGTCTGTTTCTTCGACACCCAGACATCCAAATTGGGTTTCTACGGCAATCATCGGCATAGGCGCAGCGTTTCAGATCACCAAAGCTGTTGCAAGCAGGGAAAGAAAAACCCCCAGCCGATGGGCTGGGGGTAAGTGTTAACTAAGCGCGTCGTTACAGCGGCTGCATACACCCGGATGCGTGTGGCGGCCCACGTCGGGCAGGATTTTCCAGCACCGCTGACATTTTTCGCCTTCGGCTTTTTCGAAGACAACACCCACGCCTTCAATCTCTGGGACGCGGAACGCCTCGGCCGGGGCCGGATCGCCCGAGACGGTCAAACCCGAGGTGATGCACATGTCATCTACATCGAACGTCGCCAGAAGATCGCGGGTTTCCTCGTCCTCGACATGCACGATCGGCGCAGCCTCAAGGCTGGAACCAATCACTTTGTCCTGACGTTGAACCTCGAGCGCGGCGGTCACGGCGCGGCGGACGCGGCGCACTTTGGCCATGCTGGCTTCCAACTCATCATTGCGCCAGTCGACAGGTGTGTCTGGGAAATCCACCAGATGGACCGAGCTGTCATCGCTCGGGAAGCGTTCCAGCCACACCTCTTCCATGGTGAACACCAGAACCGGAGCCAGCCATGTGGTCAGGCGATGGAACAGAATGTCCAGAACAGTGCGCGACGCACGACGGCGCAGGCTGTCGCCATCGCAGTACAGCGCATCTTTGCGGACGTCGAAGTAGAAAGACGACAGATCAACTGTGGCAAACGTAAAGACGGCGCTGAACACACCCTGAAAGTCGAAGGACGCGTAGCCCTTACGCACCTGCTCATCCAGTTCGGCCAGACGACTGAGGACCCAGCGTTCCAGACGCGGCATATCCTCGGGCTCGACCTGATCCGCTTCGGTGAAGTCGGCCAATGAGCCCAGCATGAACCGCATGGTATTGCGCAGGCGACGATAGCTGTCGGCCGTGCCTTTCAGGATCTCAGGCCCGATCCGCTGGTCGGCGGTATAGTCAGTCTGCGCCACCCACAAACGCAGGATATCGGCACCGTATTGCTTGACGACCTCTTCCGGCACGATGGTGTTGCCCAAAGACTTGGACATCTTGTTGCCTTTGGCGTCCAGCGTGAATCCGTGGGTGACAACATTCCGATAAGGCGCGCGGCCCTTGGTGCCGCAAGCTTGCAACATCGACGAATGGAACCAGCCGCGGTGCTGATCCGTGCCTTCCATGTAGACATCGGCGATGCCGTCCTCGGTGCCATCCTCGCGGTCACGCAGAACGAAGGCGTGGGTCGAACCCGAGTCGAACCATACGTCCAGCACGTCAAACACCTGATCGTAGTCGTCCGGGTTGGCGATGCCGTCGAGGATCTTTTCCTTGAAACCGTCAGTATACCAGACGTCAGCGCCATCCTTCTCGAACGCAGCCTTGATGCGCGCGTTGAGGTCTTCGTTGCGCAGCAGGTAATCCGCGTCGGTGGGCAAGGCCCCCTTCTTGGTAAAGCAGGTCAGCGGCACGCCCCAGGCGCGCTGACGGGACAGAACCCAGTCCGGGCGCGCTTCGATCATGGAATACAGGCGGTTGCGTCCGGTCTGCGGCGTCCATTTGACCAATTCGTCGATGGACCGCAGCGCACGCTCGCGGATGGTGTCGCCCATCTCGCCCATGCCATCGTCCAGCTTGCGGTCAACGGATGCAAACCACTGCGGCGTGTTGCGGTAGATGATCGGAGCCTTCGAGCGCCACGAATGCGGATAGCTGTGCTTGATCTTGCCACGCGCCAACAGCCCGCCGACCTCGACCAGCTTGTCAATGACGGCTTTGTTCGCGTCACCCTCGCCGCCCTTTCGAGACAGGATGTATTTGCCACCAAAGAACGGCAGGTCACCGCGGAAAGAGCCATCGTCCATCACGTTGTAGGTGATGACTTGTTCCAACATACCCAAGTCACGATACAGCTCGAATTCCTCCATCCCGTGCGACGGCGCGCAGTGAACGAAGCCGGTCCCTTCGGAGTCGGTCACGAACTCAGCAGCGCGGAAATCGCGGATGTCGTCCCATTCGCCATTGCCACCCTCGGCGCCGGCCAGCGGGTGGGTCAGTTGAACGCCTTCCAGCTCATCTGCGGTCACGTCACGAACGCGGGTCCACTGGTCGTCGTTCAGTCGCGCGCGGCCCAAAACGTCAGCGGCCAGATTGTCGGCCAGCAGGAACTTGTCGCCTACTGCAGCCCAGCATTCCTCGGGCGCGCCGGTGACTTCGTACAGGCCGTATGAGATGTCTTTGCCGTAAACGACTGCCTTGTTCGATGGCATGGTCCAAGGCGTGGTCGTCCAGATCACGACATAGGCGCCACCTAAGTCATTCACCGCCTTCTTCGTGGCTTCTCCGAGCGTTTTTTCAACGTGAGCATCCTTCACAACCTTGAACTTCACCCAAATGGTGAAGCTTTCCTTGTCGTGATACTCGACCTCGGCCTCGGCCAGAGCGGTTTTTTCGATGGGTGACCACATCACGGGTTTCGAGCCCTGATAAAGCGTGCCGTTCATCAGGAACTTCATGAACTCATCCGCGATCACAGCCTCGGCGTGATAGTCCATGGTGATGTAGGGATCAGGCCAGTTGCCGGTGATGCCCAGGCGCTTGAACTCTTCCCGCTGGATATCGATCCAACCCTCGGCGAACTTGCGGCATTCCTGACGGAAATCGACGATGTTCACCTCGTCCTTGTTCTTGCCCTTCTTGCGGTACTGCTCTTCGATCTTCCATTCGATGGGCAGGCCGTGGCAATCCCAGCCGGGCACGTAACGCGCGTCGAAACCCATCATCTGATGGCTGCGCACGATCATGTCCTTGATGGTCTTATTCAGCGCGTGGCCGATATGCAGGTGACCGTTCGCATAAGGTGGGCCATCGTGCAGGGTAAAGGGTGTGCGGCCTTGTTTCTCGCGCAGGCGGTCATAGACGCCGATGGTTTCCCAGCGCTCCAGCCATGCGGGTTCGCGCTTGGGCAGGCCAGCGCGCATGGGGAAGTCGGTTTTGGGCAGGTTCAGCGTGTCTTTGTAATCAGGTGTCTGGATCGTGTCGGCGCACATTGGGGGCGTCCTTTGGATGATCTGGTCGTACTAGGATCGAAGCGGTCGGTGCGAGTTCTCAAACACCTTTGCCCGGCGTCTCAGAGGGTCAGAGCGCCGGGGATATAATTCGAATAATGATGGCCAAACGGTCATGCATGGCGGGCTTATAAGACGCCCGCGCCTAATGGTCCAGAGGTTCTGCCCCATGCGGCGAATGGCGCAGTTTGGCCCAGCGGTTCAGCCATGCCAGACCAGCCAGCGCAAGGCCAAGCGCAAGCAGCGAGAAGACGCGGATCAGACCGCCGAGACCCGCAATATCGATCAGAAAGACCTTGGCCACAGCCAGACCGATCACCACAAGCCCCGCCTTCCGCATCAGATCCGATCCACGGGCCAGAGATTGATAGAACAGCGCGGCTCCGATCAGCAGTAGAACCAGCGTATAGGTGTAAAGCTCGGGCTGTGTAACGCCGTTGCCTTCGAACATGCCCGCAGAGCCCTGCCAGACATGGCGGATTGTCAGGCCTAGCCACATCGCCGCAAGCCCCCCTGCCACGACATAGCTTGTCATCGTGATCTGCTTGGGCATGTCCTTGATCCGCCAAGCGGACCCGGCGATAACCAGCGCGGGCAGCAGATACGCAATTGCAAGCGTGTTGAGAACCGGTAGGCCGAGCACAGGATCGGCGTTTGGGTTTAGCAGCGGGTTTTGCTCGGTCACGACAAGCATCAGATGGAACAGACCGTGCGCCGCAAAGAACGCGGCCAACACATAACGCGCATAGTTCAGCTTGCCGCCCAGACCAAATCTTTGAACCTGAGCAAAAGCCAGCAGCAGCCAGATGACAGCCAGCAGACCCAGCCCCCAATGGCTGTTGTCGGCACCGCCCTCACCAAACCCTTCCAGCCAGCGCAGCAGCAGCAAGGACAGCAGAATGCCACCTGTCGCCGAGGCTGCACTCTCCAGCAACAAGGACGCCACAGGGCGCTGCAAGGGGCGCAACATCCACCAGCCGACGACAAAGCCAATCGTGGCCGAACCGTATACCAATGTCATCTCGGGCACCGGAGCCGAATTTGCCCAATCCAGCCCCGGATCAAGCACCAGTCGAACGGTGACGGTGAATACACCGGCCCAGATGAACCAGCTCATCGGGGGTAAAGTGAACCTGCGATCCAGAGCCGCCGCCGCCGCGACGCTTGCCACCAGCGCCACCGTCAGTGCCGCCGCGCTGAGCACGATGACGCAGGCAAAGACCAGACAAGACAGCGCAGACAAAGTGGCCAGCGCAGCACGCATCCGATCCTCTCCGTCGACACGGGCAAAACGTTCCGCAAGAACCACCATCAGGACGGCCAGCGCCACAGCGTGCAAAGCCCACGGGTATGCGCCAATTACAGAAGCCGGATGCCAGCCGACCTCCAGCCCGATCGCCATTGCCGGGGCAAACAGAGCGGCCCCTCCGGCCCAGATCGCGCGAAACTGGCTTGCCTGTGCAGACCGCCACGCCATCAGGATTGAGATCAAAGCTCCCAACGCGACTAACACCGTGACGACCATTGGATAGTCGGCCTCAACCGTTTCCGCATAGGTGACAGCAAAGTCACGAAGAACCGCGCCCTGATCAAGCCCATGCGACAAGACATAGAATACAAGCCCAACCGCCGGCAGGACGGTCAAATCCTGAAGTGCGGGCGCATCCTTGGCCCAAAGCAACAGGGCCAGCACAAGGACGGTCAACAAGGTGACACCCAACCAGAACTCTGCCGCCGAATCCGCCCAATGCCAGGACAAGATCGCTGAACTGACTGCAACGGCCCCTGCCGCCAGCCGGGTTGGAAAGTCAGGCCAAGGGCGGGACTTTGGATGACGGATCATTTGAGAGATCATGGGGCCCGCGTGATCCGGCCATATGCGACGCGCGGGAATAGCCATCACCAAAAGCGCCAGTATCAAAGCAGCGACCAGATAACTCGGTTCTGTGTTCGGCGCGCCTGCCACCAGCAGCAGGTTCGCCGAATAGACCCCAAACACGGTCAGAACAGACACCCACGCCCAACGCCGAACCGTGTCGATACCAAGCCCCAAAACGGCAACCAGCAGGAAATAGGCATAAAGCCACGAAGGATCCTCGGACGAACCACCGACCATGAAGGGGGCCGCGAATGCTCCGACCAATCCGACCGCCGCCAACAAGGGGCCATGAAACCAACCCAGTACAAGACCAACCAAAGCGACGGCAACCATCCCTGCCAGCGCCGCTTCGGCACTAATCAGGTTGTACAATTGGCGCGCGGCCAGAATTGCCCCGAAAAGGGTAACAAGCCCGGCCCCGGAAAAGACGGAAGGCAAATAGGCAGTGGACGCATCCTCATCATCGCCGAACTTCCGGCGCAGAACTTCACCCGCCACGATCAGAAGTGACCCGAATCCAAGTGCTGCGAATACGCGGGCCGCCGGAGGCAGCAATCCGTTTTCAACGCCGTATTGCACAAGGAAAATCCCGGCCAACGCCAGCGACAAGGCTGAGACCACATAAAACCAGTTTTCGCGCATCCATGCGCCCAGCGCGGTAAACCGGTCAGAATTGAATACGACGGCAGGAGAAGGCACGTCCGCCTCAACAGGAGTATCTTCTTCCTGTCGTTTCGGCGCGGCCCATGGGGCGGGTCTGCGCGCTTCTTTTGCAACGTCTGTCTGTGGGTCAGGCTCCTTTACCTCGTGGGTTTCAGAGCCCACCTTGTCACCTGCCGAGAGGGTCGAAATCCGCGCCTCTAGCTCTGCCACGCGGCGGCGCAACCGGGTTTGTCCAACCATCAGCACGACCAGCGTGACCGGGATTGCCAGAACAATCAGGCCGACAAGAACAAGTAGCGATTCCAAAGCAATCTCCGATCTAAGTCTTGCGGCAAGGCTATCTTGGGGCGATGGCCAATAACAGTCAGGAAAGCTGCAGACCTTCCTAAAACACAGAAATCGCCGGGCGCGCGATCATCAACCACAGGATGACCAACACCGCAAGAAAGGCAGGCACGCCACACGCGAACCAAAACCGAAACAAACGGTAAAAGTCTTGCGGCAAAGACGACCCCTGCTCTGCCGCTGTTCTGGCATAATCCCGCATTCGAAGTTGCACCCAAACCACCGGCAACCAGAAAAGACCGGTCAGCACGTAAAGCACCAGGGACAATGCAATCCATCCTTCGCTTAACGACCACCCAATACGCCAAGCCAACAGAGTGCCAGTAATGGGTTGCAGGATGACTGCTGTTGTCGTGAACAAAAGGTCGGCCAGCGCGACGACACCCGCCGTGTGCGCGACGATTTTCGGATCATTGCTGCGATGTGCCATGAGCATGAAAAAGGCAATCCCTGCTCCGGTCCCCAGCAGGACACAGGCGCCAATGACGTGCAACCAGCGCAGGATCAGATCAGGGTCCGTCATCGACTTGCCAACATGGGCAACGCGACAAGGGATAAGACCATCGCGGGCAGGATTTTCACCAGTGGGCCCAACGGGTCGGTCCACAATTCCGGTGACGTGATTGTGGCGGCAGTCATGTAGATTCCGGCCACGCCAAACTGAGCCAAACAGGCCCGCACAGCCCATTTACGCCACAAGATGGCCAACCCCAGCACGACGTCGACCAGAGACCAGAAAACAACGGCGACCATGGCTGCAGGCGCTGACCAACCAGCTCCTGTCAGTACGCCCGAGGCTTTGGACAGGCCCGACAACCCGAACAGGCCCGACAGAACCCAAAACAGGCTGAGCGTTGCAACAACCATCGGCATCAACAGCGTCATTCGTGCAGTAAGGCGGTGTTCCCGGGCACAGGGAAGCGATGCGTAGATGTCGGGCAAAGGTGAAAACCCGCGCCCCGAGGCAGCCCTGTAAGGCGCGGGATCTCCGATCACGCCGTCCGCCATGACCGTCATCGCCGTGCTGCGTAGAGGTGATCGCCAGCCAAACCAGGCCAAACCATCGGCTAACGCTGCAACGGCTTTGGTCATAACCGGCGGTAAACTTACTGAGAAACGCGCCGCAGGAAACCCTAGCCATTGCCGGGTTCCGCGCACCACGTCCGACAGGCTGTGCGGGCTGTCCTCGACAAGGTCATACGTGCCTTGCGGCAAATCCCCCGCAATGGCATCGACGACCGTGGCGCAAAGGTCAGGCATCCCCACGCACTGCACTGGCGTATTGGGATAGGCCAAGGGTTGAACCCAAGGCACAGCGGCCAACATGCGTAGCAGTGCTGTGCCGCCAAAATCCGTCTGTCCGATAACAAGCCCGGGCTTCAGCACCCAAAGCGGAACGCCCGACGCACGCAGAGCCTGATCTCCGGCCGCTTTGGTGCGCAGGAAATGCGTGCTTGCTGCAGGTTCCGCACCGATGGCGGAAATCTGGACAATACTGATCTTCTGATCCGCGCAAGCGTTGGCCAGGGCCGCGATCGCTGTGTGGTGCACGGTTTCCAGATCGTCTTTGGCATTGTCCTGTAAAGCACCGGCGCAATTCACGACGACATCGACGTTTTCTAACAGACCCAGCCAATCTTGCGTGTGAAGAAGATCGCGCATGTCAGCCTGCTTGAGCGGAACACCCGGTAAAATCCGTGCCCCTTGCGCAAGGTCGCGTACCGCGCCTTGAACCGAGGCACCTTCGGCTTGCAACGTACGCGTGACTGCCGCGCCAATGAAGCCGTAAGCGCCCAGAACCAATACGTGTTGTTCAGATAAAGAGAGACGTGGCATCGGTTTTCGCACCCGTTTTTGGCCACTCTACCCAAGTGCTGCATATTGGCCAGCCGCCACAGCCGCGCTGCGACAATTAAGGATGGAACAGAGACCCGACCAGATACGCGATCAGCGCAGCCAGCCCTCCGATCAACAGCGTCTCTATCCCTGACCGCCACCATGGGGACAGAGACCAACGACTTTTAAGCGCTCCTATCGCAAAAAAGACGCCCATGGTCATCCAGGCGGACATCGCAAATGCGTTCGGAACCGAAGCCAGAAAGGGCAGCAAGGGGATCATCCCTGCCACCAGGAAGGCAAAGAATGTGGCCAGCGCCGCCTTCAACGGATGCGGGTCAACACTGCCCAACCCATACTCTCCTTCGATCATCAGGTTGATCCAGTTTTCGTGGCTCGAGGTAATCTCGGCCGTGGCTTCGGTCAAAACGTCGCCCGACAACCCCTTTTGCGCAAGGATCTCGCGCACTTCTTCCCGCTCACCATCGGGGTACAAGGCTATGTGGCGTTCCTCGACCGCGCGGATGCGCCGAATGTTGTCCAGTTCCGCCTTGGTGCCCGAGTAATTGCCCGCAGCCATGGAAAACCCGTCAGCCAGCACATTCGCCAAACCCAACGCAACGATCACAAACGGGGAAAGCCCTGCCCCTGCGACCCCTGCCACGATGGCAAAAGTGGTAACAGACCCGTCGATGCCGCCATAGACAACATCGCGCAACACTCCACGACCAGGCGGTGCATTGATCCGTTCGGCGATTTCCTGCGGGCTGTGACCGTGATCCGTCATGGCTGGCTCCTCCGACACTCCTAGTGTGACGAAGGGTGGGCTATGACGCTTTGCTTTGGATCAACCCTTGGAAAACAGGCCCTGCAAGGCGCGTTTGATGATGCCGCGCGTTGACGGTTTGTGCCGTTCTGAGAATGGCAGCGGGCGGCAAACCTCCATCGCGGCTACGCCCACACGCGCGCTTAGCGCCCCGTTGACCAACCCCTCTCCGAACCGGCGGGACAGTTTGCTGAGGACGGATCCGCCCAGTACAGGCTCCAGCAGATCGTCGCCGACGGCGACCGCGCCTGTGGCCACGAGATGAACAAACACGGCACGTGTCAGGCGCCAACTGCCGAGGGTACCGGCCCGACCGCCGTAGATTTCCGCGACCCGGCGGATCATCCGAAGCGATGCGGCCAGCGCTGTCACAACATCTGCCAAAGCCAAAGGGACTAAGGCGGTCACGGTTGCGACCTGCCGGGCCGCAGCCTCAACTTCTCGGCTAGCCGCCTCGTCTAGCGGAGCCAGCAGCTCATCTTCGGCAAGGCTCAGCAAAGCCGAGGCATCAAATTGATCCCCCATACGCTCTGCCAGTCGGTCGCGGCCCCAGCGGGTCTCTTCCCGGCCTTTGTAAAAGGTGATCAGACGATTGGTGACAACACGGGCCTGTGCCAGATCGGCATCCGCCAAGGCCGTATCCGCCGCGCGGCGCATTCCGTCGACCCGCGACAATCGCCCCAAAGCCGCCAATTCGCGGATTGCAATGATCAATCCAACCAGCACCAATGCCGACAGCAGGCCAACTACGACCCACCCCAGAACTGGCGTCCGCGCCACTAGTGAAGTTGCAAAATCCCAAGCTGCAACAGAGATTGCCGCGCCGATGACGGCCAAGGCCAGCCCCCAAAACCAACGCGCCAAGGCGGATGGTTTTCGGGCGGCAAGCCTCGCAGCGCTCTGCATCGCTTGCCCTTGAGGCTGCGCCACATCTGGCACCGGAGGGGCCTGCGCAACATCAGCGGCGGGCTCATCCGCTTCAAGATCGATCAGAACCGGGCCTTTAGCCATGGGTCATACCTTTGCTGCGCCAGACAAACCTAATGTCCGGCAGGTTTTCGTCATTTTCCGCGCCATTGCTGCGCGCTGCTTCGGCAAAGCCGTTGCGCTCGTAAAATTTACAAGCGCCTGTGTTGGCCTGAAACGCATACAAGCTAAGCCGGGTTTGGCGAGATTTCGCGTGGTCCAGCAGTTGCCGCCCGATCCCTCGCCCTCGTTCATGTGCATCCAGATAAAGCGAGTGGATTTCGGTACCGTTGAGCGCCAGAAACCCGACCACGCCCACGTCACTTTCCGCAACAGTCACCCAATCCTGATCGATCATTTTACCGCAAAAGGCGATGGTTTCAGCGCAACTGTGCAGTTTTGGCACCCAGTCGTTTTCCAAGGTGAAACCGTGCAGGATTGTTCCGATGGTACCGGCATCTGTGGTACGTGCAGGACGCAAGATAACGGTCACAACCTGTCTCCGATCAGGAACTGGGCTGCGCGATCCAGACGGATATGCGGCGGCCCATCGCCGGGTTTCAGGGTCAGATGCGCAGGGGCAAATGCCATGAACCCATAATCCTCATCCAACCAACTGTCCGCCCCATTTCGCGCCGGACCCAAAAGATGCGCTGGGTCTTCAGGCAATTCGCCGGGATAGAACGCAGCCTGTTTCCCGCTGTCCAACAAGGTGCCCCTCACGCAGGGCAACTCCACCCCGTTGTGCCTGCGCATTTCTTCGGTCGTAGCACGCAGCGAAGCCAACGACAGAGCTGCCGTCTGCGCCCCCGCGAAATTCGCGCGGTCTCGTGCCTCGCGTGTCAACGCTTCGATGATCGCCGTCATGCGGGGATGTTGTGTGTGGTGCAAATGGTCGGCTTTAGTCGCCGCAAAAAGGACGCGTTCGACCCGCTTGCCCAACAGCAACTGGCTGAGCCACGCGTTCCTGCCCGGACGAAAAGCCGACAGGATATCGGCCATCGCGCGGCGCATATCCTCAACCGCCTGCGGGCCTTTGTGGATCGCGCCCAGCGCGTCGACCAAAACCACCTGCCGGTCGATGCGCGAAAAGTGGTCGCGAAAAAAGGGTTTCACCACTTGAGACTTATAAGCCTCAAATCGCCGCTCCATCTCACGCTGAAGAGTTTTACGGCGTGATGGTCCGGACAGAACCAAAGGCGCAAAGGTCAGCACCGGTGAGCCCGCCAGATCACCCGGCAACAAGAAACGCCCCGGGGTGCAGTCATAAAAACCAGCTTCACGCGCCTGATTGAGATAAGCCGTGAACGCCGCCGCCAGAGCTTGCGCCGTCGGCTCGTCATGCGCACCAGACGGGTCTGTGGCCTTGACCAGCGCCAGATACTCGGCTGCCTCGGCACGGGTCTCGATGCGCGTCAGTGTCTCTTGCGACCAATCTTCGTAAGATTTGTCCAACAAAGCCAGATCCAGCAGCCACTCACCGGGGTAGTCCACGATGTCCAAATGCACTGTTCGCGCCCCCTGCAACCCGGCAAGTAACCCTGCGGGGCGCGCCTTGAACGACAAACGCAGTTCGGACACAGCGCGGGTGCTGTCGGGCCAATGCGGCGTGGGGCCGGTCAGAGCGGACAGGTGGGTTTCATAGTCGAACCGGGGCACCGTATCGTCCGGCTGTGGTTGCAGATAAGCGGCGTTGATCCGTCCCTCCTGCTGAGCGGTCAGGCCGGTCATGCGGCCCCGGTCCAACAGGTTGGCCACCAGCGAGGTGATGAAAACCGTCTTGCCCGATCGCGCCAGTCCGGTGACACCCAGACGGATGACCGGCTCGAAAAACGTCTCGGACACGGTATCGCCGATGGTTTCGACGCCACGCACAAGACTGTCTGCCAGTGATGAGATGACCAAACTGTCGCCCCGCAATTATCGTTTTACCCAAGATAGGTAGAGGGTGCGGCACATACCAGCGCTTTCGCCCCCTTGCCCGTTTCGGCCCCGCGCGTTACCAGCGGCGCATGCCCAGATATGCGTTAAAAGTCGAATACCAAGGGGAACCGTTTGCCGGATGGCAGCGGCAAAAGGATCAGCCGTCCATTCAGGGGGCCATTGAAGAGGCTCTGTCGCGCATCCAGCCGGGTGCGCATACAATCGCCGCCGCAGGTCGCACCGATGCCGGGGTTCACGCGCTTGGTCAGGTTGCCCATTGCGATATGGCGAAGGACTGGGACCCGTTTCGCCTGTCCGAGGCACTGAACTATCACCTCAAACCGCAGCCTGTGGCGATTGTGAAGGCCGCTCGGGTCGATGAGGATTGGCATGCACGCTTTTCAGCGGTTGAACGGCAATATCTGTTCCGCATCCTGATGCGCCGCGCCCCGGCAACGCATGACCGGGGGCAGGTTTGGCAGATCAACCATCAGTTGGATGTTGATGCGATGCAGGACGGGGCAAACATGTTGCTGGGACGGCATGATTTCACCACGTTCCGGTCTTCAATCTGTCAAGCGGCGAGCCCTGTAAAAACTCTGGATGAGCTGTGGATCGAGCAGGTTCCGGGTTTTTCCGGCCCCGAGATCCATTTCCACGTGCGTGCGCGTTCCTTCCTGCACAACCAGGTCCGCAGTTTCGTGGGCACCTTGGAACGTGTCGGCGCCGGTGCTTGGACGCCTGAGGATGTCCGCGACGCATTGAACGCTGCTGACCGTGCGGCCTGTGGGCCGGTCTGCCCGCCGCAGGGGCTGTATCTGGCGCGGGTCGGTTACCCTGAACCGGTGTTTGACTAAATCGCGCGCAACAGCAGACCACCGGCAATCACTGCAATGACAAGCCCCGCGACCAGTTCGATGGTTGGGGCCAGCACGGACGCAAAGCGTGTGGCCGAGGTTGAAGCGAGCAACCCTCCGCGCAGGCCGAAAGAGGTCCAGCCGACCAGCGTTGTGACTGTAGCCGTGCCCAGCGCCATAGCAAAAGCCCCGGCGACACCAACCATTGCAATGCCCATCTGCCAGGTCAGGATCAGCACGAACAAAGCACCCGTACAGGGCCGCGCGGCAATACCAGCGATCAGGATCATAGCCTCGCGCAGAGTGCCCACATTTGCGACCTCTTCCGCCGTTGGTCCATGCCGATGGCCACAATCCGAGCAGACACCGTCATCACGGTGATGGTGATGTGCATGGTCATGGTGGTCATGATTATGGTCGTGATCATGTTGGTGCGCGTCGGCGTGGTGATCGTGAGCATGGGCATGATCATGCGTCGGTTGGCTTTTTTGCCGCCGCGCAAAACTGCGCAAAGCACGAAACACTAGCCACAACCCGATCAAAGCAATCGCGCCATAGCTTATGGGGGCCATGACCTGCTCGGTCGCGCCGACAAGGCTTTGGCGGGACATCTGAAACACCAATACCCCGGCATAGACCAGAACGATGGCCGTTACGGCTTGCCCTAGACTGGAAAGCACACTTATCGCTGACAGCCGCCAGAAAGCCACGCGCCGACCCAGCCCGTACCCGCCGATCAGAACCTTACCGTGACCCGGGCCGATGGCATGAAAGAAGCCATAGGCAAAACATACGGTCAGCAGCGTGGCAACGGCCTGCGGCTGCTCGGCGCGTGCGGCACGCAGCGAGCGGGCGATCTGGTTCTGAAATTCGCGTTGCTCGCCTGCTGCCCAGGCTGCAAGAGAGTCAAACCCGCCACTGCCCCAGAACCAGAGCAGCAGTCCACAGGCAAGGGCAACCGGAACAATCAGGTAGCGGGACATGAAATGCGAATCTCGGTGGCAAAGTTCTCTCCGACCAGAGGAATGTCGTTTTCCTCAAGGTCGTAATCTGCATCCAGCGTTAGCAGAAACGCCTGCATCTGGGCCAATTGACCGTCAATATCCGGATCGAAACGTTCCATCTGGCAGGTAGCGGGGCCTGTGACGATGACAGGGCGTGTCACTTCGTAGGCTGTGTAATAGGTCTCATCGAACGCCTTCGCCGACAAGGCGCTGGCGGGCACTGAACCCCCTTCGACCGCGCGCAGATGCGTTGTGACGATGCGGCCATCTTCGGTTGTGGCATGAGGCGACAGCGGGCCCGAAAGGTCAACTTGTACTCCTCCGGCCGTCACAACCAGATCACCGTTATACCCTTCGATCCATTGCGCATCGAACCCGGTAAGGATCGCTTCTTCGCCTTCGGTCAGCGCGCCATCACCGTCCTGATCCAGCCGCATGTCTTCCAGTTGCAGTAAGGAAAACAGCTCATCATAGGCCCAGGTCACTCGGACATGGGTCAAGTGACCACTTTCATCCACGATGAACTCGAGCCCAGTGTCGATAAAGACGTGCGGGTGAGCCAAGGCCGGGACAGGCAGGCAACAGGTTATAGCGGCAAGCATCCAACGCATGATTTCAAGATAGGTCTGCCGATCGGCGGCGGCAACGGCTTTTACAGTCAGGATGCAAAAACCGGCCGAGTGTCAGCCGGGCGGGAACAAAACCAGTGTTTGCAATGCGGTTCCAACCGGACCTTGCGTGTCATACAACACCGACTGTGACATCCCGATACCTGACGGCTGCCAATGCGAGACAGAGTCTGAGGCCAACCAATCGGAAACCGGCTCTCGATGGATGTTCACTGTCAGGTCGGTATTCATGAATCCCATTTCCGAGGTTGGCGCATTCCATGAGATGCCATTGCCGCAATCTGCCAGTGGACACAGGGCCTGAATGGGCGATTGCGCCTCGCCCTGCAAAAGCTGCGGTGTCCGCATCCAAACCGTTTTGGGTCCGGCCCCCTGCCTGCCGCCTTTCGGGTACCGAATATCGCTGTAATGGGCAAAACCGGGCAACTCGTGGCGAATCTCGCCAATTGGAAACGGGCCGTCGACGGCATCCTCGATCCGAGGGGCGGTGCTTTCGACATTTGCAACCGATCCAAGATCGCGACGCACCAGATGCATGGTCGAGGCCGTTGCACATAGCGCGTCGTTCAAATCGTGAACCGTAACGCGCGTGGTCGCCAACGTCTTGGTGTGGCGCGTTGTTTCTGCCGCAACCCGCAAACCGGCCAGCGGTAAAGGGCGTAACAGGTCGACGGTCAGACGGGTCAGCATCTTTTCCGGGCCGACTTCGGTTTCCGCCGCCCGCACGATCAGACCACTAACAGGCCCCGCATGGCAGTGATCAGCAGACCACGGGCCACGTGCGGGATCGTTGCCGACAAATGCCCCGTCTTCTCGTTGACTAAAATAGGCCTTGTCGGCGAAATCGAGCGCTGCTGCCATAGGCCCCCTCAGATCTTTTCCTGCGTGTATTTCTTTAGCTCGGCCCGCGCCACCTGACGGCGATGCACCGCATCTGGCCCATCGGCCAATCGCAGGGTCCGCACATGGGTCCAGGCCGTCGCAAGCGGTGTGTCCTGACTGATGCCCTGCGCACCGAACATCTGCACTGCTTCGTCGATCACCTTCAGCGCAACTTGTGGTGCGACGACCTTGATCTGGCTAATCCAAGGAGCGGCTGCCCGCGCGTCGCCCTGATCCATGTACCACGCCGCTTTCAGGCACAGCAGCCGGGCCATTTCGATCTCCATCCGGCATTCGGCAATGATGTCGTAATTGGCCCCAAGCTGTGCAAGTTTCTTGCCGAAAGCCTCGCGTTGTAGCGATCGTTTGCACATTTGCTCCAGCGCACTTTCGGCCTGCCCGATGGCGCGCATACAGTGGTGGATGCGGCCCGGCCCAAGGCGACCTTGCGCAATCTCGAACCCGCGCCCTTCGCCCAGCAGGATGTTTTCGGCCGGAACGCGAACGTTGGTGAACCGGATATGCATGTGGCCGTGAGGTGCATCATCGTGGCCATAGACCTGCATGGGGCGCAGAACTTCGATCCCTTCTGCATCCGCAGGCACCACAATCATCGACTGACGCTTGTGTTTGGGTTGTTCATCGCCGCCGGTTTTGACCATGACGATATAAACCTTGCATCGCGGGTCGCCCGCGCCCGAAGACCACCATTTTTCACCATTTAGGACATAGTCATCCCCATCCCGCACACAGGACATCGACACATTGGTTGCGTCAGACGAGGCCACGTCAGGCTCGGTCATCAAATAAGCTGATCGGATTTCACCTTCTAGCAAGGGCTTCAGCCATTGCTCCTTCATCTTCGTGGAACCGTAGCGTTCGAAAACTTCCATGTTGCCGGTATCTGGGGCCGAGCAGTTGAACACTTCGGCCCCTAGGGGGGTCTTGCCCATTTCTTCGGCGAAATAGGCGTATTCCACGGTGGTCAGGCCAAACCCCTTGTCGCTGTCGGTCAGCCAGAAATTCCACAGCCCCGCTGCCTTGGCCTTGGCCTTCAGCCCTTCAAGAATTTCGGCTTGGCGCTGTGTGTACTGCCAACGGTCGCCCTTGTTGATTTCGGCGTGGTATTCTTCCTCAAGCGGCATGATCTCATCCCGGATCATTTCCGAAACGCGTTCCAGAAGAACGCGGTTTTCCTCGCGCAGGGTAAATGACATGTTCACGGAAGCATCCTCCTCAGGCGTCGGAACCGGGCTATACTTTTGCTGCAAGGATGGCTTAACTGCCCCGAGCCTGTCCACCACAGTGACGGGACGTCACCACACCAAATTCTACGCAGGAGCCGCGCATGGCGTTGTTGATCGAAACCGGGTTGTCCGATTGGATAGGCGATGAAGAAATTGCTGCCAAATTGAAGGCCGCAGCGCCAGATGCAGATATCCGCACGCCCCAAACGCTTGGGAACCCGGAAGACATCACGATGCTGGCGCTGGTCGGCATGCAAAGCGACCACCCCGCGCGACTGCCCAACCTGAAACTGGTTCAGAAGCTGGGGGCGGGCGTAGAAACCATTGTCAGCCATCCAGACCTTCCGGCCCATGTCCGCATCGCGCGCTTGAAACCGGATGCCCCTGCACAGGGCATCGCCGAGTGGTTTGTGGCATACATCCTGCGCCACCAACGGCATATGGCGTTCCATGAGGCCGCCCAAGCCCGGTCGGAATGGTCGCCGCGAGAGCCGATCTTTACACCAGACACCGTCGTTGGCGTCCTGGGTCTGGGTCATATCGGTGCGCGTACCGCCCTGATGCTGCGGGCCGTCGGGTTTCAGGTCATGGGCTGGAGCCGCACAACCAAATCCATAGAAGGTGTGACCTGTCTGCATGGGCAAGACACCCTGCCTGACCTTTTGGGGCAATGCGATCATGTATGTGCGATTTTGCCGTCGACACCACAGACCGTTGGTTTGTTCGACGCAAAAACACTGGCCACGATGAAACCCGGTAGCCAGTTGCTGAACGCCGGGCGCGGGGATCTGATTGATGAAACCGCCCTGATCGAAGCGTTGGATAAAGGCACACCGGGTCATGCCGTGCTGGACGTTACATCAGTGGAACCACTGCCACAGGACAGCCCGTTATGGGCCCATCCCGGCGTGACGATCACACCGCACGTCTCGGGCTGGCATCTGGGTGACGCGCTTTCAGATGTTGCCGAGAACTTTAAACGGCTCAACTCTGGCGCGCCCTTGCTGCATGAGGTGGATCGGGCTCAGGGCTATTGAGGCCCGTACTGAAGATCAGGGCGTGAGAATCCAGTTACCATTGCCGTCGTTGCACCGACGGGTTCTGATCTCGCGGCTCTGATCCCCGCCTTCCGGCTGAACGACGTGCTGAAGGCTGACGCAGTTGCCCTGCACATTTTGCACCCGGATCGTGCCCTTCGATCCGGTGTCGTCGTTTTTCCAGGCCCGTTCCTGACCCACAGAAGGCGTACCACTGGTCAGCATGGTGTTCGCGGTTGCGTTGACCACTTCGAAATCCGCAGGCGACAAGCCCATCTCTGCAATGATTCGCGACAGTGGCTTGGCGTCTGCCAAACCGGTCATCAAAAGAACACCACAAGCGGCGATTGCGGGCAAAAACTGGGCTTTCATAGCGGCCTCACAGAACTGAAATCATTTGTGTCCAAGGATATACCGCTGCCGCTGCAGGGCCAAGCCCCTGACGTCGACCTTCAAATTATCCCGAACAAACCTATCGCGCCGGTGAACCTATCTGCGACCGGTCTTTGCGCTCATAGTGCCGTACAAACGACCCCGAGGCTCATGATGACCAACCCAACCTATTTTGCCCCGACCGGGGGCCATCCCGGTCAGGACCAACTGTTGACTGACCGCGCCATGTTCACCGACGCTTATGCAGTCATTCCCAAAGGCACGATGCGCGACATCGTCACCAGCTCCCTGCCTTTCTGGGAAGGCACACGCCTGTGGGTTCTGTCGCGTCCGCTCAGTGGTTTCGCCGAAACCTTCTCGCAATACATCATGGAGGTGCAACCCGGCGGTGGCAGCGACCAGCCTGAACCCGAAGCGCAGGCCCAGGCCGTTCTTTTTGTGGTCGAGGGGGCTGTCACCTTAACCCTGAATGCCGAAAAACATGTATTGGAAACAGGGGGGTATGCATATATTCCGCCGGGAAGCGACTGGACATTGCACAACACGGGTGACGCAGTCGCCCGGTTCCATTGGGTCCGCAAAGCCTATCAGGCGGTGCCCGGGCTGCCTTTGCCCGATCCGATCATAACCAACGAGCGAGACGTGACACCGGTGGAAATGCCGGGAACACAGGGCCGCTGGTCCACCACGCGGTTTGCCGACCCTCAGGACCTGCGCCATGACATGCATGTGAACATCGTCAATTTCGAACCCGGCGGGGTCATCCCGTTTGCCGAGACTCATGTGATGGAGCACGGGCTTTACGTACTGGAAGGCAAAGCCGTCTATCGCCTCAATCAGGACTGGGTTGAGGTTGAAGCAGGCGACTATATGTGGCTGCGCGCCTTCTGCCCGCAAGCCTGTTATGCAGGTGGTCCGGGGCGGTTCCGGTATCTGCTGTATAAGGACGTCAATCGGCACATGCCATTGTCTTTGCCCTAAGGTAATCATGTGGTTCGCGGGGGTGTGCTGTGAATTTCTGGCTTCGGGGCTTCACACGCGCGCCGGAATTTGCTGAAATCCAAGCAAATTCTGATTTTAAGCATTGGAGATTGTTCCATGAAACTGCGCCCTGCCCTGCTGGCCATTGCCGCACTCGCCGCGTCTGCGACCCTTTTTACCTCGCCCCTTTTCGCCAAGGAAGAGACCAAGTCCGTATTTGTCATGAGCCGCACTTGGGCAGTGACGCAAGTCTCGGACGCGCCGGTTGTGTACCGCGCCACGCGTGACAACAACAATCTCAACCCGTTTGGCCCCCCACCACGTCTGCGCACCCTTCAGGCCATCGCCGCCATTCAGCAGGCAACCGGGTGCAAACCCATTGTGGCCAGCATGTATCAGAACATCTCGGGCCAGTTCTTTTCACAGGTCAGCTGCAACTGACAGTACGTCAGTTAAGGCATTGAGGTCGCCTGAACGGCCTGCCATAGCTTGCGCATGAAACTCGCGATTAACGGATTCGGCCGTATCGGCCGTACGATCCTGCGGCAGGTTCTGGCCCTGCCGCAGGGGTCGGATATCGAGCTGGTGCTGATCAATGACATCGCACCGCTTGAAACCTGCGCCTACCTGTTCAAATACGACAGCACGTTCGGCCCCTACCCCGGCGATGTGTCCGAAGGGGATGCCGCGCTGATTGTGGATGGGCGGACGATTCCCATGACCCACAGTGCCGATCTGACCCGCGTTGATTTGTCGGGTGTTGACGTGATGCTGGACTGCACCGGCATTGCCCGCAGCTCTGACGTTGCGCGTCGCGGTCTGACCGCGGGCGCGGGTAAAATGCTTATTTCAGGCCCGTCGCCTGCAGCGGATGTGACCATTGTTCTGGGCGCCAACGAGGATCAACTGGGCAGCGCGAGGATCGTGTCCAACGCCTCGTGCACTACCAACGGGCTGGCACCGCTGGTCAAGATGATCGACGACATCGCAGGCATCGCCTCTGGGCATATGACCACCATTCACTGCTATACCAATAGCCAACCGATGGTGGACGCGCCGCGCGGCGACCTTGCCCGTTCGCGGGCCGGTGCATTGTCAATGGTCCCCACGACGTCAAGCGCCATGCATCTGATCGATGTGGTCCTGCCGCATCTGGCCGGACGCATTTCAGGCGCGGCTGTCCGCGTGCCGACGGCCAGTGTTTCCGCCGTGGACCTAATCGTGACACTTGAGCGGGGCCTCAGCATAAGTGCTTTTGACCAAGCGCTGAAAGAGGCCGTTTCTGCCTCGCTCGTGCTTGGCTGGACAGATATGCCGCTGGTCTCGTCTGACTTGCGCGCCCGCCCAGAGTCATTGGTCATCGCCGGGCCGGAAACCCGCATGGTAGGGGAAAATCAGGTTCGGATCTTCGGCTGGTACGACAATGAATGGGGCTTTTCAGCCCGGATGCTGGACGTCGCCCGCCTTATGGCGACGGAGTAGCCGGATCGCGGCCCTGACGGATGGCACGTGATCCGGCGGGGAACAGGTTACTTATGTCCAGGCAAGCTGCCTGCACCATGCCCGGACATTCCACCCGATACTTCTTCGGTGGCTTCGTCAGTCAATTCTTCCGGCAAGATGAGGTTGAGCACGATCGCAATAACTGCTGCTGGCAGAAGTCCACTTTTCATCAGGATACCCAGCGTGTCCGGCAAGTGCTGAACCGCGTCTGGTTCAAGCTGTAACCCGAATCCGATGGAAAGCGAGATCGCAAAGATCACCATGTTGCGTCTGTTCCAGTCTACATCTGACAGCATCGAAATACCCGCAGCCACGACCATCCCGAACATGACGATGACGCCCCCGCCCAACACCTCAATTGGTATGGTCCGGATGATTGCACCGACCTTGGGAACCAACCCGCACAGGATCAGGAACAAGGCACCAATGGTCACGACATGGCGGCTCATCACGCCTGTCATCGCGATCAAACCGACATTCTGACTGAAGGATGTGTTGGGCAAGCCACCAAACACACCGGCCAGTGCCGAACCGAAACCGTCAGCATAGGTCGCACCGGCTATCTCTTCATCCGTTGCCTCACGTCCTGCACCACCCTTGGTCACACCCGAAACGTCGCCTACGGTTTCGATGGCCGAGACAAAGGCCATGAGGCAGAAACCGATCACGGCGGCAAATGAGAATTCAAACCCGTATTTGAACGGAACAGGCAGTGCAAACGCCGAAGCGCGACCCCAGCTTGTACCAATCGCTTCAAAGGTCACCATCCCGACCATCAAGGCATAAAGGTATCCAACCGCCAGACCAATCAGGACAGCTGAAACTGAAAGCATGCCCCTGGCGAAGAATTTCAACGCAAGCGTTACAACAACAACGACCATCGCTGCTGACCAGTTCAGCATTGACCCGTATTCTGGCGTACCGATTGCCGGAACCCCTCCGGCAGCGTACTGGATACCAACTTTGACCAACGCCAGACCGATCATCGTGACTACAAGACCGGTCACAAGTGGTGGCAAAGCGAAACGTATCTTCCCGATGACAGCCCCCAGACAGGCATGGAACACACCACCGATGATCACACCCCCGAACAAAGCTGCCAACCCGTCGACCCCTTTACCCGCCACAAGTGGGATCATAATTGGCAGAAAGGCGAAACTTGTCCCCTGAACAATCGGCAACGCAGCCCCAACCGGACCCAGAGTGACCGTCTGCAACAACGTAGCCACGCCAGCGAACAGCATCGACATCTGGATCAAGTACAAAAGCTCTGGAAAATCGGGCGAGTTCGAACCAAACCCAAACCCAGCCGCACCTGCGACAATGATTGCAGGTGTCACGTTTGATACAAACATCGCCAGAACGTGCTGAATACCCAGTGGAATCGCCTTGTGCAGCGCGGGTGTGAAATTCGGATCCCGAAGTTGTTCGGGTGTTCCAATTGAAGTTTCGGCCATGGGCACTGTCCTCTCAGTCAGAGTTCACGGGGGTATTGCCGCTTATCCCGCGGCTTCATTGGGTTTCGGCACCACCTCGTAAGGTGTGTCGAACCAGTGTTCTTCCAGATTTGATCCGGTACCGATCCTGTCCACCACCGCGAACAGACCTGGGCCATGTAGAGGTGTCAGCACGCCATGCCACGTACCGCGGTGGTAATTCACCATCTGGCCCGGCTTGGTTATGAACGCGCGCGGGACGCCCGGTTTCCCGGCATTGTCGGTCGCGACGATCACCAGAAAAGGCTGATGCGTCATGGGAATGAAAGCCTGACTGCCGTCAGGATGGCGCTCGACCATCTCAAGCGTAAAGGGCAGCGAACGGGGGTTGGCATTGAACAGGCTCAGCCCAGCACGGCCATCAGAAAAATCCAACTGCGCGCGGTCATGAAACCGCCCGCATTGCTCTTGGTTGATGATCTTGTCGGGCGGCCCAGACGCCTCGATCAAATCGCCGAATGGGGCAAATGCGTCTGCCGAGATTACTTCTGTCACGATCTGCCGGGTCATGCGGGCAATACATCCCGCAACCGGAACTCGGCGATCCGTTCAACCTGACGGCAGGCTTCGGCAAATTCCGTCGTGCGATCCTGTTCAATACGTCGCTGAAAGGCTTCGAGGATCGACGCTTTGTTATGGTCCCGTACCGCTATTATGAAAGGGAACCCGAATGTCTGCGTGTAGCGCTGGTTCAGATCGGTAAACGTCTCGCGCTCGGCATCGGTCAGCGCGTCCAACCCGGCCGAGGCTTGCTCTGACGTGCTTTCCTGTGTCAGCCGTTTGGCCTGCGCCAGCTTACCCGCCAAATCCGGATGTGCGGTCAGAACGCCCAAACGCTCGTCTTCTGAAGCCGAACGGAACATGCGCGTCAACGCGTTGTGCAGCCCACCAGCAGTGTCATGTGCCGGGCCCAGCTCCAGATCAAAGGCGCGTTCAGCAATCCAGGCCGAATGCTCAAAAATACCGCCAAATGCCTCGACAAACGCGGTGCGGTCCATCTGTGACGGACGCACGCGATGCACCGGCGGATGGGTGGTTGCCCAATGTTGCGCGATTTGCAATCGCGTTGCGAACCAGACATCGGCAAATCCCCGTGCATAGTCCAAGAACCGTTTCAGCGCCATCACACGCCCCGGTCGGCCAATCAGGCGGCAATGCAAACCGATCGAGAGCATCTTGGGAACGCCCGCCTCACCCTCAGCGTACAGTGCGTCAAAACTGTCTTTCAGGTACGCGAAGAACTGATCACCCGAATTGAACCCCTGCGGGGTGGCAAAACGCATGTCGTTGCAATCCAGCGTGTAAGGCACGATCAACTGATCCCGCCCTCCGGTCTGCATCCAATAGGGAAGGTCGTCCGCATAGGTGTCTGCAACATAGGCAAACCCGCCCTCTTCCGCGACCAGACGCACTGTGTTTTCGGAACAGCGCCCCGTGTACCAGCCGCGCGGGCGTTCACCGACAACTTCTGTGTGCAGACGTATGGCCTCGGCTATTTGTGCACGTTCTTCTTCCGGGGCCATATCCTTGTGTTCGACCCATTTGAGGCCGTGGCTGGCAATTTCCCAACCAGCGGATTTCATCGCCGCCACCTGATCGGGCGACCGCGCCAGAGATGTGGCCACGCCGTAAACCGTGATCGGAATATCCTTCATCAGCCGATGCAAACGCCAGAAACCGGCGCGGGCGCCGTATTCATAGATCGACTCCATATTCCAGTGCCGCTGACCCGGCCACTGCGCGGCTCCCACGATCTCGGACAAAAACGCCTCGGACGCGTCATCGCCGTGCAGCACGCAGTTTTCGCCGCCTTCCTCATAATTCAGCACGATCTGCACAGCCAACTTGGCCCCGCCCGGCCACTTCGCCTGCGGAGGGTGTGCTCCGTATCCGATCATGTCCCGGGGGTAACGCGGCGGCTGCATGGTATGGTCCATTTCTATTTCTGTTTCCAACAGACTTACCCCAGAACACAGCCTTTGATTATCAAATCAATCCGAACGCTGTTTCCGGTTCTTTCGGCATTTCAACTGTTTCGAACTTTGCGCCAGACTGTCAAAAATCAAAAGGCACATGATAGGAGAGACCGGTGGCAGGCTATTTGACAACCCATGTTCTGGATACCGCACGTGGCTGCCCTGCAGAGGGGCTGAAAATCGCGCTTTACAGTGTGTCCGGGAACTCTCATCGAAAACTGGTTGAGATGGAAACCAACGCGGATGGCCGTACCGACAGCCCAATATTGCCGCAGGACGCATTTAAAACAGGCACTTACGAACTGATTTTCTTTGCAGGCGATTACCTGCGTGCAACAGGTCAGGACGGAGACGATCCCTTGTTTCTGGATCAGGTACCCATCCGGTTCGGCATGTCCGATGCAGAGGCGCATTACCATGTCCCGCTTCTGCTTTCGCCCTATGGCTATTCAACCTATCGCGGAAGCTGACTGAGAGCCGGGGGGCTTAAGCGGGTAGCTCGGCACTGCGGACGATTTTTCCGATCCGTTCGATCATGAAATCCATGAACAGGCGTGCCTTCGGGTCTTGATGTCGCCGGTGCGTGTAGAGACAGGCCATCTGCACGGGAACCGGTGGTGTTGCGGTTGCAACCGGAACAAGACGCCCGGATTTGAGGTGTTCGGCGACCTCAAAAACGGGTTTCATTGCAATCCCTTGCCCTGACAAAGCCCAATCCGTCAACACGTCTCCGTCATCACATTCAAACCGACCCGACACCGCAAAACGTTTCGGTCCCTCGGGGGTTTCCAGCATCCATTGAAACTCAGCCGCTCCCGGAAAGCGCAGGTTCAGGCATTCGTGCTTGTCGGCGACCAGATCAGCCCCGGTTGTTGGCATTCCGCGCCGCAACACATAGTCGGGGGCGGCACAAAGCACGCGCTGACAATCTGCGATCTTACGGATGCGCAGGGTGCTGTCTTCGGGTTGACCAATGAAGAACGCCAGATCCAGCCCTTCGGTTGTCAGATCGACAGATCGGTCCGTCAGGCGCAAGCGCACGTCTACTTCTGGGTACGCAGCCAAGAAATCAGGCACATGCGGCGCCAGCAGACGGCGACCCACCCCCAGAGGCGCCGCCGCAAACAATGATCCACGTGGGGCTTCGGTCAGATGGGTCACCTTAGCCTCGGCATCATCCACCGCGTCCAGAACCGCTACCGCACCGGGATAAAACGCTTTGCCTTGCTCGGTCGGAGACAGATTGCGGGTCGTGCGCTGAAACAGGCGTACGCCTAAGTGATCCTCAAGCTGAGAAATCCGTGCAGAAGTCACTGCCGGAGAAATTCGCAGGTCTCGCCCTGCGGCTGACATGCTGCCCAGATCATAGACCCTGACAAAGGTGCGGATATTGTCGAGATAGGACATCTTTTCGTTTTTTTTGATACAGTTTGACAATATACGGGAATACCGAAGAAAAGCCTGTTTGCCTAGTGTGGTGGCAACCAATCGGAGACCTCTGAAATGTACGACTTTGCCGTGTTCTGGGACTGGATGGCGTTTGCCGTGCGCTGGTTGCACGTGATCACCGCCATGGCCTGGATCGGATCCTCATTTTATTTCATCGCGCTCGACCTGGGTCTGAACCGCAATATTCCGGGTCCGGCGGATGGCGAGGAATGGCAGGTGCATGGCGGCGGCTTCTACCATATCCAAAAGTATCTGGTGGCCCCCGAACGGATGCCCGATCACCTGACCTGGTTCAAATGGGAAAGTTATTCGACATGGCTCAGCGGTGCCGCGCTGCTGATGATCGTTTATTGGGTCGGCGGAGAGCTGTATCTGATCGATGCGGAAAAGGCTGATCTGGCTCTTTGGCAAGGCATTCTGATCTCTGCCGCCTCGCTGACCGTTGGATGGCTTGTTTATGATTTCCTGTGCAAATCAGGACTTGGAGAACGCCCCACTTTGCTGATGGTTTTGCTGTTCGTGCTGCTGGTGGCCATGGGTTGGGGGTACAACCAGATCTTCACGGGGCGTGCGATGATGCTTCATCTGGGCGCGTTCACAGCCACGATCATGACGGCAAACGTGTTCTTCATCATCATGCCCAATCAACGCATCGTGGTGGATGATCTGAAAAATGGGCGCACACCGGATCCGAAATACGGCAAGATCGCCAAGCTGCGCTCGACCCACAACAACTACCTGACATTGCCCGTCCTGTTCCTGATGCTGTCGAACCATTACCCGCTGGCTTTCGCGACGGAATACAACTGGATCATCGCTGCGCTGGTTTTCCTGATGGGCGTGACCATCCGGCACTATTTCAACACCCGCCATGCCCGCGCCGGTAATCCCACCTGGACGTGGCTGGCCACCGCACTGCTGTTCATTGCCATCATGTGGCTGTCGACAGCCCCCATGTACCAGCCGCTGGAAGAGGCAGAGGCACAGCCGCTAACTCCATATGAACAGAAATTTGCTGATGCAGACGGGTTCGAAGACGCCCATGACATTGTTCTTGGGCGTTGTTCAATGTGTCACGCGCGCGAGCCGGTCTGGGAGGGCATTCTTTGGGCCCCGAAAGGTGTGCTATTGGAAACCGAGGCCGATATCGCCCGAAACGCGCAGCAAATCTATCTGCAGGCTGGTGTGACGCATGCGATGCCTCCGGCAAACGTAACCTATATGGAACCTGAAGACCGCCAAGCCATCATCAGATGGGTGCGCAACGCCGGACTGTAGCACAAACGCAATTTACCCTAAATTTTCGCGTCAGGCGCATAATCTCTTTCCCAGATCGCATTCAGATGCTCTAACCTGAATGCAAAGGACCGCGGCAAACGCGGTGTATGATATTTGGAACTGGGACATTTGGGGCAATTCATGCAAGGGAGCAAGCCGCAAGGCCGTCTGAGGCGCTGGCTGAGTGTCGCTGTTGTGGCGTTGGCTCCAAACGTGTCACTGGCATTGGAAACCTCTCTGACCGCACCGGGTGCGTCCAAAGAACTGGTGGAGCGTCTGAAAGAGACGTCATCCGTCACCACCGCCGAAGAGCGCGGCCTGGATACCCCGCTTGAAATCCTGTCCGCCGCATTGTCGGATTACCGCACGATTGTGCAGATCCTGTATGACGAGGGGTATTTCAGCCCTGTCGTCAGCATCAAACTGGACGGCCAGGAAGCCGCGGAAATGAGTTCGCTGACCGTTCCGGCAAAGATCGACCGGGCGGCGATTAACGTTGAAACCGGGCCCAGCTTTAAATTCGGCACCGCCACTGTACAGCCGTTGGCGCCTGACACCGTTCTGCCGGAAGAGTTCGCAACCGGCAAACTGGCAACAACCGGCGCTATTCAACAGGCCACTTCAGCTGGCGTGCAAGGGTGGCGGGATGCAGGCCATGCCAAGGCTGGGGTCGCGGGGCAGAAAGTCATCGCACGGCATTCTCAGGCGCAGTTGGACGCTCAGGTCACGCTGGAACCGGGGCGCAGGCTGACATTCGGTAAAATGTTCATCAAGGGCGACACGGATGTGCGCCACAGATCCATCGAAAAGATCGCTGGGTTTCCAAGTGGAGAGGTTTATTCGCCTGAAAAGATCCAAAAGGTCGGAACACGTCTGCGCCGCACCGGCACGTTCAACGTCGTTTCACTGCAAGAGCGTGAGACACCAAATCCAGATGGCACGTTAGACTTTGATGCAACTTTCGAAGACCTGCCCAAACGTCGCATAACCTTTGGTGTTGAAATCGCCTCGCGCGATGGTGTTGACGTGACAGCGACCTGGGCCCATCGCAATATGTTCAAACGCGCGGAACGTTTGCGCTTTGAAGCCGCGATACGCAACATCGGCGGGGCCGAGAACATCGACGGCCGGATCGGCTTGCGTCTGGATCAACCGGATCGCCTCGGCCCGGACGACAACACATTCTGGAGCGCGCTACTGGAACGGCGCAACACTGAAAACTACAACGTGTCGGTTGCGTCGCTGGCCTACGGTGCGCGTCGCACCTTCTCGGACAACCTCTATGCCGAAGCCTCTGCCGGTTTTCAGTGGTCGGATGCTGATGATGCGTATGGAAGCGGTCGCAAGTTCAGGTATTTCATCGTGCCGTTCCGCTCGGAATGGGACGAACGCGACAGTAAAGTCAGCGCCACACGGGGCTTTTATCTTGACTCACAAGTCATGCCCTTTGTTGGTATTTCCGGTACCGACACGGGCATCCGCCTGTTTTTTGATGGTCGGGCTTATACCAGCTTAGGGACAGGGGGTCGGATCGTTTTGGCCGGGCGCGCGCAGCTGGGTTCCGTAATTGGTCCCCCTGCCGATGGCGTCACGCCTGACTTCCTTTTCTTCTCGGGCGGTGCGGGAACCGTTCGCGGGCAACCCTATGAAAGCCTTGGCATTCCGGTTGGAACCGGCATCGCAGGCGGCAAGTCGTTTATCGGCTTGTCAGGTGAAATTCGCGGCAAGGTCACCGATAGCCTGTCACTGGTCGGGTTTTATGACTACGGTGTTGTCGATACGTCTTCGTTCATTGGCAGTGGTGCGGAAGATCACGCTGGTGCTGGGATTGGTGTAAGATACGATCTGGGCGGATTTGGACCTTTGCGATTTGATCTCGCCTATCCGGTGAGTGGTCCCACCGGCGACGGCCTGCAGTTTTACATCGGGATCGGACAGGCGTTTTGAGACGGTTTCTTTCATACCCTCTGCTGATCGGCACTCTGCTGCTTGCACCAACAGCCGGGCAAGCGCAGGAGGACGAAGGCGGCAGCATGATCGAGCGGTTCCTGCAGGATACGCTGTCAGGTGACAATCAGAACGTGACCGTCACGGGTCTTCAAGGCGCGCTGAGTTCGCGGGCCACCATCGCCGAGATTACGGTTGCCGACGATGAAGGGATCTGGCTGACCATCAAGGATGCGGTGCTGGACTGGAACCGTCTGGCGCTGATCCGTGGCCGGTTTTCCGTCAACGCCCTAACCGCACAGGAAATTGACATCGCCCGCACCCCGGGCACCACCACCAAAGATACGCCGCCCCCCGCAGCTGAAACGCAAGCCTTTCAACTGCCCGAACTTCCTGTTTCCATCGAAATCGGTGAAATCAGCATCAGCGAACTGTCTTTGGGCGAGCCACTGATCGGCGTTGCGGCAGAGTTGGCAGTGAACGGAAACCTGTCACTGGCGGATGGCACGCTGGATACAAATCTCGACATCACACGCCTGGACCGCGCCGGGGATGAAATCAAGCTGAGCGCGGGGTTTCAGAACTCTGACAGTCAAATCGATCTTGATCTTCAAGTGACCGAGGCGGCGGGCGGCCTGATATCTACGGCTCTTAAAATCCCGGATAGCCCACCCATTGGGCTGACCGCAAAAGGGTCCGGGCCGGTGAGCGATTTCACGGCGGATATTGGCCTCAGCAGTGATGGCCAACCACGCGTGACCGGACAGGTGCGCCTGCGTTCGGCACCGACCGCAGCGGCAAGCGCCGACGAGGGCATCGCCTTTACAGCCGATCTCGGTGGGGATCTGACGCCCTTTGTAGCCGAAAACATGGATATGTTCTTTGGCACCAAGACACAGTTGTTTGTGGACGGGCGAACCGAAGCAGATGGCGCGCTGACCATCAGTGATCTTGAGCTGACCTCTCAAGCGCTGAACCTCAAGGGTGAGCTGCAACTGGCCGCCGGTGGGCAACTGCAACTGGCCGCCTTGCAAGGGCGGATTACACCGCCGGACGGGCAAAACGTGGTACTGCCGGTTTCGGGCGGCGACACGTCCATCGAAGCGGCACAGATTTCGGCGTTGTTTGACGAGAAAAACGGCAATCTGTGGGACCTGAGCCTTACGGCCAACGGAATAAAGACGCCACAGATCGATTTGCAACGTGCTCAAATCTCGGCGCAGGGTACGCTGGAACAAGGGACGGCCCTGCAACTGGATGGCGATCTTCAGGCTGCTCTGGACGGGATCGACCTGGCTGACGATGCGCTGAACGCAGCCGTGGGCGAGCGCGTCACGCTGGATGGTGTGTTCGCCTATGGCAGTGATCAAACGGTCAATCTGTCCGGCGTGGAGCTGGTTGGTTCTGATTACGAACTGGGGCTGGACGCGGAGATCAGCGGCCTGTCCACAGGTCTGGCCGTAGATGGCACGGCCACGTTGCAGGCGACGGACTTGTCGCGGTTTTCGGATCTGGCAAAGATGGATCTTGGGGGCCAGGCGTCTGCACGGCTTGTGGGGCAAGGCTCTCCGCTGGAAGGCAGCTTTGACGGCAAGCTAGAGGTCGAAGGAAATGACCTGTCCACCGGGCGCGACGACATCGACCCGGTCATTCGCGGTAACACCACAATCACTGTAGACGCCAAGCGGGGTGCAGATGGCGTAACGATCCGGGATTTCACACTGATCGGGGACACCCTGCGTGCACAGGCTGACGGCACAGTTACCACGCCCGGTGGCAATCTGACCATCGACGGGCAGGCCACGGTCAATGCTCAGGACCTCTCCATCTTCTCGGGCCTTGCAAATCGCGAGCTTGGCGGTGCTATACAAGCACAGCTCAACGGTAAGGGCGCGGTTCAGACGCTGGAATTCGATGGGACCGCCAGCGTGACGAGCCGGGATATCAAAACCGGCATGTCTGAAATCGACCCCCTGGTTTCGGGTCGGACCGAGATCACCTTTGACGGTGCGCTCAGTCAGGATCAAATTGTGATCCGCGACGCCAAGGTGAACGGAACCGCCGTTACGGCACAAGCGGCAGCCACAATCGACGATCCGACAAGTGCGCTGGCTGTGGATGGCGAAGCCAGCCTGAACATCCCCGATCTGTCTCTGTTCTCGGGCCTTGCCAAACGCGACCTTGCCGGGTCAATCAAAACCGATGTTTCGGGCAAAGGTGCGTTAGGCAGCAAAAGCTTTGATGTGAAAGGCAAACTGGATGCGAACGACATCCAGACCGGAATCGACGCTGTCGACAAACTGATCCAAGGGCGCACCACCCTGACCGTGGACGCGCAAAATGGCGATGAAGGGCTTGATATCCGCGGTTTCCGGTTGAAGGGAACCGCCCTGTCGGCTGAGGCGTCTGGTAAACTCGATCGGGATGCCGGGGGGTTGAGCTTTACTGCTGCGCTGGACGACTTGGGCCGACTGTCGCAAACATTGACGGGGCCATTGAAACTGGATGGAAACGTCGCGCCCATAAGCACAGGCTTTGAAGGCACAGCCAATCTGCAAGGACCGGACAGCTCTTATGCCAAAGTCGCGGGTTCGGTCGATACGAACGGCTCAGCCGACTTGGACTTCGACGCAAAATTCAATCGCATTGAGCGGTTCGTCCCTGATTTCCCGGGCACCATCGCAGCGACGGGCAATGCAAAGCGGGACAATGGGCTTTGGACCATCGATGCCAAAGCCGAAGGGCCTGCCGACATCACCAGCACCGTTGCCGGAACCTTCGACGAAACCAGCACCGAAGCCGATCTTAAGGCGCAAGGCGGCGTCAACCTTGGGATTGCAAATATCTTTATAACACCCAACAAGATCGACGGGTCGGCACGTTTCAATTTGACCCTGAAAGGGGCACCTGCGCTGGCGTCGCTCAGCGGATCTGTCACGACCTCTGGCACATCACTTGCTATTCCAGATGCAGGCCAAACGATCACCGGTATCAGCGGCCAGATCGATCTGGCGCAAAGTCGTGCAACCATCAACCTCAGCGGTGGAGTACGCGCTGGCGGTGGCTTTACCGTTACCGGACCTGTTGACCTTACACCGCCTTTCAACGCCCAGATCACGACGGCGTTGAACAGCCTCGTGCTGACGGATCAGCTGCTTTACGAAACCACCCTAAACGGCCAGATTGCAATGACCGGAGCGCTTGCCGGAAACAGTTCATTGGCCGGGCAAATCACGTTCGACGAAACCAATATCAATCTCGCGGCCGCTTCCGGCGCGGTCGGGGCGGCACCGATCCCCGAGATTGAACATGTCAATGAAAGCCGTCCGGCCTTTGTCACCCGAGAACGCGCGGGGCTGGTTGTCACGGAAGAAGCCAGCCAAAGCAATTCCAGAATTGCTCTGGACATCAGCCTGCTGGCCCCCAAGGCCGTGTTCGTCCGAGGACGGGGCGTAAACGCAGAGTTGGGTGGCCGGATCTTCATCGGCGGCACCACCACTGCCGTTGTTCCGTCGGGCCAGATCGAACTGATCCGAGGCAATTTCGACATTCTGGGCCGCCGGTTGGCCCTGACAAAAGGCATCGTTACCCTCCAAGGCGACCTGACGCCTTATATCGAGTTCGAGTCCTCGGCCAGTACGTCGGACGGAACTGCCACAATCGAAATTGCGGGACCTTTGGATTCGCCCGAGGTCAACGTGTTCTCTGACCCCGAACGCCCAGCCGAAGAAGCGCTTGCGATGCTGCTGTTCGGGAATCGGTTCTCGGAGATTTCACCATTCCTGATTGCGCAGATGGCCGCCTCGCTGGCCCAACTCAGCGGCGCGGGCGGTGATGTAACCAAGGGCCTGCGGGACTCCACCGGCGTGGATACAATCGATGTCGGCGCTTCGGAAAGTGGTGCGGGTCGGTTGGGGGCTGGCGCGTATCTGGGTGAAAACCTGTACACCGACTTCACGGTCAATACCGAAGGCGATACCGAGGTGAACCTGAACCTGGATGTGACAGACAATTTCACGGTCAAGGGCACGGTTGATGGCCGCGGCGAAACCGGCATAGGGGTGTTTTTCGAACGCGATTATTAAAGCGTTATTTGCGGCGAATACCAATCGGCTGCCCAATCTGGGGCGCGGGTGGCAAAGACGCGTGATCCGACACCATCCGTGCCAACCGAGTGACCGCCCAATCCGGATAGGGTTCGGACCGACCTGTTCTGTGGCTGACATTCATGAACAGCACTTCTTGCGTGGCGCATACAGTCTGGTCGGGGGCCGAGATCATTTGACCGAAATAGTGCCCCCGTTTGTGATCTGCATCCAACAATCGAAACTGGAAATAGATCGTCATGTCGTCGGTCACTTCGCGCAGAAACTGCATGTGGGATTGCAAGACGTACGGCCCCTGCCCCAACGCATGGACCTGAGGCTCGCCAAGGCCAAGATGATCGACAAGCAACCGTTCAAAAGCCAAATCGAACGCGACGCCGTAATAGCCCACGTTCATATGCCCGTTGTAGTCGATCCAATCTGGATGCAGCGCAAACTCGTGAATTTCAACAGGCGCATCGTACGGACCATCATGGCCACCTAAGGGCTGGGTTTCTTGTGGCATGGCAACAGTCCTCACTCGTCCGGATCTTCAAAGATCGCAACGGCGCGGATGAACCCGGCCGACGCACCTTTGATCTTGAAGGGAAAACAGGAAATCTCAAACCCTGCCGGCGGAAGCGTTTCCAGATTAGTCAGCTTTTCCATGTGGCAATACCCGATCTCCATCGAGGCACGGTGCCCTTCCCAGATGATCGAGGGGTCTTTGGTCTCCGCATATTCCTGCGCGGTCAGCGGGAAGGGTGCATCCCAACTCCAGGCATCTGTTCCGGTCACCCGCACCCCGCGTTCGGTCAGGTACAAAGTCGCCTCACGGCCCATACCGCACCCCTTCATCAGATAGTCGGGTTGGCCGTACTGCGTCCCTGCTGACGTGTTGACCACCACGATATCCAACTGGTTCAGCGTGTGGCCTATCCGCTTCAACTCGGCTTCGACATCCGCAGCGGTAACCACATAGCCATCCTCGAAATGACGGAAATCCAGTTTAACACCGGGGTTCATGCACCATTCCAAAGGAACCTCATCAATGGTGATCGCCCGCTCGCCTTTGTTCATTGTGGAATGATGGTGATAGGGCGCGTCCAGATGGGTGCCGTTGTGGGTCGCGATTTGCAAACGTTCCAACGCCCAGCCCTCGCCATCCGGTAGGTCTTCTTTGGCAAGACCGGGAAAAAAGGACATGACCTGCTCGGCAGTTTGGTCATGGGTCAGGTATTCGATCTCGGGCAGCATGATCGGCGGGTCCGATACAATGCCGGTTTCCAGCGGGACGGACAGGTCCACAAAACGCCGCGCCATAGCATTCTCCGTTTTTGATCGTTGGTACAGGGTTGGCCGCGCGTAAGCTGCTGTCAAGACGCGAAAAAGGCGGCCCACTAAGACCGCCTTTTCGAAAGAGTGAGTGGCGCAGAGGTTATTCCGCTGCGATGGCGTCTTCGATCTTTTCGACCTTTATCGCCGAGAACTTGAACTCGGGGATCTTGCCATAGGGGTCGATGGCCGAATTGGTCAGCATGTTCGCAGCCGCCTCGACATAGGCAAACGGGATGAACACCATGTCTTCGGCAATCGCCCGGTCGGCACGCACCATGATCTCGATGGAACCGCGACGGGTCGTCAGACGGATCATCTCGCCCGGTTCGATCCCCATCAGCTTGAGCGTACGCGGATTCATCGAACAGTTCGCTTCCGGCTCTACGGCATCCAGAACAGTGGCGCGTCGGGTCATTGAACCCGTGTGCCAATGCTCCAACTGGCGACCCGTTGTGGCGATCATCGGATACTCTTCATCCGGGGCCTCATCCGGTGGGATGATGCTGGCCGGAGTAAACTTTGCCTTGCCGTCGGCCCGCGGGAAGCCGTCGCCGAACACGATGGACTGGCCCGGGTCGGTCTCGCTGAGCGACGGGTAAGTGATCGTCTCGGTTTCCAGACGTTCCCACGTGATGTTGTCCAACGACTCCATGGTCAGCTTCATCTCGGCAAAGACCTGAGACACATCGGTGTACTCCCAGTTCAGACCGATGCGCTGCGCCAACTCAACCGTGATCGCCCAATCCTCGCGCGCCTCACCCGGAGGTGCCACGGCCGGACGTACACGCTGTACCTGACGGTTGGTGTTCGACACAGTGCCGTTCTTCTCATACAGCGCCGAGGCGGGCAGGATAATGTCGGCATAGTTCGCCGTCTCGGTCAGGAAAATGTCCTGCACGATCATCAGATCCAGCTTGGCCAAAGCATCACGGGCGTGGTTTACATCCGGGTCGGACATGGCCGGGTTTTCGCCCAGAATGTACATGCCCTTGATGTTGCGCGCATAGATTTGATCAATGATCTCGGTAACGGTCAGGCCCTTCTCGTTCGAGAAATCGTCCGAACCCCAGACATCGGTAAACTGAGCCCGGATGTTGTCATCCGTGACGGTCTTGTAGTCCGGCAGGAACATCGGGATCAGACCCGCATCCGAGGCACCTTGAACGTTGTTCTGGCCACGCAGCGGGTGCAGACCCGCGCCGGGCTTGCCCACGTTGCCGGTCATAAGCGCCAGGCTGATCAGGCAGCGCGAGTTGTCGGTGCCGTGGATATGCTGGCTGACACCCATGCCCCAGAAGATCAGACCGGCCTTAGCCTGCGCAAAGGTGCGGGCCACGCGGCGCAACTGATCTGGTTCGATGCCACAGATCGGAGCCATCGCCTCGGGCGTGAACTGGCGCAGGTGCTCTTTCTCAGCCTCCCAGTTCTCGGTCCAGCGGTGAATGTACTGGCTGTCGTAGAGTTCCTCTTCAACAATCACGTTCATGATCGCATTCAGCATCGAGACATCAGCACCCGGGCGGAATTGCAGCATTTCGTCTGCGAATTTGCGCATCCCGACGCCGCGCGGATCCATCACAATCAGTTTGCCGCCGCGTTTGGTGAATTGCTTGAAGTAGGTCGCTGCAACGGGGTGGTTTTCAATCGGGTTGGCCCCGATGATGATTGCCACATCCGCGTTTTCGATCTCGTTGAAGGTCGCGGTCACAGCGCCCGATCCCACGTTCTCGATCAACGCTGCAACGGACGACGCGTGGCACAAACGGGTGCAGTGGTCGACGTTGTTGTGCTTGAATCCCTGACGGATGAACTTCTGGAACAGATAGGCTTCTTCGTTGGTACACTTGGCCGAGCCAAAACCCGCAACGCTGCGCGGGTCTTCTTCGCGCAGAGCCATCAGCTTGGTCGCGGCCAGATCCATCGCCTCTTCCCACGTTGCTTCGCGGAAATGGGTCGACAGGTCCGAAGGATCGACGTTCAGACCCTTTTCAGGGGCGTCTTCGCGCCGGATCAGCGGCTTGGTCAGGCGGTGCGGGTGGTGGATGTAGTCAAAGCCAAAGCGGCCTTTGACACACAGACGGCCTTCGTTAGCGGGACCGTTGATGCCCTCGACATATTTGACCTTGCCGTCTTTGACCTTCAGCGAGACTTTACAGCCCACACCGCAGAACGGGCAGACGCTTTCGGTCTCGGAATCGTAGTCCTTGCTGTCGCCCAGTTGCTGATCATCCAGCACGGTGGCGGGCATCAGCGCACCGGTCGGGCAAGCCTGAACACATTCACCACAGGCCACGCAAGTAGATGCGCCCATTGGGTCGTTCTGGTCAAACACCACCTGCGCGGTGTGGCCGCGACCAGCCATGCCGATCACGTCATTCACCTGCACGTCACGGCAAGCGCGAACGCAGAGGTTGCAGTTGATGCAGGCGTCCAGATTGACACGCATCGCAACGTGACTGTCATCCAGTAGCGGTATTTTCTCGGCCTCTTTTGCAGGAAATCGACTGTCGCTGACATTGTTCAGCTTGGCCATATCCCAGAAATGGCTGGACGCATCATGCGGCTGCTCGGGCTGGTCGGCCACCAGCAGTTCCATGACCATGGCACGCGATTTCTCGGCGCGGTCGGTGTCGGTTTTGACGACCATCCCTTCGGTAGCGGGGCGAATGCACGAGGCAACCAGAGTGCGCTCGCCTTCGACTTCGACCATGCACGCGCGGCAGTTGCCGTCTGGTTTGTAGCCGGGTGCCGGTTTGTGGCAAAGGTGGGGGATCACCAGTCCACGGCCATTGGCCGCTTCCCAGATCGTGGTGCCCTCGGGCACAGTGACGTCATCGCCGTTCAGGTTGAAGGTGACGGTCTTGGTTGGGCTTGCGTCAAGCATGGCTCTGTCTCCCTCAGATTTCGTCAGCGAAATGTTTCATGACCAGGCGGATCGGGTTCGGGGCCGCCTGCCCAAGACCGCAGATCGAGGCATCACCCATGACCTGGCACAGATCTTCCAACAGTTCGGTGTCCCATTTGTCGGCCTGCATCAGCTTCACCGCCTTTTCGCAACCCGCACGGCAGGGCGTACACTGACCGCAGCTTTCATCTTCGAAGAACCGCAGCATGTTCAGCGCAGCGTCGCGAGCGGTGTCCTGATCTGACAGAACCACAACTGCAGCGGAGCCGATGAAGGTGCCCAGTGGTTGCAAAGTGTCAAAGTCGAGCGGGACGTCGTCGATGCTGGAGGGGAGAAGACCTGACGACGGCCCGCCCGGTTGATACGCTTTGAACACATGGCCTTCTGCCATGCCGCCAGCGGCATCAATCACATCAAGAATGGTCGACCCTGCGGGCAGCAGGTACACACCGGGCTTTGCCACCCGGCCCGAGACCGAATAGCTTCGCAGGCCAGTGCGGCCATTCTTTTCGGTGCTGTTCAGGCATTCCGGCCCTTCACGGCACACTTTTGTGACCCAATACAGTGTTTCGACATTGTGCACCAAGGTCGGGCGGTTAAAGACACCAACTTGCGCCACGAACGGAGGACGGTGACGCGGCAGGCCCTTCTTGCCTTCAATCGACTCGATCATCGCGGATTCCTCACCGCAGATGTAAGCACCAGCACCCCGGCGCAGGTCGATGTAGCCTTTTTCGACAATACCCGCCTGTTCCAACGCGGCGATCTCGCGGCGCAGGATTTCCAGTACTGCCGGGTATTCATCGCGCATGTAGATAAAACAGGTCTCAGCCTCGACCGCCCAAGCGGCGATTAACATGCCCTCAAGGAAGACATGCGGCGTGCGTTCCAGATAGTAGCGGTCTTTGAACGTGCCCGGCTCGCCCTCATCTCCGTTTACGGCCAGATAGCGTGGACCTTCGTTCATGCGAACAAAGCCCCATTTCTTACCCGACGGGAAACCGGCGCCACCCAGACCACGCAGGCCCGAGGACAGGACGTCTTCTTGCACCTTTTCCCAATCACCACCATCGCGCAGCTCGTTCAGCTTGGCGTAGCCGCCATTGGCTTCATAGGCGGCGAAGGCTTCATAATCGGGCAGATGGGCATGGGTGTCGCCCGCTGCAATCGCAGCCTGTACCTTTTCGGGTGTCGCATGATCGATATGGTTGTGACCGATCTCCAACACCGGAGCTGTATCACAACGGCCCATGCAGGGCGCGCGCACGACGCGGACCTCAGCCGGGTCCAGACCGTCTTCCAGCGCCTTCTGCAACTGCTGGGCACCGGCCATTTCGCAGGACAGAGAATCACAGACCCGGATGGTCAGCGCAGGCGGAGGCGTTTCTTCCTCTTTCACCACATCGAAATGGGCATAGAAGGTCGCCGTTTCATAAATCTCGGCCTGTCCGACACGCATCTCAACAGCCAGCGCAGCGATGTGGTCGGCGCTGATATGGCCGTGTGCGTCCTGAATCAAATGCAGAAATTCGATCAGCAGGTCACGGCGGCGCGGGCGATCGCCCAGCAGGCGGTGAATCTCTGCCTGCGCCTCATCCGTGAATTGACGGCCTTTGGGCGTGTGCCGCCCCTTGCCTTTACCTGACTTCCAGACGCCCTTGGGTGCGCCTGATGGCTTGGTGTCTAATGGTGCCATGATGCCCTCCGATTGAGGCTCCGTGTCTCATCAGAATAGCATATCGTCAAATCTCTTGTCGCTATCGCACGATAACGACAGCTTATCACCGCAAAGACGTCACCACAGCACGCAAAGCCTGAACCGTCGGCAGTTCCGGATCGCGGTTGAGGGTCGCCAGACAAATCGGTTTGCTGACAATGGGATCGACCAAGGGCAGCACCTTGGTCCCCCTCAAATCGCCCAGCGCGCGCACCAGAACGCGGGGGACAACGGTGGCCGCCAGCCCCTCACGCGCCATCACCATCGAGGCCGTGAACCCGCTGGTTTCGGCCACAACATCTGGATGCAGGCCCATTTCGGCGAATATCCGGTCCAGAATTCTCCGGTTCTGCATCTGCGGTTCCAGCAGGCTGAGCGGGAATTCTGCCACCTGCGCCCAAGGGATCGGGCCGGTCTCGTCGGTCATATGTGACGGAATCAGCAGGACATAGGTTTCTTCGTACAGAGGCTGCACCTGCCGCAGATCGGTGCCGATGCTGTCGCCATAGGTGATACCTGCATCCAGACTGCCCTCGTCCAGGCGGTGCTGAATCGCGGTCGCTGACATGGTCTCGATCCGAGTGATGATACGCGGATGCGCGTCGCGCAGCCGTTTGATCAGGCGACCGGTGAAGGCGATCGCGGTGGGGATCACGCCAAGGATCAGCGTTCCGGTGATCTCACCTTTGGCGGCCAGCACCTGCTGTTCCAGCGCTTTGGTATCGTCGAGAATACGCCGCGCCCGCTGGACGATCATCTCGCCCTCTTCGGTCAGGCCCTGAAACCGGTTGGCGCGACGGACGATTGAGACGCCCAGCCGGTCCTCAAGGTTGCGGATACGCATCGAGAAGGCAGGCTGAGAAATCCCGCATTCCTCGGCCGCCTTGGCGAAATGGCGATGCCGCGCCAAAGCGCTGAGGAGTTGGAGATCGCGGATTTCGATCATGCACTAGAAACTCCACGTGTGATCAAGAGTCCAGACCAAGACTTATAGCTGGCCGGATGAATGCGCCATACATTTTGCCGTGCGTCCAACTATGACCCGGGTTCGCACCATTTTCGGGTTTTGACGGTTTTCACCAAGTCTGAAATCTCTAGGCGAACTATGTCGTGATCCAACCTCTTGCCCTTAAGAAAACACTGCAAATGATAAAACGGATTGTATGGCGCCTCGGAACCGAAATAGCGGGCACCATCCACATCACCAATGTCGATTTCAAATTCGTTTGCAATAGCTTGCAAAACTTCGGCACCATCGTCACCCGCCACGCCGAAATCGTGGAATAGAGAAGAACCTTCGTGTAACTTGGAAGGATCAACTCCAACCAGATCCGAGATCAAACTGATCAGCTTCTCAAAATCCTGACTGTCAGACAATTCAAGCTCCAGTTTCTGAGGAACGCACAACCACCAACAACGCAAAATCGTGGCGCAAGCAACGCAAATCCTCGGCGTCCACCAAAAACAGAGCGATGAACAGAGGCTATGTTTACGTATTAAACAAGAAATGCATCACGTCGCCATCTTTGACGATGTAACCCTTACCCTCGGCCCGCATCTTGCCCGCCTCTTTTGCACCCTGCTCTCCGTTCGCGGCGATATAGTCGTCATAGGCGATGGTCTCGGCGCGGATGAAACCCTTTTCGAAATCCCCGTGGATCACGCCAGCGGCCTGTGGCGCGGCAGTGCCGGTACGGATAGTCCAGGCGCGGGCCTCTTTCGGGCCGACGGTGAAATAGGTTTCCAGCTTGAGCAAGTCGTAACCCGCTCGGATCAGGCGGTCGAGGCCGGGTTCTTCAAGGCCCATTTCCTCAAGGAACATCTGGGCTTCGTCTTCTTCCAACAGGCTGATCTCTTCTTCGATCTTGGCGCTGATGATGACGTGAGAATTGCCCTGCGCGGCGGCCATCTCGGCCACTTTCGCTGAATACTCGTTGCCCTCAGCAGCTTCTTCTTCGGACACGTTGCAGACATAAAGCACCGGTTTGGTGGTCAGCAGTTGCAGCATCTTCCATGCCTTTGCGTCTTCGTCGCTCACTTCGACCAACCGCGCCGGCTTGCCGTTTTCCAGCATAGCTTGCGCCTCGGCCAACAGGCGATCCTGCTGCTGCGCTTCTTTGTCATTGCCCTTGAGCTTGCGCACCAGATTGGCACGGCGCTTTTCGATGCTTTCCAGATCGGCAAGCATCAGCTCTGTCTCGATGGTGTCGGCATCGGCCACCGGATCGACACGGCCATCCACGTGGGTCACGTCGCCGTCTTCGAAACACCGTAGCACATGTGCAATGGCGTCGGTTTCACGAATGTTGGCCAGAAACTGGTTACCCAGACCCTCACCCTTTGAGGCACCTTTGACCAGGCCGGCAATATCCACGAACGTCATCCGCGTTGGAATAATCTGTTTCGACGCAGCAATCGCGGCCAGCTTGTCCAGACGGTCATCCGGCACGGCCACGTCGCCCACGTTTGGCTCGATGGTGCAAAACGGGAAGTTCGCCGCCTGCGCGGCTGCGGTTTTGGTCAACGCATTGAACAGGGTCGATTTGCCCACATTCGGCAGACCCACGATTCCCATTTTAAAGCCCATCACGGCCTCCTGCTTAGAATACGAACGCAGCTTCTATGCAGGTCAGCCTCAATGCGCAAGCCATTGCTGGGCTGATTGCAACTGAGTCCTTTTCGACACATCACAAAACCGTTCCAAAAACGTGTTCTTGGAGGAATTGAAAAAGAGGCATTACGATTACCACTTAGCATTGCACCACAAGATCTTTTCGGCAGAACACGATGAAACGACTTCTTTTTGCAGCCGCTCTGACCATTTCCGCCCACGCGACAGCGCACGCCCAAACCGTTGTCTTCGGGGCCGGGTACTCAGACTTTTCCGAAGCGACATCCGAAGATCAGGCTTTGATCGCCCTAGAGTATCATCACACTCCGTTTCACCAGGCGACACGGTTCAGTGCTGGCTGGGGTGCTGCCTTTTCTGTGGACGAAGACGGGGATACACATATCGGTGCCGGGCTGGTCGGGCTGTATTCTCTGGGTGAGCGTTGGTTTGTCGAAGGCAGCGTCATGCCGGGGTACTTCAACGCCAGTAATGACCAGAATGACCTAGGCGGAGACTTTCAGATCCGCAGCTTGCTGGGACTGGGCTATAGCCTCAAAAACGGAAACAGCGTCTCTGTTGCGATTACCCATAAATCCAACGCTAGCACCCAGGACGAAAACCCCGGAGTGAACGCGGTGCTGCTGCGCTATCATCTGGGCTTCTGATCTATTCCTGCCCTCGCGGGATTGATTTTCGGTCAAAGTTTCTGCACACGGGTCCAAACCCGAGTGCAAGGACATCCGATGACCCGTATCGACGCAAAGTTTGCCGCCCTGAAGGCCGAAGGAAAAAAGGCTTTTGTTGCCTATGTCATGGCCGGAGACCCTGACTATGATACCTCACTTGAAGTGGTTAAGGGTCTGCCGGGCGCTGGTGTAGACGTCATCGAACTGGGCCTGCCATTTACCGACCCGATGGCCGATGGGCCGACAATTCAGGCAGCGGGTCAACGCGCTTTGGATGGCGGCATGACGTTGCAACGCACATTGGATCTGGCCCGCACATTCCGGGAAACGGACGATACGACTCCGATTGTCCTGATGGGGTATTACAACCCAATTTACAGCCGGGGTGTAGACGCATTTCTGGCCGATGCAAAAGAAGCCGGGATTGACGGTTTGATCGTTGTGGACCTGCCGCCGGAAGAAGACGAAGAACTGTGCCTGCCCGCTCAGGCGGCGGGGTTGAACTTCATCCGTCTGGCAACCCCGACCACTGACGACAAGCGCCTGCCGCGCGTTCTGCAGAACACATCCGGTTTCGTTTATTACGTCTCGATCACCGGGATCACCGGCGCGGCCGAAGCTCAGGCAACGGATGTTGGCCCCGAAGTCGCTCGCATCAAAGCCGCGACAGATTTGCCGGTGATCGTGGGTTTTGGCATCAACACGCCCGAGAAGTCCCGCAATATCGCATCCGTGTCCGACGGTGCCGTTGTCGGATCGGCGATCGTGAGCCAGATCGGCGCAGGCAAACCGGTAGCCGAAGTACTGGATTTTGTTAAATCTCTGTCAGATGGGGCGCACAGCGTCTGACCTAGAGAGCGCATTTCAATAACTAACAAACCGCCGCAGAATGCCCTGCGGCGGTTTTTTTGACGGCCGGTCACGTGGTCAATCCATTGCAGGCCTTGGAAGGGATTGGTAAGGAAAATTAACCAGAAAACCCAGAGGTCCGTAGCCATGCCCGTGATTACCAATATCGAAGACCTCAGGCGCATATATGAACGTCGTGTACCACGGATGTTCTATGACTACGCCGAAAGCGGCAGTTGGACGGAACAGACGTTTCGCGAAAACAGCAGTGATTTTGAAGAAATCCGTCTGCGCCAACGGGTAGCGGTTGATATGTCCGGGCGTTCGACATCATCACAGATGATTGGCGAGGATGTTTCGATGCCGGTTGCACTAGCACCGGTCGGTCTGACGGGGATGCAGCACGCGGATGGAGAAATGAAAGCGGCCAAAGCGGCCGAGGAGTTTGGCGTACCTTTCACCCTGTCCACCATGTCGATCAACTCGATCGAGGAGGTGGCAGAACACACCAACAAGCCATTCTGGTTCCAGCTTTATACGATGAAGGACACGGATTACGTCAGCCGACTGATCCAGCGCGCCAAAGACGCCAAATGTTCAGCGCTGGTAATCACTTTGGATCTGCAAATTCTTGGTCAACGCCACAAGGACCTGAAAAATGGCCTTTCTGCCCCTCCGAAACTGACGGCAAAAACCATCGCCAACCTGATGACCAAATGGACTTGGGGTGTCCAAATGCTGCGCGCGCAAAGACGCGAATTCGGCAACATCGTAGGGCATGTAGAAGGCATCTCAGACGCTTCGTCGTTAGGTGCCTGGACCGCCGAGCAGTTCGATCCCAGCCTGGATTGGGCCAAAGTCGAAAAACTGATGGAACAATGGGGCGGCAAGGTCATCCTGAAAGGGATACTGGATGCCGAAGACGCCAAGATTGCTGCCAAGCTGGGCGCTGACGCCATTGTTGTGTCCAACCACGGGGGGCGTCAACTGGACGGTGCCCTGAGTTCGATCCGCGTGCTCCCCGAGATCATGGATGCTGTCGGTGGAGATATCGAGGTGCATCTGGACAGCGGCATCAGGTCCGGGCAGGACGTTTTAAAGGCATTGGCCTTGGGGGCGAAAGGCACCTATATCGGGCGCGCTTTTGTGTATGGTCTTGGGGCCATGGGGCAAAAGGGCGTAACCACAGCGCTGGAAGTAATCCAAAAAGAACTGGACACCACAATGGCACTTTGCGGTGAGCGTAAAGTGACCGATCTTGGCCGCCATAACCTTCTTGTGCCCGAAGATTTTGGCGGTCGCTGGCAAGGCTGAACCGGTTGTTATTGGGGGGCTCTGCCCCCGGTCGCCCGATGGGCGCCTCCCCCGAGATATTTATAGCCAGATGAACAGAGGATCCTTGCTTCATCTGGCTATAAATATCTCGGAGCGCGAGGCAGAGCCTCGCAAAAAGGAAAACGGCTAAAAACCTCTTTCCAAACTCAATGAATCAAGCTAAGGACGCCGCTTAACGCGGGCATACAGCCTTGGAGGATGCCCGCCCTAACATTGGAGAATTATCATGGCTGGAGAGATTCCTGATCTCGTAGCTCTGGAACGGACGGGGACAGGCAAGGGCGCCGCTCGTCAGGCACGCCGCGACGGCATGGTTCCGGGCATTGTTTTTGGTGGCGATAAAGAGCCGCTGCCGATTCAGATCCCGTTCAACGAGTTGTTCAAGCGCCTGAAAGCAGGCCGCTTCAAGTCGACTCTGTGGAACCTGAAAGTTGACGGCCACGAAGACGTCCGCGTCATCTGCCGCGACGTTCAGCGTGACATCGTCAAAGACTTGCCGACCCACCTGGACCTGATGCGTCTGCGCCGGACCACCAAAATCGCGCTGTTTATCCCCGTTGAGTTCATCAACGAAGACGAAGCGCCCGGCATCAAGAAGGGCGGCGTTCTGACTGTTGTCCGTCCGGAAGTCGAACTGGTCTGCACCGCGGGTGATATCCCTGAGAAGATCACCGTGGATGTGACCGGTCTGAACATCAACGACGTTGTCACCATTTCGTCGGTCGACCTGCCCGCAGGCACCAAACCGACCATCGACCGTGACTTCGTGATTGCCAACATTTCGGCACCAACAGGTCTGTCCACAAGCGACGACGAAGAAGGTGAAGAAGTGGCAGCTGACGAGGTTGAAGTCGTCGGTCAGGACGCTGAAGAAGAATAAGCTCGAACTTAAAGAGTTCGGATTTTGGAAACGGGGCCCTGTCGGGCCCCGTTTTCTTTTGCCGCTCGGGCTGGAAACAGGTGGCATTCCGTGCCATCAACCACCTGCATCGCAAAAGGATGAGACTATGAAACTGTTTGTCGGATTGGGGAACCCGGGGTCGAAATACGCCCGCAACCGGCACAATATTGGCTTCATGGCCGTGGAACGGATCGCCGAGGATCACGGCTTTGGCCCATGGAAATCCAAATTCCAGGCCGAAATCGCCGAGGGGCGTTTGGGTGATGAAAAAGTTCTGCTGATCAAACCGCAGACCTTCATGAACCGGTCGGGTCAGTCGGTGGGAGAAGCGATGCGGTTCTACAAACTGGATTCAACCGATGTGACCATCTTTCACGACGAGCTGGACCTCGCCCCCGGCAAAGTCCGCGTGAAAGCGGGTGGAGGACATGCCGGGCATAATGGCCTGCGCTCGATCCATGATCACATCAGCCCGGCTTATGACCGCGTGCGGTTGGGGATCGGGCATCCGGGGCGGAAAGAGATGGTCTCGGCCTATGTTCTGGGCGATTTTGCCAAGGCAGATGCCGACTGGCTGGATGATGTTCTGCGCGGGGTTTCAGACGGCGCGGCATATTTGGCAAACGGAGATGGTGGCAAATTCATGAATGCGGTCGCGCTGCGCACTGCTCCACCGCGATCTTCGAAGACCCCTGCCCCGAAGACCCAGGCAAAGCCTGATACACCACCAGAACCAGTGGTTGATGACCGCTCTGCCATGCAGAAGCTGTTGGACAAATTCAAATAGCAGGTCCAAAACCTTCCGTTACGTAGCCATTGCAGAATGAATGCGGCCGCGATCCAATACCGTGGACCAAGGGAGGCTAAGGGATGAGAACCTTCTTGAAATGGGTGCTGCGCATCGGTGTAGCGCTGACTTTGGCAGCCGTTGCCGTAGGGTTGTGGAAACGTGAAGAGCTACAGCGCCTGATGGCTGTGAACTCGCTGTTTTCCGAAGAAAAGATCGTTCACAATTTTTCGCATATGGACGCGGCTTTTTTGACTGTTGATCTGCCCCGTGGCGACGCCCCGACATGGGAGCTGCCTTATGGCGACGGGTTTGATTTGCCGGACGGCACCGACGCCTGGATCGATGAACGCTCTGTCACCTCGTTGCTGGTGATGCAGGACGGCGATATCCGGTTCGAGGAATACTATCTGGGCACCGGACCGGATGACCGTAGAATCTCGTGGTCGGTGGCAAAAAGCTATTTGTCAGCTCTGTTCGGGATTTTGTTGGATGAGGGCGCAATCGAGTCGCTGGATGACCCGGTGGTAAAATACGCGCCAAAACTCAAGGGCAGCGCGTATGAAGGCGCGACAATCCGCAATGTGTTGAACATGGCCAGCGGGGTCACCTTTGACGAGGATTATCTGGACCCGAATTCCGACATCAACAGGATGGGGCGCGTGATCGCCTTAGGTGGTGAGCTGGACGATTTCGCGGCATCCTTGCAAGTCAGCTTCGCGACGCCGGGCGAAACCTGGCAATACGTCTCGATCGACACACACGTCCTGGGCATGGTGATACGCGGCGCGACCGGGCAGAGCGTTGCAGATCTGCTGACTGAAAAAATCATTCAACCCTTGGGCCTGGAACGCGACGGATACTACGTTACCGACGGTACCGGTGTTGCTTTTGTTTTGGGCGGCCTAAACTTCACCACGCGCGATTTTGCTCGGTTCGGTCAGATGATCCTGCAAGACGGCGAAGTGAATGGGCAGCAACTGGTCCCCGCCGCATGGATATTTGAGGCCACGCAACCCAGCGCCCCGACGGCACAAGGCAAGATCGGGTATGGCTATCAGTGGTGGATACCCCGAGGTGCGCATGAAGGAGAGTTTCTGGCGCGTGGCGTTTACGGTCAGTATATCTATTTCAATCAGCCCCGCGGTGTTCTTATCGTCTCGACCGGTGCAGATCGCCTGTTCCGTGAACCCGGCGTGAATGATCAGAACATCGAAATGTTCCGCAAGATCGCAGAAAGCCTGTAAGGTAGCCTTATGCAAAAGCAAGACAGTATCAATGTGCTGGGTGGTGTCCTCGCCCCCTGCTCAAGAGATCCCCTAACCGGCTTTTTCCGGGACGGCGCTTGTAACACCTGCCCCGAAGATCAGGGCAGCCACACCGTTTGTGCGGTGATGACAGCCGAGTTTCTGGCCTTCTCGAAATATGTCGGAAATGATCTGAGCACTGCACGGCCCGAATTCGACTTTCCCGGTCTCAAGCCCGGTGACAGCTGGTGCCTTTGCGCCAGCCGCTTTCTACAAGCCCATGACGAAGGATGTGCGCCTCAGGTCCATCTTGAGGCCACGCATCAACGCGCGCTAGAGATCGTGCCCCTTGAGATATTGCGACAGCACAAAGCGGAAAAATGAAAGCCTCAAAACGGTTATGCCTGATCCGCTCAAGTCGGGTCAGAAGGACATTTGCCAGAGCAGGTTAACGCTGTAGTTCTCGAACCCGCTTTCACCAATGCCGTCATAAAACACGTTAGCCGCAAGCACACTATTGTTCTCTAGTCGGTAGTCAAAGCCCAAATCCGCACGGGCACGGGCCGTATCGCCAATCGGTGTCACGCCGGGGACAGTGCCGGTGCCCGAGGTTGTACTCCAGATCCCTGACAATCCACCGGTTAGCTCCATGGCACCACGCGACACCTGGATAGGGTGACTGAAATCCATACCCAACCGCGCCGTAGTGAGGCTGAAGTCCTGCTGTGGAATGAGGTTCCCCAAACTGTCAGTGTACGCCTTCTGATCATCGCTGGCATAGCTGACATCCAGCAATGGCATCAAAGTCAGGGCTCCTCGCTTGATTTCGCCAGTGACGCGCGATTGCACCAACCAGCGATCGCTGTCGAAACTATCAGTATAGGTCCCAAGTGGAGAGATGTCGTTGTCAGCCTGTCCATACAGAGCGCGCCCTTCAAAAAACACCGGCTGGCTGGGCAACTTGGCGACCACGTAAGGGCCAATCAGCCACCCCGTGCCGTCAACGCTGGCCGGACCGTTTTCTGTTTCGGCATAGTCGAGTTGCAGCATAGCGCCGATCAGAAGGTTCGAATTGACCTGACGATGCGCGCCCAGAACAGCCAACGCATAAGAGCTGTCGAAATTGTCCTGTGAACTCCAGTTGCCGGTCAGATTGAACCAGACTGGGTTGGATGGATCTGAGGCAAAGTTCAGATAACCCGAACCTTGCGTTATCGAGGTGTCCAACACGCCAGAGCCCGAACGCTGCAAAAACCGGGTCAGTCCGGGCTGGTTTGTTGTAAGGCTGGTGGCCCGTGCGTTCTGAAAGGCCTGTATCAGCCGCTGCGTATTTGTAACCGCCTGTACCGTCGTCACAGTGTTGGAGGCCAGGTTCAAATTCCCTGCCGCGTCGGTGAATACACCCGCTGGAACGAACAGTTCGATGGTGCCGTTGTTTTGCGGTGTCAGCGTTGCAACATAGTTGGTCCCTGACCCTGTCAGGGTGGCCGTTGCGTTTGTCACCGACAGGTCCCCCACAGTGAAATCGGTGCTGGGTTCGCTGAGTGTGATCGACGCCTGAAACGTACCATTTCCTGTAGCCGTCAATGCTCCGATTGTGGCCGTTGGTTGGGTTGTATCCACCAGTGTTCGTGTGTTGATTGGAACCGTGTTCGTTACACCGGACAGCGCGAATTCATATCGATAGAGCGGCCCACCTGCGGTTTCCTGTGCTGTAAAGACAAACCCCATGTATCCATCAGCAGCATAAGTCGAATCTGCCCCGTCCTGACTGATAATAGTCGGATTGATCCAACCAAGCCCAGTCAACGCGGCAGGGGTGATTGCTGGCAAAACCGTGGAAACAGATCCCAAGCTGTAAAAGGTGCCCGCCGGGACAGATCCCCCCGCAGATACGAAGGCCGAGCCCAATGCCGGATTGTTGGAAAGCGCCACATTGCCGCCGCTGGGCGTCGGGTTGTTCTGCACTATGAAATTGGTGCCAAGCGCTGCACCCTGTTTCGTGCCCCCAAGCAATAGCGCTGCAACAAGCAGCAAGAGGCTTGACAACCTCAACATAGCTGACCTTACCATTTTACCTCCTACAGCACTGCGCGGGTGCCAAACAAAAAGGGGCTTGAGTCAAAACAGCAACCCAAGCGTGTCATCTCTTGCGCCAACAAGTAGAGACATCCCCGATAAACCGGCTCCCAAAACCAGTTTACAAAACGTTAAATCAATTCTGAGAAGTTGTATAGAATGTGGGATTGCACGACAAAGCGCCGACAACTACGCAATTGTTAAGCGTTTTTTGTAAGCTGTTTAGGTCGCACCAATGAACCAGAGGTTTTTGAAGGTGTTATGCAAGAAAACGGCCCGCAACGGCAGATGGAAAACCAGCGGTGTTTTGGGAGTTAAAGCTGAGAAAAGTTAGCAAAATTGCAACAGTTCATGCGATCAAATCAGGCTATCCTCAATCAAGAAACACCGTCTTTCCTACTCGACCAGACACCTAGTCCGCACTCGATTCCTTAGGTTTGGTGACTCTACTTATAGGCGAGTTCAACAAAGCGTAAGGTTGGATAGAAGAAACCGGGGCAAAGGGCCCCGGTTTTGATTTAACCGACTGTGCGACCTTCGGTGTCAGACATGTCGAAATTCAGATACTTCGCCACGGTCTGAACGTCCTTGTCACCCCGACCGCACATGTTCATGCAGATCAGGTGATCCTTGGGTAGATCCGGCGCGATTTTCATCACATGAGCCAACGCGTGGCTGGGTTCCAGCGCTGGGATGATGCCCTCGGTCGCGCAGCACAGCTGGAACGCCTCAAGCGCCTCTTTGTCGGTGATCGAGACATAGTTGGCGCGGCCAATGTCGTTCAGCCAGGAATGCTCGGGCCCAATGCCCGGGTAATCCAGACCAGCCGAGATCGAATAGCCCTCAAGAATCTGACCGTCGTCATCCTGTAACAGATACGTACGGTTGCCGTGCAGCACGCCCGGACGGCCTCCGGTCAGCGAAGCGCAATGCTCCATCTTCTCATTCACGCCTTTGCCACCGGCCTCGACGCCGATGATGTTGACGTCTTTGTCGTCGAGGAAGGGGTAGAACAGGCCCATTGCATTCGACCCACCACCGATGGCAGCGATGATCGTATCGGGCAGACGGCCTTCGGCCTTCATCATCTGCTCTTTCGCTTCCTTGCCGATGATTGACTGGAAGTCACGCACCATCGCCGGATAGGGATGCGGACCGGCCACGGTGCCGATGCAGTAGAACGTGTCGCGCACATTGGTCACCCAATCGCGCAGCGCGTCGTTCATCGCGTCTTTCAGCGTCCCACGGCCAGACGTGACCGGGATCACTTCGGCACCCAACAGGCGCATGCGGAATACGTTCGGGGCCTGACGCTGAACGTCATGCGCACCCATGTAGACGATGCATTTCAGGCCGAACTTGGCGCAGACGGTGGCGGTGGCCACGCCATGCTGCCCCGCCCCGGTTTCAGCGATGATCCGGGTTTTGCCCATACGACGCGCCAGAATGATCTGGCCCAGCACGTTGTTGATCTTGTGCGCGCCGGTATGGTTCAACTCATCGCGTTTCAGGTAAATCTTTGCGCCACCCAAATGCTCGGTCAGGCGTTCAGCGTAATACAGCGGTGAGGGGCGGCCCACATAGTTGGCCCACAGATCATCCATCTCGGCCCAGAAGGTGGGGTCATCCTTGGCCTTGTTGTATTCCTCTTCCAGCGACAGGATCAGGGGCATCAGCGTCTCACTGACAAACCGTCCACCGAAAATGCCAAAACGCCCCTGTTCATCGGGGCCGGACATGAAAGAGTTGAAAAGATCGTTGGCCATGGGTGTCTCCACTCGTCGTACCCGTTGTTCATAGGAGGTGGCGGCGGGATTTGCCATGGGCAAAACGCATCATTCCGCAACCTGCGTGTTTTGGCGCCAGACTTGAATTGCCTGATCCGAGGTTGGGACACCAATGCAGCTAAAATGGTAAAACCGGTTCAAATCCGCCAATCGATCAGCCGCCATCATGACGCGACGATGTGGGCCGGATTGCGCGAAGGTCAACATCGCCTCGATATCGTGCCAAACGCTAAGTGAGAAATAGAGACCGTCCTGCCGAAAAACTGCCGCATGAAGGCACAAGGGATCACCTTTTGCTTGATGATATGCCTGCCGCGCGCGCCAGAAAAACTCGGGCGCGTTGTACCAGTGTTTTAATGAGATTCCGCCGATTGCTGCTAACATTTTCCATCCCTCCGTATCGGGGGATACGCAGCGAATTCGAAATCAGATCACACCAGAGCAGCGGCAAACTCGTGGATCAGCGTGGCATCCTTTTGGCCCGGCGCGCATTCGACACCGGAAGAGACATCAACCTGCCGCGCGCCGGTCATCCTGGCGGCTTCAGCAACGTTTTGTGGAGTCAGGCCGCCAGCCAGCATCCATGGGCGTCGCCAGTATTTCCGACCCGCCAGCAAACGCCAATCGAATGCTAACCCATTTCCACCGGGCAATTCCGAATCCCTCGGCGGCTTTGCATCAATAAGCAATTGGTCTGCCACCTCGGAGTACAGATCTATTGCAGTTAGATCCTCAGCTTCGGCTACACCGATTGCCTTCATCACCGGCAATCCGAAACGGTCACGAACCTCAGTCACCCTATGGGGTGATTCCTTGCCGTGCAATTGAAGCATGTCCAGCGGAACTGCGGACACGATACTGTCCAGTTCTTCGTCAGTCGCATTTACGACCAATGCCACCTTCGCCACGCCCGGCGGTACCAATTGCGTCAATGCCGCAGCTTGCGCGGTCTCCAGATGGCGCGGCGACTTCGGAAAGAAAACAAAACCCACATACCCTGCTCCGGCGTCAACAGCCGCGCGCACGTGGTCAGGTGCGGTCAGGCCGCAGATTTTGAACCTAACATCTGACATGGAGTGGGCTCAGCTTGCCTCATCCAGAAGGGCCAGAACATCATCTTTGCCCTCGTTTTGCTTGTTCTTGAGCTTCTTGACCTCTCGCTCAAGCTTGCGCACTTCGCTTTTCTTCGCCGTTGCGTCACGGCGATGCTTGTGTTCACGCATCCATTCCCAAATGAATCCAATGATCAGACCGGCCACAACACCGCCCAGAACCACAAGGAACAAAGGAAGCGAAGCGGTCAGGTTGAACCCCAGCAACTCAGCCAATGGATCCGGCATCAGTTTAAGTTCAACCGACTCAACATTAGCCAAGGACACCGAGATCAGGATGATCCCAAGAGTCCCAAGAAAAGCGTATCGAATGTAGCGCATCATAGGGTCAGGCTTTACCGTTCAATCGGTCCCTTAGCAACTTGCCAGTTTTGAAAAACGGTACACATTTTTCCTCGACCTGAACCGTCTCACCCGTGCGAGGGTTCCGGCCCACACGTGCATCGCGCTTTTTGACCGAAAACGCGCCGAAACCACGCAATTCGACACGGTCGCCTCGTGACATGGCATCGGTGACTTCTTCGAACACGGTATTCACGATCCGCTCAACATCACGCTGATAGAGATGCGGGTTTTCGTCAGCGATTTTCTGAATCAATTCTGAACGGATCATGCGTGATACCCTCCCAGGCAGCCGGTGTGTCAGGTCTACTGATTTGACAGTATAGGAAAAAATCCGGTTTGGGGGAACGCATACTCTGCGCGCTGAGGCTTTATTTTGCCATATTCTCACGCGAATTTTTGCCGGACAGCGGATTTTGCACACTTAAAGCGCGAACAATACCGCGAATAAGCAATCCATTTGGAACATATTGATTCGCAACAAAAACGGCCCCGCGCTGATGCGCGAGGCCGAAATTCTTTCTTGGGATGCGCCCGGGGCTTAGTCGCCCGACTTCAGCGCTGCACCCAGGATATCGCCCAGCGACGCGCCCGAGTCGGAAGAACCGTACTGTTCCACGGCCTCTTTCTCTTCGGCGATCTCGCGTGCCTTGATCGACAGGCCCAGACGGCGGGTCTTGCTGTCGACGTTGGTGACGCGGACGTCGACCTTGTCACCGACCGAGAAACGCTCGGGGCGCTGTTCGGAACGGTCACGTGACAGGTCCGAACGACGGATGAACGACTTCATGCCTTCGTATTCGACCTCGATGCCGCCATCTTCGATAGCGGTCACTTCAACGGTGATGACCGAGCCACGCTTCACGCCACCCACGGCTTCGGCGAACTTGTCACCGCCCAGGGCTTTGATCGACAGCGAGATACGCTCTTTTTCCACGTCAACTTCCGAGACAACGGCCGAAACCATGTCGCCTTTGCGGTAGTTCTGGATCGCATCCTCGCCACGCTCGTCCCAGGACAGGTCGGACAGGTGGACCATGCCGTCGATGTCGCCTTCGAGGCCAATGAACAGACCGAATTCGGTGATGTTCTTGACTTCGCCTTCGACCTCGGTGCCCTCAGGGTGTGTTTCTGCAAACACTTCCCATGGGTTGCGCTGAGTCTGTTTCAGGCCCAGAGACACGCGACGCTTGGCGCCGTCGATTTCCAGAACCATGACGTCGACTTCTTGGCTGGTCGAAACGATCTTGCCGGGGTGGACGTTTTTCTTGGTCCAGGACATCTCGGACACGTGCACCAGACCTTCGACACCGGCTTCCAGCTCGACGAACGCGCCGTAATCAGTGATGTTGGTGACGCGACCCTGATGGACCGAGCCCAGCGGGTATTTCGCAGCAACCAGATCCCACGGATCTTCTTGCAGCTGCTTCATGCCCAGGCTGATGCGGTGGGTTTCTTTGTTGATCTTGATGACCTGAACCTTGATGGTTTCGCCGATCGTCAGGATCTCGGACGGGTGGTTCACACGACGCCATGCCATGTCGGTGACGTGCAGCAGGCCGTCGACGCCGCCCAGGTCAACGAATGCACCGTATTCGGTGATGTTCTTGACAACACCCTCGACGGTCTGACCTTCGGACAGGTTGCCGATAACTTCGGCACGCTGTTCGGCACGCGATTCTTCCAGGATTGCGCGGCGAGACACAACGATGTTGCCACGGCGGCGGTCCATTTTCAGGATCTGGAACGGCTGCTTCAGACCCATCAGCGGGCCAGCGTCGCGCACGGGGCGGACGTCAACCTGCGAGCCGGGCAGGAACGCAACTGCGCCACCCAGATCGACGGTGAAGCCACCTTTGACGCGGCCAAAGATTGCACCCTCGACACGCTGGTCGTCGGCATATGCTTTTTCCAGGCGGTCCCATGCCTCTTCACGGCGGGCCATCTCGCGCGAGATAACGGCTTCGCCGCGGGCGTTTTCTGCGGCGCGCAGGTAAACTTCTACCTCGTCACCAACAGCGATTTCAGGGGCTTCGCCGGGATTTGCGAATTCTTTCAGATCAACGCGGCCTTCCATTTTGTAGCCTACGTCGATGATGGCTTGGCCGGCTTCGATCGCCAGAACCTTGCCTTTGACAACAGAACCCTCTTCGGGCGTGTCCATTTCGAAGCTTTCGTTAAGGAGGGCTTCGAATTCCTCCATGGATGCGTTAGCCATGTGGCGTTGTTTTCCTTTACAGTACGTTTTTGCTGGCCGAGCGGTTGTCTCCGCCGGTCTTGTTTCATGATGCCGTCTGGCGTGACCCGGTGCGCCCCTGAGCAAACAAACACAAAGGGCCGAGATAACCCGGCCCTGCTCAGAAACGTCATCCGGACGTTGACCGCCCTTGTATCGACAGCGCGCGTATAGGCGGATTCCCTGATAGTTGCAAGGGCAAAGCCCATGTTTTCAAGGTTCGGCAGGTCATTGCTGCTGCAATTCGCCTATCTGTTCGCGCCCCACACTTGAGCGTCTCGTTGCAACATGGCCCGTTCTACCGTCTCCAGACGACCAATTGCGACCAACGGGTCGTGACCACCCCCGGCGTTGTTCCATATCTTCAAAGCCGAGCTTGGGCTCCAAGGCAAGCAGGCTTGCGCCAACCATTGCCGCAACTCCTGAGGTAGCGCGTCATAAGCCTGCATCGGTGGGATGTTCCGCCTGCGGCGCTTGAGCGTGCTGCGCAGGTTGCGATTGGATTCGCCCTTTGGGAAAGCCCGTTGCTGGGTTCTGCTCAAGTTCATGCTCTTTGCGGTCCAATTTTTGTGATGATATTACATCTCAAGGAGCCAAGTGCAAGATGACTAGAGCCACAAGGAACCCACCTATTGCCGGCTCACTCACATTCCGTTGATAACGCTGCGGGTTTGTTGAATCACCGCTTGCAACAAGGCACCAGTGGGGCTGCTCAGAGACGCACCGGAGATGTCAGATCATGGAAGAGTTCAACCTCATCGTCGCCCAACAGCCTCAGTGGATTCAGATTTGGTTAAACGTCCTGAGCTTTGGGGCCTTCCTCCTCCCGATCTCTCTCTTGATCTGGAAACAAACGCGCCTGACAGCGATCATCACCGTCGTTGGCAGTGTGCTCGCTGCGGTCGGGGTTTTGCTGATCTTCAACCAGCTTGGTTATGTCCGGTTAATGGGGCTGGGCCATGTCGTGTTCTGGACGCCAGTTGCCTGGTATCTGTGGAGGCAGCAGGCACGTGAAGACATGCCCGTTATCCCCGGATGGATCATCCGCGCGGTCTTATTGACCATCGCGATTTCATTGGTCTTCGACTATGTGGACGTGATCCGGTACCTGATGGGAGATCGAACGCCGGTTCCAGTACCGGCGTAAGGCGCACCCCCATCAAGACATCTGCACAATCGGCAGCCGTTCTTTAGAACAGTTGCAAGTCCTTGGCACCGCTTTGGATTTCGGCAAAATTGGGCATGTTCTGGATCCTGACCGGAGCCGGAGCAGTGCCCGGCATCGCGACAGTTGGCTGCGCAACCTTCGCCTTGCCAAAGGCCGGACGCTCTAGCTCGCCACGGATATCGCGCAGCAGCGTTTTGTGATCGGGCATTGTTCTGATGATCTGCGCAAGATCCTCTTTCGCGCGCTGCATACCCTGATACCAGATCACCTTCTTCAATGGTCTCACCTGATCCCGGATACCCGGCCCATAGCCTGTGTCATAGACCTGTTTACCCAACAGAACTGTCTGATACACGCGATGATCAAACAGCGTTGCGAACTCGACATCGTGATCCATTGGCAGGCGGTGCTGCCACAGCTCCAGGTTCTCGGCCAACCGGTCCGGCACCTTCATCTGTGTCCGCGCATCGATCCAATAGGGATCGTCCGTGCGATTGCCCAAGCGATAGTGCAGGCAGATAAACTCCAACACCTCGTTGTACATCTTGTCCATCTGCCGGTTGTATCTAGCTCGCAGCGATGGCTCGATGGCGCGTGTCGGCAAATGCTCGGCGAACCAGCGCACCGCATGATCAATCATGTGGATCGCGGTACTTTCCAGCGGTTCGATGAATCCGCCGGACAGACCAATGGCGACACAGTTTTTGACCCAGGCATTGCGCACGCGCCCGACGCGCATCGGAATAACGCGCGGTGTCAAACCCTTGCCGCTGTCCCCCAGCCATTCAAGATACTCATCTGCCGCCTGATCATCCGTGCGATGCGCCGATGAGTACACATATCCCGTGCCCACGCGGTTATAGAGCGGCACCCGCCACGTCCAGCCTGCGCCAAGTGCAGTGGATCGTGTCAGGCTCTCGATCTTTTTCGGATTGGGATGCTCGATTTGCAGCGCCATGGCGCGATCGTTGGGCAGGTAGTCAGAATAATCCAGAAACGGCTCGCCCAGCGCCTTGTTTATAATCAACCCGCGGAAGCCGGTGCAATCAACAACCATCTCGATGTCATAGCGGCCTCTGCGTTCCAGCATCAAATGGCTGACGTTACCCTGTTCATCCAGCTCAACCGATCGCACCTCATCCCGAATATGCTCCACACCATTTTGTGTGCAGACCTTGGTCAGCATTCCAGCAAACTTCACTGCATCCAGGTGGTAAGCATAGCCAAAGCGCTGTTCGAATTCGGGTTGCCCCAGTTGCCGCGCGCCTTTGCAAAGACGGCCCAGATCGTCGTGAGGCGAGATAGACTGCGTAAAATCCCGATCCCCGTTACCAAAGCGCAGGAAGTACTCAGCTGCATCCAAGCCTTCCAACATCTGCCCATGGGCAAAAGGGTTCACATAATCGATGCGTTTTCCCTTGCTGTCCTTGTTCCAGTTGCAAAACTTTACACCCAGCTTGAACGACGCGTTGGTCTCGCGGAAAAAATCTCGCTCGGAAATGCCTGCCTGGCGCAGCGTGACCGGCATGCGCGGCACCGTGGCCTCACCCACACCTACGGTCGAGATATTGGGACTTTCAATCAGACAGATACGCGGGCGATCCTTTTGCGAGGACGTCCTGGAAAACACCATGTCCAGGATCAACGCGGTCATCCACCCCGCCGTGCCGCCGCCCACGATGGTGATTTGGTTCAAACGATTATTCATATGGTTTTGTCCCTGTTGGCTTTGGGGATTTTACGGCTGCCTCCCTTTTTTCGGGTTATGTGGCAGCTCTCCCTTTTCGCTTGGGGGAAACTATAACAGCTTTCCTGCGTCCATCTAGGGCTTTAACCGCAATTTACGCACACATATGGGCTGGTCAGATTTCTTCGCCCTTTTTCAAAAGTTCTTCAATCAAAGCACGCTGAAGATCGGTGCTGTCACCCCCACCAAACTCTGCAGCCCCACCGGTGTACAACGTGCCATACGTCTTTGCGATATTCACAGTCTGGGCCAGCCCCGAAATCAACTGATCTTTTTCCAGCAACGACAGCGGGTGAATGAACGCAGCCCACAGGATACCATTGGCAATTGCGTAACGCGCATCCAGCGTACTGTCGAAATTGGCCTGCATCACGCGGATCAAATCCTCTTCCGAAAGGTCTGCAGCATTGCCGATGGCGATCATGGCGCGCATTCGGTCCGCATTAACGTCGGTGACCACCAAAACCTGCTCGTCAGCCACGGTCATCTGGAAACCGGGACCAAACGGCTCGGCCTTGGGATCCAACGCAAAGAGGATGTTACCTAGCCGCTCATATGTCATCGGCGGCTCAGCCTCCGGGACCTTCGGCTCAACTTCCTGAGCGGCAAGGCTTCCAGAGATGAAAATCAGAATGAGGGCTAAGCGAAACATGAGGTCACTCCTGCAGACACCCTTTGACCATACGAACCGCGATACGAACTGGCCAAACAAAGCTTAGTGATCTGGGGCACCATATCATTCAGCGGATTGTACGATCTGCAAAGATAAGTGTCTCTTCTGCGATTAAACGTTCAATCGCTTCGCCTTAACTGTGTGTCATCGGCCAGCACAGTGCCTGGCCCGAAACCGAAACCAAAAGGAAACTCACTATGAAATACATTGTTCTGACTGCCTTGACGACGACTATTGCCCTGTCCACTCCGGCCTTTGCGGCCGACGAGATCAACGTATCAAACGGCATTTCTGCCGCAGGGGCACCGCTGGCCGCACATGGCGTTGATCTGGTTGCTCTGGTCAACGACGGCAATCCGGTCGAAGGCTTTGCCACACACTCGGCAACATATGACGGAGCCTCCTACTACTTCACGACCTCTGCGAACCGCGAAGCCTTTGAGGCAAACCCCGCTGCGTATTTGCCGCAGCATGGCGGGTTCTGTTCGTTCGGCGTGTCAGTCGGCAAGAAGTTCGACGGTGATCCCGATCAGTATCTAGTAGCCGACGGCAAACTGTACCTGTTCCTGAACGCTGAAACCCGAGCGGCCTTTCTTAAGGACGTTGCCGGCACAGCAAAAACAGCTGACGAACAGTGGGCAAACATTAAAAGCGTCGCCGTGGGCGAGCTTTAAATCCCTACCCTTTGCCTGCGGCGCTAGCGTGTCGCGGGCAATTTTGCGTTGATGACCTCAAGCGCTTTTGCCAATGCGGCCTCGATGCTCAGATCGGTTGTGTCCAACTGAACCGCATCCTCCGCAGGTTTCATCGGTGCAGTGCTACGCTCTGCATCGCGCGAGTCGCGCTCTTTGACATCTGCCAGAACCTGATCGCGTGTCACATCGGCACCTTTGGCGCTAAGCTCAAGATACCGGCGTTCAGCGCGCACTTCGGCGCTGGCTGTCACAAACAGCTTTATCTCGGCATTTGGACAGATCACCGTCCCGATATCACGCCCATCCAGAACGGCCCCCCCGGCCCTGCGGGCAAAGGCGCGTTGAAAATCCACCAACGCGGCGCGGACCTCGGGAACAACCGCTACTTTGGACGCCGCCTGAGCGATATCGGGAGTACGAAGATCGCCTTGCTCCAACTCTTCGGCGGTCAAAGCCTTTGCCGCGTCGACCGGATCGGAGCCCGTCAAAACACGTCGACCCACCGCACGGTAGAGCAGCCCTGTGTCCAGATGGGCAAACCCAAAATGCGCTGCAACAGCTTTTGAGATCGTGCCCTTGCCTGCAGCAGCAGGTCCGTCAATCGCGACCGTAAAGCTCACGTACGTTCAACCTTTGCACCCAAAGATGCCATCAACGGTTCAAAAATCGGGAAAGACGTTGCGATCGGTCCGCCATCGTCAACGCTTACTGGCTTCTGCGCGCCCATGCCCATCACCATGAAAGACATTGCAATGCGGTGATCCAGAAAGCTCTCGCAGATGCCAGCCCCGGGGACATTGCCGATACCCAGCCCTTCAACCGACCACCAATCGTCACCTTCGTTTACCGTCACACCGTTTGCGCGCAGGCCACGCGCCATGGCGTCGATACGGTCGCTTTCCTTGACGCGCAGCTCTTTCACACCGCCCATCATCATGGTGCCGGTGGCGTTGGCCGCAACCACGGACAGCACAGGATATTCATCGATCATCGAAGCCGCGCGTTCCGGCGGCACGGTGATCCCCTTCATGTTCGGCGAATATTTTGCACGCAGATCGGCAACAGGTTCGCCACCCTCTTCGCGCTCATTCTCGTAAGTCAGGTCTGCACCCATCTCACGCAGTGTGGTGAACAGGCCAGCGCGGGTCGGGTTCAGGCCAATGCCGGGCACGAGCACATCCGAGCCGGGTGTGATCAGCGCAGCGCACACTGGGAAGGCCGCGCTGGACGGATCACGCGGCACGGCGATGACCTGCGGCTTCAATTCAGGGCGTCCTGTCAGGGTAATAACGCGGCCTTCTTCGGTATCTTCAACCGTAATCTCAGCGCCGAACCCGGCCAGCATCCGCTCGGAATGGTCGCGTGTCGCTTCTTTTTCGATCACAACGGTTTTGCCGGGGGCATTCAATCCCGCCAGCAACACAGCAGATTTGACCTGAGCCGAGGGTACGGGCACTTCATACCGCACCGGGGTCGGGTCCGCTGCACCCACGATGGTCATCGGCAAACGCCCACCGGACCGGCCAACCGATTGCGTGCCAAACAGGGCCAGAGGATCAGTCACCCGCGCCATCGGACGTTTGTTCAGGCTGGCATCGCCAGTGAAGGTCGCCGTGATCGGAGAGGTTGCCATAGCGCCCATGATCAATCGCACACCGGTGCCTGAGTTGCCGCAGTCGATCACCTGATCCGGTTCGGCAAACCCACCGACGCCCACGCCATGCACGGTCCATTCCCCGCCACCGTGATCCGTGACCTCAGCCCCAAAGGCCCGCATTGCCTTGGCGGTATCCAGAACGTCTTCGCCCTCCAGCAGGCCCGAGATCCTGGTCTCACCCACAGCCATCGCGCCAAGGATCAACGACCGGTGCGAGATCGACTTGTCACCCGGCACCTCGGCCGTGCCAGTCAGCGGGCCGCAGGGATGCGAGGTCATCGGGATGGGCGTGCCGTGTCCGGACATGGGGGCTCCTTTTGCGCTATCAGTTCAAGGCGGATTAGCGAATTGGAGCGGGTTGGTCCAGCGGCAATGAGCCCGAAGATGCCACTCAGGCTTCACCCAGCCATTTTGCCGGGTTTTCTTCGGCGATCTGCCGGAAAATCTCCTCGCCCAAGATGTTCCGCAGCCGAAAACAGACCGCCTTTTCTGACAGCGCTTCTTGCCGGGTCATGTAGTAATCTGATCCAAACAGGACACGCGACCTGAGACGCTCACTTTCTTCATCTTCGCCGGTCAGGAAAATGCGCAGGAACGGGACGTAATCCTCGAACTGGAACAATGTGTAAGAGATATCCGTCCAGAGGCCGGGGTAGTTTCCACTGCCGATCATGCGCCGGATTGCCACCTGCCAGTTCCGGTTGAAGGCGTCATCCAGCGGGTTCTTGCGATCCGGATTGACATAGGCATCCCAGTCGCGCTGCCCGCCAAAATGCGCCAAGCAAATCCGTAGCTTGGGATGAGCACGCATTACGGGAATAAACGCCTCGGGCTCGGTATAGCGGTCGGCCCAATAGTCCGAAAGATAGCGCCCCTGAACGCCGCCGCGTGAGCAATGGGACATGACCGGCAGGTTCAACTCTTCTAACCGCGGGTAAACATGCTGCATAAGAACTGGATCGTCCGGCGCGAACCCCAGACGCGGATAGAGCTTCAGGCCCCGAAACTTCAGACCATCTATGGCCCGCCAGAGTTCCGTCGCCTGAGGATCGGCACGCGGGTCAATCGTTGCAAAGGGTATTACGGACCTGCCGACATCCGGGTCGCCAGACAGCTTTGCCAGTTCGTTATGTTGCGCGCTCAGCGGAACCTCCGGCGCGCCGAACCCAAAGGCTGACATCTCCATTGGCAACACGACAAAACGGGTATCACTGGGATAGTGTCGCCGCATGTTGTCCAGAATATCGCGCTGGCTGCCCGCGTCCGTTTCCTGCTGAAAGCGGTAAAGCCTGTCCAGTTTTTCGGCGGCGGAATGCTGACCAATCAGGCGCGCACCAAAGGCCAGCGCCTTGATCAGCCAAGGCATCTTTTTGAATGGCTTGAGTGCCGGATAGGGGTAATCCTCTGGCACATGGCGCGCGTGAAAAAGGTGCGTGTGGCAGTTCGTGATCTGAATATCAGACATGGCAATCCCGGACAAAAGGCTGTGCTAAAATAAGGGCGTCACGCACATTCTAGCATAGCGTTCAGGATTGCAGAAATCTGGCGGTGATCAGGATTCCGTCCTGCGGAAGGTCAAATAATGCGGCACCCGCCCTTCGCGCAGGGCCTTTTGCTCATAGCGGGTGGAAATCCAGTCGTCCCAAGGCTCACGCCAGTCGGCAGGGCGTTCCGCCAGCCATTCAAAACCGGCGCGAGGAACTTCTTCCAGCGTCTGGCGCACATAGTCGGGAATGTCGGTAGCGACGCGAAAGATCGACCCGGGTTTCAGCACCTTCGCCAACGGCTCCAGATGTTCGGGCGTCACAAAACGGCGGCGATGATGACGGGTCTTGGGCCATGGGTCCGGATAGAGCAGAAACGCGCGCGAGATACTGGCTTCGGGCAAGACATCGAACAAATCACGCGCATCGCCGGGATGCACGGCAAGATTTTCGGCCCCCGCTTGCCGGATTTTTCCCAACAACATGGCAACGCCATTGATGTAGGGCTCTGCCCCGATGATGCCGATATCCGGGTTGCTTTGCGCCTGATGCACCAGATGTTCACCGCCGCCAAAGCCCACCTCAAGCCAAACCGGTTTGCCGCCAAACAGACCATTCAGGTCTAAGGGCTTGCGTTCGGGGTTCGTTTCCCAATCCACTGCACCCGGCGACAGCGCGGCAAGATCTTCGTTCAGATAGGTCTTTTGGCTGGGCTTCAGGGTCTTACCTTTGAAGCGGCCATAAAAATTTCTGCGCGGGCGTTGTGGGGTCTCGGTGCTCATGGCGGTGGCCATACTGCGCTGGCCTTAGTGTTGCAAGTGCGCACCGCACCGGTAAAGAAAAAGCGCGCCCAACAGGCGCGCTTTCTTTCTGTTTGGATCAGACTGCTGCTTTCAGAGCATCAACCAGATCGGTGCGTTCCCAGCTAAAGCCGCCGTCTGCATCGGGTTCGCGCCCGAAATGGCCATAAGCGGCGGTGCGCTGATAGATCGGCTTGTTCATCTGCAGGTGCTCACGAATACCACGCGGGGTTAGATCCATGACCTGCCCAACGGCTTTTTCGATCTCGGCGTCGGCAATCTGGCCTGTCCCATGCGTATCGGCATAGATGGACAGCGGTTTGGAGACACCAATCGCATAGCTCAGCTGGATCGTGCAACGTTCTGCCATACCAGCAGCGACAACGTTCTTGGCAAGGTAACGCGCGGCATACGCAGCGGAACGGTCCACCTTGGTCGGGTCTTTGCCCGAGAACGCGCCGCCGCCATGTGGGGCCGCGCCACCATAGGTGTCCACGATGATCTTGCGACCGGTCAGACCTGCGTCACCATCCGGGCCGCCAATCACGAATTTGCCCGTTGGGTTTACGTGCCATTCGGTGTCAGCAGACAACCAGCCTTCGGGCAGAGTTTCGCGAATATAGGGTTCGACGATTTCGCGGATGTCATCTGATGTCAGCGCTTCATCCAAGTGCTGCGTGGACAAAACGACCGAGCTGACGCCAACCGGTTTGCCATCACGATAGATGACGGACAATTGCGACTTGGCATCAGGACCCAGCGCAGGTTCGGCACCGCTTTTGCGCACTTCGGCCAGACGACGCAGGATAGCGTGCGAGTACTGGATCGGTGCGGGCATAAGCGCGGGGGTTTCTGTCGTGGCGTAGCCGAACATGATGCCCTGGTCGCCTGCCCCTTCGTCTTTGTTGTCAGCCGCATCAACGCCCTGCGCGATGTGAGCGGATTGTTCGTGCAGCAGGTTCGTCACCTCGACCGTTTCGTGGTGAAACTTGTCCTGCTCGTAGCCGATGTCTTTGATACAATCGCGGGCAATCTTCTCGATACGCCCCATGTAGTCATGCAGCTTTTCTTGATCCGACAGACCAACTTCACCGCCAATAACGACGCGGTTGGTTGTGGCAAAGGTTTCGCAAGCCACGCGTGCTTCGGGTTCTTCATTCAGAAATGCGTCAAGGACGGCATCCGAAATGCGGTCACAGACCTTGTCTGGGTGCCCTTCGGAAACGGACTCCGAAGTAAATGTATAGTTCTGTCGGGACATAAATGTGCTCCATTAGGGTTTCTCTGTCACGCCAGGAAGCCGTTGTGACAGGTCAGAGACGCATACGCCCACCCGAAGATGGGGTCAATCGCTAATAATTCTCGCGCCGGCGGGCACTAAATCGGATGATGGCGGCAAGAAACAAAAGGGCCACAAGTATGGCACTGTCGCCTGTTCGCGAATAAATCGTCGACTGTTGCGGCAATGGCAGAATGGCATCGACATACCCAGCCTCGCCCAAAGGCAAAGAGGCCGTGACACGGCCCAGAGGGTCGATCATAGCCGATATGCCAGTATTTGCTGCACGGATCATCGGCAGGCCCTGTTCGATCGCCCTCATCCGAGCTTGAACCATGTGCTGATACGGGCCCGATCGGGTTCCGAACCAAGCGTCATTGGTGATCTGCAAAAGGAAATCCGCCCGCCCCGGTGCACCATTCACATCCTGCGAGAACACGGCCTCGTAGCAGATCAGCGGCAAGGCTTGCCCCAAGCGCCCCATATCCATCAACTGCGGGCCCGGTCCCGCGCTGAACCCGTGGCCCGTTGTGGACGCTAATCCATGAATGCCAAAACGCCCCATCAAATCGCCGAAGGGAACGTACTCTCCGAAAGGTGCAAGATGGTGCTTGTCATACAGACCAGCCTGGTTCCCGCTTTCGTCCAGATAGACCATCGAATTGAAAATCCTCGGGCCGTCTCCGCGCTGAATACCCAGGATCACCGGAGTGCCCTGCGCTGCATCCGCTATGGCCGTCAAAATCGGTTGTGCACTGCCGAGCCACGCGGGCACTGCAGTTTCGGGCCATACGATCAGATCAGGTCGCGGCTGGGCAGCTGTATAGTCAATCTGGCGTGAGAAGAACAAAGGGGCGTAGGCCGGGTCCCATTTTTGATGCTGAGGCGCATTTGGTTGCACAACCCGTACAACATGCGGACCGTCGTGAACCGTTGGCCGCATCGCAGCATAGCTCAACGCGACAATGGCCAATCCGGCTGTAAATACCGTTGATTGCACCAGCCCTCGAAAAGGTCTGGGGTGCATCAATGCCGAACCGATTGGGAATGTCGCTGCGAACGTTATCGCGTTTAACCCAAACGGCCCGAACAAAGACAACATTTGCGCCACTGGTGTATCGATCCAGATCTGCGAAACCCCCGCCCAAGGGAAACCGGTTAGCACATAGCCTCGGGCCAGCTCAGCCAAGGAAAGGGTAACGATCAAGAGCAGGCATTGGCGAAAAGAAGACGCGCCCGGGCGGCGAGACATCCAAAAGGAAACGGCCCAAAACAGCGCGAGGCCACCTGCCATAAACACCAGCGCAAACGGCGCCATCCAGGCGTGGCGTTCAGCGTCCACCTGAAACGGTTCGACAAGCCAGCTGAGAGCGTGCACAAAGTAACCGGTGGCAAAAACCCATCCAATCCAACCAGCCCGCGCGCGGGTTTCGCTGGACAGGAACAGCGGCACGATCAGGACCAGAGACAGGATCGTCAGCGCCCAATAGCCATAAGGCGCAAAACCAAACCCTGCGACCCCGCCCAGTATGGCGGCGGCCAGTAGTCTCAGCGGGAAAGGCAAGCCCCGCAGGGGGGTCATGCAGCGATTTCCGGCAGCATGACGCGAAGCCTTTTTATGCGACGCGGATCGGCGTCGAGGACTTCAAATTCAGGACCTTCAGGGTGGATCACAACTTCTCCTCGTGCAGGCACACGACCCGACAGCATGAACACCAAGCCGCCCAAAGTATCGATTTCCTCTTCATCCACGTCTTCATGGCTGGTCAACGAGCGGCCAATCTCGGCTTCGAAATCCTCAAGCGGGACACGGGCTTGCACGACATAACAGCCGGGTTTCTCCTGCACCCACAACTGATCTTCATCAGCGTCGTGCTCATCAGCGATTTCACCAACGACTTGTTCGATCAGGTCTTCGATGGTCAGCAAGCCATCAACACCGCCATATTCATCAATCACCAACGCCATGTGGCGCCGCTCTGTCTGCATCTTAGTCAGCAATATTCCGATTGGCATTGACGGCGGTACAAACAACAGCGTGCGCAGCATCGAGACAAGATCGAAGCTACTGCCCCCGCCGTTGAACCCATGGGTCAACGCAAAGTCTTTGAGATGGACAAAACCCAAAGGCGTATCCAGGGTGCCTTCATAAACCGGTATTCTGGACAGGCCACTCTCACGGAATACATCCGCAAGCTCGTCTTTGGTGATCGTAGAAGGCACCGATACGATTTCGGCAGTCGGGATAGCGACGTCTTCAACACGCATCCGCCGCAGGTTAATCATCCCACGGGACTGAGACGCCGTTGCATCCTGTCCGTTCGCCACCGGCTGCGGTTGAGCCTCATCGCCCGAAAACGCATCAAAAATTCGAGAAAAAAATCCGCTTTTCTCTTCGGTCGTATTGCTGCTGTCCTGTGGTTGCGCGCTGTGCGCCGCCCTAGAACTGCCGTCTGTCTCGCCCATTATCCTGTTCCAATTGATCGGGTCATCTGACCCCTTCATACCTTATATGGGTCATCGATACCTAATTTGCCAAGTATCTCGACCTCAATCCTTTCCATCAGGGTGGCATCGGGATCACGAATGTGATCATACCCGAGCAAATGCAACGTTCCGTGAACAAGCAAATGGATCACGTGATCGTCCATGGCTTTACCCGCGTCAGTTGCCTCACGTGCGCAGGTGTCGAAAGAAATCGCGATATCACCTAAGGGGATTTCACCTGTAAAGTCCGGCTCTGGCGAAACCGGCACCTGCCCTGGTTCTTCCGGGGCCAGATCCTCGGCTGGCCAACTCAGAACATTGGTGGCACTTGGCTTGCCGCGAAACTCTGTATTCAGGTCTGCAATCCGTGCGTCATCGCAGCCCAAAACGCTGACTTCACAAACCTCAGAATCCAGTTCGACAAACGCCAAAACAGCAGAAATCGCCTTTTGCGACAAGGCCTCGAGACCTTGCCACCGATTGTCTTCGACAGTGAGTTCCAGGTTCATCTTACCGCACATCAGCCCTTGCATAGGGCCTTGCACTTAACTGGTATCGCGGCCCGCATCGGCCTCATACGCCTCGATGATGGCGGCGACAAGCGGGTGACGAACGACGTCTTTTGACGTGAAATAGTTGAAGCTGATATTTGGTATCGTTTTCAATAACCTTTCAGCATCCGCCAGGCCGGATTGCACCCCGCGCGGCAGGTCCACCTGAGACCTGTCGCCGGTGATGACCATTCGGCTGCCTTCACCCAGACGGGTCAGGAACATCTTCATCTGCATGGTCGTCGCGTTCTGGGCTTCGTCCAGAACAACGAAGGCATTAGCCAGAGTTCGACCGCGCATAAATGCCAGCGGGGCGATTTCGATTCGTTTTTCCTCGATCAGCTTGGCCAGTTGCTTACCCGGCAGAAAATCGTTCAGCGCGTCATAAAGCGGCTGCATATACGGATCGACCTTGTCCTTCATGTCACCAGGCAAATAGCCCAGCTTTTCACCCGCCTCGACCGCCGGGCGGCTCAGGATGATTCGATCCACATGGCCGCCAATAAACATCGAAACACCAACGGCAACCGCCAGATAGGTTTTACCTGTTCCCGCAGGGCCAATGCCAAAGGCCAATTCGTTCTGAAACAACGACTGAACATAGGCTTTCTGAGCATCTGTACGCGGTTCGACCAGTTTCTTGCGGGTCTTGATCTCGACCGAGCCACCCTTGAACATCTCAAGCTGATCGCCGTCGCGCGTGCCCGTACCTTGTTCCGAAGCACCCATTCGCAACTCGCGATCCACATCTGCGGCTTCGACCTCGCGCCCCCCTTCCAGGCGGGTATAAAGCGATTGCAGCACTTCTACGGCTTGTTTCTGAGCATCTTCGTCGCCCATGACAACCAGCTGGTTGCCACGGCGTACAATCTGGACCGAAAGCTTGCTTTCTATATCGGTCAGATTGCGGTCGTACTCGCCGCATAGGTCAATCAACAATCGGTTGTCGGGAAATTCTACAAACGCCTCACGCTGGGGCATTTCATCTTGCGGTGGGGTCAGGGCACCGATGGCCAATCCGTTCTCCTGTCTTGGCTGTTCACCCTGAGCGTAGACAACAAAACTCGGTGGGCGCAAGCCACAGATTCAAAATTTAGTGCGGGGATGACAAAACAGCCGAAAAATGCCGTCCCAGTTGGCATCAGAACGTATAGTTCAGCCCAAATCTGAGACCGCCGTATTTTGGCGTCGACTTTGTAGAAAAACCTGAACTGAACTGGACGGTCTTCGAGTCGAACTGGACGTATTCATATTCACCGGTAATCGACCAATTGTCGGTAAGTTTATGTTCAGCCCCAATGCTGGCAGAGTATCCGTTCCGCCGATCAGTAACCGCGAAATTCTGCGTCGAACCGCCAGATGTGATGCTGTTGGTCGTTTCAATATCACCCCACAAATAGCCGACACTGACGAAATACAGGATTCGGCCGCTGCGGTTGGTCAGACCATTTTTAAACCGGATCGCCAGTACATCGGACACCTCGGTGCCACCTTGAACATCGACGCCGCCAATCTGGGTGCCAACGCTGTCATCAAAGGATCCGAACTGGTACCCGATTTCCAAACCATAAACGTAGTCACGGCCACCTCTGGCAGGCAAGATACCACGCCAGCCGCCACGAATCTCACCGTAAGAACCAGACAGATCCTGTTCGCCGACATCGAACAACCCGGCGGGTGTTCTTAGGCCGAAGCGATCATCGCCCCCCGAGCCATAACCGCCGGCCAATCCCAGATAAAAGGCGCTGACATCGCTGCCGAAACTAGTCGGGCTGATCACTTCAGGCTCGTTCACTGTGCCCTTCAGATCACCTGCAATTGTTGTACTAGCCAGAAGAGTAGCAAGTGACGCTGCGGGAAGTGTTCTGCCAAGTATTGAAATCCTGAAGTTCTTAAGGGTCGTCACTCGTGCCTCCATCACTCCGGTCGCAACACCGGCCAAAAACCGTTTTTTAACGCATAACTTCACGCCCGGAAAAACTTGGCTCTTCTCCGAACATAGTTCCAAGCAATAAATCAAGGGTAAATTTTGGAAACAAACACCAACTATGGTGGCTGACCGGTGGATACTTGCCGATTTACAGCAGCTCTCCGGCCAGCGAATTGGCGCCCGACTCGGTGATCCGAACCTCTTTCAAATCTCCAGTCTCGATCTCGGGGCCTTTGACGTGGACCGAATGAAGATACTCAGACTTTCCGACCATTTGACCGGTCAGGCGTCCCGGCTTTTCGAACAGAACACGCACGGTTCGGCCCACCATGCTATCCTGTATTTCCCGCTGATGCTGGGTGATCAGAGCCTGAAGTCTTTGTAACCGTTCATCCGCCGCCGCAGGGTCAACCTGTGCCCTCTCGGCTGCGGGCGTTCCGGGGCGGGTCGAGTATTTGAACGAATACGCGTAGCCGTATTTGACCTCTTCGACCAAATCCATCGTTGCCTGGAAATCCTCTTCGGTTTCCTCGGGGAACCCGACAATGAAATCGCCAGACATCACAATATCCGGGCGCGCAGCGCGGATTTTTTCGATCAGGCGCAGATAACTTTCCGCCGTGTGGCTGCGGTTCATCCGTTTGAGAATGCGGTCCGAACCCGACTGCACCGGCAGGTGAAGATAAGGCATCAGCTTGTCGCAAGTGCCATGCGCCTCGATCAGGTCATCGGCCATGTCATTGGGGTGCGACGTGGTAAAGCGAATCCGCTCCAGACCGTCGACCTTGTTCAGCTCCCAAATCAGACCTGCCAGAGTCATGTCCCCGTTCGGGCCCGCGCCATGATAGGCATTCACATTCTGCCCCAGCAAAGTGATCTCGCGCACCCCGCGTTCGACCAGATCATGCGCTTCGCGAATAATGCGGTCGGCCGGGCGGCTGACTTCGGCACCACGAGTATAGGGCACAACGCAGAAGGCGCAGAATTTGTCACAGCCTTCCTGAACAGTCAGAAACGCCGTCGGGCCACGCTTGGCCTTGGGGCGGTTTTTTAGCTTCTCAAACTTGTCCTCTTCAGGAAAATCCGTATCCAGCGCCTTTTCACCAGCGCGGGTCTTGGCTTCCATCTCGGGTAAGCGATGATAGCTTTGCGGGCCAACAACCAAATCGACCAGAGGCTGGCGGCGCATGATCTCTTCGCCTTCAGCCTGAGCGACACAGCCTGCAACTCCGATTTTCAGATCCGGTTTCTCGGCCTTCAGACCCTTGAACCGGCCCAGTTCAGAATACACCTTTTCCGCGGCCTTTTCGCGAATATGACAGGTGTTCAGCAGGATCATATCCGCATCATCAGGTGTCTTGGTTTCGACATAGCCCTGCCCGCCCAGTGCCTCGGACATGCGCTCGCTGTCATAGACATTCATCTGACAGCCATAGGTCTTGATAAACAGCTTCTTCGGTTCGGACATGGATCGGGCCTTTGCATTCGCGGGACCGGCGTCATCTATATGCTTCGAACGCCGCTTGCAATGCGGGCGCAATTACCCGAATTTGGCGGGACTTTCCAGCAAGGCAAAACCGAAAACACGCGATGAAGTACGAATCCCCGGACCATTTTCTGAAATCGGGTCAGACTGCATTGGCCAAAGGGCCCATCGCATTGATTTTTGCCGAAGACGAGGTCGAGCTGGACAGCACCGTGCGGCATCACCTGCAGTTGGGGTTCAAGTCGGTGCTTGTGTTCATGCCTCAGGACCTCGCTCTCGACGCGGACCTGGCCGATCACGTGCATCGGATCACACTGAAATGCACGCCCCGATCCGTGGTGTTTGACACCATAAACAGGATTATCCAGGCCGCGCCGGGCGTTTGGATGTATTACTGTTACAACGCTGAATACCTGTTTTTTCCTTTTTGCGAAACGCGCAGCGTCGGTGAAATGCTGTCCTTTCACAGCGAAGAAAGGCGCAATGCCATGCTCAGCTATGTCATTGACCTTTATGCCGATGATCTAAGTACCAATCCCAACGGAGTCGCGCCCGATCACGCCCTCTTCGACAGCACGGGCTACTATGCCCACACCCGCCACGACCCAAGCGGTAAGCCTTTAGATCGGCAGTTGGATATTTCGGGTGGTTTACGCTGGCGGTTTGAAGAACACATTCTATACGAACGCCGCCGGATTGACCGCATCGCCCTGTTCAAATCGCAAAAAGGGCTGATCTTGCAGCGTGACCACACATTCAATGAACCGGAATACAACACCTATTCCTGCCCATGGCATCACAACATGACTGCGGCCGTATGCTCATTTCGGGCGGCAAAAGCCCTGAAGACAAATGCAGGGTCTACTTTTGACATCCCCAGCTTTCGCTGGCGGAACTCAGTGCCGTTTAAATGGCAGTCCCGCCAGTTGCTAGATCTGGGTCTGATCGAATCAGGTCAGTGGTTCTGAGTCGCCTCAGCGCTGCAACAGCATAGGAAACCAGTCCTCGCGCAGGCGCTGACCCGGTGTCATGTCGTGACCGGGAAACGGGGGCGAGGTGCGGCCCGGGCGTTCAACATAGCGTGCATCATCCCCAACCAGGCGCAGCGAGAACGCGCGGCGACGGCTGTCCGACTGGTTGCCTCGCGCGCCATGCAAAGTGCGATAGTTGAACGCCACGGCGTCACCCGGCTCCATTTCGAACTCAACAACCCGCATCCCTTCGGCATCCGGGTCCGGAACTTGAATGTACTGACCTTCATCCGGGAAGAAGCCTTCCTCTGACACCCAACGGGTCGGCAGAACCTCTTTCTCCCACCGATGCGATCCGGCGACACAGCGCAGCGTTGCCTGGCGGACTGGATCAAGCGGAGACCAGAAGCTGATGGTTTGCTGTCCCTCGACGAAGTAATACGGCCCGTCCTGATGCCAGGGGGTGGCCATCGACGTGCCCGGCTCTTTGACCAGCACGTGATCGTGGAACATCTGAACACTTTGCGATTGCATCAGATCGGCGGCCACCTCGGCAGCCGGTGAGTTTTCGATAACTTCGCGGAACTGAGGAATTCGGGTCCAGTTGCAATAGTCGTCGAAAAACCGCCCGGTTTCGCCCGACTTTTTGTTTTCCGAGGCAAAGGGGCCGGGCTCAGCCATATTTGCTGCCACGCCCTCGCGCAGCTGATCCACGTGATCCGCGAACAGTCCCTTGACAAGAACAACACCATCTTGCTGATAAGTGTCGATCATCGCTTGAGATACGAGTGGGTGTGGCATCCGGGTCTCCTTTGGCTTTGCCCCGTTTTGCTTTGAATATGCATTCTGTTCAAATCATATCTTGCGAAGCTATAAATAACCTCATGTTATATATTTCCCTTCGCCAATACGAATATGTCTGCGCGGTTGGACGCCATGGGAGCTTGTCCGCAGCAGCGCAGTATTTGAATGTATCGCAACCGGCCCTGTCCACCGCGCTGACACGGATTGAAGAACATCTTGGGCACCCACTGTTCATTCGCCGCCGGGGTGCGGCCATGGCCCTGACCCCGCAGGGTCGGAGGTTTATTGAACAGGCCGAGGCTTTGCTGAACGCCGCTGCGCGAATCGAAACCTCAGAATCACCCACGCCGGGAATGACGCAATTCACATTGGGCTGCTTCACAGACCTCGCCCCGTTCCTATTGGCCCCTGCCCTGCATCATTTGCGCGTCGCTTTCCCAAATGTCGCGATTTCCTATGTCGCCGCGTCTTTCGAAGGGCTTCTTAACGGCTTGATCGACGGCCAGATCGACATTGCGATCACCTACGATTTGACCATGGACGCCGGGTTTACCCGAACAAAGTTGTTTGACAGCAGGCCAAAGGCGTTGATGCCGCCAGATCATCCGCTTGCGTCAACGGATGGCGTTGCCCTGGCCGACATCGCAGAGCACCCTCTGATCCTGTCGACCGAAGGGCTTTCGGCGCAGCACATCCTGGGTCTGTTTCGCCGCATGGGTCTGCGCCCTACAGTCGCGCACCGGGCAGCGTCGCTGGAAATTCAGCGCAGTCTTGCCGCGCATGGCGAGGGAATCGGAATCAGTTACGCCAGCCCGCCCAGCCCTGTAAGTTATGACAACCGGCGATTGGTCGGCGTTCCGATCACCGACCCGGACGCCGCCGAATCCGTGGTTATGGCACGACACGGCACAGGCCCGGCTGACCCAACAGTCGATCAGGCCGAACGCGTTTTAAAGGAAGGCTTGAAACAGGTTTGACGCCCTATTTCTTGCGCAGCCGGATAACAACGTCGACCGACGCAATCTCAACGCCCTCGGGCGCTTCAGGCAAGCGGTGAATCACAAGCTGATCCGACGGAGCATCACTCAGGCGGGCTTCGTCTTCCCAATAAAAATGGGGGTGATCGTGGGTATTGGTGTCGAAATAGCTTTTCGAACCGTCCACTGTGATTTCCTGCAGAACACCCGCGTCACAAAAGGCGCGAAGGGTGTTGTAAACCGTAGCCAAAGACACAGCGTCCCCGTTTGCCTTGGCAGACTCAAACAGGCTTTCTGCGGTGACATGGCGATGGCGGCCGTCGCCCACAAGAAGCTCAGCCAGCGCCACACGCTGACGCGTAGGTCGCAAGCCGGCGTTTACCAGCCAACCCGTCGCTATTTCATGGCTCTGAGGTGTCATCGATCCGATACCCATAGTTGCTGGTTTATATATAGGGGCGCATAGTTGGCAATTTCAAATGAAATTCATTCGCAAAGTTAGGTGCGTACACAACATGATGTGGGCCACCACTCTTGCAGGACCTTGCAAACGGGTGATAGACGAGGCCAGATGTAAAGACAGACCCCCGGCAGGAAAGGCGGCAGAATGGCCCAGTTCCCTAGCAGTTTTGACAAAGATGATCTGCTCAAATGCGCCCGCGGCGAATTATTCGGCCCCGGCAACGCGCAGTTGCCTGCCCCGCCGATGCTGATGATGGACCGGATCACCGATATCTCAGGCGATGGCGGTGCGCATGGTAAAGGTCATGTTGTGGCCGAGTTCGACATCACGCCTGACCTTTGGTTCTTTGACTGCCATTTCCCGGGCAACCCGATCATGCCCGGTTGTTTGGGTTTGGACGGCCTTTGGCAGTTGACCGGCTTCAATCTGGGCTGGCGCGGCTGGCAGGGACGCGGCTATGCGCTGGGCGTGGGCGAAGTCAAACTTACCGGAATGGTCCGCCCGGATCGCAAGATGCTGACATATTACGTCGACTTCACCAAAGCTGTTCAAACCCGCCGCCTGACTATGGGTGTGGCGGATGGCCGGGTCGAAGCCGACGGCGAAGTAATTTATCAGGTAAAAGATATGAAGGTTGCACTGTCGGAAAGCTAACCCCAGCTATCGGACACGTCACTGAAAACGAAATACAGGAGTACGCTTATGCGTCGCGTCGTCGTCACCGGTCTGGGGGTCGTCTCCTCCATCGGGAACAATGCCGAAGAGGTTCTGGCCTCGCTCAAAGCAGGCAAATCCGGGATCGAGGCCAACGAGCAGATGGTCGAACATGGTTTTCGCAGCCAGATTGCCGGAACGCTCAAGATCGACGTGACCCAGCATGTGGACAAGCGTACTTTGCGCTTTATGGGCCCGGGCGCCGCTTATGCCCACATCGCCATGAGCCAGGCGATTGCAGACGCTGGCCTCACCGAAGAACAGGTTGTGAACCCACGCACCGGTCTGGTCGCTGGTTCGGGCGGCCCGTCTACCAGTGCGATGCTGACGGCACATCAAACCGTTCTGAAAACTGGTGCAACCAAGCGGATTGGGCCGTTTGCAGTGCCGAAATGCATGTGCTCGACGATTTCGGCAAACCTGGCTACAGCGTTTAAGATCAAGGGCATCAACTATTCGATCACTTCGGCCTGCTCGACGTCTCTGCACTGCATCGGCAATGCGGCGGAACAGATCATGTTGGGCAAGCAGGATGTGATGTTTGCTGGCGGCGGCGAAGAACTGGACTGGACGCTCTCGTGCCTGTTTGACGCGATGGGCGCGATGTCCTCGAAATACAACGACACTCCGGACAAAGCCTCGCGCGCGTTTGATGAAAACCGCGATGGGTTTGTGATTTCAGGCGGCGGCGGCATCGTCGTGCTGGAGGATCTAGAGCACGCGCTGGCGCGTGGCGCAAAGATCTACGCCGAGGTCACCGGATACGCGGCAACTTCGGACGGCCATGACATGGTGGCCCCGTCCGGTGAAGGCGGTGAGCGTGCAATGCGTCTGGCGCTTGGCACTCTGCCCGAAGGCCGCAAAGTGGACTACATCAATGCCCACGGCACCTCGACCCCTGTCGGCGACGTGGGGGAGGTTGAAGCCGTGCGCCGCATCTTTGGCGAAGGTAACGTGCCACCTATTTCGTCAACAAAGTCGATGACTGGCCACGCGCAAGGCGCAGCGGGCGCGCTCGAGGCGATCTTCTGCCTGCTGATGTTGGATCATGATTTCATTACGCCGTCGATCAATGTCGACACGCTTGCCGAGGGCATCCAGCCCGGTGAAATTGCGACCGAAGTGGTTGAAAACGCAGGACTGGACAGTGTCATGACCAACAGCTTCGGCTTTGGCGGCACCAACGGGTCCATGATTCTGTCAAAGTATAACGGGTGAAAGTGATGTCGGATCTTCTAAAAGGTAAACGCGGCCTGATTATGGGCGTGGCCAATGACCGCTCAATCGCGTGGGGCATTGCCAAGGCCATGCACGAGGCGGGCGCAGAACTGGCATTCACCTACCAAGGCGAGGCATTCGGCAAACGGCTCGAGCCTTTGGCCCAAAGCCTTGGCAGCGACTTCATGGTCGACGCAGATGTCACCGATGACGATTCGCTGGATCGTGCATTCGGCGAGCTGGCCCAGCGCTGGCCCACCATCGATTTTGTTGTCCATGCCATCGCATATTCGGACAAGTCCGAGCTGACCGGCCGTTTCCTGAATACCACACGGGCAAATTTCAAACATTCAATGGACGTCTCGGCCTATTCCTTCATCGAAGTGGCGCGCCGCGCCTATCCGATGATGAAGGACAATGGCGGCTCGCTGCTGACCCTAACCTATCAAGGATCAAACCGCGTTGTACCGAATTACAACGTCATGGGGGTTGCCAAGGCGGCTCTGGAATCGGCAACGCGCTATCTGGCCAACGACCTTGGCCCTGACGGGATCCGTGTGAACGCTATTTCTCCGGGACCGATGAGAACCCTTGCCGGTGCAGCCATCGGCGGTGCACGCAAGACCTACAAGTTTTGCGACCAGAACGCTCCAATGCGTTCTAATGCGACGTTGGAGGCCGTGGGCGGAACTGCGGTTTACCTCACATCTGATGCGGGCGCATGCACGTCGGGTGAAATCATCCGCGTCGATGGTGGTTTCCACGTTCTTGGGATGCCTCAGCCCGAATCCATGTGACCATATCTTTCCCTGCCGCTGCCAAGATTTCACCATCTTTAGGCGGCAGGAATTCGATATGAGCAAGCTAGATCAAATCATTGCGAATAACGCACGTGCGACGCAAACCCGGAAGAAAACCGGTTTTCTCAGCCAACGGGCCAGAGTTCTGCTGCTATCGCTGACATGTCTTTTGGTCGCGTTTGTCTTTTTCACGCAACCGCAGGTGCGCATAGCACTTGAAACACTGATCGGATAATTGCCGGACCGGAATACCGGCCCGAACCATGCGTCAGTTTATTGACATCACCTCGATATCGAAAATCAAATCCTGACCAGCCAGCGGGTGATTGGCGTCCAAAGTTACAGTCGCTTCATTCGCACCGACCACGGTGACTGGTACAGCTTGACCATCCGGTGACTGCATTTGCAATTGCGTTCCAGGCTCAAGCGGGATGTCATCGGGAATGCCTTCGCGAGGAATTTCCTGACGCATCGCCGGATTAATGGGGCCATAGGCATCCACACAGGCAATCTCGACCCGCTTTTTGTCCCCCACGGACAGGCCGGGCATAGCACTGTCTAAGCCGGGAATAATCTGGCCAGACCCGACCACAAACTCCAAAGGATCGCGCCCCTCTGAGCTGTCAAAGGTTTGGCCGTCCAGCAGCGTCCCGGTGTAGTGGATGCGAACCGTGTCGCCTTGTTTGATTTCGGTCATCGTGGCCTCCGGCCGTTTTACAGGATTGAGCGGCCAACCCTAGAGCCTGACACAATGTTGTAAACCCTTGGCTCTTTCACCCCCCTCGTTGTTGTGCCAACCTGCGCGCGATCAGAGGAGGATCACATGCCGATCACCACCTGTGTCTTCGATGCTTACGGAACACTTTTTGATGTTGCGGCTGCTGCGCGCCAGGCTGCCGACGAACCAGGATTTGAAGCCCTCAAGGACAAATGGCCAACAGTCGCGGGGCATTGGCGCCTGAAGCAATTGCAATATACCTGGCTGCGCGCAGTGGCGGATGCCCATGCCGATTTTTGGGATGTCACTCAGGACGGGCTGGATTGGGCGCTGGACGCCGCTGAACTGCAAGGCGACCAGAAACTACGCCAACGTCTGCTTGATCTTTATTGGGAGTTGCAAGCCTACCCCGAAGTTCCCGACATGTTGAAAGCCCTCAAGGCAGGCGGGTTGCAAACGGCGATCCTGTCCAACGGTTCGCCCCCCATGCTGGACGGCGCTGTGCAGTCTGCGGGAATCGGCGATGTGCTGGACGATGTTCTGTCGGTTGAGAGTGTAGGTGTCTTCAAACCCCATGCCCGCGTGTATGATCTGGTCCAGAAACGGTTTGACTGCGCCCGTGACGAGGTGTTGTTCGTCAGCTCAAACGGTTGGGATGCGGCAGGTGCCAGCGGGTACGGTTTCGTCACTGCGTGGGTCAACCGGATCGGTGAACCGATGGACCGCCTGCCCTGGACACCAGCCCATGTGCTGTCCGATTTAACCACAATCCCAAAACTCGCAGGGCTTTGATGTCAAACTTCACAACCACGGACGGCAAGCGCATCTACTTTGAGGAAACGGGCACGGGCACGCCGCTTTTGTGTCTGGCCGGACTGACCCGAAACAGCCGCGACTTTTCATTTTTTTCCCCTCATGCCGCTGACCTGCGCATGATTGCGATGGATTACAGAGGGCGTGGCCGGTCGGACTATGATCCCGATTTCATGAACTACAACATCTTTCGTGAATCGCATGACGCGATCGAACTGCTGGATGTACTGGGGATCGAGAAGACTTTCGTTCTGGGAACCTCGCGGGGTGGTCTGATCGCCATGGCCCTGGCCGCAAGCCATCCCGAGCGGCTGGCCGGGGTGATCCTGAACGATGTTGGACCTGTCATTGAAACTTCCGGTATTGCCAAGATCATGGCCTATGTCGGCACGCAACCGACTGCGCAAACCTATGATGAGGCCGCTCTGACACTGAAACAGGTAATGGAGCCTCAATTCCCCGGCGTTTCCCTGGAAACCTGGCGCATGCAGGCCGAAATTCAGTACGAAAAACACGAGGATGGGTTGGCGCTACGCTACGATCCGGCACTGCGAAAGGCACTGATCGAACAGGCTGCAAGCGGGGCGACACCTGATCTGTGGATGTTCTTTGAAGCCCTGCGGGACATTCCGACTGGTGTTATCCGGGGGGCGAATTCCGATGTTCTGAGTGCCGACACAGTTGCCGAAATGCACTACCGCCATCCAGGCTTGATCTCAACCGAAGTTCCCGATCGTGGGCATGTTCCGTTTCTGAACGAACCCCAGTCTTTGGATCTCATACAAAAGGTATTGAAGAACACCGCATGAGCACAATCGAGATGATCGAAGCCGCAGCAGAACGGCTGAACGGACACATCCGAAAGACACCGATCCTGTCTTCTCCATTTCTCGACAATCTCGCCGGACGTCGGATTTTGGTCAAACCGGAATGTCTGCAACATACCGGCAGTTTCAAGTTTCGCGGGGCCTGGTCCGCGATTTCGGCACTGGAAGAAGCCGAACGTCAGCGCGGTGTGATTGCGTATTCCTCGGGCAACCACGCACAAGGCGTTGCAATGGCGGCATCAAAGCACGGCATTTCTTCGGTTATCGTTATGCCGTCGGACGCCCCTCAGTTGAAGATCGAAAACACCCGCGCGCTTGGGGCCGAAGTTGTTCTGTATGACCGTGCGAATGAAAAGCGCGAAGAAATTGGCGAAGCCATCGCAGCCGAGCGCGGACTGACCCTGATCCGACCTTATGACGAACCGCTGGTTATTGCAGGCCAAGGCACCACCGGCCTTGAAATCGCCGGTCAGGCAGCGGATCTGGGCGTCACTCAGGCAGACGTGCTGGTCTGTTGCGGCGGGGGCGGCCTGACCTCGGGCATCGCTCTGGCCCTGGAAAAACATGCGCCGAACCTGCGCGCGCGCCCTTGTGAGCCAGAGGGGTTCGATGACGTCAAACGCTCGCTGGCCTCAGGGCAGATTGAAAACAACAACGCAGCTTCAGGTAACATCTGCGACGCCATTCTGACGCCACAACCCGGAGACATCACGTTTCCGATTCTCAACCGCCTGTGCGGTCCGGGCTTGTCCGTCACCGAAGAAGAAGCCTTGCGCGCCATGGCGCTTGCCTTCCTGCGTCTCAAGATCGTACTGGAACCCGGCGGCGCGGTGGCCCTGGCCTCGGCCCTGTTCCGGGGCGACCAGATCGAAGGCGATGACGTGATCGTTGTTGCATCTGGCGGCAATGTCGATCCGGCAGTATTTTCCAGGGCGTTGGAATTCCTGACCTGACAGGGCTGCACTAGATGTGCATGTTGCACCCCAAAAGGTCATGGCGACAAGGAAGCCAGTCATGAAGATCGTTGATCTGGGCGACGTGAAACTGAATTACCGCATCGACGGCCCAACAGACGGTGCGCCCTTGGTCTTTGCCAATTCCTTGGGAACCGACCTGCACCTGTGGGATGCGGTGTTGCCGCATTTGCCAAAAGGGCTGCGCATCATCCGATACGACAAACGTGGTCACGGGCAATCCTCGGTGCCGACCGCGCCGTACTCGATGGGCGCATTGATACGCGATGCAGAGGCGTTGTTAGATCACCTACAGGTCCGCGGCTGTGTTTTCGTGGGCTTGTCCATAGGCGGGATGATTGCCCAAGGTCTTGCCGTCAAGCGCATGGATCAGGTCCGGGCATTGGTTCTTTCGAATACTGCCGCCAAAATCGCCACTCCTTCGGTGTGGCAGGATCGGATTGAGGCCGTGCGCAAGGGCGGGATCGAAGCATTGGCCGACGCAACGATGGAGCGTTGGTTTTCGCGTGATTTCCGCGCCGCACAAAACCACCTGCCATGGCGCGACATGATGGTGGGCCAACCGGCTGAAGGGTATCTGGGCTGCTGCTCGGCCATTGCAGGCACCGATTTCTATACCCCAACGAGTGGGCTGCGCCTGCCGACCTTGGGCATTGCAGGCAGCGAAGACGGATCAACACCCCCCGATCTGGTGCGAGAGACCGTCGATCTGATCCCAGGGTCCCGGTTCCAGCTGATGCGTCGGGCCGGGCATTTGCCCTGCGTTGAAAAACCAGCGGAATATGCAGAAATCCTGACTGGTTTTCTGAACGAAATCGGACATATCTGAAGGAGAACGGCAATGGCGTCTTTCCTGTTGGTCCACGGCTCTTGCCACGGCGCATGGTGCTGGCGCGACCTGATCCCCGCGCTTGAAGCTCTGGGGCATTCTGCCAAAGCCATCGACATGCCCAGCCATGGCGCTGACCCCACGCCCGTAGCCGAGGTCACGCTGGACAGTTGCCGCGACGCCGTGCTGCACGCCAGCACATCAGATACAATCATCGTTGGCCATTCTTGGGGCGGCTACCCGATCAGCGCCGCCGCCGAAGCGCAACCCGATACCATGCGCGCGCTGATCTATCTGTGCGCTTATGTACCCAAAGACGGTCTTTCCATGGCCGAGATGCGCAGGCTTGGCCCCAGGCAAACTATTGCACACGCGGTTGAGAAATCCCCGGATGGGCTGTCATACACCGTGTCTGCCGAAGCTATTCCCCAGCTATTCTACCATGACTGCCCCGACAATATCCTGCCTTACGCCTATGCACGCCTGTGCCCTCAGGCCATTCGCCCGCAAGAAACGCCCCTTCCGACAGGTGCGAAATTCGACACTGTGCCCAAGGCGTATATCCGCACCACGGACGATCACACGGTACCAACCGAATACCAAGCAACGATGAGCGCCCTTATCCCCGAAGAAATGCGCCGCACCATCGACAGTTCGCATTCCCCGTTCTTCTCGCACCCGCGCGAGCTTGCGCAAATCCTGTCAGAACTGGCGGACAAACTGCCCTGACCTGTCGCAACGGCAGTTCGACCCGCAATCAACTCTCGCTTTTCTCGGTTACAATCTGTGCTTAGGGTGCGTTGAACAGATCACTTGCCGGGTCCTATGCGTCTGCCGTTTTTCTTCGTCCTCTGCATCGTCATGATCGACGCCATGGGCATCGGTCTGGTGATGCCGATCATGCCGGAACTGATCGTCGAGGTTCAGGGCGGCTCGCTCGCCAATGCAGCGATCTGGGGCGGCGTCCTAAGCACTGCCTTCGCCGCGATGCAGTTTATCTTTGGGCCCATACTTGGAAACCTGTCAGACGCGTACGGACGCAGAACCGTCCTGCTGGTGTCCCTGTTTGTCATGGCGCTGGATTATGTTGTCATGGCTGTTGCGGGCAGCATTTGGTTGTTGCTGATAGGGCGTATCGTAGGCGGTATAACTGCAGCGACCCACGCTACCGCTGCGGCCTTTATGGCAGATGTGTCCGACCCCAAAGACAAGGCCGCTAACTTTGGCCTGCTGGGGGCCGCCTTTGGCATGGGCTTCGTCCTTGGGCCTGTGATTGGTGGATTGCTCAGTGAATATGGCACGCGCGCACCGTTTTGGGCCGCTGCCGGGTTGGCAGCGCTGACCTTTTGCATAGGCTATTTCGTTATGCCAGAGACCGTGACCGACAAGACCCGACGCGCCTTTAGCCTGAAACGCGCAAACCCTCTCAATTCGCTGAACGCCATCGCATCTTTGCCCGGTATCCGACCGTTGCTTTGGGTGTATTTCCTGTATTCAGTGTCCATCTACGTCTACCCCGCTATCTGGTCTTATTTCACGACCGAGCGATTCGGATGGTCCCCACAGATGATTGGCCTGTCCTTGGGTGTCTACGGCATAGGCATGGCCATTGTGCAGGGCGGATTGATCCGGCCTGCCATCCGGTTTCTGGGCGAAAGAGGTACAATCGTCTACGGAATGGGTTTTGAGATCATCAGCTTCGCATTTCTGGCCTTCCTGACCAACGGCTTCATCGCGCTGCTTCTCATTCCAATAACGGCCATCGGGGCGGTCATCACACCTGCTCTTCAGGCCATGATGTCCAAGGCCACGCCAGATTCGCAGCAAGGCGAATTGCAAGGTGTTCTGACCGCACTACACGCGTTGTCGATGGTGATCTCACCTTTGCTGATGACATCGATTTTTGCGCAGTTCATTCGGCCCGACACGCCGCTCTACCTGCCTGGCGCACCTTTCCTGCTGGCACTTGTGCTCATGCTGGCGGGTTTCCTTTTGTTCCGCAGATCCAGCCCTGTCGTGGCGTAACAACGACACGCAAATGGCGGTTTCTGCCTTGCGAGTTGCCGTTTCCCGGGCCACCGTGAACGCAACGGGAGAGAGAGATAACATGCAAACAATCAAAGCCGCAGTCTGCCGGGCATTTGGCGAACCTTTGGTGATCGAAGAGGTTCAACTCGCAGCCCCCAGCACGGGCGAAGTCGAGGTTACGCTGGAAGCCGTAGCTATCTGCCACTCGGACATATCCTACGCCGATGGCGCGTGGGGCGGATTCCTACCGGCCGTTTACGGTCACGAGGCCGCAGGCGTGATCAGCGCCGTTGGTGATGCCGCTGGGGGCTTCAAAGTCGGCGACCCTGTGGTTGTCACGCTGATCCGTGCCTGTGGAACGTGCCCCAGCTGTGCGGGCGGAAAACCAACAATCTGCGAAACCCCATACGATACGGTAAAAGGCCCGTTGAAGACCGGTGATGGCGGTCCACTCGAACAGGCCATGGCGTGCGGCGCCTTTGCTGAAAAAGTTGTGGTGAGCCACCGCCAAATCGTCAAAATCCCCGAAACCCTGCCCAAGGATCTGGCTAGCCTGCTCTCATGCGGGGTCATCACCGGAGTCGGTGCTGCGGTCAATGCCGCTGGTCTACGCCCCGGCCAAGACGTTGTGGTCATTGGTGCGGGCGGCGTTGGCCTGAACGCCATTCAAGGCGCGCGGATTGCCGGCGCGCGGCGGATCGTGGCCGTGGACATGACCGAAGAAAAGCTTGAGATCGCAAAGGAATTCGGCGCGACCCACGGCGTGTTAGCCAGTTTGGACCAGCCGTGGAAAGCCGCTTACAAGGCGTTAGGCGGGCGTGGTGCGGATGCGGTTCTGATCACGGTTGGCGCGATCCCTGCTTACGATCAGGCGCCACGCTATCTTGGCCTTGGCGGCAAGGCGATCATGATCGGGATGCCGCATTCAGGTGACATGGCCAGTTATGAACCCGTTGTTCTGGCGGCGCTGGGTCAGGGCGTTGTTGGGTCGAAGATGGGCGATGTGGTGATCCAGCGGGACATTCCGTGGATGGTGGACCTTTATCAACAAGGGCGGCTGAAGCTGGATGAGTTGATCTCGGGCCGCTGGTCTTTGGATCAGATCAACGAGGCTATTGCCGACACCAAAACCGGATCGGCCAAGCGCAATGTGATCCTGTTCGACAGGACCTGACCCTCCGAAAGGATTTGGGATGAAACTACAGAATCTCGACGTTATCGTCACCGCCCCGCCTGCGCCGGGCTGGGGTGGGCGCTATTGGATACTGGTCAAGGTGACGACAGACACTGGCATCACCGGCTGGGGCGAATGCTATGCCTCCTCCGTCGGACCAGAGGCGATGCGTCATGTCATTCAGGACGTGTTCGAGCGGCACATGCAGGGTGAAAACCCGGAAAACATCGAACTGATGTTCCGCCGCGCCTATTCCAGCGGCTTCACCCAGCGACCGGACTTGACCGTGATGGGCGCGTTTTCGGGGTTGGAGATCGCCTGCTGGGATATTCTGGGCAAGGACCGAGACCGCCCGGTTTACGCTTTGCTGGGTGGAAAGATGAACAACCGGATCAGGGCCTATACGTATCTTTACCCCCTGCCCCAGCATAATCTGACTGATTTCTGGATATCTGCTGAGCAAGCTGGCGAAACGGCGGCTGAAATGGTGCAGCGTGGTTATACTGCCGTCAAATTCGACCCGGCGGGCCCCTATACGATCCGGGGCGGCCACATGCCCGCCATGAGCGATATTTCCATGTCAGTTGCCTTCTGCAAGGCGATCCGCGAAGCCGTGGGCGACAAGGCCGATCTGCTGTTCGGCACGCATGGTCAATTCAACACCGCCGGGGCCATTCGGCTGGGGCAAGCGTTGGAGCCTTATCAACCGCTTTGGTTCGAAGAACCCACGCCGCCAGACATGATCGAAGACATGGCCCGCGTCGCCCGCAATGTCCGCATCCCCGTCGCCACCGGCGAACGCATGACAACCAAGGCCGAATTCGGCGCCGTTTTGCGCGCCGGGGCCGCGGAAATTCTGCAACCGGCGTTAGGACGCGCGGGCGGGATCTGGGAGATGAAGAAAGTTGCCGCAATGGCTGAGGTCTTCAACGCACAGATGGCACCGCATCTTTATGCGGGTCCGGTGGAATGGGCCGCCAATGTCCATCTGGCCGCGTCGATCCCTAATTTGCTGTTGCTGGAAAGCATCGAAACACCGTTTCACGATCAACTGATCAAAGGGTCTCTTCGGGTTGAGGACGGGTTCGTGACCGCGCCAACAGCGCCGGGCATTGGAATTGATGTCGACGAAACACTGGCCCGCGCGCATCCCTATGAGGGCCGCGACCTACATCTGCAAATGCAGGAAGAGCCCTGCGATTACGTCAATGGCAACGCTTTTCAAGGCGGCGCACCGGCAACCGAGGGGTGACAACACCAGCGTGTTTGAGGCATATTGTTCCGATAATAATCGGAACAACGGTCAAAACGTGGCACTCAAACAAACCGATCCTCAGGCACGCAGCACAGACACTCTGCCGGACATGAAAGAAAACGCCGCGCGCGCGGCTGCTTTCCTGAAAACGCTGGCCCATGAAGGGCGGCTGATGATCTTGTGCCACCTTGGTGACGGTGAAAAATCCGTGGGTGAACTTGAGAATTTGCTTGAGTTGCGACAGGCCGCTGTCAGCCAGATGTTGGCCCGCCTGCGCGAAGAAGGGCTTGTTTCGACCCGCCGGGAAGGCAAGGCGATCTACTATTCCCTGCGGGATGGGAACACGGAACAGGTGATTGGTCTGCTCTACAAACTGTTCTGCGCAGAAGACAGCTGATCGCTTAACTGGAGACGTAGCCTGCGATCACCTGAAGCAGCTTGAAGGCGGTTGCAGCGTCGTTCTCGACAACGGCAAGGAATTCCTCTTCACCGATGCGCAGGCAGGAAAGCTGAGTTTCTGCCACCATGCTCAACGCGCGCGGCTCTTTGCGGATCAATCCCAGCTCTCCGACCAAAGCACCCGGCCCTACTGTGGTAATCAGCTGATCCGGTCCTTGGTCCTGTGGCAAGTACAGACCGGCCTCACCTTCAAGCACAACATAGGCACCATCGGTTGGTTGATCGTCTTTCAGGAACACCACCTGCCCCGGCTCGGCTTCGAACCAGCGTGCACCAAAGGCCAGCAGACGCAACTGCCGCCGGTCCAGACCCGAAAACAAAGGGGTTTGTTCCAAGGCTCGCAATTTTCGCGCCAGGTCTGCTGATGCTGCGCTGTCTTCTTCCACGTCGACCGGTCCTCCGTCCGAGACCACACGACCTTGCCGGATTTCCACGTACATGTCGAATACATCGGGATTTTCGAACTGATCGTTCAGGTAGATGACAGTTGTTTCAGGCAGCAACTCTCGGAGTTTCTTGTAGACGGCCACCTGCGTTTTCATGTCATAGCTGGCCAAAGCGCTTTCCAGGATCAGGATGTCCGGTTTTTTGATCGTGGCCCGGGTAAAGGCCAGTGGCTCTGCAAACACTGCGGGCAGGTTCTGACCACCCAAGGCCACCGGCACGTCATAAATCAGTTCCGTCACCAATGGCCGCGCACCGTTTTCGGCCAGCACATCAACAATCAGCTTACGCGCCTCATCGGAACGGGCACCGCCAATCTGACTGACTTTTCCGAACAGCGCATTTTCCATGACTGTCAGCCCCGGCGCGTAAACTTCGGGGTCCAAAGGAACAAAGACATCCTTCAAACGCTCCATCAGCTTATCAGAGTGGCTGTGCCGCAGTTCGAGGATACGGTTCTTCAGTTCATCAGTGAACGCAGGCCCGATCTGTTCGGCCGAAATTACAAACGGCACAGCCAGCATATTGGCCAGCTGTTCATCATCCAGCCCCGCCGAGCCTTCCTTGCGCGTGTGTTCCACCAAATCCACGGCGGCTTCATAAGTCTGTGCATCCAACCCAAGCTTGCGGAACAATGGGTGATCCGTTCCGTCAAGGCCAAAGATCTGGCGCAACATCTCGATCACGTCGCGGGTCAATGCGATCAGTGTTTCATCCAGGCCCAACTCTCGCAATTGGCCCAGAAAGACCTTCTGTTCCACCAGTAAGGCGTGGTTCACCGGCACACAGGGCGTGGCAAACAGCAGGTTCTCGGCCACAGGCAGGGCCGGGTTGTACAGGTTACGATCAAAAATCAACGCTTGTTGTTCAAGCCCCGCATCCTGAACAGCCTGACGCACAGTCGGTCGCAGCTGGACGAGTTTATGAGCCAGTTCACAATGCTCGGCTGCGTTGAAGGTTTGTTCAGCACCGCGTTGAAACAGGGCCGCGCCCGAGCCCATGCCGTCGATCAGTTGCAGCCACCAATCGCGCAGAGCGGCCGCGTCCTGAAGTCCGGCCAAAGACGGATCAAGCCAATCCGCCTTGAACGGATCGGAACTGTTCCCCGCCCGCAAGGTTTCTGCGAAATCGGGATCATCTGTACTATGTGCCAAAGGACGGAACCGCATCGGCATCATCACATTGTCACCTAGCGTACCCTGAAACATGACGGGGCGCGACGTGGCATACCCGATACGTGCGGCTACGACGCCTTGATGCAATTCGGCCAGGTTGACCTCGCCAATCCGAACCGTGCCGCCAGTCGGCAAGATTTCACGCGTCAACAGTTCCGCAATTGCCCGTCTGTCTTCTTCGCTGGGTGCCGAAATGCCGACTGTCTTCCCGCCGGGAAAGCTGAGGTTCAGATCGTCCAACACCTGATTGCCGTCCATGTCCCGAACCGAAACATGATCCAGCACTATGTCGCCGTTCAGATGAGGGCGTGCGTCAGCTTCTCCCTCAAACAGGGCTTCGTCCTGCATCCCACCTGGCGCAAAGCGGTCAATCACCACGTCCCAACGCAGGGACATATCCTGCGTCTGGTTGTAGTAAGTCAAAAGCTCTTTCCAAGGTGAGCTCAGGTCCTTGTAGGCTGCAAGCGCTGCAACCAGCGCCCCCAGCGAAACCGAGCCTTGCAGCACCAGCAGACCACCGATCAGGTAGAACATGAATGGCGTCAGTTGAGAGATGAAGTTGTTTATGAATTTCATAAAAAACTTCTTCTGGTAGATCTCGAACCGGATGCCGAACAACCGCCCCAATTGGTCGGAGATCATCGCCCGGCGATACCGCCAGCCGCCATTTGTGCGCAGTGTCGATGCCCCTGCAGCGTTTTCACCGATTTGGGCCGCAAGCACCCGCACTTCCTGAATACGCTTTTTGTTCAGCAGGTTGATCTGGCGTTGCAGCTTAGGGATCAGCCACGCTTGCACCGGGATCAACGCCACAGCGGCCAAACCAAACCAAAAACTCTGCAAAAACAGAAAGGTCAGGATCGTGATCATCTGACCGGCCTGCAACACAGGCTGGCTGATCGCGTCCCCCATCAACCCGCCCATCGGCTCGCTTTCAGCGGTGATCATCGACACCATCTCACCCTGGCTGACCCGCTCGAAATAGGGTTGCGGAAAGCGCAATGCGCGGCTGATCAACTGATAGCGAAAGCGTCGCAGCATCCGCTCGCTCAGCACACCTTTCATGGTGTTGATGCGCATTTTCATCAGGCCATGCCCCAACACGGCCGCTAAAAACGCAAAGCACAGAATGACCAGAAAATTCGTCTGCGACATCGTATAGCCCAAGATGGTCACTTCCGGGTTGGGTGCACCAATCGCGTCGTTGATAATGCGCTTTGGTAGTTCCAGCGTCAGGTACAGCAGCGGGAACAACGTTGCTGTCACGGCCAGCAAGATCAGCTGGTCGCGTTTGGAGTACTTCCAGATAAAGCGGAAAATCGTTCGTTCTATGGAACCTGCCCCTGCTGCTGACCGACGACGCGGTTCAGATGTTATCCACGCAAATTCAACAGCATGACTCTACTGCCATCCAGACACAATTAGCAATTTTTTTCCCGATTACGCGAATTCTTAAGCTTATGTGAACTAGTTCATTTACGTATGCCCATCTAATTGCCTAGAGTGGTTAACAGGACGATATCGGGAGGGTTCTTTTGACTGCCAGTTTTGGCGCAGTGTTCCTTATGCTTTGCTTGCTGCTTGTAAAGCATATGTTCGCTGACTTTTACCTCCAGACACCGAAGATGCTTGCTGGACGTGGTGAGTATTTTCACTTGGGACGCGCGCAACATGCTGCTGTGCATGTCGCGGGCTCTGTCATTGTGTTTGCTGTGTTTGGTGCGCCCCTGACCTTCATTTTAATCGTCGCCGCGCTGGAATGGATCATCCACTTCAATATCGATTTCGTTAAAGCCAGTTATTCCGACAAGAATCGCCTGGAACCTTCCCAAGCCGCATTTTGGCGCGCAGCCGGGCTGGATCAATTGATGCACAACCTGACATATGTGGCGATGGTCTGGGCCTGGGTAACTTTCGCGGCAACCTGAGTCAGGCTACGCCGCGTTTTCTAACTCGCCTGCCCGATAGGCCTGCAACCACATTCTGTCCAGCGCATCAATCTCTGCCGGGTCGAACTTGTGCTCGACCTCCCAATACCGGCCCGACTCGACAGAATAACCCAAGTCTTGCTCGGCCTGCTGAGCTGCACGCATTCCGATTGTATCGACAAGGGGCAACGCAGAAAGGTTCGATAGACCGGTTGAGGGGAATACCAAACGGCTAGGCTCACTGGACAGCCTTACAGTTCTGCACCCTTGTGCGGCTGCAAACAGCCCAAGGCGTGCAGATTTGGCTTCAAGCGAACGCAATGTCACATCATCTCGCAGCGGGTCCGCTGCTCCGGTTCCGTAGAAATGGGTCTGCCCTGAACCTGAATACACCATATCGCATCCAAAGAACGCCATTACAGCCGGGTTCAAAGCCGACAACGCCCAATACCCAGCGGTAAAGGCCATGGTTCCGCCTGCATAAACGAATCCACCATATTCGTTCTGTCGTGGGACGTAATCCTTCGCCGTGACGATACGTTGTGTGGGGCCGATATCCGTTGGGCGTCTTTCAATTGGAAAGTCTTCGGGATGGATCAGAAAGTCCCAATCCTTGCGAATGCGCCAAGCGTTGTTGATTGCGACGACATGCGTGAAAGACTTGCGAGACCAAGCCCGTGCCTCCAACGCCGAAGGGGCACTGCCTAGGATCAAAACTTTGGTCTGTTTGTCAGTCATAGCGGGGCCACCTTCGTTGCCAGCCCCGCATGACGTAGAGCATTTGTGGCCCGCGACTAGCCCAGCACCGAGAAACTGCTTTCTTCGTTGATCGGGCGTTTGCGGGAATAGAAGCCCACATCAATGTTCCGCTTGATATAGGGCAGCTCGAACTGCAGCGGCTCTGCATCGTGGTCGGCACCACCTTCACAATACGAGATTAGAGCCGTCATCATCTTACCCGCAATCGGCGCGTTCTTATACTGGTTCCCGCTGGAACCGCACGCCATGTAGAACCCCGGAAGACTGGATTTGTCATAGATCGGAATCCAGTCGGTGGACGCATCATACAAGTCAACAACTCCCCGCGTTTTCGATGGGATGCCAAGACTGGGGACACGTTGCGCATAGCGCATCGCCTGCGTGGTCCATTGGTCAGTGAACTCACGGTTATAGTTCACGTCGTCCTCGCACCACTGATGCGGATCACATTCCGGGTCTTCTGATCCGACAAGGATATGGTTTCCATGTTCCGGGCGACAATAACAGGCGATGTCGCTGTCCGAGACGATGGTTCCGTCATTTTCAAAGTCGAACCCTTCCGGGGCCGGGACGTGTACAACCTCCTGCCGCAAGGGCCGGGTTTTGATGGTCATGTCGCCCAAAACACCCGCCATCTCGTTTATGATCGCCGAACCCGGCCCCGCAACGTTGACGACGACCTTGGCGTGGATTTCCTCGCCCGAGGCCAGTTTGACGCCGGAAACGCGCCCGCCCTCGGTCAGGATTTCAGTAACTTCAGCGCCGGTGTGCACCTCGGCCCCATGCTGTTTCGCGGCATCCATCAGGTTCTGCGCAGACAAGGCCGGGTCGGTGACATACCCCGCTTGCGGCCAATATACACCCCCGGTCATCTTCCGCCCGTTGGACTGGCCAAACTCGGGATCATCCATACGACGCGCCGGGGCAAAGCTATCCAACGAATAAACCGGCAGGCGCTCGACGACTTTCTCAGCCGACCATTCCTCAAAGGGGCAGTCCAAATCCGACGAATTGCGCATGTGCTTTTCCAACATGCCGTTTGCGTCGGTCTTCATGACCAGACATCCCGTTTCAAGGAACTGGGCCAGATTTGCATCTTCGGGCAGACCCAAGTAGTCGGCCCAGTCCCGCCAATAATGGTAGCCTTCCCAGGCAAAGGCGGTCCCGTCGAAGGTCGAGTAATGCATCCGGATAATGGCGCAGGACCCTGCGGTAGATCCGTGACCGACCTGAGTGTTACGGTCCAGTGACAACGTTTTCCAACCTGCTTTGGACATCTCGAACGCGATTGCCGCGCCGATCACCCCGGTGCCGATAATGATAGCGTCTGGTTGACTCATGTCAGTTCTCCTTTCCAATAACGCATTGAATATGCGCTGAATTCTTCGACTTCTTCAGATTTCGGCTTAACGCCCGTGAAGGCATAGAGGTAATGCGGAACCATAGAAACTCGCGTCTCTATGGGTTCGTTCAACTGCGCCAGATCGTAACCAATCTGCATGTAATACAACACGCGTGCGCGCGTCTCGGATTCGATGTCGGAATAGCCATAGCGGGCAAACATAGCGTGCAGCGCCTGAAGCCTCCGTGCATCGGATTGGTCAAGCGCTCGCCGCACTTTGCCGGATTTACGCGCCCAGTCACGAACGGCAAAGTCCAGCGCAGTATCGAACAGTTCTGTATTCACCACGCACCGATGCACGTTGCAAACAGCTGCCGTGATCGTCTCGGCCGGGGCTTCGGCCTGAGCGACCAATGCTGCGGTGTTGGTCGCCTGCCAACGGGCCAGAAGTGCATCCAACAATTCCTGCCGGGACTTGAAATACCAGTAGAAAGATGATCGCGATACAGCCATCCGTTCGGCCAGGTTCAGAACCTTGATCTGGTCCACGCCGTCCGAAATCAGCACATCCATCGCCACGTTCAGCCAGTCGTCACGCGTGACCTTGATGTTGCCGACCAGAGGTTCGGCTTCGGGGTCATCGCGATGAAGGACAGGTTTGGTATTCATTCAACTCTCCGGCGGCGCACCGCCCTCGGCGGTTCGGCGATCGATGAAATCGTGCAAGGCACCCAATTTGTCACCATCAACTGTTGGAGCTTTGAAGTCATTCAGAATGCCCTTCCAAACGCCAGTCGCCCGATGGTTGGCATCTACTGCACCTCGCTCGGTCCAGGTGCCAAAGTTTGCATAATCGTGCAGATGCGGTTGATAGAACTCTGTGTTGTAGCGTTCCATGGTCTGGCTTGAGGCAAAGAAGTGACCGCTGGGTTCTACTTCACGCAAGGCAGTATCAAATCCGATCTCGGCCGCGCCCGCTTGCGCGCCCGCGCAAAGTTCGGCCACCATGTTCAGGACCTCGGCATCGCAGACCAGTTTTTCGAAAGATACGGTCAGACCACCTTCCAGCCAGCCAGCAGAGTGGATGATCACGGTCGCCCCGGCCATCAAGCACCCCCACAAACCAAACTGGTTTTCGTTCGCGGCCTGCACATCGTTGATGTTTGACGCTGATCCTGCAGCAGACCGCCAAGGCAGTCCAAGATGCCGCGCCAGTTGCCCCGCCGCCAGGGACGCCTGGAAATGTGACGGCGTTCCGAACGCAGGCGCACCGGATTTCATGTCCACATTGCTTGTGAACGTTCCATAACAGACCGGAGCACCGGGCTTGGCCAACTGCGTCAGGGTCAAAGCGGCAAGCGCCTCGGCATGGGACAAAGTGATCGCCCCTGCCACCGTGATCGGCGCCATCGCCCCCATCAGGGTAAACGGTGTGATGATCGACATCTGACCATGACGTGCAAAGTCGATCAGACCTTGCGCCATCGGAATGTCCAACGTGCGCGGGCTGTTGGTGTTGATGATAGTGTAGCAATGCGCATTGCCCCGGAATTCATCATCCGAAAGGCCACGGGCTGTGGACAGCATCTCAAAGCAATCCATCACCTGCGGCGTGCCACGCGAGAAAAAGAACGGGAACTTGTCCGTTAGTTCCATCTGTGCCTGTGTCGTAAAATAGTGGCGCAAATGGGTTGGAACGTCCTGCGGCTCGACCTGAGGCGAAATCATCTGGAACACATCGAAATGATGCGTAAGCTTCAGAAACTCCAGATAATCCTGCCCTGTCGCGGGGCGACGACCGCGTTCAAGATCGGTTGCGTTCGGCGCGCCCGCGCCTGGTTGAAACACCAGCGAACCCAGTTCAAGCGTGAAGTCCCTCCGCCGCGCTCCGGCTCGACAATCAATAGATTTGGGGGCCGAGGCCACCGCGGCCTCGATCATTTCGCGCCCAATGAAGACCATTTCACTGTCTTCGTCTACGCGCGCGCCACCTTGTTTGAAAAGCTTGCGCGCCTCGGGCAGCAGGACCTTTACGCCCAATTCTTCCAACGTACGCAACGCGGTTTCATGCATGTCCGCAATTTGCTCTGCAGGAAACACTTCCATTTGCGGGAAAGGGTTCTTGAGCTGGCGATAGTTCACATCGCGGCTGGGTGGCGGGGCGGCCTCAGCCCCCCGTCCACGCCGCCTGCGTCCTCGGTCCTGAGCGCTCATGATCAGCCTCGCATCGCTTTGCCTTGCGGGTCATAGGGCGACGGCGCAACCACGCGTGCCGACCGTTCCACACCAACCACATGGACGGACAGTTCAGTGCCCGGCTCAGCCTTGTCGCGGTCAATCAGGGCCATCGCCAGCGATTTTTCGGTGTAATGCCCATAGCCACCCGAGGTCACAAAACCGACGCGTTCACCATTGGCCCAGATCGGCTCGTACCCGCTGGCATCCGCATCAACCGCATCGATTTCCAGCGTCGCCTGCACCTGTGCCGGACCATTGCCATCACGTTCGGCCAGCGCGGCCTCTTTACCTACAAACTCTTTTTCCCAATCGATCCAGCGATCCATGCCGGTCATGCCGGGTGTATAGGCTTGCGTGAACTCCGCTGACCAAATGCCAAAGCTCTTTTCCAACCGGGTCGACCCCATGGCGTTGAAACCAACCTCGCGAATGCCTTCTTCGGCACCGGCCTCCAACAAGATACGGCGCAGCTTGATGTGGTCGCCATAGCGGCAGTTGATCTCGTACCCTTTTTCGCCGGTCACCGACATACGCGCCACGCGAGCCCGAACAAGGCCGATGTCAAAATCGCCGCAGCCCATGAACTTGAGGCCCGAGATGTCCTGTTCCGCCAGCTTCTCGACGACGGCCTGCGACTTCGGGCCGACCACGGCAAAGCCGCAATACTCCTCGCCCAGATCGCGCAGTTCGACCCCTTCAATCATGTGATCGTCGAACCAGCGCATGTGCCAGGCGCGCAGATAATAGCTGCCCATGATCCACCAGGTACCGTCGCCCCAGTTCAACACGGTCAGGTCACCCTTGAGCCGCCCATCCTCGCCCAGCATTGGGGCCAGTTTCGCGCGCCCCGGGGCAGGCAGTTTCGAGGCCATCACCCTGTCTAGCCACGCTTGGGCGTTCGGCCCGGTGACTTCAAACCGCGAAAAGCCCGAGATATCCATCAGGCCCACACCCTCGCGGATGGCCTTGCACTCTTCAGCCACGATGTCATGTGCATTCGAGCGCTTGAGCGTCGGCGCTTCTTCGAACCCTTTTGGTGCAAAGTACAAAGGCACCTCCAGATCCCAACTAACGCCCCATTTGCAGCCTGCTTCTGTCATTGCGTCATGTGCCGGGGCCATCTTGAGTGGACGGCCTGCGGGAAGCTGTTCGTTCGGATAGGTCATCACAAAACGACGGGAATAGAACTGCCCTGTGGTTTCGCGGATATAGCGTTTGTTCTGTGCATAATCGCCATAACGGGCCACATCCATGGACCAGGCGTCGGCCTCGGGCTCACCATGGATCATCCATTCGGCCAGCGTCTTGCCAACGCCACCCCCTTGAAGGAAGCCCGCCATCACAGCGCAAGCCGACCAATAGCCACGCTTGCCGGGGACAGGCCCGACCAGAGGATTACCATCAGGTGAGAACGTAAAGGCCCCATTCACCCATGTCTTGATGCCAACGTTTTGGATTGAGGGGTAACGCTCAAAGCCCAGGGTCAGTTCGTTCTCAATCCGGTCGAGCTGTTCCTGGAACAATTCTTCACCGTAGTTCCAGGGCGCGCCATCCATGGCCCAGTGCTCGTGATCAACCTCGTAAATGCCGACCAGAACACCTTTTTGGTCCTGTCGCATATAGGTGAACCCTTCAAGATCCACGGTCATCGGCATCTCAAAATCGGCGGCGGCAACTTCCGGCACCGTGTCGGTGATTAGATAATGGTGCTTAAGCGGCGACACCGGCAGCTCGACCCCGGCCATCCGCCCGACCTGCTTGGCCCAAAGACCCGCAGCGTTCACAACGTGTTCGCAAGTGATCGTGCCTTTGTCGGTCACAACCTGCCAGCCATCATCGGTCTGGATCAGTTCTTCGACCTTGGTTTCCTCGTAATACTCAGCGCCGCGTTTCTTGGCTGCTGTTGCATAAGCCTGCACGGTGCCGGTTGTGTCGATATACCCTTCACGATCCGCCCACATGGCCCCGATAACGCCATCCGTCGACATGATCGGGCAGCGTTTCTGTGCCTCTTGCGGGGTCAGCAATTCACAATCATCGATGCCGATGGACTGGAAAATACGGTAATTGGCCTGCAACCACTCCCACCGTTCAGGCGTTCCGGCAAGGGTCAAACCACCTGTCATGTGCAGACCGATATTCTGGCCCGACTCCTTTTCGATCTCGCTCAGAAGGTCGATGGTATAGGCCTGCAATGTCGCCATGTTCGGGTCAGCGTTCAGTGCATGGATGCCACCTGCCGCGTGCCAAGAAGACCCGGATGCCAATCGCCGCCGTTCGAGCATAACAACATCGGACCAGCCGAACTTGGCAAGGTGATACAGAACCGAGGCACCGACAACTCCGCCCCCAATGACCACAACGCGATACTGAGATTTCACCCGAACCTCTCCCAAAACAGAATCTGCGGAGACGCTAGTGACACTGTTCACTTCTGTCTAGACATTTCTGTACAGTCTAGGTCAGCAGGAAACCGCACCCAAAAAACGTTTACTACAGGCTGGCGCTGGGGCGGGATTTTATGTTTTCAAACCATGCAGTTGTGGCGGCGTTACCCTCGGGAATTCGCATTTTGATCACCCGCGAAAAATCCACAAACACAAAGGCCGAAATATCGGCGAGCGTAAATTCATCCCCTGCTAGGAACCGGCTTTCCGTCAATCGCGCTTCCAAAAGATCGTAAAACCGCGCCACACGATCTTTTCCCCGCTGCGCCAGTTCCGGGATCTGAGCATAGTTGGACGGGCCGGGAATGGCGCGGTCTTTGAAAGCCGGATGACTGTTGCGCAGCGTTTCGGCGATGGGCAAACCACCCTGCTGCTCGACGATCGCATTCCACATCAGAACCAGACCTTTTTCATCCGGGGTTCGCCCCATCAAAGGAGGTTCGGGGCAACGCGCTTCAAGATACGCGGCAATTCCCATGTTTTCGGTCAGAACTGTGCCTTCATCGGTGACCAGTACAGGCACAGTGGCGCGTGGATTGATGGCGCGAAACGCCGCGCTCAATTGCTCGCCCTTGGCGATCGAGACTTCGCGGGTCTCGATCTCAAGCCCTTTTTCCGCAATGAACATGCGGGCACGCCTGGGGTTTGGGGCTGTTGAGCAGTCGTAGAAAATCATGCTGGCGCCCCTTTTTGGTCAGCGACGGTAAATGAAACAGCGCCCCTCGACAGCGCCTTCGGGCAGCGGCATCTCCGTCAGCCCTTGGAAATACATACGGTCACTTGATACCATCAGGCCACCCGGGGCTAGCAATGGCTCGATCAGCGGCGACACGAATCGTGCAAATTTATCGTTCTTTTCGCGGTTGTGCCCGCCCAGATCCGCATGGATCAAGCTTGCGGTCGCACCAAACCGGTCAACCGATGACGGCAAAGTCTCGCGCACATCACCCAGAATTACTCGATCCTCGGGTGGGGTCGAATCCGGGTGCGAGGCGACCGCGCGTTCGAAAACGTAAACTGGACGCTCATCCATATGCTGCAACAGATGGTGATAAGTGCGCCCATTGCCCAGACCCAGTTCGAACACCGGACCGGCCATGCCTTGGGTATGCGCAATGGCAAAATCCAGACAGGCACGCTGCGACACCATGCGGTCGATGAACAGATCCAGACGGCTTTGATTCTCGGACACCGGTAAATATCTCCTTGATACCAATCGAAAGCATAGATGCGTCCGATGCGGCCCTAGATGACAAATTCTCAAGACTTTGTGTAGCGATGAAGCCCAAAGTTTCACATTTCCGCGACATTTCAGCATAAGAACGGGTTTGACTAGACGGGCGGAACCGCGCGACACTGATGAAAAAATCACGGGGAGTTGAAACAACCGATGTTACCTATTGGCCAAACGGGTAGAAAACCCGCATGAGCGCGTTGTTGTCCGTCAGAAACCTGAGCATTGGCTTTGGTACGGGCAATTCCGTGGTCACGGATGTGAACTTCGACGTCGAGGCCGGCCAGACGCTTGCACTGGTGGGTGAATCTGGATCGGGCAAAACAATCACATGCCGGGCCGCTTTACGTATTCTACCCCGCTCTGCACAGATCCGCAGCGGCACAATAACTCTGAACGATTCCAAAGGGATGTCGGAACTGACATCGATCTCTGAACGCGAGATGCGCAACATTCGTGGCAATCGGGTTTCGATGATCTTTCAGGAACCCATGCGCTCGCTCTCGCCTTTGCACAAGATCGGCAATCAGGTCAGCGAAGTCCTTTGGCTGCATCGCGGGTTGTCCGAGGCTGAAGCCCGGAAACAGGTTCTGACCCAGTTTGACCGCGTGGGCTTTCCAGATCCGCAACGTGCCTATGACTCGTACCCGTTCGAGCTGTCAGGTGGCATGCGTCAGCGCGCCATGATCGCCATGGCAATGGTATCCAAGCCCGAACTTCTGATTGCGGACGAGCCGACCACTGCGCTTGACGTAACGACACAGGCACAGGTGCTTGGCCTAATAAAGGAGTTGCAACGCGAGACCGGCATGGCGCTGATCCTTGTCACCCATGACCTCGGCGTGGTTGCCAATATGGCCGAGCAGGTGGTGGTCATGCACAAGGGCCGCATTATGGAATCTGGCCCCGCCGCACCGATCCTGACCGCTCCAGCACATCCCTATACCAAACAGTTGTTCGACGCTGCGCCTGCAATACCAGATCAGGATGCCGTAGGGATACCCATGCCTGACGAAGATCTGATCCTTCAAATGAAGGGTGTGTCCAAGACCTATACGATGAGGTCCAGCAAGGGGTGGCAGGCCGACAAGGCCATTTATGCCTGCCGCGGCGTGGACCTTAATCTGTCGCGCGGAAAAACGCTGGCCATTGTTGGGGAAAGCGGATCAGGCAAGACAACGGCCGCCCGCATTGCTCTGGGGGCAGAACTTCCGGACCCCGGCGGCGAAGTCCTTTTCCGCACCGCGCCTGACGCTGACCCAATCACGGTACACAGCATGACGCGTGCCCAGCGCACGGCGTTTCAGCGAAAAGCGCAGATGGTGTTTCAGGACCCTTACAGTTCGCTGAGCCCCCGCATGCGTATCCAAGACGCAATGACCGAGCCGCTTGAGATCCACAAGATCGGCACCGTGGCTGAGCAGCGCGAGAAGGCCGCCGAGATGCTGCAGCGCGTTGGCCTGACAGAAGACATGCTGAAACGCTATCCCCACGCTTTCTCCGGCGGGCAACGGCAGCGCCTTTCAGTGGCCCGCGCCATGATGCTGGACCCGCAGCTGATTGTTTGTGACGAACCTACGTCGGCACTGGACGTCTCGGTTCAGGAGCAAATCCTGACCTTATTGGAACACCTGCAAGACAGTCTGAACCTGTCTTATCTGTTTATCTCGCACGATCTGGCCGTTGTCGCCCGGATCGCTGATGAAGTTGCCGTCATGCGGCGCGGCCTGATTGTCGAACAGGCCCCGCCCGAAACGCTTTTCTACAATCCGCGTCACCCTTACACCAAGGCGCTGATTGCCGCTCAACCCGAACCCGACATCAACCGTCCGATTGACCTTCAAATGGTCTCTCTGGGCGCCGGCGCGCCGGACAGTTGGGAAGAAGCCTTCCGTTTCTCGGACACCGTGATACCTTCATTGGTGGAATTGGAACCGGGCCATAAGGTACGTTGCCATGTTTAAGACCACTCGCCCCCTGATCCTGGCCGCAATACTGGCCCTTTCGGGGATGCTGCCCGCGACGGCAGAAACCCTTCCTGCTCCTCAGGAAAGCACCTTCTGGAGCTCTGAGGTTGAGGCCGGCAATCTTCCGCCTGTTGAAGAACGTCTTCCTAAGGAACCGCTGGTTGTTGATCTGGCCGCCAAAGGTCGCGAATTCGGAACGCAAGGCGGCACCCTGCGCACGATGGTGACGCGGTCGAAAGATATCCGCCAAATGGTCGTCTATGGCTATGCTCGCCTTGTCGGGTTTAACCAGGACTATGAAATTGTGCCCGACCTGCTGGCCTCGTTCGAGAACGAAGACAATCGCAAGTTCACCTTGAAACTGCGGGAAGGGCATAAATGGTCGGATGGCTCACCCTTTACGTCAGAAGACTTCCGCTATTGGTGGGAAGAGGTCGCCAATAACGAACTGCTCAGCCCCTCGGGCCCGCTTGAATTCTTAGTTGTCGAGGGCAAGCTACCTACTGTTTCCTTCCCTGATGAAACGACGGTGATCTTCGAATGGGAAGATCCCAACCCGGACTTCCTGCAAACGCTTGCCAATGCCCGGCCGCCCTTTATCTACCGACCGTCCGCCTTCCTCAAACAGTATCACGAGAAATACGCCGATCCCGAGGAACTGGCGTTTCTTGTTGAGGACGCAAGGGTCAAAAGTTGGGCCGCGTTGCACAACAAGCTGGACAACCTTTACAAGTTCGACAACCACGAACTGCCGACATTGCAACCTTGGCTGAACGCAAGTTCGGGTAAAAAGATCCGCCACAACTTCGTACGCAACCCCTATTATCACCGTATCGACAGCAACGGGGTGCAACTGCCTTATATCGATGTGGTCGAGATGGAGATTGTGGCCCCCGGCCTAGTCGCCGCCAAGACCAACGCAGGTGAAAGCGATCTGCAAGGTCGCGGGTTGGCCTTCCGGGACGCGTCGATCCTTAAAAAAGGCGAAGCTCAAGGCGGCTACAAAACACTGCTCTGGAAAACCGGCGTAGCGTCCCAAGTTGCGATCTATCCGAACCTCAACTTTGTAGATGACGTCTGGCGCGACGTGTTGCGTGACGTTCGCGTTCGACGCGCTTTGTCGCTGGCAATAGACCGCAATACAATCAATCAGGCTCTGTATTTCAAACTGGCGCGTCCTGCGGCGATGTCCGTGCTGCCCGCATCGCCTTTCTACAGTGAAGAGAACGCCGCAGCCTGGGCGCAATACGATATTGATCAGGCCAATGCCCTGCTGGACGAAGCTGGTCTGACTCAGCGCGACAAAAATGGCATCCGCCTGTTACCCGATGGTCGCCCGATGGAGTTGATCATCGAAACCGCCGGTGAACGACAAGAGGTCGAGAACGCCCTGCAAATCGTCACCGACAACTGGCGCGAGATCGGGGTCAAGCTGGTGATGCGTCCTCTGGACCGCGACATTCTACGCAACCGCGTGTTTGCGGGCAACTCGATGGCGTCAGTTTGGTTTGGATGGGATGATGGCATCCCGCAGGCACATACGTCCCCTGCCTATCTGGCGCCCACCGATCAGGTGTTTCTGGCCTGGCCCAAATGGGGTCAATATTACCAGACAAAAGGCGAAGCTGGCGAAGCCCCCGACATGCTCGAAGCTGAACGCCTGATGGAGCTGGCCCATGATTGGGAAATCGCCACAAGCGATGAAGAACGCATGGCTGCCTGGACGGAAATGCTGAAAATTCATGCGGACCAACTGTATGCGATTGGTATCCTGAACGGCGCGCCCCAACCTGTCGTTGTGTCAAACCGTCTGCGCAACGTACCGGAACAGGCTATGTGGGCATGGGAGCCCGGCGCGCATTTCGGTATCCATCGCCCGGACGAGTTCTTTTTCGCCGACTAAGCAGGAGCAGCAAAATGGTCATGCTGCGCTATGCGGTGTATCGATTCTTCACGATGCTGCTGACGCTGTTGGTGGTCTCTGTTCTGATTTTCACAATCATCAACCTGCCGCCCGGTGACTACCTGAGCAACCAGATTGCCGAGCTTCAGGCCTCGGGCCAATCTGCCGGTGTCGCCAAAGCCGAGTTTCTTCGCACGGAATACGCTCTGGATCGTCCCATCTGGGAGCAATACCTGATCTGGATGGGGTTCTGGCCCGGACCGCACGGCTTTTCTGGATTGATTCAAGGGAACTATGGCTGGTCATTTGAATTTGACCGACCTGTTTCAGAAATTGTTGGCGATACGCTTTGGCTGACAGTCGTCGTCAATCTGGCCGCAATTCTGTTCGTCTATGCAGTTGCGCTTCCGTTGGGCGTTATAGCGGCTGCACGGTCGCGGACGTGGATCGACTATACCTCGGCCTTTGTCGGATATTTGGGCCTGGCCACACCGAACTTCCTTCTGGCTCTGATCTTGTTCTACTACGGACACCAGTATTTCAACCTGCCCATCGGTGGCCTTATGGATCCCAAGTTCGAAGGCGAGCCGATGAGTTGGGACAAGCTGAAATCCATCCTCATTCACTTGATCGTGCCAACCTTTGTGATCGGCACGTCGGGGGCCTCGGCCATGATGCAGCGCCTGCGGGCAAATATGCTGGATGAGCTTGGCAAGCCTTATGTCGAAACTGCGATTGCCAAAGGTATGGCCCCTTCGCGGATGCTGACCAAATACCCACTGCGCGTGGCGTTCAACCCTTTCGTGGCCGATATCGGCAACCTGCTTCCGTCAATGGTGTCAGGCTCGGTTCTGGTTTCTGTTGTTCTGGGCCTGCAAACCATTGGCCCGACCCTGCTGACGGCTCTGAAAACACAGGATCAGTTCCTGTCGGCCTTCATCCTGATGTTTGTCGCCTTGCTGACTCTGATCGGTACGATGATCTCGGACATTCTACTGGTGATGCTCGATCCGCGCATCCGTTATGAGGGGCGCGAAGCATGACCGAACGTCCCGATAACCGCTTTGTCGATGACGCGCCTTTTGACCCGCAGGCGTCTGTTCAGCAGCTCGAACGCGCCGATCTGGACGCACCAAACTGGGTGCTGGTCTGGCGCAAGTTTCGTACCCACAAGCTAGGCCTGATCTCAGGCATCTTCCTGCTGTTGTGCTATCTGATGTTACCGTTTGCCGGGTTCATCGCACCCTATGGACCCAACGACCGCAATGGCGAGCACCTCTATGCCCCGCCCCAATCGGTTCACTGGTTCCATGAGGGTGAGTTTATTGGCCCTCATGTGTATCCGATCGTTGCTGAAGCGGATCTTGAGACATTCCAGTGGAAATTTGTGCCCGACACAGACGACCCACGCCCCATCAGGTTCTTTTGCGAAGCGTCAGAATACCGTCTGGCCGGGTTCATACCATCCGACACACATCTGTTTTGCGCCCCCGAAGGCGCCACCCTGTTCCTGTGGGGGTCTGACCGACTGGGGCGCGACATCTTCAGCCGCATCCTCTATGGCGCGCAGCTTTCGTTGACGGTGGGTTTGATCGGTATCTCAGTATCGTTCTTCCTGGGCATCTTGTTCGGCTCGATGGCGGGCTATTTCGGCGGGCGCATCGACTGGACGATCAACCGCGTGATCGAAATTCTGCGTTCGTTACCGGAACTGCCTTTGTGGCTGGCGCTGTCCGCCGCCGTACCATCGAACTGGAGCCCTGTTGCGGTCTTCTTCATCATCTCGATCATTCTGGGCATACTCGACTGGCCTGGCCTGGCGCGTTCTGTTCGCGCCAAGTTTCTGTCACTGCGTGAGGAAGAGTATGTGCGTGCAGCTGAAATGATGGGCGCGAGCTCGGGCCGGGTGATCCGCAAGCACCTGCTGCCAAACTTCATGTCGCACCTGATCGCATCGGCCACGTTGTCGATACCAGCCATGATCCTGGGTGAAACAGCACTTAGTTTCCTTGGGTTGGGCCTGCGAGCGCCTGCCGTCAGTTGGGGCGTCATGCTAAATGATGCACAGAACCTCGCCTCGATCGAGATTTACCCGTGGACGGCCATCCCGATGCTGCCGATCATCGTGGTCGTGCTGGCTTTCAACTTCCTCGGTGACGGGCTGCGCGACAGTCTGGACCCCTATCAGCAATGAGCCTTCTCGCCAACCTTCCTGCTGCAGACAGCTATCGCAGAACGGGTGACGGTGCGCTGCCAAGTGCTTTCGCGGTATCTGAGATGGCGACAGCCAGCTTTGCGGCGGTTGGTCACGAAATGGCCCGGTTGATGCAAGCGCTCAACCTGTCGTCTGCTACGCCTGAAATCAAAGTCGATCACCGGCTGGCATCCCTTTGGTTCGGCTATTCTTTCAAACCAGACGGTTGGGAAATGCCAAGCCTGTGGGATGCGGTCGCGGGCGATTACAAAGCCTCGGACGGATGGATCAGGTTACACACCAACTTACCTCGCCATCGGGCGGCTGCGCTGAAGGTTCTTGGTACTCCGCCTGATCGCGCGGCCGTCGCAACTGCCGTTAAGTCATGGTCCATAGCGGATCTCGAAACCGCAGTGGTGGCAGAAGGTGGCGTTGCCGCTGCCATGCGCAGTCGAACCGAGTGGCTGGAACATCCGCAAGGCCGCGCCGTGTCACGTGATCCACTGATTGGCTGGCAAGGGCCGCGCTATGTCAAACTACGCGACAGGCCGCAGGCAACGGCCGAGCGGCCCCTGTCGGGACTACGCGTGCTTGACCTGACACGTGTTCTGGCCGGTCCGGTCTCGACCCGAACTCTGGCCGGTTTCGGCGCCGAGGTTCTGCGCATCGATCCTCCGGATTGGGATGAACCGGGTGTGATCCCAGACATCTCGCTCGGGAAACACTGCGCTTATCTGGACCTCAAATCAGACGATGGGTTGAAACGGCTGCAAGAATTGCTGTCTCAGGCGGACGTATTTGTGCACGGGTATCGACCGGGCGCATTGGAGGCTTTGGGTCTGACGCGCGCCAAACGCGACGAATTGGCTCCGAACCGGATCGAGGTCACTCTGGACGCATATGGCTGGCAGGGACCATGGTCCTCCCGACGCGGCTTTGACAGCCTTGTGCAGATGAGCGCGGGCATTGCCCATACCGGCATGGGCTGGGCGCAGGCGGACAAACCAACCCCCTTGCCGGTTCAGGCTTTGGATCACGCGACAGGGTATTTGATGGCAGCCGCTGTTCTGTCCGCCCTGTCAGAGGCCGCCGCAGGTAATTCGATCATGCACGCCCACCTGTCCCTTGCACGCACTGCCGAGCTTTTGGCCGTGCTCGGCAAGGACGATGCCGAAGCTGCACCCATCAGCCCAACAACCGCAGACTACAATACAGACCCCGAACCCTCCGGCTGGGGGCCCGGCCAGCGGCTCAAACCAGCGCTCCAAGTCGGTGGGGCATCTATGCGTTGGGATCTGCCAGCATCAAAACTGGGCACATCCAAGCCTGTTTGGCCCTTTACCGCCTAGGCACCCAACCGTCGCGCGGAACGCGCGGCCCACGCTTTGTGTCGCGTCTAGCCATAGACGCATTCCGAAGCGGCGGGAGAGTCCCTAGCGGTCGTCGCCACCCGGCCCGATGTCGTCCAGATAATCCTCGTCGATTGCAGTCTGTACTGCTCCAGTCACGGCCTCTCGCTGCTTAGGCGTCAGGTCCTCGGCTTCTTTGCCGTCCGCCAATCTCACAGTGACTTCACGGTGTGCAAATTTGATTCCCTCACGAGCAAACAATTCACGAATGTCCTGGTAGACCTTTTTACGCACCAACCACTGATCGCCCGGTTTGGTCATGAACTTGACCCGGATAATCATAGCAGAATCCTGCATCTCAATCACACCCTGCGATTTCAGCGGTTGGATAAAGTTATCTCCGATCACAGGATCGCTCAGCAGTTGCTGACCCAGTTTCTTGATCAGCTTGCGCACCTTCTCGACATCCGTGTCATAGGTGACGCGCAAGGGCAGTTTCATGATGACCCAATCGCGCGAATAGTTCGTCAGCACCTTGATCTCACCAAAGGGGATAGTGTTCAGCGCACCCAGATGGTGCCGCAGTTGCATGGACCGGACCGAGATCTTCTCGACCGTGCCTTTGACATCGCCGATGTCGATATATTCGCCTTTGCGGAACGCATCATCCAGCAGGAAGAACGCACCGGAAAAGATATCACGCACCAATGTCTGCGAGCCAAAGCCAACGGCCAGACCCACCACACCGGCGCCGGCAAACAGTGGGCTGACATTGATGCCCAGCTCCATCAGAGCAATCAGCACAATCGTTACGACAACAACGGCCAGAATCGCGCCTCGGAATAGGGGCAGCAACGTTGCCAGACGACTTTGTCCGCCCTCACCACCTTCATCACCCAGTTCGGCTTCACTCCCGTCATCGACCTCTTCCGCGATTTTACTGTCGATCCAGATGCGGAAGAAGTGAAACAGGATGTAGCCGATGAAGATGATGACCATCACATCCAGCGCGCGCTCGACCGGCAAATCCTGGCTCCAGTCCGCATCCGGGTACCAGATGACGACAAGCGCATAAGCCCCGATCACAAAGGCCAGAATGCCGGCCACGCGGCGCGCCAGATCTTCGTAGGTCAGGAGATATTGCTGGCGCTGCTCGGCCTCGGGCGTTTCCGCCGGGGCGATCTCGTCATCCTCTGCCGCCGCTTCTTCGTTGATTTCGTCAATCATACGGGACCGGTCGAAATACCGTTCCAGCAGATAGTTCATCGCCCCATAGGCGATGACGACGGACATGAAGATCAGATAGCTGCTGGCAATCAGGGGAATTGGCGTTGGATTCTCCAGCGCCAGATCAACGGCCAAACGGAACCAGCTAAACACGACGTAGACGATGAGGACCGGCGCCCAACCATAGGACACAACCCGCAACAACCAGGATACCTGATCCCCAGCCCGTCCGCCGCGGATCGCGTTCGAGATGGCCCGTGCGTTGAACAGGATCATCAGAACGTTGCCCAACGCGCCAATCATCGTCAGCCCACCATAAACCATGGCATAAACGTTGTAGTTCAGGCCAAAATCCGCGACCCAGGTCGCAAACAATACAACCGAGATGTCATAGGTTGCTAAGGCCGATGCCCAGATGTAAAGCCTGCGGGCGTTTTTGTCCGAGAAAGGTGGCAGTCTGTATTGGCTCAGATAGGGCGACAGAACCATCCGCCACAGATCGGATACAGTACGCGCGAGGAAGAACGCCGTGAAAATAGCCGTGACTGTAAACTGGATCGAGATGTCCTCGGCCTCGCCGAAGAACAGGTATCCAACAATCAGCGCCATCAGCATGGCAAAGATCGTGCCTCCAATCCCCATCACAAAGCGGAAGACAAGGAAAGGCATCTTTTCGCGGTATCCAACAGGGTCGTCTTTGACCCGGGCCACAACCCAGCGCCGAGCAAAGCGTTTGCCGTAAATCTCGATCGACAGCCAACGCCCCAACAGCAAGAACAGGACGTTCCAGCCCAAGACCTCAACATAAGTCTGGATGCGCCCGTCAGGGCTGGTCTGACGTAGAATATACTGCACTTCGAACACTGAATAGGGCAGCGCCTCGAGCCTCGATTGCATCGAATCGCGGAATTTCGAGAACCGCTCCTGCGCCTTCATCAGCTGCGATCCGTCGCTCATGGGGTTGTTTGCCCCACCGCCGCCTTCGGCTGAGCCTGCCTCTGCTCCGCCCGCCGTTGTCACGACCTGACCGGCGCTGTCTATGACAATCACACTTGCACCGGCTTCGCTGGCAGCGCGGATCGCGGCGGCAAGATCGTTTTCGGGCACCGTATCGGATGTGCTGCTCGATCCCGAACCGTAACCGGGAATCAACGATGTCTGCGCCGAAACACTGACCGGAAAAGCCAGAACGAAAGCCCACAAAGCCAGGACTATTGCGGCCAGAAAGGTATGTTTCATAGGGTCTTGCATCCAGTTTTTCCGATGCAGGTCAGATTAAACAAGCGTTGAAGGCAGTTCAAACACTCGCACGTCTCTGTCTCAATATCGTGTAGAGGCGTGGTATTGGCGCACAGGCGTGTTGCAGCTATTTTCAATCTGGCAAAAATTGAATATGACTTATCACAGGTTGCGGGCGCCCTTATGTCAGCGATTTCTTTGATGCTTTTGCAATCCTATCCAAGCTTTGGTGCGATATGTCGCTAACTCGTCAATATGCTGTTGCCAAATCGCAATGCTTGGAACATTTGCAGGGGCGCATTTCCGCCTTTGGCAAGCACGACAAAAAAATATACGATAACGCTTGCGAACGCGCGGATTTCGCATCGAGATCAAGAAGACGGGCAACTCTATGAGCCTTGGCACCACCACCTCAAAACCGGACCGCGCGCCGCGTATCCTGTTTTACAGCCACGACACGTTTGGCCTTGGCCACTTACGCCGGTCGCGGGCTTTGGCCGCTGCAATCACGCAGGCCGACCCCAGCGCGTCTGCGCTTATCCTGACCGGTTCTCCGGTGGCAGGAAGGTTTACCTTTCCCCGCCGCGTCGATCACGTGAGATTGCCCGGTGTGACCAAGCGCGCCGATGGCTCTTACGCGGCACGTACGATCGGAATGGGCATCGATGAAGTGACCGAGCTTCGCTCGGGCCTGATCCAGACGGCCGTTCAGCAATTCGACCCCGACGTACTGATCGTCGACAAAGAACCAACCGGGTTTCGCGGTGAACTGCTGCCAACGCTGAATTATCTGGAGCGGAACTGTGGCACAAAACTGGTGCTGGGGTTACGGGATGTTCTGGATGAACCCGAAGTTCTGGCCGCCGAATGGGCACGCAAAGAAGCTGTTGAGGCGACCGAGCGGTTTTATCACGAAATCTGGGTCTATGGCTTGAAGTCGATCTATGACCCAACTCAAGGCTTGCCGCTGAGCCCAGCCGCGCAATCCCGCATTCATTGGACAGGTTATCTGCGGCGGGATCTTGGCCCGGTGGGTGAGCCGCCTGAGCAGCCCTATATCCTGATCACCCCTGGCGGGGGCGGAGATGGCAAAGCGATGGTGAACCTGGTTCTTTCTGCTTATGAGAAAGACCCAGACCTGTCTCCACGTGCAATGCTGGTCTATGGCCCCTTCCTGTCGGGCGAACTGCGCGAGGAATTCGAAACGCGTGTTGCCGCCTTGAACGGGCGCGTGACGGCAGTTGGTTTTGAATCTCAGATCGAAACGCTGTTTGCGGGGGCCGAGGGCGTTGTGTGCATGGGCGGTTACAACACTTTTTGCGAGGTTCTGTCCTTCGACAAGCGCGCCGTCATCGTTCCGCGCACCACGCCCCGGCTGGAACAGTGGATTCGCGCCTCACGCGCGGAAGAGCTGGGCTTGGTCAAAATGCTGGATGAACACCGTGACGGCCTGACCCCCGAGGCGATGATCGCAGCGATCCGTAACCTGCCCAATCAAACCCTGCCATCGCAGGCCATCCAGACCGGTTTGCTCGACGGGCTGGACTACGTCACCGACCGCATCGACGACCTGCTGACCTGGGAACAGGAACGAGCCACCGGATGACCTCAGAAACACCTACGCTGGCGGTTGTGGTCAAAGGCTGGCCGCGACTGTCTGAAACGTTTATTGCGCAGGAGCTTGTCGCCTTGCAGGACGCGGGCCATCGGTTCGACATCTGGTCGCTGCGTCACCCGACCGACACCAAGCGCCATCCCTTGCACGACCGTTTCACCGGGCAGGTGCATTATTTGCCCGAATACCTGTATCAGGAGCCGCAGCGAGTCTGGGCCGCGCGTGCGATTGCGCAAACCCTGCCCGGCTATGCCGAGGCTTACCGGATCTGGCGGCAGGACTTGCGTCGCGATCCAACACCAAATCGCATTCGGCGCTTTGGCCAAGCTTGTGTTCTGGCTGCAGAACTACCCCCCGAAGTTCTGGGGCTTTACGCCCATTTCATGCACACACCGTCGTCTGTTGCCCGCTATGCGGCCATCATGCGCGGCTTGCCATGGAGCTTTTCGGCCCACGCCAAGGACATCTGGACGTCGCCCGAATGGGAAAAGCGTGAAAAGCTGCAGGCCGCAACACATGGCGCCACGTTCGGTGCCACTTGCACAGCCATTGGGGCTGAGCATTTGCGGGGCCTAGCGGATGATCCCAATCGCATGGACCTGATCTATCACGGGCTCGACTTGTCGCGGTTTCCGAACCCGCCGACCCGAATTTTGCGCTCAGTTGAAAGCCCATTTCATATGATCTCGGTTGGGCGCTTGGTTGAGAAAAAGGGATTCGACCGGCTGATCGCGGCTTTTGCCTTGTTGCCCGATAATCTGGACTGGCATTGGACCCATATTGGCGGCGGCGCTTTAGGCGATACGTTGCGGGCAAAGGCGAACGCAGCTGGCATTGAGGATCGCATCACGTGGAGAGGTGCCTGCGATCAACCCGAGGTGATCGATGCGATGCGAAAGGCCGATCTCTTTGTTTTGCCCAGCCGTATTGCGGCAGATGGCGACCGCGACGGGCTGCCGAATGTGTTGATGGAGGCTGCCTCTCAGCTGTTGCCCATCCTGTCGACCCCGGTGTCTGCAATCCCGGAGTTCATCGAAACCGGGACACATGGCATCTTGTCCGAGGACGATCCGGCCGCGTTGGCAGCAGCCATCGAAGCATTGGCCAAGGATCCGCAACAGGCGTCTCAGATGGCGCGCGCCGCCTATGATCGGCTGATCGCCGAGTTTCGGATGGACCCAGGGATCGCCCAACTCTCCAAACGTCTGAACGCCATGTGCCTGGAAGACGCATGATGGCGCGGGTCGCATTTTATGCACCAATGAAATCCCCCGACAGCCCGACCCCCTCGGGCGACCGCGAAATGGCGCGGAACCTGATCAAGGCGCTGGCCGCTGAAGGCGACAGGGTTGATCTGGTGTCGGACCTCAGAATCTATGACAAGAGCGGCGATCCCGACCTGCAACGCACCCTGCGCGGCGCGGCAGAAGAAGAAGCACAGAGGTTAATTTCCGACCTGCCTTCGGACACGGCTGTGTGGGCGACATATCACAACTACTACAAAGCCCCCGATTTGTTGGGGCCACAAGTCTGCAAGGCGCGCGGCATTCCTTATGTTCAGTTGGAAAGCACTCGCGCATCCAGTCGGTTGACCGGTCCTTGGGCCGATTTTGCAGCCGATGCACACCAAGCCTGCGATGCCGCCGATGTCATCTTTTACCACACCGCCAACGACCTGATCACATTGGAACGGGACCGCTTTGGCGATCAGGTTTTGATCGAATTGCCGCCTTTTTTGCTGCAGTCCGAGCTGCCCCCCGCAACCAGTGGAGAAGGCCCCATGCTAACCGTTGGCATGATGCGCCACGGGGACAAGCTGGCCTCTTACCAGATCCTGGCCGAAGCGCTTTCGCATCTGGCAGGTGAGTGGCATCTGAACATCGCTGGCGATGGACCCGCTCGATCAGAAGTCGAGGCTTTGATGGAGACCTTTGGAGAAAAGGTCAGCTTTCTGGGTCAACTCGACCGCGATGCGCTGCAAGCGGCCTATGAACACGCCTCTCTGCTGGTTTGGCCCGGTGTGAACGAAGCCTATGGTATGATCTACCTCGAGGCACAGGCTGCGGGCGTACCGGTGCTTGCACAAGATCGACCGGGCGTGCGGGATGTGCTGGCCCCCGCAATTTACCCTTCGATCGACGCCGGGGCGCAAGGCTTTGCAGACCGCCTACAAACCCTGCTGGCGGACGCATCGCTGCGTCGCACCCTTGGTGCGGCTGCTCGCGAGTATGTGGCTGACCGTCATCTTGTGCCACAAGCGACTGCCCGGCTTTGGGCAACTCTCCGCCCGTTACTGAGGGATTTGCCATGACCAAGCTTGCGCTGCTTCGCCACGGGCATACACACTGGAACCGCGCCGGTCAGATACAGGGCCGCAGCGACATTCCCCTGGACGATGACGCGCGCTCAGAGCTGTCAGGCTACTGCCTGCCACACGAATGGGCACAGGCAGAAATCTGGTCCAGCCCGCTGCAACGCGCCTATGAGACGGCCCAAATCGTCTCGGGTCGCAGTCCGCAGAAGTCAGACGCGCTGACCGAGATGAACTGGGGCGATTGGGAAGGTCAACGCGGCGTTGATCTGATCGCGGACACAACAAGCGGTTACAAGCATATCGAAGATTGGGGTTGGGATTTCCGAGCGCCAAATGGCGAAAGTCCGGCAGATGTTCGTGACAGGCTGCGTCCTTGGCTGTCCGCGCTGCAAAACGATGCGGTCGCTGTCTGCCATATCGGCATCATGCGGGTCATTCTGGCCCAAGCCTGGGGTTGGAATTTTGCTGGCCCTGCCCCCTTCAAGATAAAACGCAATCGGCTGTATATCGTCGATATGAACACCATGACCGCTGACCCCGATCCCATACGCTTGCCAAAACGAGAGACCTTGCCATGAAGGTGATGCTCATCGTCACACACCTGTTGGGAACAGGTCATCTCAGCCGCGCTTTGACCCTTGGGCGCGCGTTTCGAGATGACGGGCACGAGGTCATGGTTGTGACGGGTGGAATGCCTGCACCTCAGTTGGACAGCAGTGGAATGACGTTGTTTGGCCTGCCTCCTTTAAGGTCGGACGGCACCAATTTCACCCGCTTGCTGACTGAAACCGGTGGAGAGGCTGACGCCGCCTATCATGAGGCGCGTGTGACGGCTCTGGTTCAGGCCGTAAAGACGTTCCAGCCACATGTGCTGATCACCGAGCTTTATCCCTTTGGCCGCCGAACGCTGACCGCCGAGTTCGACGCAGCGTTGAAAACGGCAACAGAGCTGCCGGTACGTCCGGTTGTTCTGTCGTCGATCCGGGACATTCTGGCCCCGCCCTCGAAACCCGCCAAAGCAGAGCGCGCGGACGATATTGTGACCCGGTACTATGACGGCGTACTGGTCCACTCGACCGAAAGCGTGACGCCTCTGTCGGTCAGTTGGCCCATGTCAGATCAACTGTCGGGCCGGTTGCACTATACCGGGTTTGTTGCGCCTGAATTGCCCCAACCTCACCCGGATTTGGTGGGTGAAGGTGAAATTCTGGTCAGCGCCGGCGGCGGCTCTGTTGGGCAACCGATCTTTCGTGCGGCCATCGAGGCCGCCCGCCAGATGCCCAACAGGCGCTGGCGTCTGTTGGTGGGCGGTACGGATGCAAAGGCGCGGATTGCCGAACTGTCGGAACAGGCCAAAGGAACCTCGGTCGTTCTTGAACAAGTGCGCCCGGATTTTCGCCAGATGTTGCCGCTTGCGGCAGCGTCGGTCAGCATGTGCGGCTACAACACCGCCATGGATATTCTGCAAAGCGGCACACCTGCGGTTTTTGTCCCATTCGATGATGGCAAAGAGGTTGAGCAAGGTCTGCGCGGGCAGAGCTTGTCCGGGCTGTCCGCAATCGAAGTTCTGGAAAGTCAGGCCCTTAACGGAACCGCCCTAGCCGAAGCTGTGAAACGGGTTGTTGATGATGGTCCTCGCGCAAAGCAGGATTTCGGATTTGACGGCGCCGCCCAAAGCGTACGCATCTCCAAACGCCTGCTGGAGCAGCGTGCATGACCCCCGACTGGCATCCTTTGGACACCGAGCTGGATCACTGGCGTGCGTCGGGTTTATCATTTCCGCTCTGGTGGCGTGACGATGACGCCGTCGCTCCGACGCCACCGTTGGATCAATTGGCTGATCTGTCTGCGGAATTGGGCCTGCCTGTTCATCTGGCTGTCATCCCCCACGACGCGACCCCGGCGTTGGCCGAGTATGTCGCGGATCGACCCTCTTTGATCCCTGTGGTGCATGGCTGGGCGCACAAAAACCACGCGCCTGCGGGAGAGAAGAAGGCCGAGTTCCGTCTCAATCGACCGCTGGACCAGATGGTTGATGATGCAAAGGCAGGGATGGCCCGTCTTGATGCGATGTTCGGTGGTAACGTGCGACCCATGTTTGTTCCCCCGTGGAACCGCATCGCGCCCGAGATGGTCGCGCAACTTCCCCGCCTGGGCTTTCGTGTCCTGTCCACTGCGACGCCGCGCCAAACACCTTTTGCCGCACCGGGGCTGGAACAAATCAACACCCATCTTGACCCGATTGACTGGCGCGGCACACGCGGCCTGATCAACCCCGATATCCTGATCGCGCGGACAGTTGATCTGTTGCGCGACCGGCGCGAAGGACGCGCAGACAACGCTGAACCATTTGGCATATTGACCCATCATCTGGTCCATGATCAGGACATTTGGACCTTTACCGAGGCCCTGCTGCGCAAATTGTTGAACGGCCCGGCCACGATCTGGGTCGCGCCTAAGAACAAATAAGGACACCACCATGAGCCGACTGGATTCTATGCTGCGCCGACTGACGGCTCAACGCGACGGGTTGAACTGGGCCGCCCAGCGCATCAGCGGCCAGCCAGGCGATGTGCTGGACATGGGTCTGGGCAATGGCCGGACCTATGATCACCTGCGCGAAATCCTACCGGAACGCCGAATCTGGGTGATGGACCGGGTTTTACAATGCCACCCGGACAGCACCCCTCCAGCCGAAGATTTCCTGCAAGGCGAGGCCGAACCGATGCTGAAGAAACTGGCGGCAGACGGGCATAAGATCGCGTTGGCTCATTACGATTTTGGTCGCGGGATCAAACAGGAAGATGTGGCTGAAGCCGCGCGGCTCAGCCCATTGATCGCGCAGGTCATGCAGCCCGGCGGTTTGCTGATCTCGGGTCAGCCCCTTGTCGGCTTTAACCAGATCAAAGGGCCCGAGACGATTGCCCCGGACCGATACCTGTTTTACACCGCCTGATCAGGCGACACGCCGACCACGCGCCCAGACCGAATTGAGCGCAGGAACCCCGGCCCGCATCCGGAAACGGATGACATCGGCTCGGGCGCCGGCGCGCAACTCCCCCCGATCTTCCAGTCCCGCGGCCAGCGCAGGGGCCAGAGTGACCGTTTTCATACCGCGCGCTATATCATCCCACATCTCGCCCAGCATGGCCGCCGACAACAACAGGGCCGAAGGCACATAATCCGATGACATGATGTCCAGATGCCCAAGTTCGGCCAAATCGCGCGCCGCGACGTTGCCCGAATGCGAGCCACCGCGAATGATGTTGGGTGCCCCCATCATGACCTTGATATCGTGATCGTGACAGGCACGCGCTGCCTCGACTGTGGTCGGAAACTCAGCCAGTCGGATACCGTGACGTGCCGAGATTGTCACCTGATCTTCCGTCGTATCGTCATGGCTCGCCAGAACCGCCCCAAAGCGGCGCGCGGCTTTAACGGTCTCAAGCTCATGCACATCGCCATTACGGTCGCGAAGACCCTTTAGCTGGGCCACATGCTGCAGGAACGTATCATTGTCCATCGCATGTTTGCCCTTCATATATGCCTCAAGTTTGGTCATGTCGCGGAACTGCCGCTGTCCGGGTGTGTGATCCATGATGGACACAAGACCAACCCGATCCTCTGGCCCGAACTCATCCAGCTCTTCGACCAAGGTCTCGGAACACACCTCGGCCCGCAAATGCAGGAAATGGCTGATCTTCAACGCATCCTGTTCGCGCAGATCCCACAATTCCTGCGATAGGCCACGCGCGTATTTTCCATAACGCGCTGCTCCTGACGGGATCGATCCGACCCGCATGGCATCAAACACGGTCGTGATCCCGGTGCTGGCCAATTCCGCGTCATGTGCAAGAATCGCAGCGGCATGAGGCCAATCCACCCGTGGCCTGGGTTGAATGTGACGCTCCAGGTTATCTGTGTGCAATTCAACCAGACCAGGGCTGACATAATCGCCTTCGCAATCGATTGCACCAGACGGAACCGCGTTTCCGGTATCAATCTCGGCGATGGTCTCGCCCACAATCCGGACGCTGCCGGTTACGGTTTCATTCGGCAACACAAGCGTGGCATTGGCAAGGATCAAGTCTTCTGTCATCTGAACTTCACGCAGTTTGAGGTAGTGGAAGGCCACGCAATAGGAGGCCAATGTGACATTCACGCGATACGCGATCTATTTTGCGCCACCCGCTAAGGCGGAGTGGACGAAATTTGCAACCAGCTGGCTGGGTTGGGACATGGAAACCGGATCTTTGGTCGCGCATCCGGTAGTCGGAGACATCGACGTTGCCGCAGTCACGGAAGTGCCACGTAAATACGGGTTGCACGCGACGATGAAACCCCCCTTCCGACTGCGCGAAGTCCAGACCTTCGACGCCTTGCACGCAGCTTGCGGTTCGTTCGCCTCCAACCAACCTCCTGTCACGCTGGATGGCCTCGAGATCGCGCGGCTTGGCCGCTTTCTGGCCCTGCGCCCCATGGGTGAGACGCAAGCGTTGAACACCCTGGCCGCCGCTTGTGTTGAGCAGTTGGACAATTTTCGCGAAGCCGCAACCGAGGCTGAACTGACCCGCCGCCGCGCCGCTGGCCTGACACCGGAACAGGAGGCCAATCTGGTTCAATGGGGTTATCCTTATGTGCTGGACGGTTTTCGCTTTCACATCACGCTCAGCGGCAAGCTGGACAAACCGACCCTTCGGGCCACCCAAGAGGCGCTGCAAGCCCATCTGGCCCCGTTGCTGCCGCAGCCCTTCCAGATCACCGATCTGGCGCTGATGGGCGAGGCTGAGGATGGTCGGTTTCACCTGATCCATCGCTACGCGCTTTCCGGTTGAAGTCGCGCAAGGATCTCGGCGACGGTGTCTTCCAGCGCGCCGGAGTTGTCGACTTCGATAACCCGGTTCAACCCGTCCGGCAAAGGTGCTCTGGCACGACCCAACCGCCGCGCCTGTTCCGTCGCGCTTTCCCGCCCCCTTGCGGACAAGCGCTGCGCCAGAACATCTGCCTCGGCCGTCAGCGAGATCACAATCAGGTCCCCAAACACCTCCTGCGCCTGCACCAACACGGCACGAGACAGGTTGACCAGAACAGCGTCAGCTGTCTGCCGCTGCTGTGTGATCTTGTTCGGCACACCGTAAAACAACCCATGTGCAGGCCAGCTCAGCGCAAAAGCCCCGGCCTGCTCCATCTGTTGAAACGTCGCGACGGAAACCCGGTCGAAATCCTCACCCTCTTCCCCTTCGGGACGGGTAATCACTCGGCGCAAGCGCTGGATACCGGGCGCATGGGCCACCAACGCCCCCATGACGCTGTCTTTGCCGACCCCCGAAGGTCCGACAACGGCTATGACCGGGGCAAGCGTCATGCAGCCAGCCCCGGTGTAAAGTCCGAGACATTGACTTCACGATCACAGACTCGCTCGCGGGCTTCAAGATCGTGGAAAATCCCAACAATCGCCGCACCACGTTGCTTTGCCTCTTCAATCAGAGACAAAACGGTTTCCCGGTTCTGCGCATCCAGGCTCGCCGTCGGCTCATCCAGTAACATCGCCGGATACTCATGCGCAAAGCCACGCGCAATGTTCACCCGCTGCTGCTCTCCGCCAGAGAATGTCGTTGGACTCAGGGTCCACAAACGCTCGGGAATATTCAGCCGTTTCAGCAACCCAGCTGCCTTATCCAGCGCAACTTGTTTGTCCGTGCCTACGGCCAGCAGCGGCTCTGCCACAACCTCCAGCGTCGGCACCCGAGGCACAACCCGCAGGAACTGGCTGACATAACCCATAGTATCGCGACGCAACGACAGGATCTGGCGCGGCTCGGCTTTCGCGACGTCCAGCCCACCAACCAGCACCTGACCAGTAGCGGCCAGATAGTTGCCATAGATCACCCGCATGAGTGTGGACTTACCTGCACCGGACGCCCCCGTCAGGGCGACACATTCCCCCGGCACTACTTTCAACGACGCGCCTTCCATAACCGGGATCACGGCGCTGCCTTGATTATGAAGGGTGAAGCTCTTGCTCACATCGATCAGTTCAATCATCGCTTCATCTTTTCCCAAATACTCAAACCTGCAATACGCTGGACACAAGCAACTGCGTGTAGGCATGCTGCGGGTCGTCCAGCACCTGATCGGTCAGCCCAGTTTCGACCACATGACCGCTTTTCATCACCATCAGCCGATCCGCCAGCAAGCGCACCACGGCCAGATCATGCGTCACGATGATGGCGCTCAGCCCCATTTCACGCACAAGTCCGCGCAGCAAATCCAGCAAGCGCGCCTGCACGGATACGTCCAGACCACCGGTCGGTTCGTCCATGAACACCAGCCGAGGGCCCGTCACCAGATTGCGCGCGATTTGCAGACGCTGCTGCATCCCGCCAGAAAACGCGCTGGGGCGATCATCCACACGGGCTGCTTCAATCTCGACCCGGCCCAGCCAGTCGATAGCCTTGTCCCGAATGTCGCCATAGTGCCGGTCGCCAACGACCATCAGCCGCTCACCAATATTGCCGCCCGCGCTGACAGACATCCGCAGCCCGTCGCGTGCGTGCTGATGCACAAAGGCCCAGTCAGTGCGGCCGAGCATTCGACGTTCCGGCTCGGACATGGTGACTGTGTCTACCGGTCCATCCACTCGGGTATCAAAGATCACTTGCCCGGCGTCCGGTTCCAGGTGCCCGGCCAGACAATTCAGCAAGGTCGACTTACCTGAACCACTTTCACCGACGATCCCCATCACTTCTCCGGGGTAGAGATCGAAGTTCACATCCGTGCATCCAATCCGCGCGCCATAGCGCTTTTCGATGTCCTTAACTTGCAACAGGGGGGTCATGCCGCGTCCTCCTCAGCCAGTCGGCCCGCGTGGCCTGTTTCGCGGCGCGACCGGCAATAATCGGTGTCCGAGCAGACAAACATTCGGTTGCCTGCGTCATCCATGATAACCTCGTCCAGATAGCTGTCCTCGGCCCCACACAGATCGCAGGGATGGTTGGCTTTGGTAGCCTCAAACGGATAATCCTCGAAATCGAGGCTCACGACCTTGGTGTGCGGGGGCACTGCATAGATACGCTGTTCTCGCCCTGCACCAAAAAGCTGGATCGCGTCCATCTCAAGCTTTGGGTTGTCGAATTTCGGGATCGGAGACGGGTCCATCACATACCGGCCGGATACTTTGACCGGATAGGCATAAGCGGTTGAGATCGCCCCGTGCTGACTGATGTCCTCGTACAGTTTCACATGCATTAGCCCGTATTCTTCAAGGCTGTGCATTTTGCGCGTCTCGGTCTCGCGCGGCTCCAAAAAGCGCAGAGGTTCCGGGATCGGCACCTGATAGACGATGATCTGGTCTTCGCTCAGCTTCGCCTCGGGGATGCGGTGGCGAGTCTGGATGACAGTGGCTTTTTCCGTCTGCTCCGTGGTGGCAACTCCGGCGGTGTTCTCAAAGAACTTGCGGATCGACACTGCGTTGGTGGTGTCGTCTGCGCCTTGGTCGATCACCTTGAACGTATCCTCGGGCGTCAGTGTCGCCGCCGAGACCTGAACGCCACCCGTCCCCCAGCCATAGGGCATGGGCATCTCCCGGCTGGCAAAGGGCACCTGATACCCAGGCACAGCCAGACCTTTCAGGATCGCCCGGCGGATCATCCGCTTGGTTTGTTCGTCCAGGTAGGCGAAGTTGTACTCGCTCATAGGAGACCTCTTTCAATCAACGCGCCTTCCAGCGCTTGAGGCGTCGTAAATTGGATGCCATCCATGCCAACGGCGCGCGCGCCGTCGACGTTGTGCCGCCCGTCGTCGATGAATATGCAGTTTTCAGGCGCAAGCCCGGCCCGCTCACACAAGCGATGAAAAATCTCAGGCTGCGGTTTCAACAGCTTTTCCTGACCGGACACGATGGTCACATCGAAGACGTCGCCCAACTCGGGATGCGCGCCAACACCAACCGGCCATGTTTCCGCCGACCAATTTGTAATTGCGTGAACCTGCGTGCCTTGCTCTTTCAATCGATAGAGCAGTTGCCAGGTTCCTTCGATCTTTTGCGGAACGGTCATCGCATAACGCTCAACATACACGCTCAGACGTTGCCGGTCTTCGGCGTCATCCAGTTCTGACGCCAGATCGGCGAAGTTCTCGCCGCCATCCGCCCTCAGATTGCGATCCTGAAAATCGATGCGGGTCAGGAACTCGGCCACGGCTTCGCGGCTGCCCATCTCGTGCAACCATGCCAGATGCGGATCCCATCGGATCAGCACATTTCCGATGTCAAAAACGACGGCCTTCATTCTGCGGCCTCCTTTGGCATAATGCGTTCTTCAGCCTCGCGACGCAGTTTGCGGACCAGCTCCAGCTCAGACTGGAAGTCGACGTAATGCGGCAGTTTGATATGTTCGAGGAAACCTGTGGCCTGAATGTTATCCGCGTGGCTCAGAACAAATTCTTCGTCCTGCGCGGGCGCACCCAGATTGTCTTCGCCCAGTTCTTCCCAACGCAGCGCTCGGTCGACCAGAGCCATCGCGATGGATTTTCGTTCGGACTGACCAAAGACCAGACCATAGCCACGTGTGAATTGTGGTGGTTCTGTCTTGGAGCCCGTGAACTGGTTGACCGTCTCACATTCAGTCAGCTCGACTTCACCAATATCAATGGCAAACCCCAGCTCAGGGATCTCCATTTCCACAGCGACCTTGCCGATCCGAAGCTCTCCGACAAACGCATGGTTGCGGGCGTAGCCGCGCTGGGTGGAATAGGCCATGCCCAGTACAAAGCCCTCGTCCCCACGGGTCAGTGATTGCAAGCGCAGCGGTCGGTTTGACGGAAACTCCATCGGCTCGCGGGTCAGGTCCTCCGGGGTGTCATCGCTGGCAGGTTCATCCTGAATGATGTCCTCTCCCTTCAGGAATTCGGTGATGTGCGGCGTGGGCTCCTGACGTGCCGCGCCTTCGGGTGCCTTAGGGGCTTCACCATCAGCAGCCAGTTTGAAGTCCAGCAAACGGTGGGTGTAGTCGAAAGTCGGCCCCAGAACCTGTCCGCCGGGCGCATCCTTGAACGTGGCCGAGATTCGGCGGTCACACGCCATCTGAGAGGTCTCGACCGGGTTGGAATAGCCAAAGCGCAGCAGAGTCGTACGGTAAGCACGGACCAGAAAGATCGCTTCGATCAGATCACCACGCGCCTGTTTGATCGCCAGTGCAGCAAGGTCGGGGTCGAACAACGACCCTTCAGCCATGACCCGGTTCACGGCAAGGCTCAGTTGTTCGCGGATCTGTGCAAGGCTCAGCTCTGCCACATCCGTTGCGCCCCGGCGTTCTTCGGCAAGCCACGTATGGGCGTTCTCGATGGCTTTTTCGCCCCCTTTGACAGCTACGTACATCGCTTAGCCCTCTGTCCTGATCTGCGTGCTGCGCGGCAGGCCCGCGATCTTGTCATTGCAGGTAAAGAAGAAATCGCACCCTAGCGGATACAGCATCGCATTGCCCTGAAGCGCCGGAATATCCGGCAGAGACAACCGCGCGGTCTCCTTGATCCCAGGGCCGCTCAGAATGGCGCCGCTTTGCTCAAGCTGGTCGCATTCTACAATCAGGGTCGCAGACCGGTCCGGGTATTCCGGCGTGCCACTACGATAGGCGTTCAAAGGACCTAACGCGCCCCACGTACCCACGGCAAAATCCGCCTGATCCGCTGACACAATAGGCGCGCCCGTGTGGAAGGTCAGCCATTTGCGCACCGCATCGGTATCAGCGTCACCAGCCAGATGCACTTTCGTTTCGGGATCGCACAACGTCAGCAACATCGTGCCTGCTGCCACGGACAAAGGCGCAGGGGGTTCACTGCCCGTTAGGGTGCGAATGTCACCCGGGCGTGCCATCACAGTCATGGCAGCGCGGAACGCGTGGGCGGCTTGGACAGGTGCGTTTTGAAAGCCTCCGGAGAACTGCGTTTGCAAGGCCATCAGTCCTCCCCCCGGACCAGCGTAAAAAACTCGACCTTCGTTGCGGCTGCCTTGGCGGCGCGCGCGGTTTTGGTCTTCTGCATTTGCGTCTGCAGCGGGTTGATCAGCTTTGCCTTCAACTCATCCGCAGAAGACGTCTGCATCATGGCATCAATCAACGCTGCGGCTTTGGCCTTGGGCTTGGACCTGCCCTGCACATATCCGTGACCGACCGTACCATCCTGCAGCACGACCGAGCAGCGCGTGACGGTCATTTCACCCAGATTGAACGGCGCTCCGGTCGCTCCGGTGCGACCTCTCACCATGACGCCGCCCACTTCGGGGCTGCGCAGCCACTCAAAGCTTGGGCGGTCCTGAATGCCATCCCATAGCGTCATCAAAGCATCGTCCGGCGCACGGGCCAGCAGACCCATCCATTCCTTCCGCGCCTGCGTCGCGATTTCTGTCTGATTTGTCATCAATGCCTCTTGGCCGGGTTGTCTACATGAACTATACAACTAGACAAATATTACCCTTTAGGCATCCGAGTCGCAATCCGCGATGGTGTGAAGATTTGATGACATGAGCAAAACGCCGATCTGGAAAAGCATCGCCCTGCGCCTGACCTCGGACATCGCCGAAGGGCGCTATCAAACCGGAGATCGCCTGCCGACCGAAGCACAATTGGCTGCCACTCATGGCGTCAATCGCCACACTGTGCGGCGCGCGTTGGCAGACATGTCGGAACAAGGTCTGGTCCACGCCAGACGCGGCGCAGGCGTGTTCGTGGCAGCACGACCAACGGACTATCCAATCGGCAAAAGGGTGCGATACCACAAAAACATCTCGGCCAGCGGTAAGATGCCGGGCAAGAAAATCCTCGCGCTGACCACACGCGCAGCAGATGAAGCCGAAGCAGAAGCCTTGGGTTTGGACAAAGGTGATCCGGTGCATGTCTATGACGGCCTGTCATTGGCGGACGGGCAGCCTGTGGCCGTGTTTCAAAGCGTTTTTCCAGCCGCGCGATTCCCCGACCTGTTGCAGACGCTGACTGAAACGCAATCGGTTACAAAAGCTCTGCAAGCCAGCGGCATAGCGGATTACACACGCATCTCGACCCGTTTGACAGCACGCGGGGCAACGGCAACACAAGCCCTGCAGCTTCAACTGTCCGAGGGGGCCCCGGTTCTGTTCTCGGTTGGCGTGAACGCCGATCCAAATGGCCAGCCGGTTGAATATGGGCGAACCGTTTTCGCGGGTGAGCGGGTCACGCTGACCCTGAACGAAGAATAGACCCCCATAAGGGGTTTTCGGTTCTTGTATCTGCGAGAACAGAGTTACGCGTGCTTTTCCAAAAACGCTTCGGCACTTAGCGTGCGAAAATCGGGCAAAGCCGCGCGAAGCTTGGCGTTTTCCCAATCCCACCACGCAAGTTGTTCCATCCTGTCCGCGACGCCCTCAGGAAACCTGTTGCGCAATACCTGAGCCGTGACACCTGCAACAATCGTGTAAGGCGGTACGTCTTTGGTAACCACCGCACCTGAGGCGACCACGGCACCATTGCCGATCGTGACCTCGGGCTTGATGATCGCGGCATGTCCGATCCAGGTATCATGCCCGATCCGGGCGGTACGACTGGCGCGATGCGCGAACCAATCCGCATCATCTTCGGCATCGTCCCAATAGTCGGCGGAACGATAGTGAAAATGATGCAGCGAGGCCTTGTCCATCGGGTGATCTGTCGCTCCGATACGAGTGAAGCTTGCTATGTTTGCGAACTTTCCAATTTCGGCATTGGCAATATCGCAGGTCCGGTCGCAATAGGAATAGTCGCCCCAAACCGAGTTTGCCACTCGGCTGCCAGCACCAATCTCGACATATGCGCCAAAGCTGCTGTTGGTGATCTGACATTCGGTGTGAACAAACGGGTGATCTGCGCTCAGTCGTGCCATTGCGTGTCCCAACCTCGGCTCAGGGTAAAAAGAATGCTTTGCGCGCAGCGTCACGCGGCTTGCGTTTTTTGCCCGCTTCGCCCTGGATCAACCGTTTGCGCAGCCAGCCCGAGAACCAGTCCATCAACATGACCATCAGGATGATCAGGATGATGTAGTACGCGACCTCTTCCCAATCCTTTTGCGTGATGATTGCCTGCGTCAGCAGAAGGCCAATGCCACCGCCTGTGATTGCACCAATCACCGTCGCGCTGCGGGTGTTGGATTCCAGAAAATACAACAGCTGGCTCAGCAACACTGGTGTGACCTGCGGAATGACCCCAAAACGATATCTCTGCGGCGCATTTGCGCCAGTGGACTGAACGCCTTCGATTTGCTTCTGGTCCACATTCTCCAACGCTTCCGAGAAAATCTTGCCGAACGTCCCGGTGTCGGTCACCAGTATGGCCAGTGCCCCGGTCAACGGACCGGGGCCAAAGGCACGGGCCAGAACGACAGTCCAGATCAAAGCATCCACGCCGCGCACAAAGTCGAACACGCGGCGCGTTGCAAATCGGATGGATTTCATCGGGTTGAAGTTGCGCGTTGCAAGGACGGCCAGTGGCAACGCGACCATGGCCGCGCCCAGCGTGCCCAGAAACGCCATCAGGATCGTCTCGAAGATCGCCCAAGCCACATCCTGATGCCGCCACATCTTGTTGGTCCAGAAGTCATTAAAAATTGCACCCGCCTCACCCGACGCCGCCCGCCCGGCCAGTTCGGGGAAGGACTTGCCGTAATAGGGGCTGTCGAGCGTGAACCAGAACAGCTCCCACCCGGTGAAGTAGCGAAACACTTCCGACCGATTGCGTGTGACGGTCAAACGGCCAGCATCCGTCTTGATTGCCAAGCGGTTCTTCGAAACGTTGATCCAATCCGGCACGTCACCCGCAGGCAACTCTGCCTGTACGCCAGCCGAGCGGCTGGGCGTCGCCCGAACAGTTCCATAACCGGGGATGTCATATTCGACCGTTTCCGGCCCGAACCGCACGACATGACCGTCTTCCAGATCGATCACGGTTGTCTCGCCCAGCGTCACCCAGTCCGGGGCCTGACCTTCAGGATACGCGCCCTTGCGTTCGCCTTCGATCGCGGCCGAGACTTCGCCGGTGCGGTTGTCACGCTCGACATGCGTCTTGTAGCTGTAGCTGTCCGATACCAGTGTCTTACCGTTTTCCCAATTCGCGCGCGCTGCAAGGCCCGGAACGTCAAACGCGAAGAAGACGTAGACCAGATAGACAAGCACCAATGCGGGCAGTCCGAAATTCACCAGCCTTTTACGACTGAACAGGCGATCCGCTTCGGCTTTCAGCTCATCGACGGTCAGATTGGTTGCGAAGGTGCTCATACCGAGGCTCCCTTTTCCGACCCATGAGTCAGACGGTCGCGCAGGACACCAGACAGCTGGTCTACGACGACGATTGTTACGAAAAGCAGAAGGAAAATGGCCGCGGCCTCATCGTACCGCCCCTGCCCCCAGGACATGGCGTTGCGCAGCTCATAGCCCAGACCACCAGCGCCAACAAAACCCAGGATGGCTGAGGCGCGAATATTGATTTCGAACCGCAGCAACGCGTAGCTGACATAATTCGGTCCGACCTGTGGGATCACGCCCAGATACATGCGTTGCGACCAGTTCGCACCCACCGAGTGCAGGCCCTCGACCGGCTTGAGCGAGGCGTTTTCGTTGACCTCGGAAAAACAGCTTGCCCAGTGCACCTGCTGTGTGAATGGCAATCGCAATCATCGCCGGAACCGGACCACCGCCCAAAATGAAAATCAGAACTAGTGCGATCACAATCTCGGGGACCGCGCGGCACACATCTGCAATTCGTCGAAACAAAGGGATCAAGGCGGGCCAAAGTGCCATGCCGCGCGTCGACATCAGGGCCAGAAACGTGCCTGCAATCGCGCCGATCAAGGTCGAAGCGGCGGCGATATTCAGTGTTTCGATCAGTGCGGGGAAAAACTTGGCCAGGTTTTCCGGCAGCGCGCCGATTTTTTCCCACGCCTCGGCCAAAACCTCAGCGGGGTAGTCGAAAATACGCGTCCAGCCATCGCGGAAACTGCCAGCGTTGCGGTCGTCAGCAACACGAAAGCCCGAGGCCATAACGGCAACGAACAGGATCAGGAGGATACCACCATAGACCCGTTTGCGGCGCGTCATCGCCGTATAGTCATCGCGGATCTGGTCGACGGTCGGGGACCCAGCGGTCAGGTCTGTCATGGAATGCTCCTGGGTGGAAAAACGGGGCCCGGATTTTCACCGGACCCCGATCATTGGGTATGCAGGCTTAGTTGGACTTCAGCTTGCGTGCTTCGATGATGACTTCGTAGGCATCATGCGTGATCGGCTCGAACGCTTTCGCCTCACCTGCGGCAACGCCGTAGAAGCAATCACGGTCTTTCTCGTGCAGGCCAGCCATTAGGGCTGTCATCTTCTCTTTGACATCCGCAGGCAGCGCTGTACGCAGAACAACCGGACCTTCCGGGATCGGCTTGGATTTCCAGATTTCAACCATGTCGTTCATGTCGACCAGACCGGCATCAACTGCACGGCGCAGCGCGCCCGAGTTGTATCCGTCTTCCCAGTTGCCAAGACCATCGGCCCAGGTAACACCACCATCAACGTCACCATTGTTGACCGCGACGATAGTCTGCTCGTGACCGCCGGTGAACTTCACTTCACCAAAGTAGTCGCCTGAGTCCATGGTGGCACCGGTGGCCTGCGGGATTTCTATGGACGGGATCAGGTAGCCCGAGGTCGAGTTCGGATCGCCAAAACCAAAGGTCTTGCCTTTCATATCTTCCAACGAGGTGATGCCGCTGTCCTTGCGGGCAAAACCAACCGAGTAATACCCGTAACCGCCGTCGACGTTCACCTTAACCAGAACCGGCTCAACCGCTTCGGGATCGCTCAGATAAGTTTTGGCGTAACCCGACGCGCCCAACCATGCCATGTCGATGGTGCCGCCCAGCAGACCCTGGATCACACCGTTATAATCGGCAGGCGCAAACAGCTTGGTCTCAACACCCAGCGTTTCTTCGGTGTATTCGCGCAGGCATTCGTTGTTGTTCAGGCGATCCTGAGCGTTCTCACCGCCCAGAATGCCTATGCGGAATTCGCTGATGTCCTGTGCCATGGCCGGTGCGGCCAGCGCAGTAGTGGCCGCAAAGGCAGCAATCAGTTTTTTCATCTGTCTCTCTCCAGTTTGATTGCCCCGGCCTTTCATCGGGCCGGGCGATGAAAGGGGGTTGGTGGCTCAGATGGTCGCTTCCGCTTCCATCAGGGCCTTCTGGGTGGCATCCAGAGTTTCGATCTCGGTCGATGTCGCCTCTTCCGAGAAGCTGGCATCGGCACCATAGATTTCGCGGGCGACACCGGTCGTCAGTTGTTCAGGCAGCCCGTCAAAGACGATGCGCCCGTCGCGCATTCCGACCACGCGGTCGCAGTAGCGGCGTGCTGTATCAAGTGTGTGCAGGTTGGCGATGACGGTGCGACCGTCCTCTTCGTGGATACGGCGCAGCGCCTGCATCACCACCTGAGCGTTCATTGGGTCCAGCGAGGCGATGGGCTCGTCCGCCAAAATGATCTTGGGGTCCTGCATCAGGGCGCGTGCGATAGCGACGCGCTGTTGCTGGCCGCCCGACAGGGCCTCCGCGCGCTTCGGTGCGTGCTCGGCAATACCCAGACGATCCAAGATGTCGATAGCGCGATGGATGTCTTCCATCGGAAACAGGTTGAACATGGTCGCCAGGGTCGAATGACGGTTCAGAGTGCCATGCAGAACGTTCGACACAACATCCATACGCGGCACCAGATTGAACTGCTGAAAGATCATGGCGCAGTCAGCTTGCCAGGCGCGCTTTTCGCGGCCCTTCAGTTGGGTCACGTCACGACCTTCGAACAGGATCTGACCATCGCTGGAGTCCGTCAGTCGGTTAATCATCCGTAGCAGGGTCGACTTGCCTGCACCAGACCGCCCGATAATCCCGATCATGCAAGGCTTGTCTACATCCAGCGTCGCAGCGTCCACAGCAACGTTGTCGCCAAAGCGTTTGGTCAGTTTCTTGATATGCAGCACGTGCCACCCCCAAATGATGTTGGCGGTCAGCTACAGATGCCATTCAACGGATATGTGTCAGCGTGGTGAAAGTTTTGTAACGGACCAGCCGTTGCGGGGGCTATCCATCCCCCTGCCCCACAGGTATACGCTTCGGCGACTCTTTTTCTGATACGAGGCCATCATGAGCTTTGACCGCACCATCAAGATTGCTCCATCGATCCTGTCTGCCGATTTCGCCAACTTCGGAGCAGAGATTCAGGCCATCGAGGCACAAGGCGCGGATTGGGTCCACGTGGATGTCATGGATGGTCATTTCGTTCCGAACCTGACCTTTGGCCCACCCGCCGTCAAAGCCTTCCGCCCGCATGTGAAAACCGTGATGGATGTGCACCTGATGATCACCCCTGTTGATCCTTACATCCAGGCGTATGCCGATGCCGGAGCGGACATTTTGACCGCACATGTCGAGGCGGGGCCTCATACACATCGCACCCTGCAAGCGATCCGCGCGGCAGGTATGAAAGCAGGCGTCGCCCTGAACCCCGGAACGCCGGCAGAAGCGGTCGAGCACCTGCTGGATCTTACCGATCTGGTTTGTGTAATGACGGTGAACCCCGGATTCGGAGGTCAGAAATTCATCGATATGACCGGCAAGGTGCGCAAGCTGCGCGAAATGATTGGTGACCGTCCGGTACATATCGAAATCGATGGTGGCGTGGATCCAAAAACTGCCCCGTTGGTCGCAGCTGCAGGTGCCGACGTACTGGTGGCCGGTTCGGCTGTTTTCAAAGGTGGATCGGTGGACCAGCCGGACGTGTACGGTGAGAACATCCGTGCTGTACGCGCAGCAGCACAATCAGCGTTGTCCTAGTTTCGAGACTGACATTACCGGCCAGTAGCTCAGCTCTTTACCGACGGTGAAAGGAGCCCTTCACAAAAAGGGCTCCTTTCCGTCTATCAATCCGCGCCGAACGACCCGATATGCGATACGCCGTTGGCGCCGGACGCTTGGAACGTCCCACCAACTTCTTCGGCGTTCGGGCCATAAAACACTCCGTAAGCTTCGCCATTTGTCCCTGGCCCATAAGTCGTCGCGATAACACCAAACGAAACCTCTTGGGGGTCGCGTTTACGGATTGAAAAGAACGACCTTTTCATTGGAAACGGGTTTTCCCCGTTTGGTTTGATTGAGTACAGCCGAACGGAGTCCGACATCCCGGCCTATAGTTTTACTGAGACCAATTTCGAGCTCGGGCTGGAACGACGCTTCTGACAAAGCGACATCGGTTTGTTCGTTTTTTTACTGGTGCCCGCACCTCTGGTTTCGTCGGGCCGTTCACTCAAGCTCCTTTCCTACAAGCCATGGGTCTTCAACTTTCATGCCCTGATAAACCGCATGCAGAAAAAGATGGGCAATCACAGGGTCGTTTGAAAATGGCGAGAACTGCAAGTTACCCTCTCGGACGCCTTCATCTGCTTCATAGACGACCTCGTCGCCTTTTACAGTTACAAGCACTTCAAGCTCTGCCAGCGTTTCGGGGTCGACCGCTGTGGGGTCATCCGACAGGATCACAAAATCCGCAACTTTTCCAACTTCGATAGAGCCCTTTTCATCTTCTTCGAAATGCTGCCAGGCGGGCCAAATTGTCATGGCTTTCAGGGCAGTCATGACGTCGACCCTCTGATTCGGTCCCAAAATGTCGCCCGACCGTGTGCGACGCGTAACGGTCGCGGCAAGTACACGCATACTGTCAGGAAAGGCGACCGGGGCATCGTGATGTGTGCCGAACATCATGTCACGTTCTCGCAGCCATCCCGTGGGTGAGATGTTGTCAGCGTTGACCGGCCCCACAGTATGATCCCGGTGCCAATCACCCCAATAGAATGTATGCATGGGGAACAGCGATGGAAACACGCCCAGCCGTTTAAAACTGGCGACCTGATCCTCTCTTAGAAATTGGCCGTGAATCAGAACAGGGCGATTGCCCGGGTCACCATATTTGATCTGCGCCTCTTCAAGGGCCGCGATCAACATGTCAGATGCCCCTTCGCCGTTGGAATGCACGAGGATCTGGAAGCCATTCTCATAACACCAGTTCACCGCATCCTGAAGCTGCTCCATCGTTATTGCGGCATAACCGGCATACCCGGCGGCGTAATTTCCAACCGGTTTGTAATAGGGTCGGTCCCGCAACGCCGTGAAACCTTGCGGCGAGCCGTCAATTGTCAGCTTGCAGCCGCCAACCCGGACGCGGTCACCATAACCTGCCGAGGTGTTCTCTCCGATATAGTCCCTCGACTCCAGCACATCTGGAAAAGCGACCACGTCGATGGGCAGACCATCTTCGGCAGCAACTTTCTTGAGGACTTCGACAATCTCACCCGAAGATCGGCCTTCTTGTCCGGTCGTATATCCAAACTTTGCCCAAAGTTCAGTTCCGGCTCTGGCAAAGGCGGCCAAGCCCTCCTCGCCCAGATTTCCAAGTATGGGAACGAGCACCGAAAAGAACGCGTATTCTTCCAAAACACCATTGGGTTCTCCGGCTTCATCGCGCTGAATGACCCCGCCAGGAGGTGCCTCTGAAGCGGCAGTGATGCCTGCCAACTCCAGAGCTTTTGAATTTGCGACACCAAGATGCCCGGATTGATGAATGATGATCACAGGCAAATCCTCGGACACCATGTCCAGATCTTGCCGTGTCGGGTGACGCAGTTCCTTCAATTGCGCATTGTCATAGCCAAAGCCTATGATCATCTTCACCTGCTCAACGGCTTCCGCGTTCTCAGCGGCCCAATCGGACAGTGTTGATTGCAGGGTCGCGATATCAACAACGTCCCCATCCGGCGGAGCGAGGAGGTTGGCGGACAAGGCCTGCAACCCACCCATGACAACATGTCCGTGGCTGTCCACAAAGCCCGGCAGCATCGCGCGTCCGTTCAGGTTGAAGGTTTCCGTTCCATCACCTTGATGTGTGGACAGATCAGATAGTGAACCGACGGCCAGTATGCGTCCGTCTTTGACTGCGACCGCTTCGGCAGTGGGGCCTTTGTCATTCATCGTGACAATTGGACCGCCGAGATAGATACGATCCGCAACTTGTTGGGACGCCGCCGAAGAAGACGAAAACGCGAGTGCCGCGACAAGACAGAGTGAACGAGCCGATACGTGCATCTTATGACCTCTTTCGAATTGCAATGTCTCAATATGAAAGAGGGTAGCATTTTGGCAGGCGTTTCCGAAAAAGAATAAAGGCCGCCCCCTGTGGGACGGCCTTCTTTAGTTCTTTACCGAGTTGCTCCCGGCAGATTTTCCTGAGGAAAATCGCCTGCCGCAACCAAGCGCGACAAGCGCGCCTTACTCGATGATCTTCGACACAACGCCCGCGCCGACGGTGCGGCCACCTTCGCGGATCGCGAAGCGCAGGCCCTGCTCCATCGCGATCGGTGCGATCAGCTCAACGCCGAACGACACGTTGTCGCCGGGCATGACCATCTCGGTGCCTTCGGCCAGGGTCACGGTGCCGGTCACGTCAGTTGTACGGAAGTAGAACTGAGGACGGTAGTTCGCGAAGAACGGGGTGTGACGACCGCCTTCTTCCTTGGTCAGGATGTAGGCTTCGGCTTCGAACTTGGTGTGCGGTGTAACCGAACCCGGCTTACACAGAACCTGGCCACGCTCAACGCCGTCACGGTCAACACCACGCAGCAGCGCGCCGATGTTGTCGCCTGCTTCACCGCGGTCCAGCAGCTTGCGGAACATTTCAACGCCGGTGCAGGTGGTTTTCGAAGTGTCGCGGATGCCGACGATTTCGATCTCGTCGCCAACGTTGATCACGCCACGCTCAACACGGCCGGTCACAACGGTACCACGGCCCGAGATCGAGAACACGTCTTCGATCGGCATCAGGAACGGCTGGTCAACAGCACGCTCAGGGGTGTCGATATACTCATCAACAGCCGCCATCAGTTCCTTGATCTTCTCTTCGCCGATTTCCGGGTTGTTGCCTTCCATCGCGGCCAGAGCCGAACCTGCGATGATCGGAATATCGTCGCCGGGGTACTCATACGAAGACAGCAGCTCGCGGATTTCCATTTCCACCAGTTCCAGCAGCTCTTCGTCGTCAACCTGGTCAACTTTGTTCATGAACACGACCATCTTCGGGATGCCAACCTGGCGGCCCAGCAGGATGTGCTCGCGGGTCTGCGGCATCGGGCCGTCAGCAGCGTTCACAACCAGGATCGCGCCGTCCATCTGAGCGGCACCGGTGATCATGTTCTTGACGTAGTCGGCGTGGCCGGGGCAGTCGACGTGCGCATAGTGGCGGTTGTCGGTCTCGTATTCCACGTGGGCGGTCGAGATGGTGATGCCGCGCGCTTTCTCTTCCGGCGCACCGTCAATCTGGTCATACGCTTTGAAGTCACCGAAATACTTGGTGATTGCTGCGGTCAGCGTCGTTTTACCATGGTCAACGTGGCCAATCGTGCCGATGTTGACGTGCGGTTTTGTACGCTCAAACTTTTCCTTTGCCATGATGGCCTCCTTTTTCGGTAATGAAGGGAGCCCCTGACCGGAGCTCCCTCAAATCTTCGCTTATGCGTATTTCGCCTGGATCTCGTCCGAGATGTTCTGCGGAACCGGATCGTAGTGGTCGAACTGCATGGTGAACTGGGCACGGCCCGACGACATCGAACGCAGAGTGTTGATGTAGCCGAACATGTTCGCCAGCGGAACGAACGCGTCGATCGCGATTGCGTTGCCGCGCGGTTCCTGACCAGACACCTGGCCACGACGCGAGGTCAGGTCGCCGATGATGCCGCCGGTGTATTCTTCCGGGGTGATCACTTCGACCTTCATGATCGGTTCCAGCAGTTTCGCGCCAGCTTTGCGCATGCCTTCACGCATACACATACGGGCCGCGATTTCGAACGCCAGAACGCTGGAGTCAACGTCGTGGAACTTACCGTCCAGCAGGGCAACCTTGAAGTCGATCACGGGGAAGCCAGCCAGCGGGCCGCTGTCCATAACCGACTGAATGCCTTTTTCGACACCCGGGATGTATTCCTTCGGAACGGCGCCACCAACGATGCGGCTTTCGAACGAATAACCTTCGCCCGGCTCGGTCGGAGTGATCTCGAGCTTGACCTCACCGAACTGACCCGAACCACCCGACTGTTTCTTGTGGGTGTAGGTGTGCTCGACCGGCATCGAGATGGTTTCGCGATAGGCCACCTGCGGTGCACCGATGTTCGCTTCAACCTTGAACTCGCGCTTCAGACGGTCAACCAGAATGTCCAGGTGAAGTTCGCCCATGCCTTTCATGATGGTCTGACCCGATTCCAGATCAGTTTCCACACGGAAGGACGGGTCTTCGGCGGCCAGACGGGCCAGACCCTGAGACATCTTTTCCTGGTCGCCTTTGGTTTTGGGCTCAACCGCGATCTCGATCACCGGATCGGGGAAGGTCATGGTTTCCAGAACCACCGGATCCTTCGCATCACACAGGGTGTCACCGGTGGTGGTGTCTTTCAGACCCGCCAGCGCGATGATGTCGCCTGCAAACGCTTCTTCGATCTCTTCCCGGTTGTTCGAGTGCATCATCATCATACGACCGATGCGCTCTTTTTTACCTTTGGTCGAGTTCAGGATCGAGTCACCCTTGTTCATGGTGCCCGAGTAGATCCGGGTAAAGGTCAACGAGCCAACAAAGGGGTCGTTCATGATTTTGAACGCCAGACCCGAGAACGCCATTGCGTCATCGGCACGACGTGCGATGTCACGAACTTCTTCCTCGTCGCCGGGCTTAAAGCCCATGTAATCAACAACGTCCAGCGGGCTGGGCAGATAGTCGATCACAGCGTTGAGCAGCGGCTGAACACCTTTGTTCTTGAACGCAGACCCACCCAGAACCGGAACAAACGCGATGTCCAGGGTACCTTTGCGCAGCAGGGCGCGCAGGGTCGGAACGTCGGGCTCATTGCCTTCCAGGTATTCCATCATCGCGTCGTCGTCCATTTCGACGGCCGCTTCGATCATCTTGCCTCGCCATTCGTCAGCCATGTCTTTCAGGCTGTCGCGGATGGGAGCTTTGATCCAGCTTGCGCCCAGATCTTCGCCCTGCCACAGCCACTCTTCCATGGTGACCAGGTCGATCAGACCTTCCAGCTCGGACTCGGCGCCGATCGGAATACCAACCGGAACAGCGCGTGCGCCGGTGCGGTCTTCGATCATGCGAACGCAGTTGAAGAAGTCCGCGCCGATCTTGTCCATTTTGTTGACGAAAACCATACGCGGAACCTTGTAGCGGTCAGCCTGACGCCACACGGTTTCGGTCTGGGGCTCAACACCGGCGTTTGCGTCCAGAACGCAGACGGCACCGTCGAGAACCGCCAGCGAACGTTCAACTTCGATGGTGAAGTCAACGTGGCCGGGGGTGTCGATGATGTTCAGGCGGTGCTTGGGGGTATCGGCGGTCTGACCGTCTTCGGTGCGTTCCCAGAAGGTGGTGGTCGCAGCCGAGGTGATGGTGATGCCGCGTTCCTGCTCCTGCTCCATCCAGTCCATGGTGGCTGCACCATCGTGCACCTCACCGATGTTGTGGGATTTACCAGTGTAATACAGGATACGCTCTGAGCAGGTGGTCTTACCTGCGTCGATGTGCGCCATGATACCGAAGTTACGGTACAGTTCGAGCGGATATTCGCGTGCCATTTTTGATAAGCCTCTGAATTACCAACGGTAGTGGCTGAAGGCTTTGTTCGCCTCGGCCATCTTGTGGGTGTCTTCGCGCTTCTTCACGGCAGTACCGCGGGACTGTACAGCGTCCAGCAGTTCACCGGCGAGGCGTTCTTCCATGGTGTTTTCGTTGCGGCCACGCGCAGCAGTGATCAGCCAGCGGATGGCCAGTGCTTCGCGGCGCTCAGGGCGCACTTCGACCGGAACCTGATAGGTTGCACCACCAACCCGGCGCGAGCGAACCTCGACCGACGGTTTGATGTTGTCGAGTGCTTCGTGGAACACTTCGACAGGAGCGCGCTTTACCTTGTTCTCAACGCGGTCAAACGCGTTGTAAACGATGCGCTCTGCGACCGACTTCTTGCCATCGATCATCAGGTTGTTCATGAATTTGGTCAGTACCTTGTCGCCAAACTTGGCGTCAGGCAGGACTTCGCGTTTTTCGGCGGCGTGACGACGTGACATATCAGCCTCTCCTTCTTACTTGGGACGCTTCGCGCCGTATTTCGAACGACGTTGCTTACGGTCTTTGACGCCCTGAGTATCCAGAACACCGCGCAGGATGTGGTAACGCACACCGGGAAGGTCTTTTACACGGCCGCCACGGATCAGAACAACCGAGTGTTCCTGCAGGTTGTGGCTTTCACCGGGGATGTACGAGATGACCTCGAACCCGTTGGTCAGGCGCACCTTGGCAACCTTACGCATAGCCGAGTTCGGCTTCTTCGGTGTGGTGGTGTACACGCGGGTGCAGACGCCGCGCTTCTGCGGGCACTGCTCCAGGTGCATGGACTTCGAGCGTTTTACTTTGGGCTGCCGCGGTTTGCGGATCAGCTGTTGAATAGTTGGCATTCCGGTTCTTTCCCCGTTTTGCAACACACATGACATGCACGCGCGTTGCGTGCGGCTAAATTCGCTGCGTTCGTGCGTCCACAAGCGCAAAACCCACGAGCGTTCCCATTCCGAGGTGAACGTCGCGGTTGTTTCTCAGAGGGCGCGAACTGTAAAATTGTCCGGGCCTTGACCAGCTCATTACTGGAATCGGCTACGGGGCGGCCCCCGGCACCGAGATGACGCGCGTAATAGGGGGAGTCGGCCCAAGTGTCAACAGCACTATCCCGACAACCGCGACCTGCTGGGGTTTGGGACTTAACACATCGCCCCAAAAGGCAACCTCATCCCTGTTGCGACCGGTGTACAGCGGGGGCATAGTTGCGCTGAATACCAGCCGATGGACGACAGATGCAAGTGATTGGCCTGTGCCGTTTTTCCTATCCCGCGATTGGCGGCTTTCGGCTGAGCCACAAGACAATCGAGGAGCAAAGGCAGTTTCTCTATGCGCCCGACAGAATGGAGGAGCGCTTTCGCTTATTTGAAACCGTTACCCTGCCCGGTTTTCGCGCCCAAACGGATGAAGGTTTTGAGCTGCTGGTTTTAACAGGAACATGCCTGCCGCCGCCTTTTTCGCAACGGCTGCGAGATCTGACCGCCGGGGTCAAACAGGTCCGTATAATCGAAAAGGAAGCCGCAGATCATAAGCGAGTGATGCGGGAGGTTCTGAACACCGCCCGAACAGACCCGCATAAACCCTGCCTTCAGTTTCGGCATGACGACGATGATGCGATCTCGGTCGACTTCATAGAAAAGCTACGCTCTGCAACTCGCGAAAACGCAGGGCTAATGCAGCAAAGCGAGTCAGTCGCGATAGACTACAACCACGGTTACGTCGCCCGGCGTGACAAAAATGAGTTGCACTTTGCGCAGGTCTATCGGTCGCTGTTGGGGGTCGGCTTGGGTATGTATGTTCGGGGCGGAAGTAAACGGACAATCTTTGACCGTTTGCACAACAGACTGGCACGGTTCATGCCAGTGGTCAGCTACCCGGACGCGCCTATGTGGGTGCGCATGCTGCACAGTTTCAACGACTCAGACCACGCCCGAAAAGACACGCGTGAGCTGTTGCCGCTTACACCAGAACAGGCGGAAGATTTGCGGACACGTTTCGCGATCGACCCTAAAGAGTTCGAAACTACACCTGTGCGAGGTTGAGCAAATGCAGGTCCTCGGTCTTTGCCGTTTTTCTTATCCCGCCATTGGTGGGTTTCAAACCATTCACGCCACTGTCGAAGAACGGCGGCAGTTTCTGTATCAATCTGAACGGCTGGACGAACGATTTCGGTTGTTTGAAACCATCGCCCTGCCCGGACTGAAACAGCAAACCGACCAAGACTTTCATCTTCTGATCGTTGTTGGTGAGTGCTTGCCCAAACCCGCCTTTGATCGCTTGCATGATCTGACCGCCGACCTGAAACAGGTGCAAATCGCCGCCAGACCTCCGGGGCGGCACAGAAAGGTCATGCAAGAGGTTATGAATGCCGCGCGCCAAGATCCCGACTTGTCCTGCCTGCAATTTCGCCATGATGACGATGATGCGGTGGCCGTGGATTTCATCGAACGTCTGCGTGGAACTGTAATTGACAACGCCGGCCTGTTTCAAAACCGAGCCATGGTTGCGATTGATTTCAACTGTGGCTACCTGGCGCGCGCAGATGCTGCGGGCATTCAAGCCAAGCACGTACACCGTCCGTTGATGACAGCCGGACTTGGAATGTTTGTGCAAGGCGGCAACCGCAAATCGATCATGAACTTTAGCCACAACAGGATCAATCGGGCCATGCCTGTGATTACGCGTCCTGATAACCCGATGTGGGTCCGCGGCTTGAATCGGTTCAATGACTCTCCCAGAACCAGAAGCACGGATGTCGAACTCGGCCCCCTTTCGCAGCTTCAGGAGGCCGAGTTTCAATCACGCTTCGCCATTGATCAGAGCCATGTCAGGCGGGTTCACTCTGTGCCTTGACGGGCACGCTCGCGGAACAAGGTGAACAAACCAGCACCGACAATCAACGCAGCACCCAGCATTGTCACCGTGTCGGGCCATTCATCAAATACGACCCAACCCAGCCCCAGCGCCCAAAGCAGGCTGGAATACCGAAACGGCGCAACAAACCCAACATCGCCTTGGCGCATGACCATGACGCTGAACAGGTAGCCCATCAGCACAAAGATAGCAGCGGCGGCGACCAATGATCCCGCTGCGGCCGAAACCGGAACCCACCCTTCAAACACCGAGGCAACCGCCGCAGCGATTGCGATAGAGCCTGAGGTTGCCAATGTCACAACCATCGACGGCACGTCGGCAGACATACGACGGGTGACAAGATCCCGAACCGTTATCGATGCCACGGCGATCAAGGCGTAGACAGAATAGATGCTGAAGCCGTCCGGGCCCGGCCGGACGATCAAGACCATGCCAATGAATCCCACCACAATCGCCAGGGTACGCCGCCAGCCCACCTGCTCCGAGAATACCAAAGCGGCACCCAGCGTTACAGTCAGCGGCAGCGCTTGTAGAATGGCAGTTACGTTAGCAAGCGGCATGTTCTTCAACGCTGTAAGGAAAAAGAACGTGGCCGCCAGTTCAGTCAGGCTGCGTAACGCAACAAGCCATTTGTCGTGCCGCGAAAAATTCAGATGCAGAGCCCCAAGCGAACGGGCCAGCATGTAGACCAGAACAACAGCCAAGGCACCCCTTAAAGCCACCAACTGAAAAAGGGGCAGCTCCTGCAGCGCGATCTTCACCAACGTATCGTTCAAGGTAAACGCGGCCATGCTGCCCATCATCAGCAAGGCACCTTTGGTATTCGGGGTCATGTTGGCTGGGCTCCGGGCTGGCAAACGCCGGTATTGGCCAAACTATAGCCTTGGATGTCAATATCGCTTTTGCCCTTCAGCCGGATGTCAGCCGAAGGGGACAATGGTCCCAAACAGATTCAAACTGGACGGCTCGGTTGTATCTTTGACGAAATCCACCCAATCTTTTCCGTAGGTCTGCTCGAAAAAGGCTGGGTACTTCCAAACAAGGTTGTGAAAGGTAACCGTCGTCAGCAAAGCGCCAACCGTAAGCGCGCCTGCGAATTCTCGCAGTTTGCCTTTCAGAAAGAGCATCACCATGATGCAAGCGCCGCCCGCAAGTCCAAGGCTGACGAAATCCTGCGTATCAACTTGCCGCTGAACCGGAATACCAACGGATTGATATTGAATGTAACGGGTCAGAAACACGGCACAGATTCCCAGCAAAAAGGCCCCCAAAAACGCACCGGGATAGGCCAAACGTTGCCAGATGCTCTCGGTTCTGGGCCGAGGTGCGTTTCTTGCGTCCTCATCCGAGCGCTGTTTGATCCGCGCAACGCGATCTTCGAAAGAGTTGTTTTCTGTGCTCATGAGCCAATTCAAAATAAAATGTAATCTCAGGCCAGAGCTAAACTAGAGATTGTGAAACCTCAAGAACGAGACATCACGATAGAAGTGTGCAGTGGGTCAAGCCGGATCAAAATCGCGTGCTTTCTTGCGACGTTAAAATGAACCGCGCGCCCTATAAACTGAGTTATCCGAAATCGGTATTTGGTTATTTTGAATCCTGACAGGCATGCGTAAGACAAGGCTTACGCTGACCGTTCAACATCACAGTTTTGGCCATAGAGCCGCCGCGCGCAACGTGAGCGTTCAAGGTTAATAAGCGCGCGGTCAAAGATGCCGCGTCTCATCCTTCAACCAAGGACAGCAAGCTTCTCAAAGCTGACATCGCTTTCCGACGTTTCACAGAACTCGAAAGACTGAGACTTCACATCCCTTGGATAGTCGCGAGTTGCGCAGGATAGGGGGTAAAAAGATAGAAAGACGCTCCATGACACCAACCGGTTTCTTTTTGACCAGATGCTGGTAGTGATTGAACTGATACGAGCACTGGCAGAGCCATAAGGCTTGTCTCAAGTACCATGGCATTTTGTAATGCGGTGCAGCGAGTGACTGCTGTTTTAAGGAAATTGCGACTTAATAATTGAATCTAAGACCGATCCCGGCGCCTTGGTCATAGGGTCGATCAGCACCAATCCCGATCAGCACATCTGCATAAAGGGCCACTCCGGGGCTCAGGTTCTTTCCGATCTGGAATTCTGCGGTCGCGGGCCAGGCGTCATTCTCCCAATCATAGGGCGCTTTGATATCCGCTTTGATCCAATACCCCTCACCAAATGGCTGAAGTGCAATTAGGCGCATCGCGGTTTGGTTGACATCGGTAGGTCCATTGTAAGATGCGAAATGCTGGACCAGTGGGATCAGTGTCAGCCCACTTTTTGTGTTTGAAAAAGCGAAGCCTCCGAACGGAGCGATTTGATCAGACCCGGTGCCAATGCCTTCGTCAGGGTCGCCAAAATCAAGTATCCACTCCAAACCAAGCGCGGATTTTACAGCCCATGTGTCATTCAAGGGTTTTTGGGAAGGGAAGTAGATCAGCTTGAAGCTGGTCTTCTCGAACCCACTGAACCTCTGTCCCGTCACATTCGTTGAATTGTAATGCAGTTCGTATTTTAGCTTCAGATCGGGGCGCAGCATGTATGCACCATCGATGAACATGTCCTGACGGTCTGCCCCCCCTTCCAGATCGAAATACTGATAGCGAATGTCCGTGTTGTTAACCGCCGCCAGTGGATTTGACGCGTTTTCTTCGGCTTTGGTGGTAGAAGCCACTACGAGCATCGCCAAGGATAAGACTGCCAGATGAAAGGTGATGCGGGTCATAGTACACCTTGGAAAAACTCATGCGACCAGTTTGACGGCGGTGTCTCGGCACCGCCGTCTCAAGTTCGTCATTGCCAGCTAGAAAAGACTTCTCGGGCCAATTCGCTTTCGGGCCTGAGGTTTTCAATGCCTTCATAGGGGACACCCTTGCCGAGCGGTTTGTGAGGGTGCTCTTCGATGGACTTCTGGTGGCGCTTCAACATGTCCTGGAAAGACGCCCCGGACCACAGCGAGTACCCGACAAGCGGATGTTCTTCTCGTGGATCGCGATAGACATTGAATACAGGGGCGGCCGCGCCGGGCTGACCGGGGGCAGGTAGATGCATCTTGAACTCTTGTTTCACCACCGAACGCAATACTGGCCCTTCGTACACATAGACGTAGTCACGGCGCGAATTGCCTTCTCCCTCAAGCAATAGTGCTGTCTGGTCGATGCCATCAATCACACGGTCGCGTGGAATGTGGTCCGTTGCGCCTGCGATCCGGGCAAATGTCGAAAACAGATCCGAGACATGAACGATGTCACCTGCCGCACTGCCCGCTTCGATTGCGCCGGGCCACCGAATGAACGCGTCAGTTCTCACACCTCCTTCAAGGTGCTGAGTCTTTCCGCCGCGATAGATCAGTTGGTTCAGCCCGGAAGTACCTTCATAATGATACATCAAACCATTGTCAGCCATGATCATGACTACGGTATTTTCTGCTTTACCGGTTTCATCCAGCTTGGCCAAAACCTCGCCAATCCAACCGTCCAGAACCTGCAATTTGTCCGCATGGAAGCCGCCGTTACGAGATACCGCCTGATCAGGATAGGCAAAGTTCAGAGGATAGAGCGGCCAGTATTGCATAAAGAATGGCGCGTCCTGCGAAGCCAGCCGCTCTAGCTGCTCCAAAGCTTGACGCTGATAGCGCAAATTCATTTCCTCGTATTTCGCCTGGGTCCATTCTTCGCCAGGCGCCATGTCGACTTCGCGGGCCTGGCCTCCCGTTTCACCTTCGACGCCAGTTACCAGACCGTAAGGTTTGAACCGCTCGTCCAACTGAAACTGGTTGGACTGACCCGACGGATGGTAACCAAGCATGTTGTTGGCGACCATTGCATCCCGCGTCATCAGGCTAAGCTGAACCTGTTGATGTAATGGAAAGGCCGCCCAGTCGAATCCCTGATTGTGTGGGTAGGCCTGTTCAATATCGCCCTGATGCCACTTTCCAACATGCGCAGTGTTATAGCCTTCTTCCTTCAGTATCTCGGCAATCGTGACTTCTTCGGCCGCAAGACCTTCGCCAACCAGCGCAACTTTGACCTCTTCGACGCCTGCACGCACCGGGTGACGACCAGTCAACATAGCCGTTCGCGTCGGTGTGCAGGATGGCTCAGTATACATTCTCATCAAAGACATGCCTTCTGCGGCAAAGTCGTTGATGTTGGGCGTATCGAAACCGGTGACGTAGTTCATCGTCCGGTTGCCCATTTGACCGAAACTCACATCGTCAATCAAAATGTAGAGGATGTTGGGTGGTTGCCCGCCATTTGCGTCACGGATCTCGGCAAGCCTCGCTTCGATCTCCGTATCCTGAGCGTCCCATTCCTCTCCAAACTGCGCACGGAGATACTCGAACTCTCCGTCGTGTATGATGGGTGCTTCCTGAGCAAAGCTTGCGCCAGCCATCAACACAATGGCCGAGGCTTGTTTCAATATCGATCTCATCGGTATCCCTTCCCCTTTTGAACTACATCTTTCCTGCCCGCCGCAATGACCGGACGATTTCATCCCGAAGACCATCCAAAGTTTCGCGGATGTCGCAGGCAAGCTGGTAAGACTGACTTCCAGGCTCAGTGTTCAAAGCAGGGTACTCTTCACTGAGAAGCTGATAGTCTCGGCAGATTTCATCGAATACCGTGTCCACCCGCCTTAGGGCTGCTATCGTGGCCTTTTGGTTGGGAAACAGATTATCAATAGCGTTACGCTTCATTTAGACAGTACATTCGATGGAGCAGCATGTTACCAAAGCAAACAACGAATTCACTTTTCACAATAGGTATATCGGGGCATAATACGGTGTAATGATGGATGTAACTTGCTGAAAAAATGATATTATCTGAAAGAACATCCCCAGCAACAAATGATCAAGAAAAGCCCGACACCAAAGATGTGCGGGCAGCGCTTCAGAGGCTTGTGAGTTCCTCAACCTTTGAAGGGTCACTGCGTCTACAGGACTTTCTTGTGTATGTGGTTGAGGAAACTCTCAGCGGCAGGGCAGATGAAATTCGCGCAAAAACAATTGCAATGGATGTCTATGGCGGATCAGCGTCCGAGATGGAGCGCCGTGAAAACGTGGTGCGGGTGGACGCTGGCCGCTTGCGACGCAAGCTTGCCGAGTATTACGCCGCAGACGGGCATGGCGAAAAAACGGTGTTTGAACTGCCAAAGGGTGGTTACGTACCTCGGATTTCGAAGAGCTGTTCCGAAACCGCTCAGCCTGAATTTCCAAAGCTGGAAACCAGTGCGCGTGCATGGGCTCGGCCAGTGGTTAGGCTTGTGGGGATTATTACTCTTGGTTGTTTTGCAATTGCCTATTTTGTGAGCTCGACAAAGCAGGATGTTCCGACTGATTTATCCGTAGATGGCCTGAGCCGTGACGAGCGCAGCGCAATCTTTGACGCATCCCCAATGCGTCTGCAGGCTGTCAATCTGGCCAATACTGGTCGGGACCTGATCTTTCCGGCTTTAGAACCTGCGCGTCTTGAAGCGGCTCTGACCATATTCAAGGGGGCAATCGAAAACGACGACAGCTATTTCGGCGGCCACGCAGGCGCTGCCCAGGTCGCAGCGACAATTGCCGTGCTAACCTCCGATGACGACCTGGCTCAGAACATGTTGAACTATGCCGACGCGCAGGCAAAGAGAGCCATGGAGTTAGCTCCGGAAACGGGTTGGAGTCAGGCCGCAATGGCCTGGGTCAAGTTTGCCAAGGGAAACTGGCATGAGGCCATTGAATTTGCACAACGAGCACAGCGTTTGGCACCACACGACGTCCATGTGTTAGAGTTTGTGTCGCTGGTAATGCTATATTCTGGTTCATTTGAACAAGTCGTAGCGATTAGCGAAGACGCACTCTCAAAAATCGAGCTTCAAAGAGGTTATGTGTTTCAGAACGCGATGGGTTCAGCAAAGTTCCACATGAAGGACTACGAAGGCGCCGTGTCAGCCTTTGAAGGAGTGATGGAAAAAGGCGGCCCCGTCGGACCTGTCTCCGTTGCTTACCTTATGGCATCACATTATATGTTGGGGAATAAGGTTCAAGCTCAGTCTCTATCTGAACAACTTTCACGCGAGTGGCCAGACAGTCGCGTGGATGCGCTGTTTGAGAAACTTTTTGCAAATCCGAAATACGGGCAAGAACTCGGTGACGCCATGAGACAAGCCAATTGGAAGCCGCCAAGTTAGGAGTGTGATTTCGAATTGCGACCGCTTGAGTTTCTCTCAACGGCATTGAGACCGAATGCTCAGCAGTTGCACCATGTCCGCTTCATTCGAATTCCTGTCATTCGGACATTGCGCAGAATCGGTCAAAGTGGGCTCAATTCTGTCATTAGATGGCAGATTGAGCACTCGCAGCATTGGGCTGACACTTGACACTTATCCAAGAAAAAAGGCCCCGCGTTTTGCAGGGCCTTTTTCAAATTTATGCTGTCGAGCTTACTCGCGGCTTTCCGGGGTTTCCACCAGAACGTCCAGCTCATCACCAACCATGTCGTCGTCGAAGGTCGGCGCAGCCAGAGCAGCGGCGGCTTCGGCCTCTTCCCGGCGGGCTTCGATGACCACGTTGTCACGCGACTGCGCGATGTGGCGGACGGCCTGAGTTGCACCACCGGTACCGGCGGGGATCAGACGACCAACGATGACGTTCTCTTTCAGGCCAACCAGCTTGTCCTTCTTGCCCTGAACCGAAGCTTCGGTCAGCACGCGGGTGGTTTCTTGGAACGACGCCGCCGAGATGAACGAACGTGTCTGCAGCGAGGCTTTGGTGATCCCCAACAGGATCGGCTCGCCCTGTGCCGGACGACCACCACGCGAGAGGGTCTTCTCGTTGGCTGCGTCGAACTCCTGCTTGTCGACATGCTCGCCTTTCAGCAGGGTGGTGTCGCCTGAATCCAGGATCTCCCACTTCTGCAGCATCTGGCGCACGATGACCTCGATGTGCTTGTCGTTGATCTTCACGCCCTGCAGACGATAGACGTCCTGCACCTCGTCGATCATGTAATCCGCCAGCGCTTCGACACCCATGATGGACAGGATGTCATGCGGAGCCGGGTTACCGTCCATCAGGTATTCACCCTTCTGGATGAAGTCCCCTTCGGCGACCGGGATGTGCTTGCCCTTGGGCACCATGTACTCGATGGTCTCCATGGACTCGTCCGCCGGTTCGATGCTGATGCGACGCTTGTTCTTGTAGTCGCGGCCAAAGCGCACGTAACCATCGGCTTCTGCGATGATCGCGTGATCTTTCGGACGACGTGCTTCGAACAGTTCGGCCACACGCGGTAGACCACCGGTGATGTCCTTGGTCTTGGCACCTTCACGCGGGATACGCGCAACAACGTCACCAGCTTCGATCTTCTGGCCGTCTTCGACCGACAGAATCGCATCTACCGACATCGGATAGTGAACCGGGTTGCCCGCGTCGTTGCGGACCGGCTCGCCATCTTCACCGACCAGAATGATCTCGGGCTTGAGGTCGCTGCCTTTGGGGGCCGCGCGCCAGTCGATCACGATCTTCTGGGTCATGCCAGTTGCTTCGTCGGTCTCGTCGCGGACAGCAAGGCCCGAAACCAGATCAACGTATTTCGCGGTACCGGCTTTCTCGGCGATGATCGGCAGAGTGTAGGGATCCCATTCGAACAGCTTGTCGCCACGGGCTACTTTGGTGCCGTCTTTGACGAACAGCTTGGAGCCGTAGCCCAGCTTGAAGCTGGCACGCTCTTCGCCATGTTCGTCGTTGATTACCAGCTTCATGTTCCGGCCCATGACCAGGCTTTCGCCTGCGGCATTGACCAGGATCTGTGGGTTCTCGAACGCGACAACACCTTCCTGGTTGGCTTCCTGGAACGACTGCTGACCACCTTGCGCAACACCACCGATGTGGAAGGTCCGCATGGTCAGCTGTGTACCGGGTTCACCGATCGACTGGGCGGCAATGATGCCAACAGCTTCACCTGTGTTCACCATGGTACCACGCGCAAGGTCACGACCGTAGCAGGTTGCACAGACGCCTTCTTCGGACTCACAGGTCAGAGGCGAACGGATGCGCATCGACTGAACACCGGCTTCGTCGATGGTGTCGGCCATACGTTCGTCGATCAGCTGACCTGCTGCGACGATCACCTCATCTGTGCCCGGACGCAGAACATCGTCAGCAGCGACACGGCCCAGCACACGTTCGGCCAGCGAGGCGACAACCTCACCGTCGTTCACGGCTGCTTCTGCAGTGATCGCACGCTCGGTGCCACAGTCGATCTCACGAACGATACAGTCTTGCGCCACGTCCACCAGACGACGGGTCAGGTAACCCGAGTTCGCCGTCTTCAGAGCGGTATCCGACAGACCCTTACGGGCACCGTGGGTCGAGTTGAAGTACTCGAGAACGGTCAGACCTTCCTTAAAGTTCGAGATGATCGGCGTTTCGATGATGTCACCGTTCGGCTTGGCCATCAGGCCGCGCATACCGCCCAGCTGTTTCATCTGAGTAACCGAGCCACGCGCACCCGAGTGGGCCATCATGTAGACCGAGTTCGGTTCCTGTTCCGAGCCGTCCTCTGCCCGATCCGACGACGAGATCGTCGACATCATAGCCTCGGTGACGCGGTCGTTACACTTCGACCAGGCATCGACAACTTTGTTGTACTTTTCACCCTGAGTAATCAGGCCGTCCATGTACTGCTGTTCAAAGTCTTTCACCTGACCGCGGGTGTCATCAACGATGCCCCACTTGTCACCCGGAATGACCATGTCGTCCTTACCAAACGAGATGCCAGCCTTGAACGCTTCTTTGAAGCCCATCGACATGATCTGGTCACAGAAGATAACCGACTCTTTCTGACCGCAGTAACGGTAGACGGTGTCGATCACCTGCTGCACTTCTTTCTTCCGCAGCAGACGGTTGACCAGCTCGAACGGCGCTTTGTTGTTCATCGGCAGCAAGGCACCCAGACGCAGACGGCCCGGAGTGGTTTCATAGCGCTTCTGAACTTCGTTGCCTTCGTCGTCGATCTGCGTGATCCGCGCGGTGATTTTCGAGTGCAGATGCACCTCACCCGCGTCCAGCGCGTGCTGAACTTCTTCGATCGAGCCAAAGACCTTGCCTTCGCCCGGCATGCCTTCACGTTCCAGGGTCACATAGTACAGACCCAGGATCATATCCTGCGACGGAACGATGATCGGTGCGCCATTTGCAGGCGACAGAACGTTGTTCGTCGACATCATCAGAACACGGGCTTCCAGCTGCGCCTCAAGGCTCAGCGGGACGTGAACGGCCATTTGGTCCCCGTCAAAGTCGGCGTTAAAGGCCGAACAGACCAGCGGGTGCAGCTGAATGGCTTTACCTTCGATCAGAACCGGCTCGAACGCCTGAATGCCAAGACGGTGCAGCGTCGGCGCACGGTTCAGCATGACAGGGTGTTCGCGGATCACCTCGTCGAGGATATCCCAAACTTCAGGGCGCTCTTTCTCGACCAGTTTCTTCGCCTGTTTCACGGTCGAAGACAGACCCTTGGCTTCAAGGCGTGAGTAGATGAACGGCTTGAACAGCTCCAACGCCATCTTTTTGGGCAGACCACACTGGTGCAGCTTCAGCTCGGGCCCGGTCACAATGACCGAACGGCCCGAGAAGTCGACGCGCTTACCCAAAAGGTTCTGACGGAAGCGACCCTGCTTACCTTTCAGCATGTCCGACAGCGATTTCAGCGGACGCTTGTTGGCGCCAGTGATCACGCGGCCACGACGGCCGTTGTCGAACAGTGCATCCACGGATTCCTGCAGCATCCGCTTTTCGTTGCGGACGATGATGTCAGGCGCGCGCAGTTCGATCAGACGCTTCAGACGGTTGTTCCGGTTGATGACGCGGCGATACAGATCGTTCAGATCCGAAGTCGCAAAACGGCCACCATCCAGCGGAACCAACGGACGCAGTTCCGGCGGAATGACCGGGATCACGGTCATCACCATCCATTCGGGACGGTTACCCGACTCGAGGAAGGATTCAACAACCTTCAGACGCTTGATGATCTTCTTGGGCTTCAGCTCGCCGGTCGCCTCGGCCAGATCAGCGCGCAGCTGCTCGGCTTCGGCTTCCAGATCGATCTGGGCCAGCATCTCACGGATGGCTTCAGCACCGATATTCGCGGTGAACGCGTCCATGCCATAGGCATCCTGCGCATCCATGTACTCTTCTTCGGTCAGCATCTGGCCGTAGGTCAGATCGGTCAGACCGGGTTCGATGACGACATAGTTTTCAAAGTACAGAACGCGTTCCAGATCGCGCAGCGTCATGTCCAGCATCAGACCGATGCGGGACGGCAGCGATTTCAGGAACCAGATATGCGCAACAGGCGCGGCCAGTTCGATGTGGCCCATACGCTCGCGGCGGACTTTCTGCAGGGTGACTTCCACACCGCATTTCTCGCAGACAACGCCGCGATACTTCATCCGCTTATATTTGCCGCACAGACATTCGTAATCTTTGATCGGGCCAAAGATACGCGCGCAGAACAGGCCGTCACGTTCAGGCTTGAACGTCCGGTAGTTGATGGTTTCGGGTTTCTTGATCTCGCCATAGGACCAAGACAGGATCCGCTCGGGCGACGCCAGCGAGACTTTGATCTCGTCAAAGACCTTCGGGGGCGTCAGCGGGTTGAACGGGTTGTTGGTGATATCCTGGTTCATTTGTTACCTCAAATCTTGCGGAAGGGGGGACGGGAGAAAGGGCAGCGCCCTTACTCCTCAACCTCCGCATCCAGGAGTTCCATATTCAGGCCGAGACCACGGACTTCTTTCACCAGAACGTTGAACGATTCCGGTACGCCCGCTTCAAAGTTATCCTCGCCCTTGACGATCGACTCATAGACCTTGGTCCGGCCGGCGACGTCATCCGATTTCACGGTGAGCATCTCCTGCAGGGTGTAGGCGGCGCCGTAAGCTTCCAGAGCCCAGACTTCCATCTCACCAAAGCGCTGACCACCGAACTGCGCCTTACCACCCAGCGGCTGCTGGGTCACCAGGCTGTACGGCCCGGTCGAACGCGCGTGGATCTTGTCGTCCACAAGATGGTGCAGTTTCAGCAGGTACTTGATGCCCACGGTGACCGGACGTGCAAATTGCTCGCCGGTACGACCGTCGAACAGAACCGACTGACCGCTTTCCGAGAAGCCCGCACGCACCAGCGCGTCGTTGACGTCAGCCTCTTTGGCACCGTCAAAGACCGGGGTTGCGATCGGAACACCGCGGGTCACGTTGCCCGCAGCCTCGATCAGGCCATCCTCGTCCAGACCGGTGATGCCTTCTTCGTAGACATTCTCGCCATAGGCCAGCTTCATCGCTTCGCGCACCGGGGTCAGGTCGCCGGACCGGCGATATTCACCCAGAGCCTCATCGATGTTCAGACCCAGACCGCGCGCGGCCCAACCCATATGGGTTTCAAGGATCTGACCGACGTTCATACGCGAAGGCACACCCAGCGGGTTCAGACAGAAATCAACCGGCGTACCATCGGCCAGGAACGGCATGTCTTCCATCGGAACAACCTTGGAGATCACACCCTTGTTCCCGTGACGACCGGCCATCTTGTCGCCCGGCTGCAGCTTACGCTTCACGGCGATGAAGACTTTGACCATCTTCATCACACCCGGCGGCAGGTCGTCGCCACGACGGACTTTCTCGACTTTGTCTTCGAAACGGGCGTCCAGAGCGCGTTTCTGCACTTCGTACTGCTCGTTCAGAGCCTCTACGATTTGTGCGTCCTGCTCACCTTCCAGCGCCAGCTGCCACCACTGACCACGGGTCAGGGTTTCCAGCAGGTCCTCGGTGATCACCGACCCTGCCTTAACGCCTTTCGGGCCTTTGACAGCGGTTTTACCAAGGATCAGGCCTTGCAGACGCGCATAGATGTTGCGGTCAAGGATCGCCAGCTCATCGTCCCGGTCACGGGCCAGACGTTCGACTTCTTCACGCTCGATCTGCAGCGCGCGCTCGTCTTTTTCGACGCCGTGACGGTTGAAAACGCGGACTTCGACGACCGTACCGTAATCGCCCGGCTTCACGCGCAGCGAGGTGTCGCGCACGTCAGATGCTTTTTCACCAAAGATGGCGCGCAGCAGCTTTTCTTCCGGGGTCATCGGGCTTTCGCCCTTCGGAGTGATCTTGCCGACCAGAATATCGCCCGGTTCAACATCCGCGCCGATGTAAACGATGCCCGCCTCGTCGAGGTTGCGCAGCGCTTCTTCACCGACGTTCGGGATGTCGCGGGTGATCTCTTCCGGACCCAGCTTGGTGTCACGGGCGGCGACTTCGAATTCCTCGATATGGACCGAGGTAAAGACGTCATCACGCGCGATACGTTCGCTGATCAGGATCGAGTCTTCGTAGTTGTAACCGTTCCACGGCATGAACGCGACGACCACGTTCTTACCAAGCGCCAGTTCACCCATATCGGTCGACGGACCATCGGCAATAACCTCGCCCTTCTGGACGGTGTCACCCACCTTGATCAGCGGACGCTGGTTGATGCAGGTGTTCTGGTTAGACCGCTGGAACTTGCGCAGACGGTAGATGTCAACGCCAGCGTCGCCCAGTTCCAGATCTTCGGTGGCGCGGATAACGATACGCTGGGCATCGACCTGGTCGATGATACCGGCGCGTTTCGCCTGGATCGCAGCACCCGAGTCGATCGCAACCTTTTCCTCGATCCCGGTACCGACAAGCGGCGCTTCGGCCCGCAGCAGCGGAACCGCCTGACGTTGCATGTTCGAGCCCATCAGAGCGCGGTTGGCGTCGTCATTTTCAAGGAACGGGATCAGCGATGCAGCGACCGAGACCAGCTGTTTCGGCGACACGTCGATCAGGTCCACATTCTCGCGCGGGGCAAGCGTGTAGTCACCGGCCTGACGGGTCGACACCAGATCATTGATGAACTTGCCATCGGCATCCAAGGTCGCGTTCGCCTGCGCCACGGTGTGACGCATTTCCTCGGTCGCGGACATGTAGTGAACCTCATCGGTCACCTCGGCGTCTTTCACGACGCGGTAGGGTGTTTCGATGAAGCCATACTTGTTCACGCGAGCAAAGGTGGCCAGCGAGTTGATCAGACCGATGTTCGGACCTTCCGGCGTTTCAATCGGGCACATCCGACCATAGTGGGTCGGGTGTACGTCGCGAACCTCAAAGCCCGCACGCTCACGTGTCAGACCACCGGGGCCAAGTGCCGAGAGACGGCGTTTGTGGGTGACTTCCGACAGCGGGTTGGTCTGGTCCATGAACTGCGACAGCTGCGACGAGCCGAAGAATTCGCGGACAGCAGCCGCGGCAGGTTTCGCGTTGATCAGGTCCTGCGGCATGACGGTGTCGATCTCTACCGACGACATACGCTCTTTGATCGCGCGCTCCATGCGCAACAGACCGACGCGGTACTGATTTTCCATCAGTTCGCCAACCGAACGCACGCGACGGTTGCCGAGGTGGTCGATATCGTCCACGTCGCCTTTGCCGTCACGCAGTTCCACCAGCGCCTTGATGCAGGCAACGATGTCTTCGCGGCGCAGAGTGCGCAGGGTGTCCGGTGCATCCAGAGCCAGACGCATGTTCATCTTCACGCGGCCAACGGCGGACAGGTCGTAACGTTCGCTGTCGAAGAACAGCGTGTCGAACAGGGCTGACGCAGCTTCGACGGTGGGCGGCTCGCCCGGACGCATAACGCGGTAGATGTCCATCAGCGCGGTTTCGCGGCTCATGTTTTTGTCCTGAGCCATGGTGTTGCGCATGTACGGACCAACATTAACGTTGTCGATGTCCAGAACCGGGATGTCGGTGATGCCCGCATCGATCAGCTCTTTCACGGTGCCGCCAATCAGGTCGCCGTCTTTGTCATATTCCAGGGTCAGCTCATCACCGGCTTCGACATAGATCGCGCCGTTTTCTTCGTTGATGATGTCCTTGGCGACAAATTTGCCAACGATGTGATCGAACGGAACCAGCAGGTCGGTGACGGTGCCTTCGTCGATCAGCTTCTTGACCGCGCGCGGGGTGACTTTCTTGCCGGCCTCAGCAATCACTTCACCGGATTTGGCGTCGACCAGATCATAGGTCGGGCGTGTACCACGCACACGCTCGGGGAAGAATGGCGTGACCCAGCCCTTCTTCTTATCCAGCTTGTAGGACACGGTGTTGTAATACGCGTCCATGATCGCTTCCTGGTCCAGACCCAACGCATAAAGCAGGGTGGTCACAGGCAGTTTGCGGCGACGGTCGATACGGGCGAACACGATGTCCTTGGCGTCGAACTCAAAGTCCAGCCAGCTGCCGCGATACGGGATGATGCGGCAGGCAAACAGCAGCTTGCCCGAGGAATGGGTCTTGCCCTTGTCGTGGTCAAAGAACACACCGGGCGAGCGGTGCATTTGGGATACGATCACACGCTCGGTCCCGTTCACGACAAAAGTGCCATTCGGTGTCATCAAGGGCATATCGCCCATGAAGACATCCTGTTCCTTAATGTCTTTTACCGATTTCGCGCCGGTGTCCTCGTCGACATCAAACACGATCAGTCGCAGAGTGACCTTCAGCGGCGCGCTGTAGGTCATGTCGCGCTGCATACACTCTTCGACGTCATATTTTGGTTTTTCCAGATCGTATTTCACGAACTCCAGAACGGAGGTTTCGTTGAAATCCTTGATCGGGAAAACCGACTGGAACACACCTTTGATGCCTTCGCCGTCTGTCGGCTGCTCTGCATCGCCGGAGCGCAGGAAAAGATCATAAGAAGATTTCTGTACCTCAATAAGGTTCGGCATCTCCAGCACTTCGCGGATTTTGCCGTAGTATTTACGAAGACGTTTCTGGCCAAGGAACGTTTGAGCCATGTCAGATGTCACCTTTCGATGTTCTCAGCGGGCAAAGACACCGTCGGGCCCCGGCATCTTGCACAATCGAGACAACACGTCCGGATCAATTCATGGCCACCGTCCCGAAGGCGGCCTCCCGATCCGAAAACCGTGTCTTAGAAAACGCCCCACATGTTGAGGCCCTTTCTAAGACAGGTTCGGCTGGACCCGGATTTCTCCGGACCCAGCCAAATTTTTCGGCGCATCAGCGATGCACCTGAGACTAAGCTTAGGCCAGCTCGACTTCGGCGCCAGCTGCTTCCAGCTTGGCTTTGACGTCTTCTGCTTCTGCTTTGTCCACGCCTTCTTTGATCTTGCCGCCGGCTTCGACCAGTTCCTTGGCTTCTTTCAGGCCCAGGCCGGTGATGCCGCGAACTTCTTTGATGACGTTGATTTTCGATGCGCCGGCGTTCTTCAGAACGACGTCGAATTCGGTTTTTTCTTCCTCAGCTGCACCGCCGGCGTCGCCGCCTGCTGCAACCATTACGGCACCGCCAGCTGCGGGCTCAATGCCGTATTCGTCTTTGAGGATGGTTTTCAGTTCTTGTGCTTCCAGCAGGGTCAGACCCACGATGCTTTCTGCGAGTGCTTTCAGATCAGCCATTGTATTAGCTCTTTCCGTTTTACAGTGTGTGTTCCAACGTCAGGGCATATGCCCCACGCAGATCATTCAGTGCCAACCGCTTACGCAGCTTCCGCCTTCTCTTCGATGGTGGAAAGGATGCTTGCGATGTTGCTTGCAGGTGCGCCAATCGCGCCGGCGATGTTCGAAGCAGGTGCGCCAATGCAGCCCACGATCGAAGCAATAAGCTCCTCGCGAGACGGCATTTTCGAAACTGTTTCGACGCCTTTGCGGTCCAGAGCGTTCTCACCCATTGCACCGCCGAGGATCTCAAAATTTTTGTTATCCTTGGCGAAGTCCTCGGCCACCTTGGCTGCTGCCACAGGGTCCTCGGAATAGGTCAGAACGGTCATCCCTGTCAGCAGGTCGGCCATGCTTTCACACGGCTTACCCTCAAGGGCGATTTTGGCGAGCCTGTTCTTGGCAACACGCACGGAGCCACCCGCGTCACGAGCACGTGCGCGAAGGTCCTGCATCTCGGCAACTGTCAGACCGGCGTAGTGAGCAACCACTACGACGCCAGAGCTTTCGAAGATTTGGCCGAGTTCCTCGACCACTTTCTCTTTCTGGGCTCTATCCACAGTTCTCTCCAAGTTTGGGGCGATACCTCACCCCGGCTCATATTTGCCGCAGCTTTCGCTCCGGCGTTCAGGTCCGTTATTACGGGATTGGCCAAAATGCGCCCGAGGGTGGGACCCTCAGAATTCTTTGGTCTTACCCGTCTCAGGCAGGGAATTAAGGGACCGAATGGACCCACCCACCGTCTTGGACGAAACGAAAGAAAGCGCACGACGAATCGCACGCTTTATTCCGCAGGTCTACTTAGGGCAGATAGGCGGGGTTTCCAAGGGGTAAATTTGCGTCAATCGCAAGCGTACTTTCACATTCATCGAAGCGGGTAAGTTTCACCTCAACATTGCTTCCGGATTCGGCGATCACGGCCAAAAGTGCCTAGCCCTCCTCAACACCGCTTGGGAACGCAATTCAAACTCGAATGCTAATGATGACCCTCAGAAAATTCCAGGGTCTCAAGCGGAACGAATGGAAAGTGATTTTGACTGATTAAGTTCTCTCGGCGCCGATCAGGTGCGTAAACGCATAGGCACAAAAAGATGTCACTGCGGTAACGTCTTTCAATAACCTTTTGATCATTCCCGGATCAAGAGAGCCAATCTTCGAATGATGAGGCCAAAGTGAGCGCCCAAAACTCCGGTTCAGGAGTATCTGTGGGCTGCAAGGACATCGATGGAACTTCCTGCTCAGCCAAATTGGGAAGACCGCGCCCCATCCAACTGGCCAATGAACCACCTTCATCCGCTGACACGGCAGACGCAAAAACGAACGCGTCGTCGCGTGCGCCAACACCCGCAGACAGCGCATCATCAGCAGATCGGAATGAAACCCCTGTATCCACGATCTGCAAACTACCACTCGCAACCGCTGCGATCGCGTTGACCAAAGCCGGGCTTCCAGGTGTGTTTGCAGTGTCTGTGGTCGCAACCGTGCCCGGCAGTTCACCCTTCATTTGCTCGATAAGGTCAGGGTTCAATCTGCGTGCGCAATATCCACACATTGTATTCTACAAGAATGCCACCTGACAGGCCCACGATCCCGTCTGGCTGAAATAGAATTTCTACGTTCGGTATTCGAGAATTACGGCAGTTTTTGGGCTACCAACTCAAAACCGAACTTTACCCTTGCACCAGTATGGTTTGCATAAAACGCCGAGCGTGTGAAGTTTCTAGATTTGCTGCAAAAAGTTGGCCCTTCTGTGGGGGCATGGATTGGACCCAAAAAGACACAAGAAAAATCCCGGGCAGTTCGCACCACCCGGGATCAATTCTTCTAAGCTGAATGCCGGGGCTTATTCGCCCGAAGCTTCCGCAACATCCAGTGTCACGCCCGGGCCCATGGTCGAGCTCAGCGCGATTTTCTTCATGTAGGTGCCTTTGGCGCCCGATGGCTTGGCCTTGGCAACAGCCGAGACAAAAGCGCGAACGTTTTCAACCAGCTTGGCTTCGTCAAACGACGCTTTGCCAACGCCAGCGTGCACAACGCCGCCTTTTTCCGCCTTGAACTGAACTTCACCGCCTTTGGCTGCTTCCACGGCCGCTTTCACGTCCATGGTCACGGTGCCAACTTTGGGGTTCGGCATCAGGTTACGGGGACCCAGAACTTTACCCAGACGACCGACGATCGGCATCATGTCCGGGGTGGCAATGCAGCGATCGAATTCGATGGTGCCGCCCTGAATGATTTCCATCAGGTCCTCTGCGCCTACGATATCTGCGCCAGCTTCTTTCGCTTCGTCCGCCTTCGGGCCACGAGCAAAAACAGCAACACGCATCGCTTTACCGGTGCCGTTCGGCAGGCCAACAACGCCGCGCACCATCTGGTCTGCGTGACGAGTGTCAACGCCCAGGTTCATCGCGATTTCGATGGTCTCGTCGAATTTCGAGGTTGCGTTGCCTTTGACCAGGGCAACAGCTTCTTCAACCGACAGGTTTTCCTTGCCGGCGACAGCTTCGCGCGCAGCGCGGGTACGTTTACCGAGTTTTGCCATCTTACTTCACCTCGATGCCCATAGAGCGGGCCGAGCCCAGGATGATCTGCATTGCGCCTTCGACGTCGTTGGCGTTCAGATCTTTCATTTTGGCTTCGGCGATTTCGCGAACCTGCTTCGAGGTCACGGTTGCCACGGTCTCACGACCTGGGTTTTCCGCGCCACGGGGGCGGTTACGCTTGCCGACCGGCTTCAGACCAGCTGCTTTTTTCAGGTAGTAAGACGCGGGCGGCGTCTTGATGTCCATGGTGAAGGACTTGTCCTGATAATAGGTGATCACGGTCGGGCAAGGAGCGCCGGGCTCCATGTCTGCTGTCTTGGCGTTGAACGCCTTGCAGAATTCCATGATGTTGATGCCGCGCTGACCCAGCGCCGGACCAACTGGCGGCGACGGGTTCGCCTGACCTGCAGGAACCTGCAGCTTCATTGTACCAGCAAGCTTCTTGGCCATTTGGTTTTCCTTTCAACTTAGGCAGGACGCGTCCCACCCAGATTATGTTGCGTGGTTCGGACCGGGATCGCGATCCCAGCACCCTCCCACGAGAGAATCTCGCCCGAAGACGATAGAGGCGGCATTTATAGCGGAAAGATGACGTTGGCAAGAGGATCCCGCCGTATTCCTGAACCATACCTGCACTAGCCAAACCAAACGTTGCGACAGACTGGAGCGGCTTAGAAGTTACCTAATTTGAATACAAAAGTTGCGTACGAACCGCCGACGGTTATCTTAGGGCAACTTAGTTAAAGAAGGGGCGGTCTGGGATGGCATCATCTCGACGAGGCAAGGGACTACTGATTTGTGCTCTTTTTGCTGTGTTGCCGGGGTGCGGCAGCAAAGCACAAGATCAGGGCACAGTATCCGAGACAGTTGCCCAATCAGAAGCATCCCAAAACGCTTCCTCACGCAACACGGCAGGCATTGATCCCGCTACCTATGCCGGTCGCTTTCAGGTAAAATTGACCAAAGAAGTTCCTCTGCGCGATATTCCCGTTCCCTTCACCGTCTACGGCGGTCTAGAGGAATCCAGCCCAACCCGACTGCGATTGCGCGCGTTCATGGATTTGCGCGGATTGCAGGAAAAGGCGCCCCAGATTTTGACTGGCCCCCTGGAAGAAAGTTGTAAGCGTCAAATCTATCTTGAGGTTCGAGACGTTACTGCCATAGGCGAAACTGTAAAGGTTGAGGGGTCAGCTCGTGCTCAGTTCACACGATGCAAGCGGAATGAAGAAGCGGGCTTTCGGTATTTCGGGGCCACGGTGGATGCGGTCGCTGTCGCCAAGGCAGAAGTGAAGGGTCAATGCCTTACATTCAGCATCGAAAGTGCCGATCTCAGCCCGCGCGGATTTATCGGTGCTGTCACCAACTTTTTCGGCCTGACAAACCGCATCAACGAAGCGGTCCTTGAAAAGGGTGGGGAGTTTTTGGCGGCCAATCCGGTTTGTCCGCCACTGCCCGAAGAATTCTCTGTTCTTGATCCGAATTACGAATCCGGCGGAACCCGCGAAATCGCACCCGGAGGATTGGGCGCCGCTGTTGTCGGATCAGCGGATGTAAGTGCTGAGACAATTGTGAAAGTCCTTGCAGGTCTGAAAGAACTTGGCGTGTTGGAGTTTGCTGAATGAGACTTTGGTTTATCCTCCCCGCCTTTTTGGCATCTTTTCTGGACGCCCGCGTACCCGACGCGCAGCAAGTGGACTTTGTCATCGATGCGACACTGCCCGTTCGCGATACAGAATTGCCATATACACTCGATCTGAACCTCACCGCCACTGCGCCCACTCGGATCGGGGTCGGTGCCCTTCTCGACCTGCGCGAAGTTCAAAAGGTTGTGCCCGAGCGGTTGGCTGACAATGCAATCGTCGACAATTGTGGCCTGCAGGTCCGACTAGATGATTTGAGCTTTAAGGCCGAAGACCAAACAATAGATTTGGATGGGGATGTGACCATCACGATCTTTGAATGCAGCCGTACCGGCGAACGCAACTTTGAACGCGGTGAAGAAAAAAGAGCGATCCTGGCCAGCTTGTCCACCGAAGCGACTGTCGAAGTGCGGGACAACTGCGCCTATTTCAAGCTTATTGATCTTACTCTAACTGCCCCCGAAGAACAGCGAGAGCAACTGCTGGAAGATGACACTTTAGACTCAGTGAAGGAGTTGATGTTGGCAGCTGTGGATCTTGCCCTGAACGACACTCCTTTGTGCCCGGAACTCCCGGCAGAGCTTGCGTCACTCGACCCAGCCTACGACAAAGGCGGCCCGCGCGAGATCGGAGAAGGTGGTGTTGGCGTTTTCCTTGAAGGCTCAGTTGACGTCAGCCCTTCGACAATCCTCGACATTCTGACAGTGCTTCAACAACAAGAACTTATACCGGGTCGACCCTAGCGCAGACCAAACCTCGCCTGTCGAACCTCTCTTTTTTCTGGTTGGAAAACTGGGGTGTCAAAACAACAAACGCCGCGCTGCTCGAAGCACCGCGGCGTCTAATACAAGTGAAGAGCAATTAGCTCTGCTTTGTTACCTGCGTGAAGTCCAGTTCGACCGGTGTCTCGCGACCAAAAATCGAAACCGAGACTTTCAACTTCTGAGCTTCGTCGTCCACGCCTTCGACCATGCCGTCGAAATCCTCGAACGGGCCGTCGTTGACCTTGACCTTTTCGCCCACCTCGAAGGTGATCATCAGTTTCGGCGCTTCTTCGCCTTCCTGAACGCGGTTGAGGATCTGGTTCACTTCGGCATCGCGCATCGGCATCGGGCGGCCTTGCGGGCCAAGGAAACCGGTGACGCGGTTGATCGAATTGATCAGGTGATAGCCCTGATCCGACATTTCCATATGCACCAGAACGTAGCCGGGCATAAAGCGGCGCTCGGTTGTGACCTTCTTGCCGCGGCGCACTTCGATCACCTCTTCGGTGGGCACCAGTACTTCGTCGATATCGTCCTCAAGGCCCTGCTCAACCACCGACGTGCGGATCTGTTCTGCGATCTTCTTTTCGAAATTCGAAAGAACGCTGACCGAGTACCACCGTTTCGCCATGAACCTGTCGTCCTTGTCTGTCTTCGGGGTATCGGATGTGCCGGATACGCCCGTCATTGAAATCTTATCACGTCATCCGGAATAAAAAGCGGCGCGCAGCCCGAATCGCCACACGCCCATTCCGAATAGTCCTGCGTCAACTACTCTGACATTGCCCGCAGTGCAAGGGGCTGCAGCGTTTCGGCGCTTAGCTGAACGCGCCCAGGATCAGCTGAAGACCACCCCGGATGCCTAGATCGACCAACGCAAAGAATACAGCCGTAAGAGCCGCCATGATGAAAACCATAACCGTGGTCAACAGCACCTCGCGCCGGGTCGGCCAGACGACCTTGGACACTTCGGCACGGACTTGCTGAATGAACTGAATCGGGTTGGTGGTGGCCATTTGGCGTGTTCTCTCTGCTAGCGGATGGCCCGGACATAACCGGGCATTGCGGCAATTTCAAGGGCAGTTGGATCAACTCTACCCAATGCGGTCAGGGTTTGGGTTTGTCGTCCCATTCATCGCTGAGGATCCGGCGCGCATCGCCTTCGGGGTCTTCGTACTGGTTTGAACGAACAGTATAGATAAAGGCGACCAGACCAACGCCGCCCAGCAACAAAGAAATCGGTATGAGATAGGCAAGAACTTCCATCTGGTTTACCTCAGCCGCAGAGCGTTGAGCGACACGGTGATCGAAGAGGTCGACATCGCCAAAGCTGCGATCAATGGAGTTGCAAGCCCAATCACCGCCAAAGGAACGGCAATCACGTTGTAAACTGTCGCTATGCGGAAGTTTTCTCGAATGCGTTTTGTCGCTTTGACCGCCGTGTCGCACGCATCCGCGATGGGGCTCAGGTCATTGCCCAACAACACAATGTCCGACGCCACCCGTGCGGCATCCAACGCTGATGCCGGTGAGATCGAAACATGCGCTGCCGCCAAGGCCGCTGTGTCGTTCAGACCGTCGCCCACCATCAGGACATGGTGACCCTGATCGCTGAGATCCTGAATGCGCTGCGCCTTGTCTTGCGGCAAAGCTTCGGCAATCCAGTCGGTGATCCCCAGTTTTTCAGCCAACGCGCGCACGGCCCCTTGCGAGTCGCCGGACATCAGGACCACATGCTTGCCAGCAGCACGCAACGCGTCGACCGCCTCGGCCGCACCCGGGCGCAACGCGTCCGAAAAGCGGAACGCCACAGGTGCGTGATCACCAATCGCCAGCCAGGCACAGGTTTCACTGCCCTGTTCTGCCCCGACCCAAGCGGCCCGGCCCAAACGCACGCGTTGACCACGGTATTCACCTTCGGTGCCGTAACCGGGAACCTCAACGACGGCCCGCACGTTGGCAGGCTTGATCCCGGCCTCACGCGCGGCTTTCGCCAAAGCCACAGACAAAGGATGTGCCGACGCCTCGGCCAGCGCCAGGGCAACTTCGACCTTCGCGCGGGCATGTTCCCCAAGATTGACCAGTTCCGGCGCACCGGATGTCAGAGTGCCCGTTTTGTCGAACACCACCGTGTCTGCCTCGGACAAACGCTCCAACGCGGTTGCATGTTTGATCAACATACCTTTGCGGAACAACCGGCCAGACGCCGCCGTTGTCACCGCTGGAACGGCCAGACCCAGAGCACATGGGCAGGTGATAATCAGAACCGCCGCCGCGATATTCAACGCCGTGCGGATATCGCCGGAATAAATGTACCAGCCCAGAAAGCTGAGCGCTGATAGGATGTGAACGCCCGGCGCATAAAGCTTGGCCGCCTTGTCAGCCAAAGAGGTATAGCGCGACCGGCCGGATTCAGCGATGGCCACCAGATCCGCCATGCGGTGCAGCGACGTATCCTCGCCCACTGCTGTTGCGCGCAACGTCAAAGGACCGGTCAGGTTGACCTCACCCGCACTGACCAACTGGCCGATTTCGGCAAATACAGGCACCGTTTCCCCGGTCAGTAGCGAGCGGTCGAGTTCAGACTGGCCAGACACGATCTCACCATCCACAGGCATCCGACCGCCCGGGCGCACAAGGATCAAATCGCCTACTTTCAGATCAGCAACTGCGATTTCATGTTCTACGCCATTCACCAAACGGATCGCGCGCGGCACCTCAAGCGCGGTCAGTTCTTCGGCGGCGGATCGGGCTGCGGCACGGGTGCGGTAATCCAGATAACGACCGGCCAGCAGGAAGAAGGTCAGGGTCAGGGCCGCATCGAAATAGGCGTGCTCGCCACTCAGCGCGGTTTCCCAAAGCGATGTGACCAGCGCCAACAAGATCGCCAACACAATTGGCACATCCATGTTCAGGCGGCGCACCCGCAAAGCGCTCCACGCATTGGCAAAGAAGGGCTGGGCTGAAAACGCGATGGCAGGCAGAGCAATCGCGGCAGAAATCCAGTGGAACATGTCCCGCGTGGCGTCAGTGGCCCCGGACCAGACCGAAACCGACAACAGCATGACGTTCATGGAGGCAAACCCGGCAACCGCCAGGCGCATCAGCAAGTCGCGCCCTGCCTTGTCCGTCTGAGTGGCCGACAAGGCACCCGGATCAAGCTCGTGCGCTTCAAAACCGGCTTTCTCAAGCACTGGGATCAGATCGACAGCGCGCGTTTCAGGCGCTGCTTTGATCATCGCGCGTTTCAGGGTCAGGTTCACCCGTGCATCTTCGACGCCGGGATGCGCGTTCAATTCCCGCTCAACCGTTGCAATACAGGCCGAGCAGTGAATACCCGGCAATGACAGTGCAATCTGCACATCCTCCGGAATCGGCCGGGCGGGTTCCGCCGGTGCCGCAAGGCAGCCCGGACAGGCTGCAGTGCCGGAAGAAAGCTGCGCGGTCATCGTTTACCCCTTCACATACAGTGGAACGCGCTGCGAAAATTCCGCGCCATCACTGTCCCGCGCCACCAGACGAATGTTCCAATTGCCCTCGCCCAACGTAGCTGGCGTGGCGTAGGCTGTTCCGTCAAAGGTGAAATCCGGCACGAAATCCTCGCGCACATGGGTCGCGCGGCCCACAACAGCCTGCAACTCGCTGACCTGAACAGGTGCGCCGCTTTCGTCAGTGATGTGCAGGATCAGCAACCCGCCCTTGGTTTCAGCCCGTACGGTCCACCCCAGTGCTTGCTGTTCTTTCAGACGTTCGTTGAACTCCTGACTGGCCACGTATGAATTCTTGACCTCAAGCCCCGGAAAGGTTTTGACCGCGCTGTAAGCCAGCACAAGGTTTACGGTGATGATCACGCCAAAAGCGCCGATGAATACCGCCAAAGCGTGCTTTCCGGTGAATTTCCGTTCCGCCATGATCAATTCCCCCGTCCGTTAAACGTGGTGTCCTTATAGGCCCGCTCACCGCTGCTCAGATCTTCAACCCAGATGCGGACCGGCGTTGAATCCGCTCCGGCTGGACCCGAGTCGCGGGACGAGATGATATACACTCGGGTCAATTGTGCCGTATCTGCCGGAACATTCACAGTGTGCAGGTTCGTGCCTTCGATTTCCAGACGCATGGCCGGATCCCCGGTCAGAGACAGAGTGAACAGTCGATCTTCGCCATGCTTGTTACGCAACCGCACGTCATAGGTGTTGCGAATTGTGCCATCGGACAGGGTGACAAATGTCGGGTTTCGAACCGGAGCAACGGTCAGGTCAATATCCGAGCGGATGAACAAAGCGAACAGCAACGCAAAACCAACCAGCGACCACAGTGCCGTGTACAGGATCGTGCGGGCGCGGAATATATGCGTCCACACACTTTTCGGCGGCTGCCCAGACCGCTCTCGCGTTTCATCGCTGAGGGCCATGTAGTCGATCAGCCCACGCGGCTTACCGATCTTGGCCATCATATCATCACAGGCATCAATACACAGGGCGCAGGTGATGCATTCCAGCTGCTGACCGTCACGAATGTCGATCCCAACCGGGCAGACATTCACGCAGGCCATGCAGTCGATGCAATCCCCCAACTCGGAATCCGCTGTCCGCTTGCCTTTTCCCCGTGGTTCGCCGCGCCATTCGCGGTAGCCGACAACCAGCGTGTCCTCGTCCATCATCGCCGCCTGAATGCGTGGCCAAGGGCAGGCGTAGATGCAGATTTGTTCGCGGGCGAAACCGCCGAAGAAGAACGTGGTGCCAGTCAGGATCAGCATCGTCGTATAGGCGACTGGATGCGCGTTGCCTGTGACCAGATCCACCAAAAGCGTCGGGGCGTCTGCAAAATAGAATACCCAGGCCCCACCCGTTGCCAGACCGATCAGGAACCAGACGGTCCATTTCGTGGCCCGCAGCCGGACCTTGCGGAAATCGAGCTTTTCCTGACGGTGCAGACGCAGACGGGCGTTTCGATCCCCTTCGATCCAACGTTCAACCAGAATGAACAAATCGGTCCAAACTGTTTGCGGGCAGGCATAGCCACACCAGACACGCCCCAAGGCCGAGGTGAACAGGAACAGGCCCAGACCGGCCATGATCAGCAGACCGGCGACAAAGTAGAATTCGTGGGGCCAGATTTCGATCCAGAAGAAATAGAACCGACGATTTGCCAAATCCAGCAAAACTGCCTGATCCGGCAGGCTTGGCCCGCGATCCCATCTGATCCAGGGTGTTACATAGTAGATGCCCAGTGTCACGATCAGGATGATCCATTTCAGGTTCCGAAACGGCCCTGAGACACGTCTTGGAAAGATCGGCTCTCTGGCTGCGTAAAGGCTGGGGGCGGGATCGGAATCGCTCACTGGCTGGCTCCACAAATGGGTCTTCTGAAGGCGACTTGTTCCAGATCACGGGCAAGCGAACTTTGACATGGGTCAAAACGCGCATCGAACACACATCTTTTGCAAATCAGCCGACCCTGAGTGTGTCGGAGCAGAGATGTTTTGCCCGCTTTTTCACTTATTTTAGCAGAAAAACCGCGATTGTCGCGAAAGCTGCTGTGTCGCGGGTTAGCCGCAGGTCACATACCGGCCAATTGTCGCAGCCCAAGACTACGCCCGCCTGGACGCGTCAAAGTTGCCCGCATCACTACAGACAACTCAACGAAACTGGCAGAACGTGGTAAAAGTGGGCACCGGCTGTTCAGGAAACGCGCGAACAGATGGAACAGCCGGTGCCACAGCCTTCGGGCAGCGAACTGCCCGAAGGTGTTCCTTATGGTTTACTGACCACCACCCAACTGGTGGACATAGGCCGTCACGGCGCGGATCTGCGCGTCGGTCAGGCGGTTTTCCCACGGAGGCATTACGCCAAAGCGGCTGTATGTGACTGTTTCGGTCAGAGCCTCTTCACTGCCACCGTAAAGCCAGATCGCGTCTGTCAGGTTCGGAGCGCCCTGAAAGACGTCGCCCTGGCCGTTATCGCCGTGGCAGGCAGCACAGTTGTCCTCAAAAACAACCTTGCCCGCTTGCGCCGCCGCATCGTCCGTCTGCGCATTGGTCAGCGACATGACATATTGGACAACCTGGGTGATCTCTTCGCTTTCGAGAATCTCACCAAATGCCGGCATTTCAGAATAGCGCGCATCGTCGCTTTCTTCGTTCCTGATACCATAGGCGACGGTGTACTCGATATCTTCAAGCGAACCGCCCCACAGCCAGGCATCGTCCAACAGGTTGGGGAAGCCGGGCGCGCCTTGAGCACCGGAACCGTGGCACTGTGCGCACCAGGTGCGGAATACGGCCCCGCCAGAGTTCACGGCGTATTGCTGCAACTCGGGGTCCTTCGAGATATCCTCGAGCGGTGTCTCGACCAGCTTGGCATTCCAAGGGGCGTTTGCCTCTTCGAACGAAACCAGCTCCTGCTGAACCAGCTCACGCGAGGACCATCCCAGAACCCCTGCTGTTGCAGATTGAACCAGCGGCCATGCCGGATACATGATCGTATAGATCAGACCCCAGAAAATGGTCGCATAGAAGGTCCACAGCCACCAGCGCGGCATCGGGTTGTCGAATTCCTCGATCCCATCCCAGGAATGGCCGGTTGTGTTTGGATCACCCGGCTGTTTTTCAGGTGTCTTGCTCATTGCCGCGCCTCCTTGGATGTGGCGGGTTTGTCTTGATGCCGGAACGGGATATTTGCGGTGTCGTTGTATTCTTTGCTGGCACCAGGGCGGAACACCCAGATGATGATGCCGATAAAGAAGACGAACAACACAAGCAGCATCCAGCTATCCGCGAACTGCCGTAGGAGTGTATATTCTTCCATCACACCCTCCTTAGCGGCTTGCGTCCGGGGTGAAGGTCGAGAAATCGACCAGCGTGCCCAGCATTTGCAGATAAGCAATCAGCGCGTCGGCTTCGGTCAGATCAGACTGGCCGTCGAAGTTGCGCACGTTGACCTTGTCGCCATAGCGTTCCAGCAACCCGTCATAGTCGCTGTCCGGATCGGCCTGCGCGCGGAAATCGGCCACGGCGTTCTCCAGCATGTCTTCGGTATAGGGCGTGCCGACCAGAGCGTTGGCGGCCATGACGTCACCAATATACTCGCCGTCGATCTTGCGGGTTTCGAGGAAGCCGTATTTAGGCATCACCGATTCCGGCACCACCGACTGTGCATCGCGCAGGTGGCGTACATGCCAGTCGTCCGAGTAGCGGCCACCCACACGCGCCAGATCGGGCCCGGTACGTTTGGAGCCCCACTGGAACGGGTGGTCGTACATTGATTCAGCCGCCAGCGAGTAGTGCCCATAGCGTTCGACCTCATCCCGCATCGGACGGATCATCTGGCTGTGGCAGACATAGCAGCCTTCGCGCAGATAGATCTCACGACCCGCCATTTCGAGTGGGGTGTAAGGGCGCATGCCCTCCACCTTTTCGATGGTGTTCTCAAGGTAGAACAGCGGGGTGATCTGAACGATGCCACCGATGGTTACGACCAGGAAGCTGAAGATCAGCAGGAGGGTCGCGTTGGTCTCGAGGATCTTATGTTTGTCGAGAATTGCCATTGCTCCGGCCCTCCTTATTCAGCCGGGACTGCGACGGTCAGGCTGGCCTCTTTGGCCGGCGCTTTCCGTACAGTCATCCACAGGTTGTAGCACATGATGACCGAGCCAGCGACGAACAGGACACCGCCCAGCGCACGCACCACATACATCGGGAATTTGGCAGCCACGGTGTCGGCGAACGAGTTCACCAGGAAGCCATTGGCATCCACTTCACGCCACATCAGGCCTTCCATGATACCGGTGACCCACATCGACGCGGCGTAGAGCACGATGCCGATGGTGGCGAGCCAGAAGTGCCAGCTGACCATTTGCAGCGAGTACAGACGCTCGCGCTTCCACAGGACAGGCACCAGGAAGTACAGCGCACCAAAGGTGATCATGCCGTTCCAGCCCAGCGCGCCCGAGTGCACGTGACCAATGGTCCAGTCGGTGTAGTGGCTCAGCGAGTTCACCGCGCGGATCGACATCATCGGACCTTCAAAGGTGGACATGCCGTAAAAGCCGACCGAGATCACCATCATCCGGATCACAGGGTCGGTGCGCAGCTTGTCCCATGCACCCGACAGGGTCATCAGGCCGTTGATCATACCACCCCAGGACGGCATCCACAGGATCACCGAGAACACCATGCCCAGCGTCGAAGCCCAGTCAGGCAGCGCAGTATAGTGCAGGTGGTGCGGACCAGCCCAGATGTACAGGAAGATCAGTGCCCAGAAGTGGATGATCGACAGCTTGTACGAGAAGACCGGACGCTCGGCCTGTTTCGGGATGAAATAGTACATCATGCCCAGGAAGCCCGCTGTCAGGAAGAAGCCCACGGCGTTGTGGCCGTACCACCACTGGATCATGGCGTCTTGAACACCCGACCAGACGATGACCGACTTCGAACCCCAGATGCTGACCGGAATGGTCATGTTGTTGACCAGGTGCAGCATGGCAACGGTCACGATGAACGCCAGATAGAACCAGTTCGCCACATAGATGTGGGGTTCTTTCCGTTTGATGATCGTGCCCAGATAGACAGCAAGGTAAGCAACCCAAACAACGGTCAGCCACAGGTCAACATACCATTCAGGTTCGGCATATTCCTTGGACTGTGTACCGCCCAGAATATAGCCAGTCGCGGCCAGCACGATGAACAGCTGATAGCCCCAGAACACGAACCACGCGAGGTTGCCGCCCCACAGACGCGCGGCGCTGGTGCGCTGTACCACGTAGAACGATGTTGCGATCAGCGCGTTACCGCCAAATGCAAAAATCACCGCCGAGGTGTGCAGCGGACGCAAACGTCCAAAGTTCAAATACCCTTGCGCCCATTCGAAGTTGAGCACCGGAAACGCCAGCTGGAACGCAATAAAGGTTCCCGCCAGGAACCCTACAACGCCCCAAAAGGCGGTTGCGATCACGCCGTAGCGGATCACGTCATCCATGTATTCGCCCGAACGATCGACAAGAATATCTGGCTCTTCCGTGTTTCGAAGCGTCCAGATGAACAATCCACCGGCGATAAGCATCACCAGAATCGCATGCACCTGATACGCCAAATCGCGTGCATAATTTGATCCGATGGCGGCAAACACCACGACCAGACCAAGCACGATCAGCTTGATGTAATTCGACATATTGCGTCCCTTTGCCGTGCTTCGCGCGATTTTGATTCTTTTGACACGCGAAACCTATTTGACTGGCTGCCGTTCTGAAGCACGACAGCCGATGTTGCTTTGATCTGTATCAAGACAGTTCCCCGTTTTCTGTGACACGCATTGAGGATGAAAGAGGCCAACCGGTCGCATGAGACCATATGCCCGAACTAAGAGGTCGAAATGGCGTACAAATCCCTTCTCACTGTTATGACCGAAACGCAGACAGCTCAGACCGCACTGGCGCAGATGGTGGCGCTGGCGGATTCGCAGGATGCCCATGCCGAAGCGCTGTGCCTCGGTGTCGATCGCAGCCAGACCGGTTACTATTACGCCGGAGCCAATGCACTGATCGTTCAGGAAACACTCAGCCGGGCCAATGCCGAGGCACAAGAGTTGCTGACATTTGCCCAGGATTATCTGGGCAAATCCGGTGTTCGCTGGTCCGCCGAACACGGTGTGGCGCAGATTGCCGATATAGGGCGTCATGTTGCACATCGGGCGCGGTTTTCAGATTTGGTGATCTTGCCGCATCCTTACGGCAAGGACCGTGGAGCCGAGGCCGAGCCGATTATTGAAGCGGCTATGTTCGAAGGCCATTGCCCGGTTCTGGTGGTACCTGATGACACCCCACCCCTGAAAGCGCCGCGCAATGTGATGATAGCCTGGAACGAAAGCGTCGAGGCGATGTGTGCCATCCGGCGTGCTCTGCCCTTCCTGAAAAAGGCGGAACTGGCCCGCATCGTCGTGATTGATCCGCCGCGCCACGGCCCTGACCGGTCGGATCCGGGTGGGATGCTGTCTCAGATGTTGGCCCGACATGGGGTCAAATGTGAGATCGATGTCCTGAGCAAGACCATGACGCGCGTGTCGGACATTCTGAACCGCCATGCATCAGATACGGAATCGGACATGATCGTGATGGGTGCCTATGGGCATTCGCGCTTCCGCGAGGCCATACTCGGCGGGGCAACACGTAATATGCTGGAACAGTCTTCCGTCCCAGTGTTTCTGGCGCATTGAACTCTGTCTAAAATGAAAAAGCCGCCCGAAACGGCGGCTTTTTCATGCTTTGCGGATAAGGCCGATCACGAACAGCAAAATCACGGCCCCAACGGTCGCAAAGAAGATCGATGAAAAGAACCCTCCGCCCACCGAAAAGCCAAGCGCCGGGAAAATCATGCCCGCCAAAAACGCCCCGACGATTCCGACGATGATGTTGCCCACAAGGCCAAATCCGCGGCCTTCCATGATCTTGCCTGACAGCCACCCGGCGATTGCGCCGATGAAAAGCATTGCCAGGACACTGCCGAAAACCATGCTAAGCTCCTGATTTGTTTCTAGCCGCAATCCAAAGACTGCAGCCACTGTATTGCAGCACAAAAACCGGGATCAGACCAAAAAGCCACCGTCCGAATCGTCACCGGCCTCTTCCATCAGACGGCCCATGTCGGGAATGGTCACGTGGCGCTTGCCTTCCAGCGTGATCACGCCTTCCTTTTTCAAGGCCGAGATCTGGCGGCTGACAGTTTCAAGCGTCAGACCCAGGTAATCCGCCATGGCTTCGCGTGTCAGGGGAAGGTCAAACACAATCGGTCCCGCCAGACCTTTCTGACTGATCGACGCATCCCTGCGTGCGATGATCGACAATAGGCTCGCGATCTTTTCCCGTGCAGTCTTGCGTCCAAGCACCAGCATCCATTCGCGGGCAGCGTCAAGCTCGTCCAGAGTCATCTGCAACAGACGATGCGCAATATGCGGTGTCGTCGCCATCAATTCTTCGAAGGGCTTCTTGCGGAAACAACACATGACAACATCCGTGGTCGCCTGCACATCGTAGGGCGCAGCCTCACGCCCGGGTCGGCCGACAAAGTCACTGGGCAACAGCAAACCCACCATCTGGGTACGCCCGTCTTCCATTGTCTGTGTCAATGACGCGATCCCGGCCACGACCGAGCCTACAAAATTCATCTGATCGCCGGACCAGATGATCGTTTGTCCCGCCTCGAAGCTGCGGTAATACTTAATGCTTTCAAGCTCTTCCAGCTCATCGGCATCGCAACGGGCGCAGACTGCTCGGTGTCGAATCGGGCAGTCTTCGCAATTGGAATGATCAAACTGTGCTTTTACTGTCATGCGCGTTCCTACTTGATCTCCATCAAAGCAACCAAGTTGTCGGTGCCATAAGGGTATCGCCATGATAGTGAAACCACAATTGGCAAAGCTTGGACTTTTTGACGCGAAAGTACCGCGTTACACAAGCTACCCCACCGCCCCCCACTTTAGCAATGATGTGGGAGCAGACATGTTTGGCGACTGGATTTCGGGGATCAAACCCGGCAGTGCCATTTCCCTGTACATCCATGTTCCGTTCTGCCGCAGGCTGTGTTGGTTCTGTGCCTGCCGGACACAAGGAACCCAAACCGACAACCCGGTTATTGCCTATGTGGACGTTCTGAAGGCCGAGTTGGACCTGCTTGCAGCCCGCCTGCCCGAAGGTGTGGTGCTGTCGCGCCTGCATTGGGGTGGCGGCACGCCGACCTTGCTGAACGCGCAGCTGATGCGCGAATTGGCGCAGCATATTCTGGGTATCGTACCCATGGGATCTGATGCCGAATTTTCAGTCGAGATTGATCCCAACGAAATTGATGAAGCCCGTCTGGATGCGTTGGCGGACGCAGGTATGAACCGTGCCTCGATCGGGGTGCAGGATTTCGACGACGAAATTCAGAAAACCATCGGTCGTATTCAAAGCTACGATACCACCCGCGACGCCATCGACATGATCCGTGAACGTGGCATCACCAGTTTGAACGCAGATATCCTTTATGGCCTGCCGCATCAGACAAAGGCCCGGATGACCGAAAGCGTGCAGAAGCTGCTTTCGCTCAGCCCGGATCGCGTGGCGTTGTATGGCTACGCGCATGTGCCCTGGATGGCGAAGCGCCAACAGATGATCCCGTCCGACGCGCTACCCACGCCGGAACAACGGCTCGAGCTGTTCGATACCGCCCGACGCCTGTTCCTGTGGGACAACTACGCCGAAATTGGCATCGACCATTTCGCTACACAGGATGACGGGCTGACCCATGCCTTGCGCGCGGGACGCTTGAAGCGGAACTTCCAGGGATATACCGACGATCAGGCCGACGTTCTGATCGGGGTCGGGGCCAGTTCGATCTCGCGCTTTCCGCAAGGCTATGCGCAGAACGCCTCGGCCACCTCGGCGCACACAAAAGCCGTCCGTAACGGACAGTTTTCAACAGCCCGTGGACATCTGTTCAAAGGCCAGGACATTCTGCGCGCACGTCTGATCGAAGCGCTGATGTGTGATTTCCAGATCAACAGCGCTGAAATCCTGCGCGACCACGACGTCTCGGCCGCCACGCTGAATGATATGTATCACTCCGCCAACGCCGATTTCGACGGGCTTCTGCGGATCACTGATGACGGGCTTTTCATCCCGCCCGAAGCACGCGCGCTAACCCGGATGATCGCCCGCAGTTTTGACGTTTATGACCTGAGCAAAGCCGGGCACAGCTCGGCAATCTGACCTCTTCGCTGCGAGCAATTTCTGGCCCGCAGACCACAAAACGCAACGGGGGCTTGACGCACGCCTGCGGTTTTTCCCACACTCGTGCTGTGGGGTGAAGTTTCGCCCTGCACCCTGAGGCGGGCAAAATACAGACAGTCCTTGCCGACGCAAATGCGGCGGATGCCCCTTTCGTGCAGCCATTCTGCAACCTGAAAGAGGGACAACACTCATGCGCGTCTTCACCGTCCTCGGGCCCAGCCAATCGGGCAAATCTACCCTGGTCGAGGCCATCAGCCGCCTCGACGGGCGCCCCACAACATTCGATGTTTCCGGAACCGTGCATTTGCACGGTTTTTCTTACCTGGACGAGCCCTGGTGCGCGATCGACGTGGATGGCGGTGGCGATGCGCTCGCCTATGTCGGGCCTGCAATGGCCATATCGGACGCCGCCGTGGTGGTCGTGCCACCCGACCCGAATGCCGCTGTTCTGTGCGCGCCTTACCTGCGACTGGTCGAAGAAGCGGGCATCCCCTGTTTCCTGTTCATCAACCGGATGGATAACCCCAATGGCCGCATCCGCGACATCATCGCGGCCCTGCAAACATACTGCACCCATCATATCGCCTTGCGTCAGGTGCCCATCCGCGAAGGAGACACGATCATCGGCGCGGTCGATCTGATCTCGGAACGAGCCTGGAAATATCAGGAAGGCCAACCCTCGGCCCTGATCGAACTGCCGCAATCCGTGGAAGATCGAGAGCAGGAAGCACGAACCGAGTTGCTGGAAACCCTGTCCGATTTCGATGACCATCTGTTGGAACAGCTGATCGAGGACAAACAGCCGCCAAATGACGAAGTGTATGATCTTGCCGCGCAGGTCCTGCAAAACCACCAGTTGATCCCCGCGTGCTTGGGTGCAGCGAGCCATGGCAACGGGCTGACTCGCCTGATGAAAGCACTGCGACACGAAGCGCCTGAATTTGATATCGCCGCAGGACGCGACGAGGCTGCAGACAGCGCACGCGCTATTGCCGGCTTTGCAGATGTCAAAAAGCACATCGGAAAGATTGTCGTTCTGCGCGGCCTCGGAGACGGTGTACAAGCGCACGAGGCGTTGGGCGGTGAAACCGTAGGAAACCTGACAACGCTGGATGCCAAAACCCAAATCGCGACACTGGAGGCCGGGCAGATTGGGCTGGCGGTGAAATCCGACCACCTCAACCCCGGCTATATCTACGACAGCTCTTCTGCGACGGAGCTTCCGGAATGGGCGGCTTCGCATCCTGTCGCGCATCGTCAGATCGTCTCACCCGCACATGAACGGGACGACGTACGCCTGTCCAATGCCCTAAGCCGTCTGGCCGAAATCGACCCCGGTCTGCACTTGCAACAGGATGAGTTGAGCGGTCATTCCATCCTTGGATCGCAAGGTCCACAGCACATGCGTCGCGTGACCGCCAAGCTGGCCGAGGATTTTGGGATCGAGATTGAAGCGGATCAGGTCGAAACCGCCTATCGCGAGACCATCCGCGCGCCCGTCGAACATCGCCACCGTCATCGCAAACAATCCGGTGGGGCTGGGCAGTTTGCAGATGTGGTGATCTCGGTCGCACCCCTGCCACGCGGATCGGGGTTCCAGTTCGAAGAGGTGGTCAAGGGCGGCGCTGTGCCCAAGAACTACATCCCCTCCGTGGAACACGGTGCCAAGGACGCACTGGAACAAGGCCCCGAAGGATTTCCCGTGGTCGACGTCAAAGTGACCCTGAGCGACGGTAAACACCACAACGTGGACAGTTCGGATTATGCGTTCCGCACCGCAGGCAAGAACGCCGTACGCGAAGCGTTGCCGCAGGCCAAGCCAGTGGTTCTGCAACCGATGCTGAACGCCGAGATTCACCTGCCTTCCGATTTTGTTGGCGATCTCGTACCAACGATCAGTTCGCTGCAAGGGCAAGTTCTGGGATTTGAGGGCAACCCAAACGCGTCGGGATGGGAGATCTTCAACGCCCAGATCCCCGCCGTGACCGAGGATGAACTGCATCGCACCCTTGCCAGTGCCACGCGCGGAACCGGGTGGGTCAAGCTGACCTTTGATCACTACGAAGAACTGCGCGGGCCAGTACCGAAAGCGGCGACCAAAGAAAAGGCAAGCGCGTGATGGCCTGAGGAAGGCGGGCTGATTTCAGCCCGCCGCTGCAATCAGCTCGCGGGTATAGTCTGTCTGGGCGTTTTCGAACAAAGCCTCGGCCGCACCCATTTCCACCACATCCCCATTTCGCATGACGATCACGTTGTGCGACATCGCCCGTACGACTTTCAGGTCATGGCTGATGAACAGGTAAGCCAGACCGTATTTCTTCTGCAGATCACGCAGCAGATCAACGATCTGAACCTGCACCGTCATGTCCAGCGCGCTGGTCGGCTCGTCCAGTACCAGCAGTTTGGGCCGCAAAACCATCGCGCGCGCAATGGCGATACGCTGGCGCTGTCCGCCTGAGAACTCGTGCGGATACCGGTCCATCGCCGCTGGATCCAGCCCCACTTCGGTCATCACCTCAGCGACCAGCTCACGCGGGGCGCGGTGAGGGTCAATGTTGTGAATGGCCAGGCCTTCCGCAATGATCTGCTGACAGGTCATGCGCGGGCTGAGGCTGCCGAACGGGTCTTGAAACACGATCTGCATATCCTTGCGCAACCTGCGCAATTCGCGGGTAGACCATCTTCGCACATCCTGATCGCGGAAGGTGATGCCGCCTTCGGACGCAATGAGGCGCATGATCGCCAGCGCCAGCGTGGTCTTGCCCGAGCCGCTTTCGCCGACGATGCCCAAAGTCTCACCCGCACGTACACTCAGCGTGGCGTCATTCACCGCCTTCACATAGCCAACAGTACGCTTCAGAAATCCGCGCTGGATCGGGAACCAGACCTTCAGGTGATCGGTGCGCGCGACCTCTTCCGCGTCTGAGGCAACCGGTTCGGGTTGACCCGAAGGTTCCGCGGCCAAAAGTTTCCGGGTATAGGGATGCTGAGGGTTGTCAAAGATGTCCTGTGTGACACCGGTTTCGACAATCTCACCATCCTTCATCACACAAACACGGTCGGCAATCCGGCGCACGATGCCCAGATCATGGGTGATGAACAGCATCCCCATATTCTCGGATTTCTGCAATTCGGCCAACAACTCGAGTATCTGCGCCTGAATGGTCACGTCCAACGCCGTTGTCGGTTCGTCGGCTATCAGGATGTCTGGTTTGTTGGCCAGCGCCATCGCGATCATCACCCGCTGCCGTTGTCCGCCAGACAACTGGTGCGGATAGCTGTCCAGCCTGTCCTCGGGGTCGCGGATACCAACCTTGGTCAGCAGCTCCAAAATCCGATCCCGCGCAGTATCCCCGGTCACGCCTTGATGCAGCGCCAGCGATTCCGCCATTTGCTTCTGAATCGTGTGCAGCGGGTTCAACGAGGTCATCGGCTCCTGAAAGATGAAGCTGATGTCATTGCCACGAACATCCATAAGATGCTGCTCGGACGCGCCGATCATCTCTTGCCCATCATAGGTCACCGATCCTTCGACCAGTGCACTGTCACCCAGCAGTGAAACGGTCGACAAAGCCGTGACGGATTTGCCTGAGCCGGATTCGCCTACCAATGCAACGGTTTCACCCCGATCTACTGTGAAGGAAACGCCTTTGACTGCGGCACTGACCTGACCGTCCTGCCGGAACGAGACCTTGAGGTTGTTCACATCCAGCAAGCTCATGAGAAGGTCTTTCTTGGATCAAACGCATCCCGCACGCCTTCGAAAATGAAGACCAGCAGCGACAGCATGATGGCAAAGGTGAAAAAGGCAGTGAAAGCCAGCCACGGGGCTTGCAGGTTCTGTTTTGCCTGCAAGGTCAGCTCTCCCAAAGACGGTGCCGACGATGGCAAACCAAAGCCCAGATAATCCAACGAGGCCAGGCCGCCGATGGTTCCTGTGACAATGAACGGCATGAACGTCAGGGTGGCCACCATTGCATTGGGCAGCATATGGCGGAACATGATGGTCATGTTGCCGACGCCCAGCGCACGCGCGGCGCGTACATATTCAAGGTTCCGCGCCCGCAGAAACTCGGCGCGCACCACGCCGACCAATCCGGTCCAACTGAACAAGATCATCAGCGCAACCAACAGCCAGAAACTTCGGCCCAGAACAGCGAACATGATGATGATCACATATAACGAAGGCGTCGCTGACCAGATCTCGATGATCCGCTGAAAGATCAGATCCAGCCAACCGCCGAAGAACCCTTGAATGGCACCAGCGAAAATACCGATCAGGCTGGCGGCACCGGTCACAAGCAGTGTGAACAGGATCGACAAGCGGAACCCATATATCACCCGAGCCAACACGTCGCGTTTAGTGTCATCCGTGCCCAACAGGTTCTGACCGTTGGGCGGTAAGGGCGCGGCCCCCGGTCGGTCTACCGACGTATTGAAGGAGTATGGGATCAACGGCCAAAGCGCCCAGCCGCGCTCGAACCCTTCCGCCTGGAAAGTCCCGGCGTCGATTTGTTCTATGATGCCTTCGGGATCGTCGAAACACTCTTCCAGTCCGCCGCTATCGATCAAGCATTGAACCTCGGGATCGCGATAAATGGCTTCCGTCTGGAAGTCCCCACCAAATTCGGTTTCTGCATAGAAATTGAAGATGGGCGTATAGAAATCACCCCGGTACTTCACGAGGATGGGTTTGTCATTTGCGATGAACTCGGCGCACAGGGACAGGCCAAACAACACCGAAAAGATGATCAACGACCAGAACGCGCGCCTGTTGCGGCAGAAGTTGCTCCAGCGGCGCTGATTCAGAGGAGAGAGTGCCATTTACCCCTCCCGCTTTTCGAAGTCGATGCGCGGATCGACCAACACATACATCAGATCGCTGATGATCCCCACAACCAGCCCCATCAGGCCGAAGATGAACAAGGTGCCAAAAATCACCGGGTAGTCCCGCGCCACGGCAGCCTCGAACCCCAGACGACCCAGACCGTCCAGCGAGAATATGGTCTCGATAATGATCGAACCACCGAAGAACACGCCTATAAACACCGCCGGAAAACCGGCAATCACGATCAGCATCGCGTTTCTAAAGACATGGCCATAAAGAACTTTGCGTTCGCTCAGTCCTTTGGCACGGGCCGTCATGACATATTGCTTTTTGATTTCATCCAGAAACGAGTTCTTGGTCAGAAGCGTCAGCGTCGCAAAGGCCGAGATCGTGAGCGCAATTGTCGGCAGTGCAATGTGCCAGAAGTAATCAACGATCTTGCCGAAGAGGCTGAGGCTCTCCCAGTTGTCCGAGGTCAGACCGCGCAGCGGGAAGATCTGCCAGTAAGACCCACCCGCGAACAGCACCAGCAGGAGGATCGCAAACAGAAAGCCCGGGATCGCATAGGCCACGATGATCGCCCCGCTGGTCCAGGTATCGAACTGTGATCCATCTTTGATCGCTTTGCGAATGCCCAGCGGAATAGAAACCAGATAGGCAATCAGGGTCGACCACAGACCCAATGAGATTGAGACCGGCATCTTTTCAAGCACCAGATCAATCACGCTGATCGAACGGAAATAGCTCTGCCCGAAATCCAAGGTCAGATAGTTGCCCATCATGATCAGGAAACGTTCCAGAGGTGGTTTGTCGAATCCGAATTCTTTTTCAAGTTCGGCAATGAACTCGGGCGACAGGCCGCGTGCGCCGACATATTTGTCGTCGAAAACACCACCAGCGGGTTCAGAACCTGCGCCAGCATCGCCTCCACCCGCAAATCCGGCAAATACGTCCCCCTGACCTTCGATCTGCGCGATGATCTGTTCGACCGGTCCACCCGGCACGAATTGTACCAGCGTGAAGTTGACGATCATGATGCCCAAAAGGGTCGGAATGATCAGCAACAAGCGTCTTAAAATATAGGCGCCCATATTATCGCAGCGCGCCTTTCGCTTTCAATGCAGACTCTTTTTCCGGATTGATCCACCACAAATCCAGATGACCCAGCGAATAGGGCGGCAGGTTTTCGGGGTATTCGTACATATCGTAATAGGCCGTCCAGTAATCAGCGATGAATCCCACGGGGACCACAAAGAACTCATAACGCAAGGCGCGATCAAGCGCCGTCAGTGCCGTGTCCTGATCTGCCTGATTGTCGGTTTCAAAAGACGCTTCAATGATTGCGTCAACTAGGGGGCTGGCCAAACCCGCTGGATTAAAGAGGCTGAATGCAGCTTCTTCCGATCCATACATCTGGCTTAACCCGCCGCCAGTGGACAGGAATGACCCGTAGCGTGTGGAATAGACCATATCGTAGTCCCGCTCACGGCTGCGCAGGGTGTATTGTGCCGGGTCAACCTTTTCAGCCGAAGCGTCCACACCAATAGACTGCAAGTTCTGAACATAGGTTTCGATCATGGTTGCTGTCGATGTCGGCAGGTTTGAAGGATAGGGGATATTCACCTTCAATGTCTGCCCTTCCGCATTGCGCCGCACATTGCCATCACCAACAGGCCAACCGGCCTCGTCCAGTATTTTCGCCGATTTGCGAAGATTTCTCCGATCGTTCAAACGCGCAGGGTTTGACTCGTGGGCCAAGACAGCGGGCTCTGTCAGAAGGTCTTCGGGCACAACGTCACCCAACGCTTGCAAAAACGCCAGCTCATCACCTTCAGGCAGACCTTTTGCCTCAAGCGGGGTGCCTTGAATGAAGGAATTGCGCGGCGCATTCAGCCCGAACAGCAAAGACTCGTTTGCCCATTCGAAATTAAAGGCTAAGGCAAGGGCTTTGCGGACGTTCTTGTCTGCAAATTGCGGTTTTCCCAGATTGAATACAAAACCCGACGGGGTCGGCGGGCTGCCATCCACGATTTCATCGCGAACGACCACGCCTTCGCTCAGCTTCGGGAAATCATACCCCGTCGCCCAAAGCTTGGGGTCGCTTTCGATACGCAGCGTGTACTCACCGGCTTTGAAACCTTCGAACGCCGCGGTCTGATCAGCAAAATACTCGACGCGGATTGTGTCGAAATTGTTCCGACCAACATTGAAGGGCAGATCCTTGCCCCAATAATCATCACGGCGCTTGTAAACGATCCGACGATTGATGTCGTAGCTATCAAGCTTATACGGACCTGATCCAACCGCAACTTCCAGACGCGGTTCATCCAAACGCCTGGACTCATCCGCTTCGAACCATGCTTTGGAAAATACAGGGGTCGCGCCGACTGTTTCGATCAGGCTGCGGCGGGTTACTTCGGGATTAAACGAGAACTTGACCGTATGTTCATCCAGCGCTTCGGCCCCCGTCACCATACGACCCACAGCCTGCGCGTACGACGGCAAGCCCTGTTCGATGAACAGGCGATGGCTATAGACGACATCTTCCGCCGTTACCGGAGTGCCATCCCAAAAGGTTGCTTCGGGCCGCAGGTGAAAGATAACGTAGTTCCGCCCTGCATCATACTCCAGACTTTCTGCCAATACTCCGTAATACTGACCGACACTGTCATCAGCACTATCAAAAAGGCGATCATATTGCAGTGTCGTCAGCGCGCCAGCGCGCCCCTTGCGAGAATAAGGATTGAGAGAATCGAACGTTCCCGAGGCAGCTAAAGATAGCTCACCGCCTTTAGGAGCATCCGGGTTCACGTAGTTCAGATGCGTGTAATCAGCAGGATAGTCCAGATTACCAAAATACGAATACCCATGACTGCTGGTGACACCATCATCCAAAGCCTGCACGACTTGCGGAGCGATCAAAGCCGTGCACAGCCCCAATATGCTAGCCCAGGGCCGTAATTTAAGATCACGCGCAGCGGGCATCAGGGATTTCATGTGGCTCGTCCTCTCGGTCAATGTCTTCACCAATGTCGTAACCGCTAGCTAAAGTGCCAACGCTAACAGTTTCAAGTTTAGAATGCGTGAGCGCTTTGTGAAGTTTCCTTCAGACAAAAAAAGCCGCTGCACAGGGCAGCGGCCTTGGAGATCTTTGATCTGACGGGCAATCAGTTGCCGATTGTCTGCAGGTAAGCAATCACATCTGCGCGATCCTGCGGCTTTTTCAGACCCGCAAAGCTCATCGATGTGCCCGAGATGTAGGCGCTTGGGCGTTCCAGGAAGGCATCCAAAGCTTCAGGCGTCCAGTTGCCGCCATGCGCCTGCATGCTGGCCGAGTAGCCTGTAAAGCCCTTAGCCGACGCAACAGGACGGTCCACAACAGCGTACAGGTACGGGCCAGTACCGTTTGCGCCGTCTTCCAGCTTGTGGCAGGCAGTGCATTTGCGGAACACTCTTGCACCTTTTTCGACGTCAGCGGCGGCCAGCAGGTCTTCAAAGACCACTTCTTCACCATCAGCGCTTTCGCCCGAGCTTTCGGTTTCGATAATGTAGGCGGCCTCAGCGTGGCCATGGCCACCGGAAGAATAGAGGACATCCGCCCCCCATTTGGCCAGAAGCAGCACCAGGAAAGTGCCGAACAGGCCTGCGGCGGCCTTGGTAACTGTCATCGTGTCGAACATTGATCGCGAGTCCATTTCAGCTGTCTGGGCTGCTGTCTAAGGCTTCCCCTTGCGAGAGGCAAGGTATAGACACCGCGACGAAACGACCAAATCGCGAACTTGTTGCATGGAATCGACCAAATGACCAATCGCATCGCATTTCAGGGCGAACCAGGCGCCTATAGCCACGAAGCATGTCGGAACGCACGGCCCGAAATGGAGGCCCTGCCCTGCCGGACTTTCGAAGATGTGATCGAATCGGTTCGTTCAGGTGCGGCGGATCTGGCGATGCTACCGGTCGAAAACACGACCTACGGACGAGTCGCCGATATTCACCGGCTGTTGCCTCATAGTGGCTTGCATATCATCGACGAAGCATTTGTGCGGGTACATATCAACCTGTTGGGCGTCCCCGGCGCAAAACTGGAAGACATTACCGAGGCACATTCCCATCTTGTGCTGCTGCCGCAATGCGCAGGATTTCTGAAACAGCATGACATTCGCGGACGCGTCAGCCCCGACAACGCCCGCGCGGCGCGCGAAGTGGCTGAGGTGGGCGACCTGCACTCTGCGGCGCTGGCCAGTGAGTTGGCTGGTGAGATCTACAACCTGAATGTGCTGGCCCGCCACATCGAGGACAGCGACGACAACACGACCCGTTTCCTTGTGATGTCTCGACAGGCCGACCTGGCGCGTCGCGGAGAACATGGAATGATCACCAGCTTTGTGTTTCAGGTCCGCAACATCCCTGCGGCGCTGTACAAGGCGATGGGCGGCTTTGCCACCAACGGCATCAACATGACCAAGCTGGAAAGCTACATGGTTGACGGGTCGTTCACTGCGACGCAGTTTTATGCAGATATCGTTGGTCATCCGGATGACCGGAACGTTCAGTTGGCCATGGACGAGTTGGAACACTTCACAACCAATGTGGAAATCCTGGGCGTCTATCCGGCAGCGCAGCCCCGCGGCTAGACTACTCTTCCTTAGGTTGGGCGAATTCAGATTGGCGCAGGTTGCTGCGCCTAGCCACGTAGCAAGCGATCATCTCGCTAATGCGTTTGGGTGTTCGACTTGGCAACCTGCCTCTTCTGCTCAATCGCGTTGTGAAACAGCGCACCGGCGTCTTCTAGGCACCGTGCAGATGCCGCTGCTCCAACTCGCGTGCAAACTCACTCAGCCGGGATTGCAATTGTTTGCGGAATCGGGACTGACCCAGTTTCACCGATTGCAACAACAGACGTGCAGGCAGGGTTTTGGCCGCCAGTGACATCTCAAGGCTCAGGCGCGTTCTGCGCGGCGACAGGGCCAGAAAATCAACACTGGTCAGACCGGTCATGCCCTTGCTGGACGCTTCAAATCGCATTTGCGAAGGCCGGTCAAAATCCGTCATCACCACCGACATTTGGCGCAGCTTGCCGCGCAGCTTGAACTCTGTCTGCCACTCAGTCCCGGCAACAAAGACCGCTTCGGACCCCAAGCGCCGTACGTCGATTCCCCGGCGCATGGCCATACGTTCGAACCGTCCGAAATCCGACACCATGTCGAACACTGCGTTAATGGGGGCTTCGATATCCTCACGGGCTGAAAATTGCATGATACCCTTTGATGTTTATGGCCGCGCCAATATTTCGTCAGTCCAAAGTATCCGCAAGCCAGTTCTCAAGCAGAAAATGTGCAATTGCACCCTTGCGGGCGGGCAAAAGGCTTGGATGATCCCCGGCAAATGCCTGCATCATCTCGGATTTGCTGACCCACATCGCCTCTTCAATCTCAACGGGATCAATCACGATGTCACGCGCCAGTGCCTCGCCCGCGCAGCCAAACATCAGCGAAGCCGGGAAAGGCCAGGGCTGACTGGACAGATAGGATACGTCCCCGACCGGAACGCCCGCCTCTTCCATCACCTCGCGGCGCACCGCAGCTTCCAGCGTTTCTCCGGGTTCGACAAACCCCGCCAATAGCGAAAACATACCCTCGGGCCAGCCCGGAGACCGGCCCATCAGCACACTGTCACCATGAGTGATCAGCATGATCACAACCGGGTCGGTGCGCGGGAAATGTTGCCCACCGCATGAAGGGCAACTGCGTTGCCAACCGCCCTGAGACATCTCGCTGGCAGCCCCACAGCGGGCGCAAAACCGATGCGTTTCGTGCCAGCCGATAACGGCTTTGGCCGTGGCCGCCAATTCGGCATCGCGCGGCGACAATCGCGTCATGATCCGGCGCAATTCAGCAAACACATATCCCTCTGGCAAATCCGGGTGCTGCTGCTCGGATTTGTCCACGAACTCTCCCAGACCGGTCAGGTCCAGACCTTCTGCGGTCCAGGCCGAGATATCCACCGCGAACAATGGCGTGTCTTCAGCGGAAAGGCCCAAAAAAACAGGAGCCTCAATGACCCCGCCTGGTCCCGCGCTGACCAGCGAGTGCGTCATTGGAAGCAGAGCAAGCTGATCCAGCCCTTGGCCCGTAACCAGAACTTTACCGCGCCAGATCATCATGCACGCCGCCGCCGGGTGGCTTTGCGCCGCCGTCAACGTTTCGGCATTTCCGCGCATATGGGCCGCCCGATCCAGACCCGAGCCGCCAAAGGTCACCTGCTCTGCGTTTTTCATTGGAATTCCTTTTGGTCCCTGGCACAGGGCTGCCATGTCTCAGACCGTGTTGCAATGGCAATTCAAACACGCGCAACACGCATGTCTGCCGCTGAAAAGCCGCATGGCGGCCCCGGAAAAATCATTAGGTTACGCTTTGTAAGAATTAATCAATAACCCTATTCAAAAGCAGACCATTCAAAGTGAAGCAAAACCCTTCGACGCAGGTGCCCTCCGAAAAAAACCGTGGGCATGTGCGTATTCTGGCAACAACCGACCTGCATATGAACCTGACAGGTTTTGACTATTACACGGATACTCCTGACCCGACGCTAGGATTGACGCGCACCGCCAGCCTGATCCGCAAAGCCCGCCAAGAAGCAGGGGATGCTTTGGTTCTGTTGGTGGACAATGGGGATGCAATTCAGGGCACGCCGTTGGGCGAGTGGGCGGCCCAGAGCGACGTGCCGCATCCGGTCATGCAAGCCTTTGCGGCGCTGGAGTACGACGCCATAGGTCTCGGCAACCATGATTTTGGTTTTGGGCTGCCGGTATTGGACAATATCATCTCGCAAGCCCACTGCCCTGTCCTGTGCAGCAACCTGCATCGATCAGGTGGCCTGCAAGCATGGCAAAGATTTGCGATATTGGACCGCACCGTGCCTTTGGGTGGCAAAGATATGCCCCTTCGCATCGGCTTGATATCCGTTCTTCCGCCTCAAACCACCCGCTGGGAAGAACATCACTTGAACGGAGAAGTCACGGCCGAGGAAATTATATCGACGGCATGCGAACTGTCAAAACGACTACGCGCTGAGGGATGTGACCTTATCGTTGCTTTGGCGCATTCCGGCCTGGGCCAAACAGAGCCGGTGGAAGGGATGGAGAATGCCGTAATCCCCTTGGCCGCCATCGACGGAATCGACGCCATTGTCGCCGGGCATACGCATCTGACCCTTCCGAGTCGCACCGATACCAACGCCCCATACCTCGATCACGCAAATGGGCTGGTGCATGGAACCCCGGTTGTCATGGCCGGGTCGGCTGGATCTTATCTTGGTGTTATTGATCTTGTAGTTTCTCCGCGACCGAATAGCGGATTCAACATTGAAGAATGTCGCGCGGACCTGCGCCCGGTTTGCGCGAGCGGAATCGCGGTCGAAGAAGACCAGGATATGGTGCGTCTGTTCGCCGACGCCCATCGTCAGACACGCAGCGCGGTTGCCAAACCCGTCGCGCGCGTATCAGAATCCATGCACAGTTATTTCAGTTTTTGCGCACCGGATCGCGGCTTGGCTCTGGTTGCTGCGGCGCAGGCTGCCGCTTTGCGCTCTTTCTTGCACGGTTCCGCTTTGGAAGAGTTACCTCTTTTGTCAGCCGTGGCGCCTGGGAAATGCGGTGGGCGCGCTGGCCCGCGGCATTTTACAGATGTCCCGGCGGGGGAAATATGCCTGCGTCACGTTGCAGACCTGTATCCGTTTCCCAATGAACTGCGCGCATTACAGATCAACGGTGCCGACGTGCTGGATTGGCTGGAAATGTCGGCAAGCGTGCTCAACCAGCTGTCACATGATACAGAAGCGGACTTAGTAAACCCCGAACGTGCCGGTTACAATTTTGATGTCATCTTCGGCCTGTCCTATCAAATCGATCCATCGCAACCTGCGCGCTTCGACAGTGATGGTCGGTTGGTCGATCTTGACAACAGACGAATTCGCAATCTGACATTCGGTGGCCAACCTGTTCAACCTGCGCAAAGATTTGTCTTGGCCAGCAACAACTACCGCGCCAGCGGAGGCGGACATTTTCCTGCCGCCTCTGCGGCCCAACGCATCAACCTACCACCGCTCGACATCAAGGAACTGACGCGGGATTACCTGTCTCGTCGCCTTCCGCCCGACCCAATAGCGCGGCACCCCTATCCGTTTACACTGACAGCTCAAACGGGCGTAAATGCCTTGCTTCGAACAGGTCCCGGTGCCCTTGAACACATGGATGAGCTGCGCATGTTCAACGCCCAATTGCTAAGTCCTGATGAAGCCGGGTTCGAGCGGATCCGTCTGACGTTCTGACGGGTTGTCTTTTGCCCTCGCCTTCCCTATATCCAGAGTCGAGAGGTTGGCGCGGGCGAGCGCCTCGCCAACCTGGTCAGGTCCGGAAGGAAGCAGCCACAACGAGCCCCGCTTGGGTCGATGTCCAACCTCTCACTTTCCCCTCACATACCTAATGGGTGATACGCGGTCTCACCCAAAACGTGTTCAGATGTCGACAAAGCGTGGCCAAAGGGCCGCGTTACGACGGGCAAAAGCCCCAATATGCCCAACTTCAGATAACCCAAATTCAGCAGGTTTCAGCAGATGTCGTTTGGCCTTGGGGCCATAGAGATCGGCAAGCCGCCATACCGCCTCGGGTGGGACCATCTGGTCATCTTCAAAAGTAAACAGATCCACCGGTTTTTCAGTTTCTGTCCAACGCGCATCAGGCAACCCGGCTCCGATCTCGGGCATGTAACTCGAAGGAGCGGTGCACCATTTACGCCATTGCCAGTAGACCGATGCCGGCAAATCCGCACCAAAACCGATTGCCTTTCCGGGCAAGTACCCAAGCGCTTTGACCAGCAATGGGGCGTGCCCATACCAGAACACCCCGGCCAATCCACGGTAGGGCCATGGGTGATCGTTCAGGGTCACAAGCCCAGAACACACACAAATCATCCGGTCGATTTTGTCGATATCGGGCTGTACGGGTCCCAGCATGGCACCTACAGAATGACCAATCGTCCATTGTTGTGCACCGGGAAAACGCCTGCGCATTTCCGCCCGCGCCGCCGGCATATCGATCAAGGCCCAATCGGCCATTGTCGCACGTGCATCCTTCATGCGGCCGGTCAAAGAGTGCCCGAAGTCCCGGTAATCATAGGTTAGGCACGCCATGCCGCGCTCAGCGGCCAGCCAACGTGCGAAGTGGCGATAATAGTCGCGTGGCACGCCTGTGGCACTGTTCAGCACAACCACTGTGCCGGGTTCCGACAACGGTCGGTACAAGCGCGCTGAAAGGGTTGATGACCCGGACGGAAAGAGGAACTCTTCGGTTAAAACCGTCTGTTCTGTATCCAACATGATCCCTGACCCTGCGCCGAAGACAAAGTTTCTTACTTCAATAATTGAAACTCTACGCGGGAAGTTTTTACCCATCCAGCATGACCAAACGTCGGGGACAAAGATCCGCTTGACTCGGAACCGGATCAGACGCTAGCGATTGTGTGATGGTTCCTGTCCCCCACAAGGGGTCGGGATGAAAAGGGAACACGGTGCGGTTCCGTCTGGTCATCCGGACGCTAACCAATGCCGCGACTGCCCCCGCAACTGTAAGCGTTGAGCAATGCCGAAACGCCACTGGCCCCGAGGGCTGGGAAGGTCGGCAAAGCCATGACCCGCAAGTCAGGAGACCTGCCATCGAAACTGAAACCGAAACTCGGGCGGGGTGTCCGGGCAGGTCCTGACTGCACTTCGCTGTCCCACCTGACCCGATCCTTCTGTCCACCACGCGCGGAGGGCGCAGGATGATCTGGAAGACAAAGACGCATGAATACAGCGCAACGGTATGTCAGCGGACGGGCAAAACCTGCCCCGCCCTGGCGCGGCTGGCGCGCTCGATCTCCGAGGCCATGACACAAGCTTCGGCTGCCACAGGCGACGACTTCGAGTTTGACGGTAGTAGTGAACTTTCACATTGCACGAAAGGGTGTCAGGCAATTTTCCAGGCACAATCAGACAGTGTTCGCGTGTTTTGTGACACGCAACCCGACGCAGCAATTGAAGACCTGAACCTCTATGCTGATCTGATTTTTGGAAACACGTTCCGCACCCTGCCATCTGGCATCATTGCAAACCCACCATGCGCGATGATCGAGGTTGCAACGCTACGGCCCCGGAAAACCGTACACGCACCCGAACAGCTTTCGGCCTGAGGTCACACCACCTGCGCCGGGGAAACCCGGGCCGCCCAAGCCAGCTGCGCGTCTGTTTCCACAGCACAGGGGCGCAGCGACCGCAGACGCTCCAGCGCCTTGTCAGCCCGTTCGCCGCACTCGACCATCAGACGCAGGACAACCATCCCCGACCTGCCACAGCCGCCCCGACAATGCACCAGCACTCGGCCTCCTCCAGCCAGGGCATGCCGGGCGGCGGCGCTAACTTCTGGCCACGCCTCTTCAACCGCCGCCGTTGGTGCGCCAAAGTCTTCGATCGGCAGATGCACCCACCGGCTGGCGCGGCTTTGAATATCGCTGCCAAAATCCTGCGCCCCGTGCTGAAGCATCTCGACATCCGTTGTCATTGAAATGACAATCCCCGGCTTCCACGCGGCAATCGTATCCAGATCCGTCTCATAGTCCCCGCCATGTCCGGGTATAGACGTCAGGGCCAGCGTTCCTCCTGCGACTTGCAGGGCATAGATAACCAGCTGCGACATGAACGTGTGTCCTCCACCAGGAACTCTTTACAAAAATGAGTCTTAAATTTTGTTGGAACAGCTTAGTGCGAATCCGGTCGGAATCTAAATCAAAAATCATCGCGCCGCGCAGTGGACGCGGAAGGCAGCGGCCACTACGCTGAGCCGAAGCACCGAATCCGACCGAGAAAACATGACCGACACGCCCAGCCCCGCCTATCAGGTTCTCGCCCGCAAATATCGCCCGGAAACCTTTGCCGATCTGGTGGGTCAGGATGCCATGGTACGCACCCTGAAAAACGCATTCGAAGCGGACCGGATTGCGCAGGCTTTCATCATGACCGGCATTCGCGGCACCGGCAAAACCACCACCGCGCGGATCATCGCCAAGGGTATGAACTGCATCGGCCCCGACGGCAATGGCGGCCCGACGACCGAGCCTTGCGGGCAATGCGAACATTGCGTGGCGATCATGGAAGGCCGCCATGTCGATGTGATGGAGATGGACGCCGCCAGCCGGACCGGTGTGAATGACATTCGCGAAATAATCGACAGTGTCCGCTATCGCGCCGCCAGCGCGCGTTACAAGATCTACATCATCGACGAGGTCCACATGCTCTCGACCAGCGCTTTCAACGCGCTGCTCAAGACGCTCGAGGAACCGCCTGAACATGTGAAGTTTATCTTCGCAACAACCGAAATCCGCAAAGTGCCGGTCACGGTTCTGTCCCGCTGTCAGCGCTTTGATCTGCGCCGGATCGAGCCCGAAGATATGATCGGGCTTCTGCAAAAGATCGCAACCGCCGAAGATGCCCAAATCGCCGATGACGCGCTGGCGCTGATCACACGTGCCGCGGAAGGATCGGCACGGGATGCAACCTCGCTGCTGGATCAGGCGATTTCGCACGGGGCGGGTGAAACCACTGCCGAGCAGGTCCGCGCAATGCTGGGCCTTGCGGACCGTGGCCGCGTTCTGGACCTGATGGACATGATCCTGCGGGGCGACGCAGCGGGTGCGCTGACGGAACTCAGCGGGCAATACGCTGAGGGCGCAGACCCTCTGGCCGTCTTACGCGATTTGGCCGAAATCACCCATTGGGTGTCCGTCGTCAAAATTACGCCCGACGCCGCCGAAGACCCAACCGTTTCGCCTGACGAACGGAGCCGTGGCCAGCACATGGCAGAGGCCTTGCCGATGCGCGTTTTGACCCGGATGTGGCAGATGTTGCTGAAAGCGCTCGAAGAAGTCTCGGCCGCGCCCAATGCCATGATGGCCGCTGAGATGGCCGTTATCCGCCTGACCCATGTTGCTGATCTGCCCAGCCCTGAAGAACTGATCAAACGGCTGCAGGACACTCCAACGCCTCCAACTGGTGGGCCGAATGGCGGAGTATCAGCCCCCCAGCAGGGTGCAACACCCGCGCGGGCCAGCGCGGCCCCGGCACCTTCCTACGTTTCGACCCCTCGCGGCCCAAGCGGCGCGCCAGTTGCTGCATTGGCTCAGGATGTGCAGACGGCTCTCGCCCGGTTCCCGACTTTTGATCACGTTGTCGAACTGATCCGCGCCAACCGCGACGTAAAACTGCTGGTCGAAGTGGAAAACGGTGTGCGACTTGTGTCTTTCCAACCCGGTCGGATCGAATTCACCCCAGCCACGAATGCACCAACAGACCTTGCACCACGCCTGGGTTCGGCCCTGCAACGCTGGACCGGCAATAGGTGGGCAGTCTCGATCGTCTCGAACGGGGATGCGCCGACAATTGCTGAAATTCGGGACAAGGCCGAACTGGCTTTGAAAGCCGAAGCCGAACAACACCCGCTGGTTCAGGCTGTACTGGCTCAATTTCCCAAGGCCAGGATCACAAAGATCGAGACACCGGAACAGCGCGCCGCCCAAGTCGAGACCGAGGCGCTGCCCGAAGTCGAGGATGAGTGGGACCCGTTCGAAGAGGATTGAGCCGGTGACGCGCCCATTGAGGTTACCGTGATCACCCGGTTCCAAAATCTAAGTCTCGGCAAAGCCCGTGCGGCAAACCCAATCCTTGCCTTCACATAACGCGCAACCTGCCACTGCGCGACAAAGGGAAGCGCGTTTCCAAAGACCTCGCGGTCAAACGCGGGAACCCTTGTGCCACGCGGCTGCGGCCCGTATTTAGAACCCAAGCAGAGATACAGGAGAATACTATGCTGAAAGGACTCGGCGGGCTTGGCGGTCTGGGTGACATGGCCAAGATGATGAAATCCGCGCAGGACCTGCAAACCAAGATGACCGAAATGCAGGAAGAGCTGAACAACATGATGGTTGTCGGTGAATCCGGGGCTGGTCTGGTCAAGGCGGCTGCAACCGCCAAGGGCGAACTGAAAGGTCTGGATATTGATCCGTCGATCTTCAACGGGGACGACAAGGAAGTGGTCGAAGACCTGATCCTGGCGGCCATCAAGGATGCCCAAACCAAAGCCGCTGAACGCTCGCAGGAGGAAATGGCCAAACTGACCGAAAGCATGGGCTTGCCCGCAGACATCAAGCTGCCGTTCTGAGCTTCATCTTTTTAAAAATACTCCCGCCGGAGGCTCCCTCCGGCGCAAGACAGGACAGGCCATGAGTTCGAACAGCGATATCGACAACCTGATCGACCTGATGGCCAAACTGCCCGGCCTCGGCCCGCGTTCGGCCCGTCGCGCTGTGCTGCACCTGATCCGCAAACGCGCCTTGCTGCTGACACCCTTGTCTGATGCCATGCAACAGGTCGCCGTGACCGCCCGCGAATGCCTGAACTGCGGGAACGTGGGCACCACCGATATCTGTGACATCTGCAACAGCGAAGACCGTGCAACCGGAGAGCTCTGCGTGGTCGAAGACGTGGCCGACCTCTGGGCGATGGAGCGCGCGGGCGTCTTCAAAGGCCGCTATCACGTTCTCGGCGGCACGCTGTCGGCGCTGGACGGGGTTGGCCCGGACGAGTTGCGCATTCCCCGCCTCAAAGACCGAGTGATGGTCGAGGGGATTACCGAGATCATCCTTGCCCTGAATGCCACCGTCGATGGCCAGACCACCGCGCATTACATTGCTGATCAGTTGGAAGGACAGGTTCGCCTGACCTCACTAGCGCAGGGCGTGCCGATTGGCGGAGAATTGGATTATCTGGATGACGGGACGATTACAGCCGCGCTAAAGGCGCGAAAGGAAATATAGCGGGCCGTATTGGACCAGGGCGACAACTGCATTGTCGCCTCAACGGTTATCAAAGCATGTTCGCAGGCTTCAGGTGTAAGCACCAGACGAGTAGGTCAGCTCATACGAGTGGCTGTAGAGTTCGAATACGATACCAAATGGGTCTTCAACATAGACCATGCGGTAAGGCTTTTCTCCGGGGTAATAGTGCCGGATCGGCATGCGCTGTTTTCCACCAGCCTGCACAATCTTTTCGACCAGACCTTCGACATCGGGGTCCTGAATGCAAAAGTGAAACGTTCCATTTCTGCGGAAATCGATGTTGTTTTCGGGCGCGTAATTCCCGTCAAACTCAAAAAGTTCAATTCCAATCCGGTCTGCTGTCGCGAGATGTGCGATACGCAGTTTCTTCCAGTCCGGGCCGAAAACATCCGTGCACATGACCCCAATGTCCGAGCCATCCTCGACCACGTCCGTGGGCGGCATGATGACGTAAAACCCCAAGACCTCGGAATAGAACTTTACGGCTTCGTCCACGTTTGGAACAGACAACCCGATATGTGAAAAAGTCCTTGGAAACTGAGACATCGAATGCTCCTTAAACTGCTGAGTCGTAAAACTATTGGTCAGCGATCGGTTTTCAAGTTACTTCCCAAGCCATCATAGCAGGGTTCACCCTTGCGCATGGATCAAGACCCGGAGTCAAAAAGGTCGCTAAAAAGCAAAAGGGCCTTTGCCTTCCGTACGCGCGTAGTAGAATGCCTCAGACTTGATCCCTTTGATTGGAATACGTTATGACCCGCCTTCTCGCCCTCACCTTCGCCACCTTCACCGCAACTGCCGCCCTGTCGCAGGAACTTGTCGACAAGGGCTTCGTCGAAGGCTGGAACATCATGATGGACCCCGCGCTTGGCAACGGATGCCTGATCCAGACGGTGTATCAGGACCTCTCGGTCGTGCGGCTGGGCTATGACGCGCTGGGTAATCGCGGCTATTTCGCGGTCTACAACAAGGCGTGGGGCGACATTAAACAGGGTGAGAGCTATCCGATCCGCTTTGATCTGGACGGCAAAAGCCATGATGCCACTGCGATTGGGTTCAATGAACGGGACGTACCAGGCGCGACTGTCTTCTTCACCGACCGAAGCTTCGTCGACGCAATCGCTCAGAACAAGACAATGACCGTCTACAATCCAGCCGGTGAGGTTGTCATGGCCATCGACCTCAAAGGCACCGCCAAAGCGCTGGACTACGCCCGCGATTGCCAGAACAAAAAGCTTTAACGAATCGGATCGAACAGAGCGTCCTTTGCGGTGCAGTCGCGGATCACGTCGCGGCCACAAGGCACGGGGTCAAGGTCGCGTGACAGGCACAGGCGGACTTCTTCGATATAGCCTTGCTTGCAGGTGACGGTTATCATATCGCGCTCTAGCATTGGATTGGCCTTGAGAAACGCTTCTTCGACCACTTCGGCGGGTAACTTCACGGATGCGTCCAGCTTGCGGAAGACCTCCGGGCGTTCGACCGCGTCATAGGTGCGCCGGGACAGCGCGAAATAGTCGGCTGCCGACAGCCCGGAACAGGTGCCGTGTTTCTTCCACTGGTGCCAGGCCAAACCCGCACTGCCCTGAATATCTTCCATTTCACGCGTCATGCGTCGGGTCGGCGGTGCTTCGGGCGTTCTGCAATACGAGGGCCAACCCTGATGGAACTGTGGCCACAGGCCATGCAAAATCCAACCGTGGTCATGCCGCGCATCGCACTGGTCGGACCCACGCGCGTCGCCTTCGCGGGCACACCAGTTGGGCGACCAGCTGAGCGACAGAACATAGTAATCGAACTCTCCGGCCTTTTCGCCTTCGGCCAGCGCAACAACCGCGCTGAAGACCCACAATACCAGCCCCGAAATACCTTGGCGCATTCGCCTCTTCCCTTCTTGCCGTGCCGCGACTATATAGGCCCCAAGTTCCCCGACAACGGAAACCTGCCCCAAATCCCCGGGGCCGCCGAATTCCGGCGACGGGACAGATGTATGTATAGGAGACGGGCTGATGGCAAAACCGCTTATGGCCAAGGCAACCGCCGTATGGCTGGTGGACAACACCACGATCAGCTTCAAGCAGATCGCGGATTTCGTAGGAATGCACGAGTTGGAAGTGCAGGGCATCGCTGATGGTGATGTGGCTGCAGGCGTCAAAGGCTTTGACCCGATTGCCAACAACCAATTGACCCAGGACGAAATCGACGCGGCGCAGAACAACCCGCTTCACAAGCTGAAGCTCAAGTTCAATCCTTCGGCCGCTGGCGAAGAAAAACGCCGTGGTCCGCGTTACACCCCGTTGTCCAAGCGTCAGGACCGTCCGAACTCGATCCTGTGGCTGGTCAAGTTCCACCCCGAACTCAGCGATGGCCAGATTGCCAAGCTGGTGGGTACCACGAAACCGACAATCCAGTCGATCCGCGAGCGTACCCACTGGAACATCACCAATATGCAGCCAATCGATCCGGTTGCCCTGGGCCTTTGCAAGCAGTCCGAGCTGGACACAGCCGTTCAGAAGGCAGCCGCCAAGAAAGCGGCCGAAGGCGGTGTAATGAGCGATGATGAGCGTCGCAAACTGGTCTCGACGGAACAGTCTCTGGAAATGGATGCCGCGCCGAAGATTCCGACGGCCATCGAAGGGCTCGAAACCTTCTCGCTGTCCGACGAGCCAGCAGAAGAAAAAGACGAAGAGGCGATCATCGACGCCGACAGCTTCTTCAATCTGCCCAAAGGCGGGGCGGATGACGAAGACGAAGACGATCTTCGCCCGTAACGTAGAATCAGCCCCGGTCGGAACGGCTGGGGCTTTTTTGACGGACTTATCATGCTAAGCATTCTATCAGCGATCTTTGGCCCGCACCGCGCCGTTTCGATCTATGCCTTTGTGAAAACATGGGGTCTTGGATTGGCCGGTGGCGCTGTGATGATTGCCATCGTCACAACCCTCTATCTGCTGGGGGATGAGGGCAAACACGAGCACGAAGCTTTCCTGACCGTTCCAGTGCTGTCGGCAACCGCGGTGAATGGTGATCTCAGGAACGGTGTCATCGCCTCGGTCCGCCTGCCCGATGGTTCGGCAACTTCAATCACGTCGACCGAGTCGCCCATTTCCCAAACCGTAGGTACCACTGCCTGCATCGAGAAACGCGTTTACGTCGAATCTGGTGAGGCGCGGTACCGGTTCAAACTGCCAAGCCTGTGCGAAGGCAGTTGATTGGCTAACACCTAGACGCAAAGCCACCCGATGCTGACACCGGGTGGCTTTATTAGTCACACCATCTGAAAGATGATGCCCGCGATAATTGCTCCGCCGACACCAAGGCCCAAATAGGTCGCAAACACACGGGGTTTGACCAGCGACCAGACGGCGGCCATTGCCGGGATGGAACTGACGGCGCCAGCGACCATGAAAGACATGGCGGCACCCGCAGTCATTCCTTGTTCCATCAAGCCAGCCAAAAGCGGAGGTGCCACGTAAGAGTTCAGGTAGGCGGGCATACCAACCAAAGCGGCGACAACGATAGGCAGCACGCCTTCCCCACCCACCGCGCCAGCGATCAGGTCGGCAGGCACGTAGTTGACCAACAAGGCTTCGAGCACATAGGCCAGAGCCAGCCACTTCAACAGGAACAATCCGTTGTGCACGAATTCCGAGCGGAACCGAACGCGGCGCTCGGGCTCCTGCCAGAATTTCCAGACCGGCTTGTCGTCCAATTTCGGCCCACATCCGCAGCACCCGGCGGGTTTGTACGCGCGCAACGGTTGGGCAAATGCACCCTGGCGCATCAGAAGCCGAACCGCGAAGCCTCCGAACAGGCCAAGTGCGACCGCTGCGACGGCTTTGCCGATGGCAAAAGGCCACCCCAGCGCGCCAGCCGTAATCAAAAGCGTCGGCGGGTCGATCAAGGGTGAGCTAAGCCAGAACGCCATGACCGCAGACAGCGGCGCGCCAAGCGCCAGAAGGCCCGCGATAAAGGGAATGACCTCACAGGAACAGAACGGAGCCAAGCCACCGAACAACGAGGCCAGAAAGATCATTCGGGTCTCGCGCCCCTCAAAGGCGCGCGCCACCATCACTTCTGCACCGGTCGCCTTTAGATACGACAGCAACAACACGGCAAACAGGATGTATTGCCCCGTATGCGCCAATGCTTTTGCGGCGAAAATTACAACCTCACGCAGATTGCCGGGGTCCAGAACGGCCACCGCGACAAGGATCACGACGATCAGCGCCCAAGGCGTCTTGATCAGGTCCAGCACCCCCTTGGCTGTCACGCGCGGGTTTTGTGTTAATTCAGCCATCGTTCGCGGCCTTTCCAACTTCATCGGCGCAGCATTCGCTGAGGATGAACTGCGCCAGGTTTCTCAATTCGTCGTAACAGGCTCGGTTGATCGTGGTTCGACCAATCTTTTCCTGTTCAACCACACCACCGGCCGCAAGAAACCGCAGGTGATGCGCCAAAGTCGACGGAGCAATGCCCGTCCGGTTTTGAATCTCGCCAACCGTCAAACCGGCCTCACCAGCCCGAACCAAGGTCTTGAGGACTTTCAGCCGGGCCTCCGAGCCCATCGCAGAAAATCCGGCAGCAGCAGCTTCCCACATGAGTCGCCTCCATTAAACTAGACTTCTGGTTATTTAGTTTAATAATGTTTCCCAGTCAACCGGGTCGTTGAAATACGCCCAGATTGCGTAAGTCCAGATTGCACGCCCTTTAAGTCCAACCTATAAGCAGGCATGGGGATTTCGGTCGATACATTCTTTCTAGAACTCAACGGTCAGGGCACGCTGCAGGCCCAGATCCAGCAGATGATTGCCGAGGGCATTCTGTCGGGCCGCTTTCACGTTGGAGAGAAACTGCCATCATCGCGAAAACTGGCCGCACATCTGGGCGTCAGCCGGATCACCGTCACGTTGGCCTATACCGAATTGCTGGCGAATGATTACCTGACGGCCAAGGGGCGATCTGGGTACTATGTTTCGCATAACGCGCCCGTTCCACCGAAATACTCGCCTGTCCAGCGCGGCACAGAATCCGTTGACTGGAACAAAGCGTTGGCCCGTCGCTTTCTGGACAGTGACGTTCTGCCAAAACCCAGCGACTGGCGCGAATACCGCTATCCGTTCATCTACGGTCAGGCCGACCGGTCATTGTTTGATCACGCCAACTGGCGCTTGTGCGCCGTGCGCGCGTTGGGACACAAGGACTTCGATTCGCTAACCGGGGATTACGTGGATCAGGATGACCCGCTTCTGGTCGAGTTCATCGCCCGCCACACTCTGCCCAGACGCGGCATTGCAGCCCGCCCCGAAGAGATTCTGATCACTTTGGGCGCGCAGAACGCACTCTGGCTGGCGTCGCGTATTTTGTTGACTCACAATCGATCTGCAGTGATCGAAGACCCCTGCTATTACGCGCTGCGGAGCCTGCTGAACCATTGGGACTGCGCGGTAACGCCCTTGAGCGTCGATCAGAACGGACTGCCACCCGAGACGATCCCAGACGACGCCGACGTTATCTTTACCACCCCCAGCCATCAAAGCCCGACGACGGCGACAATGCCGATCGCGCGCCGAAATCAACTGCTGGATCGAGCACGCGAATTGGATGCAATGGTTGTCGAGGATGACTACGAGTTCGAAATGGCCTTTCGGGGTGCGCCGTCTCCGGCACTCAAGTCTATGGATCGGGATGGACGTGTGATTTACGTCGGCAGTTTTTCCAAGTCGCTTTTCCCCGGTCTGCGGCTTGGATACATGGTTGGCTCTGAGCCCTTTATCCGAGAGGCACGCGCGCTTCGGTCATTGGTTCTGCGCCACCCACCCGGGCACATACAGCGCACGGCCGCGTATTTCCTTTCACTGGGCCATTACGACGCACAAATCCGGCGCATGTCAAAAGCCCTGCAAGAACGGCGCGATGCAATGGATTCCGCCATAGAAGAAAGCGGACTGACCGTGGCCGGGCGCGGCGTGATTGGTGGCTCATCAATGTGGATGTCTGCGCCCGAGCATATCGACACAACCCAACTGGCATTGAGGTTGCAGACCCAGGGCGTTCACATTGAACCCGGTGCCCCGTTTTTCTCTGGTCCGAACAGGCCACAGAATTACTACCGCCTCGGTTACTCCTCCATTTCGACCGACCGCATTGCACCAGGTGTAAAATTGATTGCAGACGCCATTCGAACTACCTGAGTGGCATCTGGACCTAATTTGGGTTTCGTTTTGGCCCTAACGCCAGCCGCACCCATACGCCAAAACCGTATCAAACCCCGGGCTCTTTGCCCGGCTTCACCCACTTGTTTGGAGAGCACTCACATGAAGATGACGACCGAAGAAGCCTTTGTTAAGGTTCTGCAGATGCACGGGATCGAACATGCGTTCGGTATCATTGGCTCGGCGATGATGCCGATCTCGGATCTGTTCCCAAAAGCTGGAATCATGTTCTGGGACTGCGCCCATGAAGGCAGCGCCGGCATGATGGCCGATGGCTATACCCGCGCCACCGGTAAGATGTCGATGATGATCGCGCAGAACGGCCCCGGCATCACCAACTTCGTGACCGCTGTCAAAACCGCCTACTGGAACCACACCCCGCTGCTGCTGGTGACCCCGCAGGCGGCGAACAAAACCATCGGACAGGGTGGGTTCCAGGAAGTCGAGCAGATGAAGCTGTTCGAAGACATGGTTGCCTATCAGGAAGAGGTTCGTGACCCGTCCCGCGTCTGCGAGGTTCTGAACCGCGTGATCATGCAGGCCAAACGCGCCAGCGGTCCAGCTCAGCTGAACATCCCCCGCGATATGTGGACCCAGGTCATCGACGTTGATCTGCCTGCTATTGTCGAATTCGAACGCCCCTCGGGCGGTGAAACCGCTGTGTCGCAGGCGGCTGAATTGCTGTCGAACGCCAAAAACCCAGTCATCCTGAACGGTGCCGGTGTGGTTCTGGCCGAAGGCGGCATCGACGCGTCGAAGGCCCTGGCCGAGCGTCTGGATGCGCCGGTCTGCGTTGGCTACCAGCACAATGACGCCTTCCCCGGCTCGCACCCACTGTTCGCCGGTCCGCTGGGCTACAACGGTTCGAAAGCCGGGATGGAGCTGATCAGCGAGGCCGATGTGGTTCTGTGCCTGGGCACCCGTCTGAACCCGTTCTCGACCCTGCCCGGATACGGCATGGAATACTGGCCTGCCGATGCCAAAATCATCCAGGTCGACATCAACCCCGACCGCATCGGTCTGACCAAGAAAGTCAGCGTCGGCATCGTCGGTGATGCGGCCAAGGTCGCAAACGGGATTCTGGCCCAGCTGTCGGACACCGCGGGTGACGAGGGCCGCGCAGATCGCAAAGCCAAGATCGCGCAAAAGAAATCCGCTTGGGCGCAGCAGCTTTCGAGCATGGATCACGAAGATGACGATCCGGGCACCAGCTGGAACGAACGCGCACGTGCCGCCAAGCCCGATTGGATGAGCCCCCGCATGGCATGGCGCGCAATCCAGTCCGCGCTGCCGAAAGAGGCGATCATCTCGTCCGACATCGGCAACAACTGCGCCATCGGCAACGCCTATCCGTCCTTCGAGGAAGGCCGCAAATATCTGGCCCCCGGCCTGTTCGGCCCCTGCGGCTATGGCCTGCCCGCCATCGTGGGTGCGAAAATCGGCCAGCCGGACGTTCCGGTTGTCGGCTTCGCCGGTGACGGTGCCTTTGGTATCGCCGTGAACGAACTGACTGCAATTGGCCGCGAAGAATGGCCCGCCGTAACTCAGATCGTCTTCCGCAACTACCAGTGGGGCGCGGAAAAGCGCAACTCGACCCTGTGGTTCGATGACAACTTCGTCGGCACCGAGCTGGACACCAAAGTGTCATACGCCGGTATCGCAAATGCCTGCGGCCTGAAGGGTGTTATCGCCCGCACGCAGGACGAATTGACCGCAGCGTTGAACCAGGCGATCGAGGATCAGAAGAACGGCATCACCACCCTGATCGAAGCCATGATCAATCAGGAACTGGGTGAACCCTTCCGCCGCGACGCGATGAAAAAGCCTGTCGCAGTTGCGGGCGTTTCGGCTGACGACATGCGCGAGCAAGCCGTATAAACAAAGGACGAGGCCGGAGCGAATGACCCTGACACCCATTGAGCTGTTGCGGCAGAACGCTCCGGCCATCCGCCCTGTTATTTCTTTATGCGAAGGCAGTGATCCCCGTGTTGTTGCGGGGGCGCTTGCCGCCCACAAGGCCGATCTGGCCGACGTAATCCTGGTCGGCCCGCAAGCCGAAGTCGAAGCCGCCCTGAAAGAACAAGGGGCAGCGCCTTCACCAGGCGTCGGCGTGCATGACCCCATGAATTCAGATCTGACCGAGGACTTTGCCCAGAGGTTCTTCGAACTTCGTCAGCACAAGGGCGTGGATCTGACCAAAGCCCGCGCTGCCGTTGAATCAGCGCCGGTCTACGCCGCCATGCTGGTACGCAGCGGGCGCGCCACCGGCACGGTAGGCGGCGCGGTTCACACAACCGGCGACATCGTCCGCGCGGCTATCCAAGTAATCGGAATGGCCCCAGATGCCGGAATGGTGTCGTCTTTTTTCCTGATGTACCCGCCCGAAAACGCCCAACCCGGTGCGCGGGCGATGCTTTATTCAGACTGCGGTCTGGTCATCAACCCGTCTGCCTCTGAGTTGAGCAAAATCGCCATCGCCTCGGCCGCTTCGGCAAAAACTCTTTTGCAGGTCGAACCCAAGATCGCGATGCTCAGCTTTTCGACCAAAGGCAGCGCCAAACACCCGGACGTGGACAAGGTGATCGAAGCCACAGACACGGTGTGCCAGACAGCACCTGATCTGTCTGTCGACGGAGAGTTGCAGTTTGACGCCGCTTTTGTCCCTTCGGTGGGCGACCGCAAATCCCCCGGTTCATCCGTCGCCGGTCAAGCCAACGTAATGATTTTCCCAAATCTCGATGCGGGCAATATCGGTTACAAGATCACCCAACGGCTGGGTGGCTATACCGCAATTGGCCCCGTGCTTCAGGGGCTGGCCCAGCCAGCCAACGACCTGTCGCGCGGCTGTAGCGTTGAAGATGTAACCCAAATGATCGCCGTGACCGCCCTGCAAGCCAGCAAAACGTAATGCACTCATTCACACCGTTTCTCGGAACCGTGTTCTCAAATCGGGAAGAAACTGACACATTCATCCCGACATAACCGACAGGACCCGCCAATGACCCATCAGCAGCCGATCCTTGATACGTCTCCGAAGGTTTCGGACGAGGTTCGCAAGACCACGTGCTATATGTGCGCCTGCCGTTGCGGCATCAACGTACACATGAAAGATGGCAAGGTTGCCTATATCGAAGGCAACCGCGACCACCCTGTAAACAAAGGTGTCTTGTGCGCCAAGGGCAGTGCTGGGATCATGCAGGTGAATGCCCCTTCACGCCTGCGCAAGCCGCTGCGTCGGGTCGGCCCGCGCGGCTCGGGCGAGTTTCGCGAAATCGAGTGGGATGAAGCGATCAGCACGGCCGTTGGCTGGCTGAACGAACTGCACGAGACCGCCCCGCAAAAACTTGCCTTCTTTACTGGCAGAGACCAAAGTCAAAGCTTCACGTCCTTCTGGGCGCAAAACTTCGGCACCCCGAACTATGCAGCCCATGGCGGATTCTGTTCGGTCAACATGGCTGCGGGCGGCATCTACACCATGGGTGGTGCCTTCTGGGAGTTCGGTCAGCCCGATTGGGATCATACAAAGTTGTTCATGCTGTTTGGTGTGGCCGAGGATCACGACAGCAATCCGATCAAGATGGGTATCGGCAAAATCAAGGCACGCGGCGCGCGTGTGATCGGTGTGAACCCGATCCGATCCGGCTATAACGCCGTCGCCGATGACTGGGTCGGGATCACTCCGGGCACCGATGGTCTGTTCATTCTGTCTCTGATCCACGTGCTGATGAAGGCAGGAAAAATCGATCTCGACTATCTTAGCCGCTACACCAACGCGCCAGTGCTGGTGAATGCTGCGGAGGGGCCTGAAAAGGGCCTGTTCCTGCGCGACGCCGACGGCAAGCCGCTGGTCATCGACCGCGCGACCGGTGAACCCACCGCGTTCGACAAACCCGGCGTCCGCCCAGACTTGGCAGCAACCTATGAAAAAGACGGCGTCACGCATCGACCCGTCTTCCACCTGATGGCCGAGAAATACCTGAGCGACGACCACGCCCCCGAAGCTGTGGCCGAGCGCTGCGGCATCCCGGCCAAACGCATCCGCGCCATCGCGGCGGAAATCGCCCGTGTTGCCTTTGACGAAGCAATCGAGCTGGATCAAGAATGGACCGACTTCCGGGGTGAGACGCATTCCAAAATGATTGGACGCCCGGTCAGCTTCCACGCCATGCGTGGTATCTCGGCCCACGCCAACGGGTTTCAAACGTGTCGCTCACTGCATGTGCTGCAAATCCTGTTGGGCACGGTCGAGGTCCCCGGCGGCTTCCGCTTCAAACCGCCCTATCCCAAACCGGTCGAGGCGCACCCCACCCCCCATGGCGACCGTCGCCCTGGTCGCCCGCTGGAAGGGCCCCACCTGGGCTTCCCACGTGGGCCCGAGGACCTACTGATCGACGATTGCGGCACGGCGCAGCGTATCGACAAAGCCTTTACCTGGGAAAACCCAATGTCCGCCCACGGGCTGATGCATATGGTGATCTCAAACGCCGCCGCAGGTGATCCCTACAAGATCGACACGCTGTTCATGTACATGGCGAACATGTCGTGGAACTCCTCCATGAACACCAAGGGTGTGATGGAGATGCTGACGGCGAAGACCGAAGACGGAAAATACGTCATTCCCAAGATCATTTATTCCGACGCCTACTCCTCGGAAATGGTGGCTTATGCCGACCTGATCCTGCCTGACACCACGTATCTGGAACGTCACGACTGTATCTCGCTGCTTGACCGCCCGATTTGCGAAGCCGACGCCGCCGCCGACGCAATCCGTTGGCCGGTGATTGAGCCTGACCGCGACGTGCGCGGCTTCCAGTCGGTTCTGATCGAACTCGCCAATCGCATGAGCCTGCCGGGCTTCACCAACGAAGACGGGACGCCCAAGTGGAAGGACTACGCCGACTATATCGTGAACCACCAGCGCAAGCCGGGCATCGGCCCGCTTGCCGGGTTCCGCGGTGAAAACGGCGACAAGGAAGGGCGTGGAGAGGTCAATCCCGACCAGCTGAACCGCTATATCGAAAACGGTGGTTTCTACGTCGCCCACATCCCCGAAGGCGCGGATTACTACAAACCCTGGAACGCAGCCTATCAGGACTGGGCCGTCGGGATGGGCCTCTATGACAGCCCGCAGCCATACCTGTTCCAACTTTATTCCGAGCCTATGCGCAAGTTCCAACTGGCCGCAGAAGGGCATGGTGACCGCCAGCCGCCGGATCACCTGCGCCAGCGGATCAAAGACACGATGGACCCGCTGCCGATCTGGTATGAAACCGATCAGCAAGGCAACGAAGGCTTTACCGTCAACGCACTGACCCAGCGCCCGATGGCGATGTACCACAGCTGGGGCACTCAGAACGCCTGGCTGCGCCAGCTGCACGGACGCAACCCGCTCTACGTCCCAACCAAACTGATGCGGGAACATGGGCTGAGCGATGGCGATTGGGCCAAGGTCACCTCTCCGCACGGAGAAATCACCGTGCCCGTCATGGAAATGGCCGCACTGAACGACAACACCGTCTGGACCTGGAACGCCATTGGTAAACGAAAAGGCGCGTGGGCTCTGCAAGAGGACGCGCCAGAAGCCACCAAAGGCTTCCTCCTCAACCACCTGATCCACGAACTGCTGCCGCCCAAAGGCGACGGGATGCGGTGGGCCAACTCTGACCCGGTGACTGGTCAGGCTGCATGGTTCGACCTCAAGGTCAAAATCGAAAAAGCCGCCCCTCCGACAGATACCGAAAGCCAACCCGAATTTGAGCCGATCAAATCGCCCGTTGGCACCGGCCCGAAAGATATCGCATGGAAAGTCGGCAAATGACCCGGATCCGTTCTTCATCAGGCCAAAAATATCTCGGGGGTGAATTGAGCCAAAGGCTCAAGAGGGGGCTGGCCCCCTCCCCCGCCCATAACTGCCGAGGTTCCCTGACATGACCCAGCTCCCCCAATCCACCGAACGTAAAATGGGTCTGGTCATCGACCTGGACACCTGTGTCGGCTGCCACGCCTGCGTAATCTCCTGCAAAGGATGGAACACGGAAAACTACGGCGCGCCTCTGTCGGACCAAGACGCCTACGGTGGCAACCCGTCCGGCACCTTCTTGAACCGCGTACATTCCTATGAGGTACAGCCGGAACAAGGTCACGCTCAACTGATACACTTCCCGAAATCTTGCCTGCATTGCGAAGATGCTCCCTGTGTCACTGTCTGCCCAACCGGCGCCAGCTATAAACGCATCGAAGACGGTATCGTGTTGGTTAATGAAAGCGACTGTATTGGCTGCGGTCTTTGCGCCTGGTCCTGTCCATACGGTGCCCGGGAGCTGGATGCAGCAGAAGGCGTCATGAAAAAATGTACTCTCTGTGTCGACCGTATCTACAACGAAAACCTGCCCGAGGTAGATCGTGTGCCCTCATGCGTGCGCACCTGCCCGGCCGGCGCGCGGCACTTTGGCGATTTGGGCGACCCTGACAGCGATGTCAGCAAACTCGTCGCAGATCGGGGCGGTATGGACCTGATGCCTGAAATGGGCACCAAACCCGTCAATAAATACCTGCCGCCACGCCCCAAGGACACGGTTGAGGACCAGATCGACATTTTGGCCCCCCTGCTGGCACCGGTCGCTGAAGAACCCAAGGGGTTCCTCGGCTGGCTCGACAAGACGTTGGAGAAACTCTGATGCATCCCGCACCGTCCGTTATTATCTTCACCACTTTGTCCGGGTTGGGATTCGGCTTGCTGTTTTTCCTCGGGCTTGGCCAGCCTGCGGTGACAGGCTTTGTGGCATTCGTATTTTACGTCATCGCATATGCGCTGGCAGTGGGTGGTTTGCTGGCCTCAACCTTCCATTTGGGCCACCCCGAACGCGCCTGGAAGGCGTTCAGCCAATGGAAATCGAGCTGGCTCAGCCGAGAAGGGGTCTGTGCCGTGGCGGCCCTGGTGGTCATGGGGCTTTATGCATTCGGCGCAGTTTTTCTGGGCAGCCATTGGACAGTTCTGGGTTGGCTCGGCGCGTTTTTCAGTCTTGCGACCGTGTTTACCACCTCGATGATCTACACCCAGCTCAAGACCATCCCGCGCTGGAACATGGAACTGACGCCAATCCTGTTCCTGTCCTTCAGCTTGGCCGGAGGTGCCCTGTTGTCCGGGGCTGAAACTCTGGCCCCCTGGTTGCTTGCCATTGCCGGGGCAGTACAGCTTGCTTACTGGGCCAAGGGCGACGGCGCATTCGCGCGATCCGGCACTTCGCTGAGCACCGCCACTGGGCTGGGCGTCCGCGGTGATGTGCGCGCCTTCGAGCCGCCGCATACGGGCACCAACTATCTGTTGCGCGAATTCGTCCACGTGGTTGGGCGCAAACACGCGCAGAAACTGCGGATCATTTCCTTTGTTCTGGCGTTTGTGTTGCCTTTGCTGCTGATCCTGATCCCGGTCTCGGGCGTCGTGATCAAGCACCTCTTTGCCTTGCTGGCCGTGGTGTCACATCTGGCGGGCGTAGCAACGTCGCGCTGGTTGTTCTTTGCGCAGGCCGAGCATGTTGTTGGGCTTTACTACGGGAAACGGTGAGAAGGGGGCTCTGCCCCCGCTGCGCGTACCGCGCATCTCCCCCTAGGTATTTTTAGCCAGATGAAGATTGGATCCGGCAAATGAAAAGGGCGGCGCTCGGGATTTGAGGCCGCCCTTTTGTGATCTTCGGTCCGACTTAGATAAGACCGGCATGCGCCATTGCGGCCTCGATTGCAGCCTTGGTGCCGTCCTCAAGCTCGGTGAGAGGTGAGCGCACTTCGGTGCTGCAAAGGCCCAGTTTGCTGAGTGCGTATTTAGCACCGACAAGACCCGGTTCGATAAAGATGGCCTCGTGCAGTGGCATCAGCTTGTCCTGATAGTCCAGCGCCTTTGCATAGTCTCCGGCCAGTGTGGCCTGTTGGAATTCGGCGCACAATTTGGGTGCCACGTTTGCCGTGACCGAGATGCAGCCAACGCCGCCATGGGCGTTGAATCCAAGCGCGGTCGCGTCTTCACCAGACAGTTGGCAGAAATCCGCGCCGCAGGTCGCGCGCTGTTGGCTGACACGGGCCAGATCGCCCGTTGCGTCCTTAACCCCAACGATGCGTGGCAGCTTAGAAAGCTCACCCATAGTGGCCGGTGTCATGTCAACAACGGACCGTCCGGGAATGTTGTAAATGATGATCGGAATATCCGCAGCTTCGTGAAGAGCCTGGAAATGCGCGATCAGGCCGCGTTGGGTTGGCTTGTTGTAGTACGGGGTGACAACCAGCGCTGCATCCGCGCCGACCTTTTTGGCGAATTGCACAAATCGAACGGCTTCGACCGTATTGTTCGATCCGGCACCGGCGATGACCGGAACGCGACCCGCCGCTGTTTTCACGACCTCTTCGATCACCGTTTCATGCTCATCGTGGCTGAGCGTGGGGCTTTCGCCCGTGGTACCAACCGGCACAAGACCCGTCGAGCCTTCAGCAATCTGCCATTCCACAAGGTGTTTGAGCGTCTTCAGGTCCAACTCGCCGTTGGTGAACGGGGTGACGAGGGCTGGCATTGAGCCTTTGAACATGACACGCTCCTTTAAGGTGCATTTTGCGGTTTTTACGCCTCGGTCCCTCACGTTTCCAGCTTTGTGAGTTGATCCCGGCGACGCACGGTTTATCCTCACAGGCTCTATCCTCGGTTGGTTGGGAAATGCAAGGTATGACACGCATTCTGGCACTTTTGATTGCTGTGATTGTGTATTCAGTGACGGCACCGCAGCTTGCGCGGGCGGATGCCGCAGGTGATTTGCGCGCCGGGCTTTATGAAATGCGAAAGGGCGATTGGAATGCCGCGTTGAGGGTTTCAGGCCAACGCGGCTCTGTTTCCCGAGACGTCATCGTCTGGCACTGGCTGCGCGAGGGATTCGGCAGCTCGGGCGATGTGCTGGTGTTTCTCGAACGCCGTCCGGACTGGCCCGGAATGGCATGGTTGCGCCGCAAGAGCGAGCCCGTCTTTACCGGCTCTGACCCGGATAGGGTTTTGAAATTCTACACTGACATGCCTCCTCAGACGGCTGAGGGCGCGCTGAACTATGCAATCGCCTTAAAAGCAAAAGGACGCGTGGGGGACGCTGAAGCGGATATCGTCACGGCGTGGCGGACCATGCCGATGGGTTCGGGGTTGCAAAAGACGTATCTGGAAAACTTTGCAAAGCTGTTGAAACCGCATCACGCGGCGCGGCTGGACCGGATGTTGTGGGATGGTCATCTGGTCAGCGCGGGCCAAATGCTGCCGCTGGTCAGTGCTGACCAACGCAAGCTGGCCGAGGCGCGAATCGCATTGCAAAAGCGTCAGCCGGGTGTGGACGGCAAGGTGGCAGCAGTCCCGAAATCTCTGATGGATGCGCCCGGGCTTGCCTTTGACCGTTTTGTCTGGCGGGACAAGAAGGAATTGGACGACAGCGCCATAGACCTGATGCTGGCGCGTTCAACAGGGCCGGATGCGTTGGGCGAGCCTGACAAATGGGCCGAAGGGCGCCGTCGTTTGGCACGGCTTGAGATGCGGTCCGGACGATCTGCACGCGCATATGACGTGGCCGCAAATCACCACATGACCCCCGAAATGGGCTATGGCTATGCCGATCTGGAGTGGCTGGCGGGGTTTCTGGCCCTGCGCAAGCTGAATGACCCTGCAACCGCCGTAAGGCATTTCCAGAATTTTTCCGACGCGGTTAAATCACCAATTTCGAAAGGGCGTGGTGGTTACTGGCTTGGACGCGCGTATGCAGCGCAGGGTGATGCGGACAAAGCATATGACGCTTATGCGATGGGGGCGGATTACCAGACTTCGTTCTATGGCTTGCTTGCTGCGGAACGGATCGGCAGGCCGTTTGATGCAGAGCTGGCCAATCCACGCCGCGCACCGCATTGGCGGCAGGCAGAGTTCGCTGAGTCCAGTGTTTTGGAAGCAGGCTTGCTGCTGCTGAAGGCCGGAGAGGGCAACCTCTCCGAGCGGTTCCTGACACATCTGGTCGAAAGCCTTGATCCTGTGCAGGCCAATCAACTTGGTGACCTGGTCATCGAGCTGAAACAGCCGCACCTGGCGGTGATGATCGCCAAGCGGGCGGCAACCACGGGCACGGTGTTGCCCGCAGCCTATTACCCGGTGCATCCGGTCGCAGACATGCGCCTACCGATGGCCAAGGAAATGACGCTGGCGATTGCGCGGCGCGAAAGCGAGTTTGATCCTGTCGTTATTAGTGGCGCGGGCGCGCGCGGTCTGATGCAGGTGATGCCTGCGACGGCCAAGCTGGTCGCGGGTGAGTTAGGCATTCTCAGTGGCCACCAGACGGGACGGCTTACCACGGATTGGCAGTACAACGCCAAGCTGGGGGCCAACTATCTTTCGGGTCTGGCAGCTGATTTCAACGGCAACGTGGTGATGATGGCCGCCGGGTATAACGCGGGACCCAGGCGCCCAATCTCGTGGATGGAGCGTTTTGGAGACCCGCGCACCGGCGAAGTTGATATCGTTGACTGGATCGAGACGATACCTTTCAGCGAAACCCGCAACTACGTGATGCGCGTGACCGAAAGCCTGCCTGTCTACCGCGCGCGACTGGGACAGCCCGCGCTTCCGATCCCGTTCTCACAAGAACTGGTCGGATCATCTCTGGCGGCGTTCGCGCCATAAGGTGAACAGCCCTGCGGCCACAACAATCGCTGCGCCTGCTACAACTTCGGGGCGCAGCGTTTCGCCAAAGACTGAAATACCCAGCATCGCGCTCCAGACCAGATGGAAATAGGCGAAGGGTTGCACCGCGCTCGCCTCGGCCATCTCATAGCACTTGATCAGCAACCAGTGACCAGACGCTCCACTGACGCACAGCAGCGCCATCCAGCCCCAGTCAGCAGGCACCATCGGCTCCCAGAACCAAATTCCGACCAGAGTCATTGCGACGGAGCCGGCGACGCCGGTCCAGAAAAAACTGGTGGCTGTGCTGTCCTGCCGGGCGGCATAGCGGGTCAGCAGGGCGTAGACTGCAAACATCAGGGCCGAGATGAGGGGAATGATCGCCCAAGGGTTAAATACGCCCGCACCTGGTTGCAAAATGATCAGAACGCCAATGCATCCCACCCCGATCGCGCTCCACCGCCGCCACCCGACCTGCTCGCCCAATACCGGCCCGCTTAGCGCGGCAACAAGCAATGGATAGCAGATGAAGACAGCCATGCTGTCGATCAAGCCGAGTATGGTGAAGCCAAAGACCGCGACACAGATCTCGGCCGCCAGCAACACACCACGGGTTATTTGCAGACCCAACTGATTTGTCTGCGTGGCTGCCCTCAGCCCACCGGGTGATCGTGCCGCCAGCGCAATGACAAACGCCGCGAAGAACCAATAGCGGACCATCACGACCATGTAGGTGTTGTAGGTCCCGGCCAAATGCCGCGAGATACCGTCCTGCAGGGCAAACACAATCGTGGCACCCACCATCAGGGCGATGCCTGCACCGATATTGTTCTTCTGCGTCATGCTTTGATTGCCCGTGTCATATGTCGCTTGCGGCCATAGCCCGACGTGCGCATCACGTTGAAACCAGCATCCTCCAACCCCCGACGTACAAAACCAGCGGCGGTATAGGTGGCGGCTGTCCCCTCTGCCGCGGTGTGGATTGCAACCTCTTGCATCAGGTCCGCCCCCCACAGTTCCGGGTTCTTGGCGGGCGAAAACCCATCAAGAAACCAGGCATCCGCCTTTCCGGCCCATTTTGGCAAAGTCTCACGCGCATCACCAATGATCACCTCGAACTGAAGAGTTTCGAGCATGCATTCGCGACCCGACCAGTGTGTGAGAAACCGGCTGCTCCACGGTTGCAACTCGGGAAACGCCTTCAGCGCATGATGCATATCTTCCGTGGCCATTGGAAAAGCTTCGAAACTGGTAAACCGCAAAGGTCCGGTTTGGCCGGATTTCTCCCACTCAGACCATACCGTCAGAAGGTTCAAACCGGTGCCAAAACCAAGTTCGGCGATGTGAAAACCGGGCGTGAAGCGCGCAGGTAGATCGTTGCCAGCCAGGAACACGTGGCGCGTCTCTTCCAGCCCGTTCTGCAAAGAATAATAGGGATCGTCGAAACGATCCGAGACCGGTATCTGATCCTCGGTCCACGTCAATTTGGCACGCTGGTCTGCCATCTGGGAATCCTGTAGCTAAGCGGCGCGACACTGAACAAGGAAAAGGGAATTGGCAATGGTCGATGTAACAGTGCGCGGCGCAGGGATTTTCGGCCTGTCCATCGCGTGGGTCTGCGCCCGGCGCGGCGCAAAGGTGCAGGTTGTCGATCCGTTCGGGCCCGGTGCCGGGTCCAGCGGCGGTCTGGTCGGTGCATTGGCCCCGCATGTGCCGGAAAACTGGAACGCCAAGAAAGCCTTTCAGTTCGACAGTCTGATCATGGCTGAACCTTTTTGGCGGCAAATCGAAGAAACCGGCGGCGTTTCCCCCGGTTATGGTCGGTTGGGTCGCCTTCAACCCATCCCGGATGCCCGCAGCCTTGACCTGGCGCGGCAGCGCGAAGGTACGGCAGATAAACTTTGGCAAGGTCAGGCCGAATGGCGCGTGATCACCACCGCACAGGCTGGTTCATGGTGTCCGCCCAGCCCCACCGGGTTTGTCATTCGGGATACTCTGACCGCGCGGATGCACCCTCGACGAGCCTGCGCTGCGCTTGTGGCCGCCCTTGAGGTTATGGGCGTTCACGTTGTCAATAACGCGGAAAACCAAGGACAGGTTGTGCATGCAACTGGCCTTGCCGGGTTACAAGAGCTCAACGATGCCTATGGTAAGACCGTCGGAAACGGCGTCAAAGGGCAAGCTGCCCTGTTGCGCTTTGACGCCGGAGAGGTCCCGCAGCTCTTTGCCGATGCGATACATATCGTACCCCACGCGGACGGAACACTTGCCATCGGTTCAACGTCGGAACGGGAGTATGACGATCCGACCAGTACCGACAGCGCGCTGGACGATGTGATCGATCGCGCCACGCGCGCCCTGCCATTGCTGCACGGGGCCGAGGTAATAGAACGCTGGGCTGGTGTCCGCCCCCGCAGCAAAAGCCGGGCACCAATGTTGGGTGCGCATCCATTGCACAAGGGTCAGTTTATCGCCAACGGAGGTTTCAAAATCGGTTTTGGCATGGCCCCCAAAATCGCCGAGGTTATGGCTGATCTGATGTTGGAAGGCCGCGATGAAATCCCCGAAGATTTCCGGCCCGACGCCTCATTGTAATCGATGCGCTCTACGAGATGGACGCATAGACCCAACACCATCCTTTGAGGCTCGTCAGCCCGAACGTGCCATGCCTAATACGCGGGCCAGTTTCAAAAACCGGCCTCGGCCCGCAGTTTCTGCATCAGTTTATGCAGTGACTTTTCATAGCGTTCAGAGGCCAATTTGCCGTGTTCGTCGAACGCGTTCGAACTGTCTGCCAGATGGATTTCAGGCCCCTGCAGAATGCGCGGCTGAAAGGGAACCATAAACGACCGCAGGATCATCTGCGCACGCTCACCGCCAGCGCGACCTGCCGCCGCCGACATAACGGCAACCGGTTTGTCGGCCCACGGATTGCCCTGTGTGCGGCTCACCCAATCCAGCGCGTTCTTCAAAACGCCCGATGGACCTTTGTTGTATTCCGGCGTCGAGATGATAACCGCATCTGACTGCGCGATTTGGTCCGCCAAAGACTGCACCGCTGCCGGAATGCCCTCACCCTCTTCCAGATCTCCGTCATAAAGGGGCAGGTTCAGGTCTGCTTCGACAAAGTTGGCCGAATCAAACAACCGGGCCGCTTCCCGCAAAAGCTTGCGGTTGGTTGCATCCTGACGCAGGGATCCAGACAAGCCGAGGAGTGTGGGTTGAGACATCTAGGGGAACTCCGTTTCAGTGATTTTCTGAAAACTAGCCCGAGTTTGATCTGTTCCAAACCCCATTTGACGCACAGTCAATGCGCAAACGAGGCCGCCAATGGCGACCCCGTGCAAAATGCTTAATCCGCGTTACGCGTTTCCGCTGGGCACAACAACGATTTCAACCCGTCGGTTCTGTGCCTTGCCTTCCGGTGTCAGGTTCGAGGCGACGGGATTGTTTTCGCCCTGACCAATTGTCGTGATGCGATTAAAGCTGACACCATTGGCCTGTAGGATATCCGCAACTGCGTTGGCGCGACGCTCAGACAGCCCTTGATTGTAACCCGCGTCACCGTCGCTGTCCGTGTGACCGATGATCTGCACGTTCGAGTTGGGGTAATTGACGAGGTTCTGGCCCACTTTCACCAGATCAGATCGCAGCGCCGGGCGCACGGTCGAACTGTCGGTGTCAAAGGTAATGTCGTTGGGAACAGTCACAATCAGCCGGTCACCCGCATTCACGATGGTGATTCCGTCATTTGCCAATTGCTGACGCAGCTCAGCCGCCTGTTTGTCCAACTGGTTGCCGATCAGGCCACCACCGGCTGCGCCAATTGCAGCCCCTGCCAACGCGCCCAGACCCGGATTCGAGTTGTTGGCGATTGCGCCAATGCCCGCCCCGACAAGACCGCCCAAAACGGCACCCTGTTTGGCGTTCTGGTTCGGATCGCTTTGCGCCGACAATGTGCCGGGATCTGTACAGGCCGAAAGAACAAGGACTGAACTCAGCCCCGTGGCCAGAATAAACTTGGAAATCGTCATAATATCACCTTCTGCTCCAACACCCGTTTGTCAGGTGCGTTTGGTTTTCCTCAGTATATCACGGCCAGGGTGTTGGGTCTCAAGAAACAATCCAGTGAGATCGGCAATTAGCCGCCAACTGGGATGCGAATTCTTCAAAAATCGGCCCCGGCACGAAATTTCATCGAAACCCCGCCTTCGGGGTGCTTCAGGCGCAGTTCTTCGGAATGCAGCATCAACCTTGGAAATTCCGCCGCCGGACCTGTTGCATAAAACGGGTCGCCCAGAATTGGATGACCCAACGCCTGCATATGAACCCGCAACTGATGAGACCGTCCGGTTTTGGGAAACAGGCGCACACGCGTTGTTTCGCCCTCATGTTTTACGACGCGCCAATCGGTGAGCGCAGGCTTTCCGGCGTCGTGGCAGACCATTTGTCGGGGCCGGTTGGGCCAGTCCACAATCAAAGGCAGGTCCACTGTGCCGGTCTTTGGCTCCAAGCACCCCCAGACACGAGCGACGTAGGTTTTGCGCGTCTGACGCTGTTCGAACTGCATACTCAGGTTGCGCTGTGCATGGGGCGTTAGGGCAAAAACCATGACACCGGATGTATCCCGGTCCAGCCGATGCACCAGCAATGCCTGAGGAAAAGCCGCCTGTACCCGCGTCAGAAGACAATCCGCCAGATGTTCACCACGCCCCGGCACTGAAAGCAGGCCAGACGGCTTGTTCACCACGATCAACTGCGCGTCTTCGTGCAAGACATCCAGCGGGGTTTGAGGGGGGTCATAGATCTCACTCATGCGGGCCTGCCTATCGCAGCCCGCCCCCTCCCGCAACGTCGTCCTTGCCTGTTGGGCAATGTTCAGAGACCTTCGGCACAGGAGGAAACGACATGCACCCGACCATCGAACGAATGCAAGAGGTTGTCGCCAAAGGCGATGAAGCCTTGATCCACGCGCTTCTGGCCGAGGATGTCCGGTTCCTGCCGCCAACCTACTACAGCACCTGGACCGGGCGCGCGCCGGTGGCCGCCGTTCTGGGACATGTTGGTCAGGTGTTTTCAGACTTCCGCTATCGCCGCATCATGGGCGAGGGAAAAGACTGGGCGTTGGAATTCCAGTGCAAGGTCGGGGATCTTGACGGGATCGGGGTGGATCTGATCACGCTAAACGACGACGGTTTGATTCAAACCTTCGAGGTCGCGATGCGCCCCTATAAGACAGTGGGTGCACTACGAGAGGCGATGATGGCGCGCGTGATGACCGATGCACGGTTTCTCAAGTTCAAAGACGCCCTGAGCTGATCGTGCGCGGTTTGATTGCAGCCGATCAGGTCCTGCGCATTCCCCTGCTGCCGGTTCTGGCAGCGCAGGGGCTTTCAGTCCGGCGCAACGCTCAGATGTTGCCAGAGCCGACGGGCCCGCGGAAAGGCCGATCAGGTCGCGGACCACGCCTGCGCCTGCTCATCTGTGGCGACAGCTCGGCGGCTGGTGTTGGGGCCGGAACCCAAGCGCAGGCTCTGTCTGGGCAGTTGGTTGACCGGCTGGCCAAACACTATTCGGTCGAGTGGCAATTGGAAGCAACCACGGGATACACAACACTGGACACACTCGACCACTTGAAAAGTCTGCAGGGGGAGTTCGACTCAGTTGTCACGGCGTTGGGCGTCAATGATGTGACACGTGCCGTTACATCCCGACAATTTGCGCACCGCCAAACGCAGCTTATCACTGCTCTGTCCAACGATCTGGGAGCACGACGTATTGTCGTAACCGGCGTTCCACAAATGAACAGATTCCCGGCCTTGTCCCATCCTTTGGCCTGGGTCCTCGGCCGTCAGGCGGCCCGGCTGGATCAGGCGCTGCAGCAGGTTGTGTCGGCCTACCCACATGTCAGCCATTTGAAACTCGATCTGCCGGATGACCCGGCGCTTGCTGCCCCAGACGGCTATCATCCCAGTCCACACGCCTACGCCCTTTGGGCAGATGCCGCAGCGGAACTTTTGCGTCAGGCCTGAGCCCGCGCCTGCCGGATCATCGGGATCGAATATACAATCAACGCCGCCCAGATCAGCGGGAAAGCGATCATCCGACCGGTGTCGATCTTTTCGCCAAACACAGTGATTGCTGTCACGAAAATCATGGTTGGTGCAATATATTGCAGGATACCCATCGTGGAGAGTCGCACCAGCTTTGCACCGTTTGCATAAACCAGCAGCGGCACAGCCGTCACGACACCTGCACAGGACAGCAATAGGGTGTCTGACAGTCCCACGCCAAAATGCCCCGTACCCTGCACGCCCAGAAATGTGACGTAGACCAAAGCCGGGATCAAAAGGATCAGCACCTCAAGCAGGAACCCTTGATTGGGCCCGATTGGCAGGGATCGTTTGAAAAACGCATAGAACCCCCAACTCACCATCAGGCCAAGCGCAGCCCATGGCAAACGGCCGGCCTCAAACACCAGAACCAAAACACCCAATGAGGCCAGACCCACGGCAATCAGCTGCATGCGTGTCAGTGGCTCACGCAGCAAAATCGCGCCAAGTGCGATACTGAACAGCGGGTTGATGTAATATCCAAGCGCGGCATCCAAAGCATGACCGGTTGAGATCGCCCAAACATAAATCGCCCAGTTCACAGTAATCAAAGCAGCTGTCAAAGCCGCCATTCCCAGCATCTTCGGATTACCCAGCGCAGCCTTGAGGTCGCGAGTGCGCCCCAAAATGACCAACAACAACCCGGCCACCGGAACAGACCAGATGATGCGATGGGCCACGACTTCGACCGGACCAATATGGTCCAGCGCTTTCAGGTAGAGCGGTAAAAACCCCCACAGGACATAAGCGGTTACCGCCAGCGCCAAACCCTTGGGTGTGTCGGAATTCTGAGAGGGAATAGGCGTGTCTGCCACGGCAAATCTCCGGTTGATGCCGGACACATTTACGGCAGTTCACATCAGCTTGAAAACTCCGAAAACCGTGAAGTCGCACATAACGAATAGTGATGGGTCGATCTCGGATGCCGCGTTGAAACTCATGTTGGCGCAGCGAGGCGCTGCCTCGCGCTCCGAGGTATTTTTAAGCCAGATGAACAAGGGATCCCTCATTCATCTGGCCCTAAATACCTCGGGGGAGTCGCCCGGAACGGGCGGCGGGGGCAGAGCCCCCTCTCGCATGTCAGACTTTCACACGCTCTGATTTCGGGTCGTACATCGGCTTGAGCGAAGCTTCCGCTTTAACCTTCACCCCACAGACATCAATCTCGTAAGAAGATGCCAGAACGTCCGCAGCCTTTTCGCCTTCGCACGGGACATAGCCCAGACCAATGGCACCGCCCAACGTGTGGCCATAGTTGCCTGAACTCAAGTACCCCACATATTCGCCGTCGCGGACAATCGGCTCGTTGTGAAACAGCAACGGTTCCGCGTCAGTCAACTTGAACTGCACCAGCCGGTTTTTAGGACCGCTTTCTTTCCGCGCAATCACTGCTTCCCGTCCGATGAAGTCACTGCCTTTGTCAACCTTGACCGCAAAGCCAAGACCCGCATCGACCACGTGATCTTCGCAGGTGATGTCATGGCCAAAATGGCGAAAGCCTTTTTCGATCCTGCAACTGTCCATCATGTGCATACCGCACAGCTTCAGCCCCATATCCTGTCCGGCCTCATGGAGGGTTTCGAACACATGGCCTGCCATGTCCGCAGAGACATAGATCTCCCATCCAAGCTCGCCCACATAAGTGACACGATGGGCGCGGGCCAGGCCCATTCCGATCTCAATCTCCTGCGCAGTGCCGAAGGGGTTGGCCGCGTTGGTGAAGTCGTTGGGCGATACTTTCTCGAGCAGAGCACGCGAGTTGGGCCCCATGACAGCCAGAACACCTTCACCTGCTGTGACATCGGTGATCACGACGTTGAAGTCGCCCGCGTGGCGCATCATCCAGGTTTGATCTGCCTGTCGTGTTGCGGCAGGAGTCACAACCAGATACGCGGTCTCGCTCAGGCGTGTGACAGTCACATCGGCTTCGATCCCGCCAGCACGATTCAGAAACTGAGTGTAGACAATCTTGCCAGTAGGCACCGAGTAGTCGCCACCACCGATATAGTTCATGAATTTTTCAGCTTCGGGACCTTCGACTTGGATCTTGCCAAAAGAAGACATGTCATACATGCCGACATTCTCGCGCACGGCGCGGTGTTCAGCAGCCGAGTTTTCGAACCAGTTCTGGCGCTTCCAGCTGTACTGGTATTCCCGTTCCTGTCCTACATTGGCGAACCAGTTGGCGCGTTCCCAGCCGGCCAGCTCGCCCATGACGGCCCCCTGTTCCAGAAGGTGGTGGTGGAACGGCGTCCGGCGCACGCCGCGCGCAGTGGCTTTTTGGCGATAGGGGAAGTGGTCTGCATAGAGCAGCCCCAGCGTCTCTTTCGAGCGTTCGAAGAGGTACTTTTTGTTACCCTGAAACGGCTGCATCCGGCTGACGTCTACGTCGCCAAGGTCAAAGGGTTTCTCGCCTGTGTCCATCCATTCCGCCAGCGCCATGCCCGCACCACCGGCGGATTGGATGCCGATCGAATTGAACCCGGCGGCGACCCATACATTATCCATCTCAGGCGCCAGACCCAGATGGTAAGCGTCGTCCGGAGTGAACGATTCCGGGCCGTTGAAGAAAGTGTGAATACCGGCTTCGGCCAGCATCGGCATCCGTTCACATGCGGCTTCGAGGATCGGCTCAAAATGATCGAAGTCTTCAGGGAGTTGATCGAATTCGAACGTGTCCGGGATGCCGTCCATTGCCCAGGGTTTTGCGTTGGGTTCGAACGCACCCAGCAGGATTTTACCTGCATCTTCTTTGTAATACGCGCATTCGTCAGGCACGCGCAGCACTGGCAGTTGGGTCAAACCATCGATATTTTCGGTCACGATATAGAAATGCTCGCACGCATGAAGCGGCACGTTGGTGCCCGCCATGCGGCCAACCTCATGACCCCACATCCCGGCGCAGTTCACCACCATGTCGCATTCGATGTGGCCCGAAGCGCTGCCGTCATCCGCGACCCAATCCACCCCGGTGACAGAACGGCCCTGCTTGACGATGTCTGTGACTTTGACCCGTTCCTTTACCACAGCGCCGCGCTGGCGCGCACCCTTAGCCAGCGCCAGAGCGATATTGGCGGGATCGCCCTGCCCGTCCAGCGGCAGGTAAACGGCCCCTTTGATACCGTCGAGATTGATGTGTGGGTACAGCTCTTGCACCCGCTCATTTGAAATTTCGTCGACCTCTACGCCAAAGGCGCGGGCCATGGCCGCCTGACGGTAGATCTCTTCCTTGCGCTCTTCGGTCAGGGCGACGGTGATAGAACCGCAACGTTTGAACCCGGTGGCAACACCGGTTTCTTCTTCCAAAGAACCGTAAAGCTCCTGGCTGTACTTCGCCAGCTTGGTCATGTTTGCTGTGGCCCGCAACTGCGCGATCAGACCGGCCGCGTGCCAGGTTGTGCCACTGGTCAGCTGTTTACGTTCAAGCAGCACGACATCTTTCCAGCCCTTTTTGGTCAGGTGATAGGCGACCGAGCATCCGATGACGCCGCCGCCAATAATGACCACTCGGGCCTTGCTGGGAAGATCAACCATTGTGACGACTCCGCTAGTGTTTGGTTTGGGGCAGAATGCCACGAAGGATCGACAAGAAATGCATCAAAAGCGTCGCGATGTCAGAGAAAATCATCTTTGTGTGGTCTGACGCCTGTCCCGTCTCATGACAAATGGCGTGACCCCGAAAAAGCTTTTGTAAACAGATGAAAACCCGTTGGGAAACCCGCAAGCCATCCCAATCTCACGCACGCTCATTGTTGTATTCATCAGCAGGTTATTGGCCTTGGCCAAACGCATTTCGCGATAAAACCCATTGGGTGTAGTGCCGAAGAAGGATTTGAACTTACGTTCCAGCGACCGATTCGAAAGGTTCAAGTCCTCGACAATCTGGCGGATGGGCAAGGGTTCCTCGATATTCTCTTGCATCAGCTTAATGCACTGATCCAGCTTGGCGTCGCCGGTGGCTGTGGTTTTTGCCCCGGAAAACGGCTGCATAGATGAGAAATCGCGAATCTGTTCATGCAGCATGATATCGGCGACCGTCATTTTGGCTGGCCCCGAGATGTGCCGCCCGATAACCGACAGTGCAATGTCTGCCGTGGCGCTCATACCGGCACAGGTCACTACGGGTCCGATCTCGGTCGCGATCAAAAGCTTCGCCTCGAACCGGGCACCGCGTTCACGCAGGAAAGAGGCATTTTCCCAATGGGTTGCCAGATCTTCCGTGCCCTGTTCATTTATGTAACGACTGGCCGCTTCAGACAGTAAAAAGACCTGTGCGCCACGGAAAGTATAGTCCGACACAATACGGCCCAACGACAGGTCTGGCTGATCCGGGTCCGTGTTGCCGATGACGAACAAATAGTCAGCCGTAGGTTGCGATGGCACTGTTAAGGTCGAAACAAAAGCGTCGCTGCTGCTTGCAATATCGCCACCGCGCAACGACCGGTAAGTATAGGTGAAAGGCGGCGAGGCACAGACCCGGTTTGCCACCCGTAGAACATCCACAAGCGAGGCGAGTTCAAGCAACACAAACCCCGGCGCGACGAGAATGTCGAAATGCCGGATCGTTTGCTTCAAGCCTTTTTGCGCCGTCTCACCTGTCATCTTCGTGCTCAGACGATGTTGTGTCCGGCTGCCCGCAACCGGGTGGCGAGCGTTTCGATGTGCTCCGGTCCGATTTCACAGCATCCGCCGACAATCGTTGCCCCCTGATCGACCCATCCCATCACGTGATCCGCGTATGCATCGGGCCCAAGATCATGGCGCTCTTCCAGCGCATCAACTGTTGGCGCATCTTCAAGAAACCCGGCCGAGATATGCGTGAACCCATTTGCATAGGCCCCAAATGGCAAGGACATTCTGGACAGGATGTCCAACGCTGCTGGGATCGCTTCGGGGCGCGAGCAATTGATCAACAGCGCATCCGGCGCATACGTTTTGACCAACGGCGCTATGTCCGCCAGGGGCTCATCCGACCTGAGACGGGTGCCGTCGTCATCGTTGACTGAAAGAGACAACCAAACCGGCTTGCCACATCCCGATGTTCCCCGCAGCGCGCCTTCGGCTTCAAGCACCGAGGACACCGTCTCGATGAGAAACAGATCCACCTGATCTGCCATAAGGCCGACTAATTCCGCAAATTTTTCGCCCGCATCGATTGGGTCGGGCTTCAGGTCGGGCCTGTATGTGGCCAACAAAGGCCCCAGAGAACCCGCGACGCGCCCCTTTGTTCCATCGCAAGCGGCTTGTGCTTGTGACAAGGCCGCATCAACAAGGGGCTCCAACTGATCTTCGATGTCTTCGAACCGCAATCGGGACCGGTGAACCGCATAAGTATTCGTTGTCGCTATTGTCGCGCCGCACCTGAAATACTCTTCGTGTACTTCGCGCACCAGCTCTGGGCGATCAATCATGACCTGAGTTGACCAGAGCGCAGTTGGCGTATCCCCGCTGCGTTTGACCAGTTCCTGGCCGATTGAACCATCCAAGAGGGTGATATCTGTCATGTCATTGCTCCTCAGGGGATCAGCACCAGCTTGCCCGGAAAGGTCTTGGATTGAAAATCCGATTGCGCCAGTGCGATGTCCCTTAACGGATAGGTGCGCGAGATCAATGGCCGGATGCGCCCGGCATTCATCAATTCGACAAGGCGGCCAAATACTTCGGGTGTCTGATGCGTACAGCCATGAATGGTTATGTCGCGCAGGTAGATATCCCTAAGATCCGCTTGAACCATCGGGCCGGCGATTGCGCCTGATACGGCGTAATGTCCACCGGGTTTCAGCGACAGGATCAACGATGCCCACGCAGGCCCGCCAACCACATCAATCACCACGTCGAACATGTCTTGTGGCAACGGTTCATCACGCTCGAAGGTTCCTGCGGTACCCTGGGATTTCACGACCTCAGCCTTTGCGGACCCCGTGACGCCCCAGACAGTGGCCCCGCGTAACGCAGCAAGCTGCACAGCGGCCATCCCAACACCACCAGACGCGCCAGTGATCAGGACCTTTTGGCCTGATGTGACACCCGCGCGGGTCAACAAGTTTTCAGCGGTCCCAAAAGCGCAGGGGATGGCTGCAATTTCAACGTCGGACAAAGGGGATGCGCTGACGTCGTACAGATCATCCGCCTCTACCAGACAGTATTGGGCAAACGCCCCGTCGATCTCGGACCCCAATGCAATAAAGCCCTGAGGGTGACCGGGACGCGGACGCGGCAGGTTGATCGGGCAGGTTACGCGTTGGCCTGGACTGAAATGAACTCTATCACCCACTGCCTCGATGATGCCGCACAGATCCCCACCCTGAATGCGTGGGAAACGTAGGGCGCCACCCCACCCGCCGGCTTCGACGTCCTGATCCACAGCATCCGTAGCGCCGGTCACATCCGACGAGTACCAGCCGACCCGCGTATTGATATCAGTGTTGTTCACACCGGCAGCGGCAACCCGAACAAGGACCTGCCCGGGACCGGGCTTTGGCACCGGAATATCTTCGCGCCACTCTAAGACTTCGGGTCCACCGTGACCCGTCAGATAGACACCAGACATGGTTTTTGGGATAGCCATTTCAGACCTCATCATCCGGATGCGGCGGGACGGGACCCATGGGAACGATGTCGTAGCGCGCATTGACCTCGGCCATCTTGGCCTCGTCCGCAAAGTCTGCCTCGGTCATCTTTGCAAGTTCGGCAAGGAACCCATCAAACCCTGACGGTTGAAAGATCATGAGCATCTTGGCTGGCGCATCACCTACGACGCGACAGGCATGCGGTACTCCGGGTGGCACATGCATCGTGGTGCCCTGCCCGCATCGATGCCAGCCGCCGTCGACATAGAAGTCAACTTCACCTTCCAGAAAATAGAAGGTTTCGGCGTGGGTATCATGGCGATGAAGGCCAAGCGCGAAGCTGGCCTTCAAGTTGTCTTCCATAAGCGTGTATGCGCCATCTGTGTCCTGACCTGACACCTTCACGAAGGTATGGTCATTTTCCCAATCATAGTTGGGGCCCTCGCCGGGCCCCAGTTTGGCGTATCGTTTGCTCATGGCGGTCTCCGCAAGAAGTTAAGCGCGCAACCGCTCGTTCTCGGGATCCCAAAGCGGTTGATCCTGCTCTACCACAGCGCGGCACTTTTGGCCGTAGATTTCGACCTCAAGCTCGGTACCCGGGTTCGCAAGCTCAGCCTTGATCATGCCCAGCGCGATGGACTTGCCCACACGGTACCCCCATGCGCCCGACGTCGTCTCACCGACGATCTCATCGCCCTGCCAGATGCAAGACATGTAAGGCGCGTCGCAATCCCCAGCCTCAACAGTCAGGGTGACGAACGACTTCTTCACGCCTTGCTGCTTTTCGCTCAGGATCGCGGCCTTGCCGGGGAAGTCCTGCGGTTTGTCCAGTTTGACGAACCGCTCCAAACCCCCTTCGAGCAGCGAGTAATCGGTCGACAAATCGCCCTTCCATGCGCGGTATCCCTTCTCGATCCGCAGAGAGTTCAGGGCGTACATGCCGAACGGCTTGACCCCTGCACCGAGGATCGCGTCGTAGATCGCAGGCATATCCGCGTTGAGTGCGTGTACTTCCCACCCCAACTCACCAGCAAAAGAAACGCGGATCAGGTGGGCCGATTGGCCAGCAACAGTGGCGGCCTGATGGGTCAGCCAGCCCGAGGACAGATCGGCGTCGGTCAAACCCGACAGGATCTCACGCGATTTCGGGCCGGTGACGATCAGTGTGTCGCGGGTTGTAGTGACGTCCTCAACCGATACGCTGGCGGGCATTGCATTCACCAGAATATCCCGGTCATGCCATTGCGCCGTTGCGGCGGTGATCATGACGAACTCATCTTCACCCAAACGCAGACAGGACATTTCGGTCAGGATACGGCCCCGGTCATCGGAAATATAGACCAGATTGATACGGCCCACTTTAGGCAATCCACCAGCTACTAGGCCACGCAGTGCCTCGGCAGCGCCTTCGCCTTTGACCATGAAACGCGAGAACCCTGGCAGGTCAAGCACGCCGCAATGGTCGCGCACCGCCTCGCATTCTTCTTTGATCCGCTGCTCCCACGGACCGGAACGGCCCCAAGTATGCGTTGCCTCAAGCGTGGTGTCATCACCCGGCTGCGCGAACCAGTTGGCGCGTTCCCAACCGTTGTAAACGCCCATCACGCCGCCAAGCGCTTTGACCTTTTCATGAACTGGTGACAGCTTTTTGTCACGCGCAGCTGGCCATTCGTGGTGCGGGAAATGCATGGCGTATTCGTTGCCGTAGACTTCCATGCCTTTCTGGTTGCAATAGTCCTGATCGGTGTAATCGGTGTAACGACGTGGATCGACGGCCCACATATCCCATTCGGTCGCGCCGTCAACGATCCATTCCGCCAGCACCTTGCCCGCGCCACCGCCCTGCGCGATGCCAAAGGTAAAGCTGTGCGCCTCAAATGCGTTTTTCACACCGGGCATCGGACCGATCAGCGGCAGGCCATCAGGCGCGTAGGGGATCGGACCATTGATTACACGTCCAACGCCCGAGGTTGCCATCAGTGGCACCCGCTCCATGGCGTCGGTGACGATATCCTCGATTCGATCTAGATCGTCATTCCAAAGCTGGAAGCTGAAATCCTCGGGCATCGGATCGTCTTCGGTCATCCAGTGGCCCTTGCAGTTGGGCTCGTAGGGGCCAAGGTTGAAGCCGTTCTTCTCCTGCCGCAGGTAGTAGGAGACATCGACGTCGCGCAGCAGCGGCAGCTTGCCGCCATGCTCTTTCGACCACGCCTCAACCTCGGGGACTTCATCCGTCAGCAGGTATTGATGGCTCATGACCATCGCGGGAACGGTGCGGCCGCCGAATGGCTTGAACATCTCGCCCACGCGCTGCGCATAGTAGCCGGCGGCGTTCACCACATAGTCACAGGCGATGTCGCCCTTTTCCGTATGCACGGTCCAGCTGCCATCGTCATGCTGTGTCACATCGGTGGCCGGGCAGAAACGGATGATCTTCTGACCCAAATCGCGCGCGCCTTTGGCCAACGCCTGCGTCAGCTGCGCCGGGTCGATATCGCCATCGGTCGGATCGTACAACACGCCCTCAAGGTCATGCGTCTCAAGGAACGGATAATGCTCCTTGGCCTGTTCCGGGGTCCACATCTCCATCGGGATGCCCTGATAGCGGCCCATGGACATGGCGCGCTCGAACTCTTGCATCCGCTCTTTGCTATGCGCCAGACGGATCGACCCCGAGACGTGGTAGTTCATCGGATAGTCAACTTCTTCGGCCAAGCGCGAATATAGCTCGGTCGAGTAGCGCTGCATGTTCATGATCGCCCATGAGGTCGAGAAGGTCGGCACGTTGCCCGCCGCGTGCCAAGTCGAGCCAGCCGTCAGCTCGTTCTTTTCCAGCAGAACGCAGTCGGTCCAGCCCTTCTTGGCCAGATGATAAAGGGACGAGCAGCCCACGACGCCGCCACCGATGATGACAACACGGGCTTTGGTTGGAAAGTCACTCATGTGTTTTAATCCTCTGTTACTGTGCCCGCTGGGGCAGATCGTCTGAGATGTCGTAGTAGTCACCTTTGTCAGCGACAAAGATGTGCTTTGAGAGCTTCAGGCCCGTAGGTTCGCTGAGCGCACCCATGGAAATCGAAATCGTGTCTTCGGCATTGTGCTGCCAGAACAGGAAAGATCCACATTCACTGCAAAAGCCACGCCGCGCGGTATCTGATGCACGGAACCAACGCAGCGTGTCGCTTGCGGTAAAGCTCAGGTTGTCCTGATGGGTCGAGGTCGAGGACCAGATATGGCCCGACTGCTTACGGCACTGGCCGCAATGGCATGCCGAGGGCGGCGACAGCTCTCCGTCGATGGTAAACGCGACCGCGCCGCACAGGCAGGAACCCGTGTGCATACAATTACCCCCTTGCTGCGGGCGTGGAGCTGGCCCCCAGCAACACGCCATAGATGATGAAACAGGCCGCCATCACACGGCGAACCCAGATGTTAAACACAGCCCCCAGCGCCGCCTTGCCCATCAGCGCGCCCAGTAGGGTGAAGCCGGTATAGCTGAGCGTGGTGATGATCAGCGCCGTGGGCATGATAACTCCCATCTGCTGCCAGATCGGCACGTCGGGCTGCACGAATTGCGAAAAGGCCGCCAGGTACCCTGCCACGCTTTTGGGATTTATCGTCGCCACCGCCAGCGCGTGAAAATAGACATGCCGCGCAGGGCGTTCTGAGGCCGGTGCAGGTTTTGTAGCGTTCATCCAGCCTCGGATTCCGACCCATATCAGGAAACCTGCACCAATCAGCTTGGCGATGAAAAATCCAGTTGGTGACGCCGCGATCAAGGCCGTGATGCCCAGCGCCGATAAGATCAGGAACGCGCTTGCTTGCGTGAGGATGGCCAGAACACCCAACATTGCCTTTGGGAATGGCAAACTCATCCCGTTTGAGATGCAATTGACCGCGTTCGGGCCCGGAGTGGTTACGAATACCACCCAGAACAGCGCGAATATGGTCCAGGCCTCAAAGCTCATCAGTACACCGGTGGGGCAATGACCCAGATGGCCACCGCAGGCTCATCATAGGGGTTAGACCATTGATAAGGTTCGTGTTTGATCCGAAAGCTGTCACCCGGACCGACAGTGAAAGCCCGCGACCCGATGGTCAGATCCAATCGGCCCGAGATCATGTACCCCACTTCCTGCGTTGGGCGATGGGCTGGGGTCTGCATCTTCGAGTTGGGCTCGAACGTGGAATGTACCATTTCAAAATCATCGGTCAGATCAGGCGAAAGCAGTTCCTCGATCAACCCTTCTTCACCCGACCCCATGGGACGACGTGTGCCCGCACGAACGACATAACCCTTTTCCTCAACCGGAACCGCTGCATGGGCAAACAGCATCGACATCGGCACGCCAAGGCATTCAGCAATCTGACGCAGATCCGAGATCGAAGGATCGGACATGTCCCGTTCAACCTGACTGAGCCAACCGACCGAACGATCAAGGCGGGTCGCGATCTCTGTCAGGGTCAACCCGCGCGCTTTGCGCAAGGCCCTTAAATCAGCACCCAATGTCGCGCTTTGTGGGGCTTGGCTGTTCACACAGTTGCTCCGAATCTCGTGAAATTTTAAATCTGTTTTTCACGATGGGACAAATTGATGAAATTTCCAAGCATTTTTTCATCTGGTCGCCTGCGCCAAGTGCGATGCACGTTACCAGTTTGTGTGCAGAACGCTGTCACGGAACGGTTCGTGGACCTAAGGCACCATCGGCGCGCCGATTTCGCGGACGTAAATCTCTGTGTCCACAGACGAGTCGTCGCGGGAGAGTGTAAAACCCGATTTTTGCAACACGCGGGCAGAGGCCGGGTTGTCGCGTCCAACCCCCGCGACCAAGCGAACGGCTGGGCCCGAAGTACACGCGGCGACAAATCCGTCCAAAAGCTCTGAGGCATAGCCTTTGCCCCATGCCGTTTCTGCAATCAGGTAGCCGAGATGGACCGTCGGCACAGATTTATGGGCAGAATCCAGTGCCAGTATCATCAGGCCGATCAGATGACGGTCATGTTTTTGGCGAACCAACAAAACATCACTTTCTGCGCAACGATCATCGATCCAATGAGATATGCCCCGGTCCTGTACCTGCATGGACGGCGGCAGGGGTCCAAGCACATTTGGGGTCAAAATCGTGATGAGTTCGTCTTCCAGACTTTCACGCAACGAAGGGTCCCGGAGTTCCTCTCTCCAGTGAAAAACCGAAAGGCGTGGTGTGAGGAATTGGTCTGGGCCCATGCCTGCTCCAACATGTTGGGGACGGTGGCATTTTAACGGGTACCGGGCAAAACCGAAACACGGCGCACTATAGTCAGGCGCAAGCCTGCCCTGCTTTGGTTAAACCTGAGCGAAGGTCCTGGACAGAATCCTCGACAGGTACTCTGCGTCATTGGCTGAAAATGCATCCGGTTGATCGCTATCGATGTCAAAAACCGCAATCACTTCACCGGCAGCATTGTGGACGGGCAACACCAGTTCGGACCGGGTTGAAGATGCGCACGCAATATGGCCTGGGAAAGCGTCCACGTCTGGGACGAGCTGCACTTCACCCGTCCGGGCGGCAGCCCCACAAACGCCGCGTTCGAACGGAATGACAAGGCACCCATGCCCGCCTTGGTAAGGGCCGATTTTCAACAGACCGGGTTCCACAACACGGTAGAATCCGGTCCAGTCAAAGCGGTCATCGGAATGATGCACTTCGCACGCAACCGTGGCCATCAAAGCGACCTGATCCGTTTCGCCTTCGGTCAATGCCGCGATGGTTTTGGCCAGAGTTTCATAATCGGTTTTCATCGTGTCTAATCCATTGGGGCCGCGCGGGGGCGCTGCCCCCGCACCCCCGGAGTATTTGGAAAAAGATGAAGGGTCAAACGCGTTCGATCGCAATTGCAGTGCCTTCACCGCCGCCGATGCAGATGGCCGCGACACCGCGTTTGAGGTCTCGCTTTTCCAACGCGTTCAACAATGTCACCATGATGCGCGCACCCGAGGCACCGATAGGATGGCCCAACGCACAAGCCCCGCCATTCACGTTCACTTTGTCGCGCGGCAGACCCATCTCGTGCATGAACGCCATCGGCACAACAGCAAAGGCTTCATTGACCTCCCAAAGATCAACATCCTCCTTGTTCCAACCGATGCTGGACAAGAGTTTCTGTGCGGCCGGAACCGGCGCAGTGGTAAACAGTCCGGGCGCTTGCGCGTGGCTGGCATGACCCAGAATACGGGCGCGCACCGTCAGTCCTTGGGCTTCGGCGGCTTCGGCAGAGACTAAAACAAGCGCAGCAGCACCGTCAGAAATCGACGACGAGTTGGCAGCCGTCACGGTGCCATCCTTACGAAACGCGGGCTTCAAGGTGGGTATCTTTTCAGGGTGGGCGGATTTTGGTTGTTCGTCTGTGTCCTGCACAACCTCACCCTTTCGCGTGCGTACTGTGACAGGCGCAATCTCGTGTTCAAATGCGCCGTTTTCCTGCGCCGCAAGGGCACTGGACAGAGATTGGAGCGCATATTCGTCCTGAGCTTCGCGCGTAAACTGATAGGCTTCTGCACAGTCTTCGGCAAAGGTGCCCATCAGGCGGCCTTTCTCATAGGCGTCCTCGAGCCCGTCGAGGAACATGTGATCGACCACCTGACCATGACCTATACGGGCACCACCACGCATTTTGGGCAGCAGGTACGGGGCATTCGTCATACTCTCCATTCCGCCTGCAACCATTGTATCCGCGTGACCCAACGCAATCTGGTCAAAGGCCATCATCGCCGCTTTCATGCCCGAGCCGCACATCTTGTTCAGCGTGGTTGCCGGGACCTCTTCGCCTAACCCAGCAGCAAAACCAGCCTGACGCGCAGGGGCCTGGCCCTGACCTGCTGGCAACACACATCCCATCAGCACTTCATCAACGGTCTGCGCCCGCGCCTGGCTTAACGCAGCCCGGATCGCTTCTCCGCCAAGGTCAGCCGCGGCAACTCCGTCAAACATGCCCTGAAAGCCCCCCATTGGCGTTCTTGCGGCCCCTGCAATCACAACGTCTTTCATCCGGGTTTTCCTCCTGCTTCACGGCCATTGAATACCGAATGGTAAGAATTGGCGTCTAGCGTATTTCTACGACTCATTTTTTTGATTGGAGGGTGCCGGACTATGGGGCTGACCAGCACATCAAAGGGCGCAACGCAGATCATTACCGTTCATTCCAATCGGATTGATGCCGCGATGGCCATTCAGTTCAAGGAAGACATGCGGTCGGAAACCGAAACCGGCGCAATTCGGGTTGTCCTGGATCTGTCCAGCGTCGACTTCATTGATTCCAGCGGTTTGGGCGCGATTGTCGCGTCGATGAAACAATTGGGCAAAGACAGGCGGCTGGATTTGGCCGGACCGCAGCCCGTGGTCGAGAAAGTCTTTCGCTTGACACGCATGGATACGGTTTTTCGGTTGTTTGCGACACTGGACGACGCGCTGTCCTCGCCAGATGCATAACCAAGGCAGGAGTGGATGGGCGTGGAGCCAATTTGTAACAAGACCTGTCTGGAACTAAGCTTCCCGGCCACAGACACAGAAGCAAGTGCAGGTATCGCGCAGCTTAGTAGTGGTCTGGCAAACCATGGATTGCCACCTCATAAATCGGACGATGTGAAGATTGCATTGGCTGAAGCAATCAACAATGTGGTGGAACACGCATACAAGGGCATTGCACCGGCCAATGTTCAGGTTACGTGTCGGCTGGATCGGGATCGGCTGGACATCCTGATCTCTGACACCGGGCACCCGCTTCCTGGTTTACAAATGCCGGACGGAACACCCGCACCGCTGGGGGAAACAACACAAGATCTGCCGGAAGGGGGGTTTGGCTGGTTCCTGATTCATCAGCTTACCAGTGACATTCGATATGAACACCGGGATGGGTGCAACCGGCTGTCCCTGAGGTTTAACTTCGGTAAAAACGCCTAATCAGGCCCAATTGGTCACAATAACGCCATTTTCGAAACATTGTCGCGCCTCAAACAACCGCCATACAGTGACTCGTAGCTCAGATAGCTTCCCTCGGCGCCAATTATCACAGCCCCCACCCAGTGAAAGGCGCCGAGGAACTTCTCCCCCTGAAATCTCTGGACAATCCCCAATCAGTGAATAGCTTTCCCTTGTTCAAAGGAGAGAGAATTCGCCATGCGGGATTTGCATAAACCGGGCCGGTCAGAAGTGTTTGCAACGCAGGGGATGTGCGCAACCTCTCACCCGCTGGCGGCCAAGGCGGCAATCGATATTCTTGAGCGGGGTGGCAACGCAATGGACGCAGCGATTGCCGGGGCGGTCCTGTTGGGGATCTGCGAGCCTCAGATGACCGGTTTGGGTGGCGATTGTTTTGTTCTTTTCAACCGCCCCGGCGAACATCAAATACGTGCCCTGAACGGCTCGGGCCGATCTCCGGCTGCCGCGCAGGCACAGCCTTTGCGCGATCAGGGCTTGTCATCTGTGCCGCTGAATGGACCGGATGCGGTGACGATTCCCGGTGCAGTAGACGCTTTCTGCCATTTGGCAGAAACGGAAGGGCGCTTGGGGTTGGACGCGATCCTGACCCCCGCAATTCACTATGCGGAAGCAGGCGTTCCGGTTGCACCCCGGGTTGCGTTTGATTGGAAGATCGGAGCGGCTACCCTGCAAGGCCCAGCCCGAGACCACTATCTGATCGACGGGCAAGCCCCCTCAGTCGGGCAGATCTTTCGCGCGCCGGGTCAGGCCGAAGTGTTACGTCGGATCGCGCAAGAAGGGCGCGACGCGTTTTATTCCGGCGAAATTGCCGAGGACATGATCGCTGCACTGTCCATTCGGGGTGGAGTTCACACCGCTGAGGATTTTCAAAACACGAAATACACAGAAACGCAGCCAATGCAGGGCGCCTATCAAGGGGTCGATCTGGTCGAACATCCGCCAAACGGTCAGGGCGCGACCGCAATTCTGTTGCTCAATATTCTGAAACATTTTGACGTGGCCAACATGGACCCCTTTGGCGCTGAGAGGGTGCATATCGAGGCTGAGGCCACCAAGCTGGCCTATGATGCGCGCAACCGGTTTATCGCGGACCCTGACCACATGTCCAAAGCGGAACGTTTCCTTGACCCTGAACTGGCCGCCAAACTGGCCGCGCTTATTGATCCGAAACGTGCCATGCCTGCGGCAGCACCATTGACCGAGGCCATTCACAAGGACACCGTCTACATCACTGTTGTTGATCGCGACCAGATGGCGGTTTCGTTGATCTATTCGATTTTCCATAGTTTTGGATCAGGGATCGCTTCGGAAAAGTACGGCATTTTGCTGCAAAACCGTGGCGCTGGCTTCACGCTGGATACTGGCCATCCAAACGAGTTGGCTGGAAGCCAGCGTCCGATGCACACAATCATTCCAGGGATGCTGGCCGAAAACGACCGCGTAATGATGCCCTTTGGTGTGATGGGCGGAGCGTACCAGCCCACCGGCCACGCGCGATTTGTGTCAAACCTCAGGGATTTCGGTCTTGAGCTACAAGAAAGCATCAACGCTCCACGCGCGTTTTTCGACGGATCGGTTCTGAAACTGGAACGCGGCTATCCCGATAAGGTAGCGAAACAATTGTCAGAAATTGGGCATACTATCGAAGTGCCGGAAACTCCGCTTGGCGGGGCGCAAGCGATCCGAATCCGAAAAGACGGTATTTTGGAGGGTGCCAGCGACCCGCGCAAGGACGGTTGCGCCCTTGGATACTAGAGCCCACTTACGAGGGCTGTCGCGGTTGGGCAACTTTAGTTCAGGTGGAAATGCAATGGGTACGAGCCGTCTTCGAACGGGCCGAACATATTGGGAATATCGGGGTGCTCAACAGGCTCACCGGAATAGTCCGCAACCAGATTTTGTTCTGAAACATAAGCAACATAGAAGGATTGGTCGTTCTCAGCCAACAGGTGATAAAACGGTTGCTCTTTCCGCGGGCGGCTGTCTTCGGGGATGGCCTGATACCATTCCTCGGTGTTCGAAAATTCTGGGTCCACGTCAAAAATCACCCCTCGAAAAGGGTGTTTTTTATGACGAACCACCTGGCCTAAGCCGTATTTTGCACGTGTCTTTAGCATTGTTTCAGCCCCCAAAGCATTTACTACCCGTTTCTGGCCGGAAAAGCCAATCATTGATGTGAAACTCAGGGAAACAGTCTGTGAACCTAATACTAACAGTGTTCGAAATTGTGGCGCCGGTCTTTCTGTTGTCAGGGATTGGTTTTGCCTGGGTAAAGCTGGGATTCGAGTACCGCCTTCAGTTCGTAACCCGGTTTGCGACGACCCTAGCAATGCCCAGCCTGATCTTTGTGGCTCTGATGCAAACTGAAATTCCGGGCGGAGACCTTTCGCGCTTCACGATGGCAACTCTGATTGCAAATCTATTGTTGGCCGGGGTGTTCTGGGTGATCGTTCGGGTGTTGCACCTGAACCAACGGACATATCTGTCACCGTTGATATTCGGGAATACCGGCAATCTTGGCCTGCCTTTGTGTATCTTTGCCTTTGGTCAGGTCGGATTGGGATATGCGGTAATCTTCCTGTCTGTTACTGCCTTATTTTCCTTTACTTACGGGATCTATCTGGTTGCCGGGAAAGGCGCGTGGGGGCAAGTTTTACGCCAGCCGATGGCATGGGCCACCATTTTGGGGGCCATTTTCCTGTGGCAGGGGTGGCAAACGCCCACCTTCCTGACCAACACGCTTGACCTGTTGGGGCAGATGGCAGTCCCATTGATGTTGGTGACAGTGGGTGTGGCAATCGCCCGCCTGACGTCGCGCAGTATCGGGCACGCTATTTGGCTATCGGCGTTGAAGCTGGCCGTTTGTTTCGCTCTAGGATGGGGGATCGGTGTTCTTTTCGATCTCGACACCATCGCCTTTGGCGTTCTGGTGCTGCAGATGTGCACACCCGTTGCGGTGACGTCATACCTGTTGGCGGAACGGTTTGGTGCCGACGCAGATGCCGTTGCCGGAATGGTCATGGTGTCGACCGTCCTTTCCGTTGCGGCACTGCCTGCCATCCTGGCTATCGTTTTGTAACGATTGTGATTTCATAATCGCTCAATCTGCGCTAGAATGAGCAAAAAAGGCATGAGGCACATGAGCAGAATTCTTATCGTACTCTTCGGGGTGCTGCTTTTGGCATCCTGTGGGGGCGGCTCGAAACAGCCGCCCAGCAAATTGAATGACGCGTGCAGCATTGCGCGCGAAAAACCCGACTATATCAGGGCTTTCAAGAACACCGAACGTAAATGGGGTGTTCCCGTGCACGTTCAGATGGCCACGATCTATCAGGAAAGCCGCTATCGCCACGATGCGCGCACCCCGCACAGATACGTTCTGGGCGTCATCCCGATGGGCCGACAAAGCAGTGCTTATGGCTATGGCCAAGCGCTTGACGGCACGTGGGAGCAATACCAACGTGAAACCGGAAAACGCCGCGCCAAGCGGGATCGGATTCGCGACGCGTCTGATTTTATCGGCTGGTACATGAATAAAAGTTACGAACGTAACGGTATTCACCCAGCAGATACGCGCAATCAATATCTCGCTTATCACGAAGGCCATACCGGCTTCGCGCGTGGAAGTTACAACAGCAAGTCCTGGTTGTTGAACGTGGCCAGTGACGTGGATGCGCGCGCGCAATTATACCAGGCGCAGTTGGCCAACTGCCGGTACTGACAAAGCTTGATCGGGTCAGCGATTGCCTGACCCGACCCTTTTTCTGTTCGAGAACAAGTCCTGATCGAGGCGCCCGCCTTCGGTCAGAGCACCCAGAAGAACAGTTGTCTGACCCCCAGCATTGTCGTGAATCACCCATTTACGCAGCTCGACCGGATCGTCTGTGAACATCAGATCAATCCGCCCTGCTTCTGGGTTCTTAGGGTCTTGCGCCGTGACCACAGTGGCGGTGCCGTCAAAACTGTGCCCCACGACCATATTGGCCTGCCCCAAGTTTACGTTCCGCGCCAGTACGATTGACAGGGGCGTCCGCTTCAGCGGGTATTGCTCGGGCGGTTGATTTGATTTCGGATCGAAAATCTGAACACTGCCGGAACGCGCAAGCACCACTGCACTGTTGGGTGGATCATATTCAAACCGCATCTTGCCCGGGCGCTGCATCCACAGCTTACCGGTGCTCAGCGATCCATCGTCGTTCACTTGCGTGAAGGTCGTCTCAACCGTTTTCAATCCGTTCAGGTAATTGGAAATCTGCGAAAGCGGCAACTTATCCGCCGCCCATGCGGCAGGTGCGGCCAGTGTCAAAGCAAGGGCAAAAGCAATCTGTTTCATGCCGTACAAATAGGCCTTCTGCCCTTGTTATTAAATATCTTACTGCTCGGGGACGAGGATTTCCCGCTTACCGACGTGATTTGCCGCAGAAACAACGCCTTCGTCCTCCATCTGTTCAACCAGACGGGCAGCCTTGTTGTAGCCAATGGCAAGTTTCCGCTGGATGTAAGAGGTCGAGCATTTGCGATCCTTGATCACAATCGCCACCGCCTGATCGTACAGGGCATCCTCGCCGTTCGTGTTGCCACCGGTGTTCAGGCCCAGAACGGCATCGATGTTTTCAGCCTTTTCCTCGGCTGGGCCATCGACCACGCCGCTCATGTAGTCGGGCGGGCCGAACTGTTTCAGGTGGTTGACGATTTCCTCGACCTCCTCGTCCGACACAAAGGGACCGTGGCAGCGGGTGATCTTGGCGCCACCCGCCATGTACAGCATATCGCCCTGCCCCAGCAGTTGTTCGGCACCCATCTCGCCCAAGATCGTGCGGCTATCGACTTTCGATGTCACCTGGAAGGAAATCCGCGTCGGGAAGTTCGCCTTGATCGTGCCGGTAATCACGTCGACCGAGGGGCGCTGCGTCGCCATGATCAAGTGAATGCCCGAGGCCCGCGCCATCTGCGCCAGTCGCTGGATGCAGGCTTCGATTTCCTTGCCCGCGACCATCATCAAGTCAGCCATCTCATCGACGATTACGACGATATAGGGCATCGCTTCGGGGGCGAATTCTTCGGTCTCAAAGGTGGGCTCGCCGGTCTCATCATCAAACCCGGTCTGCACTGTGCGGCTGAACATTTCGCCTTTGTCCAACGCGTCCTTCACACGGCCATTGTAGCCCGCGATGTTGCGGACACCCATTTTGGACATCTTGCGATAGCGGTCTTCCATCTCACCCACGACCCACTTCAGGGCCACGACCGCCTTTTTTGGGTCAGTCACAACGGGGGACAGGAGATGCGGGATGCCATCATAAACCGACAATTCCAGCATCTTCGGGTCGATCATGATCAGGCGGCATTCATCCGGCGACAGCTTGTACAGAAGCGACAGGATCATGGTGTTGATCGCCACCGACTTACCCGAGCCGGTCGTACCTGCGATCAGCAGGTGAGGCATCTTGGCTAGGTTGGCCACAACGGATTCACCACCGATGTCCTTGCCCAGCGCCAGCGGCAGTGCGTGGTTGCCGTCGCCAAAGTCACGGCTGGCGAGGATTTCACGCAGCACCACCATCTCACGGTTTTCGTTCGGCAGTTCGATGCCGATGACCGAACGGCCCGGCAAGGTCGAAACCCGTGCCGACAGCGCCGACATGGAACGCGCAATGTCATCGGCCAGACCAATCACGCGGCTGGCTTTCAGGCCCGGAGCTGGTTCCAGTTCGTACATGGTGACTACGGGACCGGGGCGCACGCTGACGATCTCGCCCTTGACGCCGTAGTCATCCAAAACGTTTTCCAGCATCCGCGCGTTTTCTTCCAACGCCTCATCGCTCAGATGATGGCGCTGAATGCTGGCCGGGTTCGACAACAGCCCAAGCGGAGGCAGCTCGAAATCCGAATGCTTGTCCTCAAAAGACAGTGCCGGTTGCGCCTCGGCCTGCGCGCGGCGCGACGGCGGCGGTGTGCGGCGCACGGGCTGTGCGACCACGGGTTTGCGCGGCTCTGCCACTGGGATCTTCATCGCAGGGCGCGACTGCGGCACAGAGTCCTCCATGTCCTCGACAAGCGGCTCATCGTCCAGATCCGCCATAGGCGCGTATTGGTCTTGCTGGATCTCGGGCGCATACTCGACCGCGTCCGTATCATGCCACTCGGGCGCAGCACCCGCTGTCATCGGGGGTTCGGGCGGCAACCCGCTGGCGGTAACCGGTGGCTCGGCCGGCAATTCATCCGGCTGATGCGGGTTCAGGATCAGCGGGTCGGGTCGACGGCCGCGGCCTTTGGTCAAAGGCAGGCTCGGGTCCGGCTCGGGCGTCATCTCACCTGTTGCTACTTTGCGATTGCGCACAGCAGCCGAAATTTTTGAGCGGATGCGATCTTCGCCGGGCATTTCGTCAAAGCCCGCAATCGGTTCAGGATCGACCAGTTCCGGCTCTGGCATCGGTTCCGGGCGGCGGATCAACGACGGCATACGCGCCAGCAGGCCGGTTTTGGGCGCAGGTTCAGGCTCTTCTTCCAGTTCTTCAAAGACGGGATCGCCGAAGGCGATGTCATCATTCAAAACAGGTTCCACCCGCGCGGCGCGGTGTTCTTTCCATTGCGCCTGTCGATCTCGCGCAGCCTGCGCAGTCGCAGAGGCACCACGGCCCAGCAGATTCATCAGCAGGTCGTAGGCCATCACCAAACCCAAAAGGAACGCACGGAAGCCGCGTTTCACGTCGGCTTTAGTAAAGCCGAGAACAAAGATGCCCAGCGCGATCATTCCGACCGCCATGGCAAGAGACATCAGCTTCACCAGAAAATGCGAGGAGATCGGCAAAAGCGTCAGCAACGCGCCCATAACCGTGTCGCCGAACAGACCGCCCAGACCATAGCTGTGCGTCGCGCGCCATTCGGCACCGGGAACAAGGGTCGCAGCGTAAACCGAGACAACGGCAATCCAGATCGGGGCAAAAATCAACCGGGCAATGGCGCGGTCTTCACCGAAATGACCCGCGAAACGCAAACCCCAACCAATCAGCACGAGCGCAACACCCCAGCTGCCCCAGCCCACGATCATGAAAAGGGGCGCAGCGATCGATGCGCCTATCCGCCCCATCCAGTTCTGCACCGGCGCGTCGGTCGAAACCATCCAGTTCGGATCATCGGGGGTGTAGGACCAGATCATCGCGGCCGCAGCCAAACCCAGCAGGATAAGGGCGATGCCGATCAGTTCCTTGCTGCGTCGCTCCAAGGCGGCTTGCGTGGTGCTGTCCAACAATGGATCGCGATTGCGCGCGTTATATGATGCCATTTTGCCCTCGTACCTCACGAATAGATGCAGTCGCGGAGTGTGATCAGACCACGCTGCAACTCTGTTTTTGGGGCTACCAATGCAACCCGGATAAAGCCTTTGCCCGGGTTGTTCCCCGGATCACCTTGTGAAAGATATGCGCCCGGCAGGACCCGAACCCCGGTGTCCTTCCAGACCTTCAATGCGGTGTCTTCGCCGTTGTCGACCGGCAGCCACAAAAAGAACCCGGCCTCTGGCGACATGTATCCCTGCACGCCCGCGAACACCTCATCCGCGATGGCGTATTTTTCCTGATAGAGCGCGCGGTTTTCACGGACGTGTTCTTCATCTGCCCAGACCTTTGCCGCAGCGGCCTGCAAGGGCAACGGCAAAGGCGACCCGGCATAAGTGCGCAATTGCTTGACCTGTTTGATCGTCTCCGGCCCGCCCGCGATCAGCCCCGACCGTAACCCGGCCAGGTTCGAGCGTTTGGAAAGCGAGTTGAACAGCGTGATCCGTTCAGGATCAGCGCCCAGTTCTTGTGCGACGGTCAGAATACCTGTTGGGGCCGTGTCCCGGTAAATCTCGGAATAACATTCGTCGGCGAAGATGCGGAAATCGTATTGCTCGGCCAAACGGATCAATTCAGCCCAGTAATCGCGCGAGGCGACGGCCCCCTGCGGGTTGGCAGGTGAGCAGATATAGGCCACAGCGGTGCGATTCAGCACCTCAGCCGGTAGACCGGCATAATCTGGCAGATGACCGGTTGCGGCGGTTGCAGGCACAAAATAGGGCTGCGCGCCTACCGAAAGCGAAGCGACCATGTAGACCTGATAAAACGGATTCGGGCACAGGATGATCGGTTGCTGGCCGTTCTTTTGTTCCGGGCACAGCGCCATAGCGGCGTTATACAACCCCTCACGGGTCCCGTTCAGCGCCATCACGTTGGCATCCGGGTCCATCTGAACGCCATAGCGGTGATGAATCCAATCCGTGATCGCACCACGCAGGTCTTCCGAACCTTCGTTCGGCGGATAGCCCTGAAACCCAGAGGCGTTTTCCATTATGACATCTGTCACCCATGCCGGAAAATCATGCGTGGGTGCACCAATCGTCATGTGAACGACGTCACCGCCCGGCTGGTGATGATCCAACAGGGCGCGCAGACGCGGGAATGCATAAGCCGGTAGGTTCGAAAACCGCTCGGGGAAATCCATAATACTGCCTCAATATCGGGGTCATTTACGCCCCGTTTTTTTGGCAGATTACAGCCCGGGCCCCTCTTCGTCCAGACAAAGAGGTTCCGAATCAGGGGATTGTGGCATTCAGGCCAGTACCGCTTCTGCTGCTGAACCCAACCGCAAAAGGGCCTCTTCCGAGCCGGGATAACCCAACATCATCAACCCGCAACTGGGGGTTCCGGTGGGTAGGCTCAGCGCTGCAAGACCCATCAGATTGCCAATCCGCGTGTTGCGTAGGGCCAGTAGATTCTCGGTCACGTAGTAGTCGTGGTCGCTCATCAAGCGCTCCAGATTAGGCGGCAGAATCGGGGCCGTAGGGGCCAGAACCGCGTCAAACCCGGCGGTTGCTGCATCCCATGCTGTGCGGCAAGCCTTGAGCTTGGACCAGGCGGCCACGTAGTCGGGGCCAGAGAACCCCATACCAATACGGAACCGTTCAAGGATCTCTGGGTACATCGCTTCGGGGTTTGCCTCGATCACGTCGCGCCACAGCCCATAGGCCTCGGTTGTGTAGATGGTGCTGGTCAGGGTCATGGCCTCGTTCAGTGCGGGCACTTCCAACGGCACGATTTCAGCCCCGGCGTCTGCGAGTTTTGCAAGCGCTTCCTCGTATGCCTTACGCGGCGTGTCGCGCAGATCGTCTTTGGCGATGTTCTGCAAATCGGCAAAGCGTCGGCCTTTCAGCGACGCACCGCGCAGATCGGCTGGCGTTCCACCTTCGAGCAAAGCCAACATTTGCGCAGCGTCCTCAACCGACCGCGCCAGCGGCCCGACCGTGTCAAACCGCAGGCAGAGCGGTACGACACCTTCCAGACTGAGCCGCCCGGAGGTGGTTTTCAGACCGACCAGATCATTCCAAGCAGATGGGATCCGAACCGACCCGCCGGTGTCCGAGCCAATGCCACAAGCGGCCAAACCCCAAGCGACCGAGGTGGCTGCCCCTGAAGACGACCCTCCGGGCACTGAAGACTCATCGTTAATGCAGGGCGGTGTTTCAGTAATCGGGTTGAGGCCAAGGCCAGAGAAAGCCAGCTCGCTCATATGTGTTTTACCCAGACAGACGGTGCCCATCTGAGTCGCATTGCGCAACACCAACGCATCCGCATCCGGCACACGATCCTTTAGCAGCGCTGAACCCGCCTCGGTCACTGTACCCGCCGTATCGAACAGATCTTTCCAACTGATGGGGACGCCGTCCAGCAAGGACCGGCGCAGGCCCAGTTTGGCGCGCTGCTGGGCTGCTTCAGCCTCGGATCGGGCGCGCTCATGGGTGACACGGGCATAGATGCGGACCCGATGCGGATGAGAGTCGATGGCAGACAGGTAGGTTTCCGTCAGCTCAACCGGGTCAATCTGACCCATCCCAATGCCACGGCCCAAATCACACGCGGTCATGGTCAACCAATCCTGCATCTTTCCCCTCCTGATTTTTCGGCTGTGGGCGACGGTAGCGACAGGACTGCACATGGACAATCCCGAAAGGGCGCGCATATTGCAGGGCATGACACAGGCATCTGATATTCTGATCGTGGGCGGCGGGCTGAACGGCCCCGCTTTGGCTCTGGCACTGGCACAAACAGGTCACTCAGTCACGGTGATCGATGCGTTGGCTGAAAAGGTTCGCAAGAACGCCGCCTTTGACGGCCGTGCCTATGCGTTGGCTTTGGCCTCACAACGCTTGCTGGATGCGACAGGAGTGTGGGCGCACGTGGCTGAGCACGCCCAACCAATGCTGGAAATCAAGGTCACAGACGGTCACGCGGGCGCAGGCCCCTCACCCTTTTTTATGCATTTCGACCATGCCGAGATCGAAGAAGGCCCTATGGGGTATATGGTCGAAGACCGCCATCTGCGCCGCGCTTTTCTGGACGCGATGGCCGAGGAGCCACGCATCACCCAGATAAGCGGCAAGACAGTTGTATCCCAACAGAGCGACGCCACTGGGGTGACCTTAACGTTGGACGACGGCACAACCGTGGGCGGCGGCCTGCTGGTTGGGTGCGATGGCCGCCGCAGTGGCACCGCGTCACGGGCGGGCATCAAACGCACCGGTTGGGATTATGGTCAGACCGCGCTGGTCTGTGCCATCGAACATGACCTGCCGCACAATGGCATTGCACATCAGTTCTTCATGCCACCCGGCCCGCTTGCGATTCTGCCGCTGACCGGAAACCGCAGCTCTATCGTCTGGAGCGAGCGTACCGAGACTGCGGCACGGATCAACGCCATGTCTGAAGAAGATTATCTGCAAGTGCTATGCCCGCGTTTCGGCGATTTCCTAGGTGAGATACGCTTGGCAGGCGACCGTTTCACATACCCGCTGAACCTGACCATAGCCAATTCCTTCATCGGCGACCGCATGGCACTGGTTGGGGACGCCGCCCACGGGATGCACCCCATTGCCGGTCAAGGCCTAAATGCCGGCCTGCGCGATGTCGGGGCTTTGGCTGAGGTTGTGACACTCGCCGGGCGGCGCGGTGAGGATATCGGCTCGGTCATGGTGCTAGAGCGTTATCAGGAATGGCGTCGCTTTGACACCGCCTCGCTTGCGATGGCGACGGATGTCTTCAACAAGCTGTTTTCCAACGACAATCCCCTGCTGCGCCTCGGTCGAGATATTGGCATGGGCATTGTCGGGTCATTGCCCGGATTGCGCCGTGGCTTTGTGCGAGAGGCCGCCGGGTTGACCGGAGATCTGCCCAAATTGTTGCAAGGACGAGCAATTTAGTCGAGCTGCCGCGCCTCATCGATCAGCATGACCGGGATCCCGTTGCGAATGGGAAAGGCCAGCCCGGCAGCTTTTGACACAAGCTCTTGTTTTTCCGCGTCATAGTGCAGAGTGGTGTGGGTCTGCGGGCAGATCAACGCTTCGAGCATATGCCGATCAAAAGCGTGGTCAGAGTCGGTCATTGTAGTTTTTCCTCATTCGATCCGCCGCGCATGGCGAATTCAATCAGCGTCACCAGCGTCTCGCGCCGGGTGCGCAGGCAGGGGGCCTCCAAAAGCGCTTGTTTTTCTTCGGGGTCGAAATCCAAAAGCATCGACAATGAATTCACAAGCAACTCATCCTCTGCGTCTTTCATTGACTCCCAATCAGTCGACAATTGCCGGGACAAAAAGAAGCGTTCCAAAAGGGTCAGGAATTTTGTGCGATTGAACCCGTCGTCTTTCTCGGCCTTACCAAGATCGCGATCAAATCCATCCCACGAGACAGCACACCGGCGATAGGGTGTGAACGCGTCCAACTCTGACACAATGCGGAAGCGGGACACTCCGGTCAGCGTGATCAGATAGCGACCGTCTTCTGTTTCGGAAAACTGCGTCACACGCCCTGCACATCCAATGCGGTGCAGCTTTTTCTCGTCACTGACCGAAGGGTTCGGCTGAACCATTGCGATCAGCCGTTCCTTGGTTTTCAGCGCATCGTCCAGCATCTGTAGATAGCGCGGCTCGAAGATATGCAGAGGCAACGGCGACCGAGGCAACAGCAGTGCCCCGGGCAAAGGAAAAACGGATACCGTATCCGGCAGGTCGGCGGGATGCATCATGTACCCAATTCTAGCTCTGATCAGAGATTAGGCAAATATCATCGAGCTGAGTTTGCGGCGCCCGTTCAGAACGATCGGATCATTGGGCTTGAGCGCATCAAAAATGGTAAATAGCTGCGCCTTAGCTGCGCCGTCATTCCACTCACGGTCCCGGCGGAACAGCTCCAGCAGTTGCGACACTGCCTCCTCCACTTCACCGTTTGCGTGCAGGGCCTGGGCCAGATCAAACCGGGCTTGGTGGTTGTCAGGATCAGCCTCAACAGCAGTCGTCAGTTCAGCAACAGGGCCTGCATCCGCAGCCTGTTTGGCCAGTTCCAGCTGTGCGTGTGCAGCCTCCAGCTCGGCAGATGTCGAAATCTCGGCCGGGGCGCCATTCAGGATCGCCTCGGCCTGTTCCAGATCGCCGGTGGCGATATGCGCGCGCACCAAACCGCCATAAGCCGCCGCGTGGTTGGGGTCTTCACCCAAAATGGCCGAAAATGTCTGCGCCGCATCCGCAGCCGCGCCTTCGGTCAGCATTTCCTCGGCGGCTTGCACGGCATCATCCAGCTGACCGCCCGGGCTTTCACCGCCAGCCGCTTCGATTACACGGTCGACAAACGCCCTGATCTCGGACCCTGGCAGCGCGCCCTGAAACCCATCGACCGGTTGGCCCTTGAAAAAGGCATAGACGGTTGGGATCGACTGGATACGCATTTGCGAGGCGATCATCTGCGCCTCATCCACGTTGATCTTGACCATCTTCACCGCGCCTTTTGCGGCAGTTACGGCCTCTTCCAGCATTGGGCCCAAAGTTTTGCACGGACCACACCAAGGTGCCCAGAAATCAACGATAACGGGTGTTTCCTGCGAAGCTTCGACCACGTCGGCCATGAAAGTGGCCTCGCTCCCGTCTTTGATCAGATCGGTGGCTGGGGCGTCTGCGCCGTTCAGAAGGTCCATGGCAATCACTCTCTCGTTCGAACTTGCGCCCTATATGCAATCGCTTGCAGCAGAAACCAAGGGCAGAGTTACTTCTCAGACGTCAAAGGTCGCAAAGACCGGAGCATGATCGCTGGGCTTTTCCCACCCGCGCGCGTCTCGCAGGATGCGGCTGGAATGGCCTGCGTTGGAAATATCCGGCGTGGCCCAGACATGATCCAGTCGCCGCCCTTTATCGGCTGCGTCCCAATCACGGGCGCGATACGACCACCAGCTATAGAGCTGCCCCTCGGGAATATCCTGCCGCGTAATGTCGACCCAACCGCCTGCGTCCTGTGTTTCGGCCAAATGTTCAACTTCGATCGGTGTGTGCGAGACAACCTTGAGCAGTTGTTTATGCGACCAGACATCATCTTCACGCGGGGCAATGTTCAGGTCGCCGACCAGAATGGATTTCTGAGGCTTTTCCGCATGGAACCAGTCACGCATGTCGGTGAGGTAGTCGAGCTTCTGGCCAAACTTCTCATTCACCTCCCGATCCGGCACGTCACCACCTGCCGGGACATAAAAGTTGTGGATGGTAACACCGTTTTCCAACCGTACGGCGATGTGGCGCGCGTGGCCCAAACCGGCGAAATCCTTGTCGCCCACCTCCTCCATCGGTAGGCGCGACAGGATCGCGACGCCGTTATAGCCCTTCTGACCGCGTGCAACCATGTGGGTATAGCCCAGCTCGGCAAAACCTTCTGTCGGGATCTTTTCAACCGGAGACTTGCATTCCTGCAGGCACAACACATCCGGCGCTTCTTCCTGCAGCAATTTCAAAACGATAGGCTCCCGAAGACGGACCGAGTTGATGTTCCAGGTGGCAAGGGTGAAGGGCATGGGGGATTCCTTTGTCGCGGTTGGGCGGAGGTTAGCGTGGTGTGGGACGGGGTGCCATGGGAAAAGGCCCCAAAAGCCAGGTCAATGAATGACCGCTCTGCGGACTTTTCTGCCTTTCAATTGTTCACCTCAAAGGTCTGCTTCATCGAAGTAAACAACACTAGCCCACAAAAGCAGGTTCTTACCAGCCATTGACTATCGAAGGAGCTTTAGAGCTATGGTGGCGACTAGCGCATTTATTCAGGCTGATAAGCGCACTCATGGTTAACCATTTCTAAAATGCTGAACGGCACAATTGTGTGCCGAACAAAAGGCCTAGTGTGCGATGTGACCCTGATTGAACCCCAAGAATATCGAGAAGCCTTTGTGCAATATCTGCGCAAGGGCACGCCAATCCGTTTTGAGACGAAGAACGCCAAGCCTGCCACCCACTACATCTGGCGAACGCGACGCGATGGTAAGGTTCGGTCAGCACATGCCGAACGCGAAGGCCAGATTTTTTCATGGGACAATCCACCAGAAGGCGGACACCCTGGGGAAGACTACGGTTGCCGTTGCACGGCGGAACCATATTTCGCCGAGGTTTCCGAGTTTATGGAAATTGCCTTGCAGGGTGTCTCAGGTAGTGGTGCCGCTTGGAGCAGTAGTGATTTTGTGAACCACTATTACCGTGGCAATGGTCGAGGCGTCACTGTACGCGAGACCGGCCACCTTTCCGCAATCGTCAGTCAATACATGGCTTTGGTGGATAAAAACCTGAAAGACCAAGTTGCGAGGGCAGCTCGCGAGAAGCGCGATGGCAGTTTCTCTGATACGTTTTACAACACCTATGGCATGACAGGTGTCGTTTTCAGTATTGGTGATACAGTGATCGGCGGGGAATTTTCAGTGAACGTCGAAGAACAGCATGGTGTGCTGGCCGTTGGAGGCTCAATTGAGTTCTATTTGAGGGACGAATTTGCTGATCCGGCTGATATAGGTGTTGAAGTCATTGATCCAGGAGAGACGATTTTTGAGAACATACACAGTCCGCTAGATAACTACCTTCGGGGGCGCACCGGCCTTCCACCGCGTGGTCCTCAACGGCTCGGGATTCAAACTGGTGAACCGTATTCAATAACTGACGATTGGTCGGGAACCTTGAGAGGACAAATCTACCTAGACCCTGCGCGAAGTGCCTATGGATAAATTCCGCGTCCTTTTCGTTACCGGAACATGTGTTGCAATTTTTGCAATCGCCTTCTCTTGGGGTGTTCCAACACGCTGCGTTCAGCTTCCGAACGGTATGAATATCGGCAAGCAAGCCCTGATCGACCTGAACAGGCCATATTTCATACCCGATATTGTCCCAAAGTTCAGAAACGGACGTTCGCTACTACCTGGAGACGCATGGCCGTTCTTTACCACAGAAACAACAGTTCACGGGCTTGCGCTAGAAACCGATCCCGAAGATGATTTCTGGTTCGCATGGCGTGAAGACACTGGTTTGGTCCTAAAGAAAGAAAACCTTTCGCTTTATGAAACGCTCGTTTCCGAAGCTGGCGCACCGATGGGCAACAAAGGTATCAATGTCGTAGGTTCTCATGTCGTGATGATGGAACTGCAAAGACGACCGGAATATGCCAATCAAACGTGTCGAACGCGATGGGTAACAATCGGAACGGGTAATCTCTAGGCCGCAACCGCCTCAGCACTGTTTTTCACCATTTTTATATTCCGCACGGTGGTCGCGTGCCATTTGCCGCCCCGCGCGTTCAATTCCGCCGCGATCTGGCGAAGGGATGCAACACGGCCGACCTTCGCGCGTCGCGCAGCATAGTGCATTTTGGGCTCTAAGCAGCCATCTTGCCAACCACCCCACAAAAAAAGCCGGGCCATAAGGCCCGGCAGTCCAACAGGGAGGTGCATGTCATAACCCGGACATGCGCGGGTTGGGAGTAACCTAATTATGAGTACAGGGTATCACTTTGATCCAAGTCAATCCACACCCAGTTAAGACACCAGCCGATATCCACCCGATTCTGTGACCAAAAGGCGCGCATTGGACGGATCGGGCTCGATTTTCTGACGCAGACGGTAGATGTGGGTTTCCAGCGTGTGGGTCGTCACACCGGCGTTATAACCCCAGACCTCGTGCAGCAGCACGTCCCGCGCCACGACGCCGTCGGTCGAGCGGTACAGGAACTTGAGAATGTTCGTTTCCTTCTCGGTCAGGCGGATTTTACGGTCATCTTCGGTGATCAACATCTTCATCGCCGGTTTGAACGTATAGGGTCCAAGCACAAAGACGGCATCTTCTGACTGCTCATGCTGGCGCAGCTGGGCACGGATGCGGGCCAGAAGAACCGGGAATTTGAAAGGTTTGGAGACATAGTCGTTCGCACCTGCATCCAGCCCAAGGATGGTATCGGCGTCGCTGTCATGACCGGTCAGCATCAGGATGGGGCTTTTAACGCCTTGCTTGCGCATCAGGCGGCACAGCTCGCGCCCGTCGGTATCAGGCAGGCCGACATCCAGAATGACCAGGTCATAAATCGCCTCACGCGCACGTTCCATTGCCGAGGTCCCGTCAGAGGCTTCGAAAACATCGAAATCCTCGGTCATTACAAGTTGCTCGCTGAGCGCCTCGCGCAGATCCTCGTCATCGTCCACCAACAGGATTTTCTTGAGCTGAGCCATTTCCCGGTCCTCCAAACGCTTTTCCATCACTTGCGTGTGGAATACGAATTCAACAAGCTTTACTGCAATCGTTTCACGCCTTCGTGTCAGAGTTTGCAGAAATGTTTCACATTTCCTTTCGTAAGAGATAGGAAAAGGGCTGAACGTTGTAGGGTAACCTAGATGAGCCTCACCCCCGATATTTCTGAATTGCTGGCCCGCGCACGGGCTGATCTGCGTATGGGTGTTCCCGTGGCCCTTACAGATGACAGTGGCTACAGCGTACTTGCTGTGTCGGCGGAAACGCTCAGCCCGCAGCGTCTGGCCGATCTGAAGGCATTGGGAACGCCGGTTGTGGCCATAACCGGACGGCGGGCCGAGACGCTAAAGGCACGCGCCTATGACGGAGATCTCGCGCGGGTTTTGGTTCCCGCAGATGCGGATATTACCTGGGTTCAGGCGGTGGCAGATCCTTCGGACGACTTGAACGCGCCGATGAAAGGCCCGTTGATGACCGAGCGGCAGGGCAATGCCAATCTGCACCGTATCGCAATCGCGCTGGCAAAATCCGCGCGAATCCTGCCGGCAGCTGTGGTTGTTTCCATCGAAGACGGGCGTTCCTTTGCTGCCACGCACGGCCTGACATGCATCGATCACACGCGCGCGGCACCACATCTGGCAGATCGCAGCGCATTGCACGAAGTGGTTGCCGCGCGCCTGCCAATGGAAGTGTCAGAGGCCGGTCGCCTGCACATCTTCCGCCCTGAAGACGGTGGCGAAGAACATTATGCCGTCGAAATCGGCCGCCCGGACCGGGACAAACCGGTATTAGCCCGTTTGCACTCGGCCTGTTTTACCGGCGACCTGATGGGCAGTCTGAAATGTGACTGTGGTCCGCAGTTACGCGGAGCATTGGCGCAGATGGGATCTGAAGGCGCTGGTGTTTTGCTGTATCTCAATCAGGAGGGTCGCGGCATCGGATTGGCCAACAAAATGCGGGCCTATTTCCTTCAGGATCAAGGCTTTGACACGGTCGAAGCAAACCACAGGCTTGGCTTTGAGGACGATGAGCGCGATTTCCGGCTTGGTTCGGACATTCTGAAGTCACTGGGGTTTAGTTCAGTACGTCTTTTGACAAATAACCCTGCCAAGATCGCCATGATGGAGCGGACAGGGATCGCTGTAACCGAGCGCGTGCCTTTGAAAGTGGGTGAAACGGCTCATAACCGGGGGTATCTGGCGACAAAAGCCGCGAAATCGGGGCATTTGCTTTGACCCCCAGCGATCTTGTGCTGACCCCGCGTGGCGTTCGGTTTCTGGGCAGGGTTTTCCCTTGCACCATTGGCAAGGGCGGAGTGAGCAAGTTCAAGCGTGAAGGCGATGGTGCCACCCCCACCGGGCATCACCGGATTGTCGGGATGCTCTACCGCGCGGACAGGATTGCACGCCCAACGTACTGGGCGCACCCGATTGGCCCTCAGGATTTATGGTCGGATGACGTATCCGACACCAACTACAACCACATGGTGGCCGCGCCTTACGCCTTCAGCCACGAAAAACTGCAACGAGCCGACCCGCTGTACGATCTGGTTCTTTTGACGGACTGGAACTGGCCTAACGCCGTCCCCGGGAAAGGGTCAGCCATCTTTTTGCATCAGTGGCGCCGACCCGGATACCCGACCGAAGGGTGTGTCGCCTTTCGCCGAGACCACCTGCATTGGATCGCTGATCGCGTTGCCCCCGGAACCCGCCTGATTATTCCTGAGGTTTGACCCGTTCGCCGAAAATGGCCGAACCAACACGCACATGGGTTGCACCCAAGGCAATGGCTTGCTCGAAATCGCCACTCATCCCCATCGACAGCCCCTCCAGACCGTTGCGTGCAGCAATCTTGGCCAGAAGCGCAAAATGTAATGAGGGTTCTTCGTCGACAGGGGGAATACACATCAATCCACGCACAGGAAGATCAAGCGCTTTGCAATCAGCAATGAACTTATCCGCGTCGGCGGGAAGAATACCGGCCTTTTGTTCCTCTTCACCTGTATTGACCTGAATGAACAGATCAGGGCAGGTTCCCATCTCTTGCACCAAGCGGGCCAGTGTTTTGGCCAGTTTTGGTCGATCCACCGAATGAATCGCATCGCATAACTCCATCGCCTGCCGGGCCTTGTTGGTTTGCAACGGGCCGATAAGGTGCAGATCAATTCCTTCGAACTGCTCTTTGAAGGCCGGCCATTTACTGGCGGCCTCTTGCACCCGATTCTCTCCGAAACACCTGTGCCCCTGTGCCAGAACTGCCTGCACGCGTTCATTCGGCTGCACTTTGGACACTGCGATCAGTTTCACTGAACCAGCCGGACGCTCGGATTTGGATTCTGCTTTGGCGATACGTGCTGTGATGTTTTGCAGCGACATGGGATCCTCAATCTGTATTTAGCGCAGAAAAACACCAAGTCGGCACAAAAGAAAAGGGCGAGTCCGAAGACCCGCCCTCAAACCTTACGGTTCAGATCAGCTTAGAAGTTGAACTGAGCACCGAAGTCAGCAACGATGGTCGAGTCTGCGCAGATGTCGCAGTCGTTTACACCGATACCACCGCGCAGCGATGCACCGCCACCCAGGTCGTAGGTCGCACCAATGGCAACCTGCTGCAGGTCGAGATCGGCGTTACCGTCACCGTAGGTGAACAGCAGGGTGGTTGCAGCGCCCAGGTTGTAGGCTGCCGACAGACCCCATGCGGTGCCGTCAGTCAATGCGACCTCGGTTGCGTCGTCTGCAACGAACAGAGTACCCGAGAAGTCACCGAATTCTGCACCCAGGGTCAGAACGGTCAGGCTCGGATCGCTAACACCGGAAATACCAGCGTCGGTTTGACCATAGGCCAGAGCGGCAGTGATGTTGTTGAAGGTGTAGGTCGCGCTGATGTCCCAACGGTCAACGTCGGTTGCAACACCGTTCAGACCAATGGTGCCTTGGTCGTACGACGCGCCGAATGCAAAGTCACCAACCGAGTACTGGAAGAACACAGCGTTCGATCCCGAACCGGTCGACGAGTAGCCCAGGAAGCTGTAGTCAACACCCGAATACTGGCCTGCGAACAGTTCCAGACCTACTTCGTTGCCGTAGTAGTTTGCCAGGTTGTCGAAGGCACCTGCAACGTTGCCCGCGTCAACACGCAGACCGCCGAAGATGACCGAGAAGCGTGCGCCGTTCAGACCGGCCGAGTTTGCTTCACCAGTGCTGCTGTCTTCGTCAGCTTGCAGACGAACACGACCTTCGAAACGAACGCCACCGTCAGTTTCAACGATGCCGTCGATGTTCAGACGGAAACGCGAAACCAGGATTGCGTCGTCGGTGTCAACAACTGCGGAGTTGATGGTGGTAACAACGCCACCCGAAGTGGAGATGTTCGGAACGGTGCCGGAACGATCTTCAACGTAGCCCAGACCAAAACGGCCGTAACCGCTGAATTTAACTTCAGCTGCTGCAACGCCTGCGGTCGCGATCAGCGCCGTAGTTGCGAAGAGAACTTTTTTCATCTTGTTTCCCTCGGTTTCAAAAAGAGTTATCTACTCGACACATGCCTCGGCATATGTCTCAGCACGGACACCGTTTCGCTCTTTTTGCCCCCTTTGCGCAAGCTTGGCATAAACGCTGCGGTGTCATTGGGGGCAAATTGGTGCAAGGATGCCACAGTCCATTTCCCCCCAAGACCAGCCACCTACCGGGATTTCACAAGAATAGGCTTGTTGCAGCGGGGGTCCTTGGCTAGGAGTATCCCTTGAATACTGCACAACAAGTGAAACAGGACCTGTTTACAATGCGCCTGCCGACGATTTTGGGATTTATCATGCTGACCGCCACCATTTCGGCATGTGGGCAGAATCAAAGCGCCACGACGACTTATACGCCCAATCTCGCAGGCGGAAATTCCGACGAGCGTGAGTTGAATGACCCTAACCGCTCGACGATTTGGGACATTTTCGACCGCAGCACAGCCGAGCAGGTAACAAATGTGAACCGCTACCTGTGGGCGGCTTCGCTTGATGTGCTGAACTTCCTGCCTGTTCAAGAGGTCGACCCATTTACCGGAGTGATCGTAACCGGTTACGGCACACCACCGGGTGGAGGACGCTCTTATAGGGCCACGGTTCACATCAGCGACCCGGCCCTTGCGGCACGGTCATTGTCAGTTGCCCTGCAATCCAGCGGAGGCTCTCCGGTCAGCGCGGCGACGACGCGTGCAGTCGAGGATGCGATTCTGTCTCGTGCCCGCCAGCTACGCATCGCGGACAACAAGTTCTAGCAACCCGCCGAAAATCACACTAATACCACGCCGGGTTCCTACCCGGCGTTTTCATTCACGAAGGACCGCACGATGTCGCGCTACTCGGCCAACGAAATCGAAGCAAAATGGCAAGAGGCCTGGGACAAGGCCGGAATCTTCACCGCCAACCACAAGGCGGACAAGCCAAAGTATTATGTGCTTGAGATGTTCCCCTACCCCTCGGGCCGAATCCATATGGGGCATGTGCGCAACTACACCATGGGTGACGTGATTGCGCGTCACAAGCTGGCGACAGGACATAACGTGCTGCACCCGATGGGCTGGGACGCCTTCGGGATGCCTGCGGAAAACGCCGCGATGGCCATTGGTGGCCACCCCAAAGACTGGACTTACGGCAACATCGCCGACATGCGCGGGCAGATGAAGCCTTTGGGCCTGTCCATCGACTGGTCGCGTGAATTTGCCACCTGTGACCCGGAATATTACGGCCAGCAGCAGGCGTTGTTCCTGGATATGCTCGAAGCCGGGCTGGTTTACCGCAAAAACGCCGTGGTGAACTGGGACCCGGTCGATATGACCGTTCTGGCCAATGAACAGGTGGAAAACGGACGCGGTTGGCGTTCGGGCGCGTTGGTCGAGCGTCGCGAACTGACCCAATGGTTCTTCAAGATTTCGGACTATTCAGAAGAATTGCTCGACGCGCTGGATACATTGGACAACTGGCCCGCCAAAGTGCGCCTGATGCAGGAAAACTGGATCGGCAAGTCGCGCGGCCTGCAATTCGGGTTTGAACGCACCGATGGTGGCGACCCAATCACGGTTTACACGACTCGTCCCGATACGCTGCTGGGCGCGTCTTTTGTTGGTATCTCGCCGGATCATCCAATTGCCAAGCAGCTCGAGGCCGAAAACCCAGAAGTTGCTGAATTTGTTGCCGAATGCCGCAAAGGTGGTACCACCGAAGAGGCCATCGAGACGGCAGAAAAGCTGGGCTATGACACCGGTATTCGCGTCAAGCACCCGCTGGACCCAAACTGGGAGCTGCCGGTTTGGATCGCGAACTTCATCCTGATGGACTACGGCACCGGCGCAATCTTTGCCTGCCCGGCGCATGACCAGCGCGATCTTGATTTCTGCCGCAAATACGGTCTGCCGGTGGTCGATACGTTCTTTGCCCTCGAAGATGACACGCCGGTCGACAAAATCGCGTTCGTTCCGCCGAAAACCGAAAAAGTCCGCTGGGTGAACCATTTCGCAGGCCTGACCGAGGCCACCGGCGACGAGGCGATCAACGTGACCGTCGATTTCGCCGAAAAGGCCGGTTGGGGCGAAGACGTCACCAAATACCGCCTGCGTGACTGGGGCCTCAGCCGCCAGCGCTATTGGGGCTGCCCGATTCCTGTTGTGCACTGCGACAGCTGCGGTGTGGTGCCCGAGAAGAAAGAAAACCTGCCAGTCCGCCTGCCCGACGATGTGACATTCGACAAACCGGGCAACCCGTTGGACCGCCACCCGACGTGGCGCGACTGTGCCTGCCCGAAATGTGGGGCTCCGGCCAAGCGCGAAACCGATACGATGGACACCTTTGTCGATTCGTCTTGGTATTTCGCTCGTTTCACTGCGCCGCGCGCCGAAACGCCCACCGATCTGGCCGAAGCTGAATACTGGATGAATGTCGATCAGTATATCGGCGGCATCGAGCACGCGATTCTGCACTTGCTCTATTCCCGATTCTTTGCACGCGCGATGAACATAACCGGTCACCTGCCGAAAAAAGCCATCGAACCGTTCGACGCGCTGTTCACCCAAGGCATGGTGACGCATGAGATCTACCAGACTCGCGACGCTAATGGCCGCCCGGTCTATCACCTGCCCGAGGATGTGAATGACGGCAAACTGGCTGATGGCACTGAGGTCGAGATTATCCCTTCGGCCAAGATGTCTAAATCCAAGAAGAACGTGGTGGACCCGGTCAGCATCATCTCGGCCTTCGGTGCCGACACCGCGCGCTGGTTCGTGCTGTCCGATTCGCCACCTGAGCGGGATGTGGAATGGACCGCATCGGGCGCTGAGGCTGCATTCAAGCACCTCAGCCGTGTGCATCGCATCGCGTCGGAAATCGCCGATTCGGACGTTCCGGCCAATGCCGAGGACGAAGCCCTGCTGCGCGAAATGCACAAGGCGATCCACGACGTGTCGGGTGGCGTCGAATCCTTTGGCTTCAACGCATCGATCGCCAAGCTATATGCCTTCACCAACACGCTGGCCAAGTCCAAAGCTGGCACCGCGGCCAAACGCGAAGCAGCCAAAACGCTTGCGCAACTGATGTCGCCGATGACCCCGCACCTGTCTGAAGAGCTTTGGCAACTGCTGGGTGGCGAAGGTCTGGTGGCCACCGCAACCTGGCCCGTCGCGGATGAGGCGATGCTGATCGACGACACCGTCACCCTGCCGATTCAAATCAATGGCAAGCGTCGTGCGGAAATCAGCGTCTCCAAGGATCTGGCCAAGGACGAGGTTGAAAAAATCGCGCTCAGCACCGAAGCTGTGCAAAAGGCGCTGGATGGTAACGCGCCCAAGAAAGTGATCGTAGTTCCAGGTCGGATCGTGAATGTCGTTGTTTAACCGCAGGACCCTTTTGCTGATGCCGCTGGCCGCCTGTTTCCTTGGCGCGGCCTGTGGCTTCCAACCGGTCTACGCACCCGGGGGAACGGGTTCGCAACTCTACGGCAAAGTTGCTGTGTCCGAGCCGAACAATGTCGACAGCTATCTTCTGGTCCAGAATCTGGAACAGCAACTGGGTCGCAGCGCCGGTGCGGTCAGCGCGTACAAACTGGACGTGCGGGTCACGACCGTGACGCGTGGGGCCGCGATCACCACGACGAATGAAACGCAACGGTACACGATTGACGGGCGGGCCCAGTATACGCTGCGGTCCAACGAAACCGGACAGATCGTAGCCTCGGGCACGGCCTCCGACTTTGTGTCTTACTCCGCCGCAGGTTCAACTGTTTCCACACTGGCTGATGAGCGCGACGCCAAAGACCGCCTGATGGTTATTCTGTCGAGCCAGATCGTGAACCGACTGAATGCAACACCGGATCTGGCCACATGAAGCTGAGCCCGCGCGAGGCTGACGGATATTTCTCCAAGCCGGACGCGGACAAGACCGGATTGCTGATCTATGGCGCAGATGCGATGCGGGTCGCGCTCAAGCGTCAGCAGGTTCTAACAGCTTTGCTTGGCCCCGGTGCCGAAGAGGAAATGCGCCTGACACGCCTGCCCGGCAGCGATCTGCGCGGCGATCCCGCGTTGTTGCTGGATGCCGTCAAGGCCGTTGGGTTCTTTCCCGGTCCCCGCGCGGTATTTGTCGAAGAGGCCACCGAAACCGCAGCACCTTCGATACTGGCCGCGCTTGAGGATTGGGCCCCCGGAGACGCCCAGATCATCGTCACGGCCGGGCAGCTGAAACCCAGTTCGAAAATTCGCAAAGCGTTCGAAGCACATCCCGCGGCTTATGCGGTAGGCATCTATGACGACCCGCCATCCCGCGCCGAGGTGGAACGGATTCTGACCGAATCGGGCCTGAAGAATATACCGCGCGATGTCATGTCTGCCATCAGCGAGCTGGCCGTCAGCCTCAGCCCCGGCGATTTCGCCCAAACCGTTGAGAAACTTTCGCTTTACAAGCGCGGCGACAGTTCAGAGCTGACCATCGAAGACATCGAGGCTTGCGCCCCGCGCTCGACCGAGGCTGCTTTGGACGATGTTTTGAACGTAGTGGCCGAAGGCCGCGCGGGCGAGATCGGCCCATTGATCCGGCGCTTGCAGGCGCAAGGGACAAATGGCGTGACATTGTGCATTGGGGCCACCCGCCATTTTCGCACGCTTTATGCCTGCGCCTCGGATCCAGGCGGCGCGGCACAGGGTATCGGAAAGCTGCGCCCGCCGGTTTATGGCAAGCGGCGGGACCGTATTCTGCGACAGGCGCAGGGATGGGGTGCACCCAAGCTGGAAACTGCTCTGACGGTTCTAACCGACACGGATCTATCGCTTCGGTCTGCAGGTCAAACGGCACCCGCTATGGCCTTGGTGGAACGCGCCATGATCCGCCTTGCGATGCTGGCGCGATCACGTTGAACTACCGGGTCTTTTCCAGCCAATCTGCGGCTGCCAGACCAGCCCAACGCCCCGTAGCTAGGCAGGCTGTCAGCAAATAGCCCCCTGTCGGGGCCTCCCAGTCCAACATCTCTCCGGCGCAGAACACACCCGGCAACGCGGTCAGCATCAGCCCGTCATCCAATGACGCCCTTTTTACGCCCCCTGCCGTCGAGATTGCTTCGTCCATCGGGCGCAGACCAGCGTGCAGGATGGGCAGTTTCTTTAACACTGCAACCTGATCTGGTTGACCTGTGCCGCTGCGTTTCACCATCTCATGAAACAACGCAACCTTCTGAGGCGACAGGTTCAGCGACTTTCTAAGCCATTGGGACAGTGTAACCTTCGACCGTTTCGCGCCATAGCGCGCCTCAAGGGTTTGCTGATCCAGATCGGGCACCAAATCCACAAACAACGGCTGTCCGGCACGCAAGGCTGGGGTGAGCGAATACAACCCGCCGCCCTCCAGCCCCTTTGCAGAAATTGCGGCTTCCCCGCGACTTTCAGAATCGCCTGCTATCCAACGGACCGATTTCAACGCGGCCCCAAAATGCGGCCGCATATGGTCGCTCCAATCCACGGACAGGGCAGAATTCGCAGGCTCGAAAGGAGCCAGAGCCACACCTCTACTTGCAAGAGCCTCTGACCACTGACCGTCCGAGCCAAGGCGTGCCCAGCTTGCCCCACCCAGCGCCAGTACGGTGGCATCTGGTGAAATACTGCGCGGCCCGTCGGGTGTGTTAAATATCAGCGCCTCGCCTTCCCAACCTGTCCAGCGCCAGCGGGTTTTGACCTCAACCTTTGCATCGCTTAACCGGGCCAGCCAGGCCCGCAACAGGGGCGAGGCTTTCATAACCTCGGGAAAAACCCGGCCTGTTGAACCCGTAAACAAGGGCTGACCCAAGTCACGCGCCCAGCTCTGTACTGCCTCGGAATCGAAAGCAGAAATCATCGGATTCAACCAATCCGCGGCCTCGCCGTATGCGCGGATCAAGGTACCGAACGGCTCATCTTTGGTCAGGTTCAGTCCAGATTTTCCAGCCATCAGGAACTTCCGCGCGACTGACGGTTTGGCCTCGGCCACCAGCACGGAATACCCTGCAGCGGCCAGTTGTTCAGCGGCCATCAACCCGGCGGGACCTGCTCCGATCACCACTGCCTGCGCCATTCACACCCTCTTGCCTTCGCCGCTTTCAGGCGCAAGTTTCCAACCATCATGACGAACAGCGATCCGATCTGCCCGCTCTGCGACCGCCCGATCCCCGACGGAGGCGGCAGCCTGCATCATCTGATCCCAAAACTCAAAGGAGGCAAGGGCGGACCAACCGTTCTTTTGCATCAGATCTGCCATAAAGAAGTCCATGCCACCCTGACCGAGGCCGAACTGGCACGCAATTTCAACACAATCGAAGCCCTGCGCGCGCATCCAAGGTTGGAAAAGTTCCTGAACTGGGTTCGCAAACGCCCACCCGGCTTTCGGTCAAAGGTTCCAGGCAAACGGCGCGGACGGTGATCAACCCGGCAGGATCGGATCACCAAAGGCGTCAGTCAGAGGTTCAGGCACGCCTTCGATTTCAATGCCCTGATAATCTGGCACAGGCGCAAACTGAGCCCCCGCAACGTGCTGAAATTCCAGCGTTGTATAGGGCCGTTTCCACAGCCATTCCCGGTTTTCAACCGACCACAGATCAGTGTTCGGAGGCGTTTCCTGCGTGAAAGCATAGAAATGCAGGTCAAAGCCGTAAGGAGCAACCTCTTGCATCGATAGCAACGACATGCCCTGCCCGCGCCAGAATGTATCTTCAGCCGCGATATCCCCGGTCCGCAAAGTGATCTGACCGATCCGCGCCTGCGCGAACGGCGCATTGGGATCAGCAGCGTGCAAAGGCCGGTTGCCTTCGAAATCATGTTGCAGCAGCTCGATGACAAAGCCTTCAGGGTCGGCCAGATGACACATGTAGCCGATATCCAGGAACTGGTTCGGATCGCTTACCGGAACATCCCGCGCGCGCAGATGGGTCGCAGCAAGATCAACATCCGGTACGGTTATGCCGATTTTCCAATAACGCTGGCCCCGGTCATGCGTGTATCCACCGCCGTCGGGCAGCAACAGAAGGTCTGCATCCTCGCCCGCATAACCTACACGAACGATTGCGCCTTCTTCCCTGACGGACATGCCCAAAATGTCTCGATAAAAGGCCGCCAACTGGCGCGGATCATCGACCCGCAGACGCAGGGCAGAGATCCTCATGAACACAACCTTGCGATTCCGGCGGCAATCTTCGGGTCGGCGTTGACGCTATCGGCCACCAGATCGCGTGCGGTTTGCATCAGGTGATCAGGCTCGACAATCCGGTCTACCAATCCAAACGCATAAGCCTCTTGTGCAGTGATCTTTTGACCCGCCATCAGAATCAGCTTTGCGCGCGCCGGTCCAACCAAAGCTGTCAGCCTTTTGGGATCGGAGGGTTGCGGCAGAAATCCCAGTTTCATCACAGGATAGAAGAATTTGGCCGAGGGCACCGCGATACGCAGATCGCAGGCCAGGGCCATCCCGTTGGCCCCACCGGCCAGGGTTCCGTTCAACGCTGCAACGGTCAGGCAGGGCAGCGCGGCAATGGCGCCAGACAGACGCTCCCAGACATCCGACGTGGCCAGACCGGCGCGCGCCTCATCAAGATCGGCACCAGCACTGAACACCTTGCCTGCACCTGTCAGGATCAACGCCTTTGCCTCGGTCGCAGCTTCGGCGATCTCAGCCAGTTCCGCCAGCATCGCCCCGGTCAGAGCGTTGGCTTTGTCCGGGTTGTTGATCTTGGCGATCCAAAGACCATCCTCTTTGGTCAGATCGATCATATCAGCCCAACCCGTTTGCGGATCTCTTCCAACCGCAGCGAGATTTCGGTGCCCAAAAACTCATTCGCTTCATCGGAACACATCCAGAGCAGCGCCCGCGCGGGCCAGTCTGCGGGGATGTGCACATCCCAATCCAGTTGACTGACCGGATTGATGCCGCTGGCCTTGATCGACCGCTGCATATCCGTGGCCACGGTTCCCGGTGACAAGCCCATAGCGCGAATGCCGTTATGGGCCTCTTCCAGATGTAGACATTCCGTCAGCATTTTTGCCCCGGCCTTGGAGGCGCAGTAGTGGCTCCAAGCTTCAACCGGGTTTGATGCCGCCCCGGACGAGATGGTCAGAATGCTTCCTCCGCCAGCGGCCCGCATGATCGGCAGCGCGGCGCGCATTCCGTAAAAGACACCTTTAAGATTGATGTCGATCGCCTTGCTCCAAGCCTCTACATCCGCGTTCGAGAGATGAAAGATCGGATCGATCACACCGGCATTACCAATTAAAACATCCAACCCACCGAAATGATCCACGCACGTGGCCACAGCCTGTTCGACCTGCGCAAATTCGCTGACATCACACGCCAACGCGATGGCCTGATCGCCCAGCGCAGCAGCCAAAGCGTCGATCTGGTCGTGGCTGCGCGCCACCAAGACGACATTTGCCCCGGCCGCGGCAAAAACGCGCCCCGCTTCGGCCCCGATTCCCCGGCTGGCCCCTGTAATGAGTACCGTTTTACCCTGCATCTGCCCCTCCTCGCGCGCTGCAATTGCTGTCGGCTACAGCCGTAGCGCGGAAACGGGGAAAGGGTCCAGCCCTTGCCCCCTTGACGATACCCGCCACAAACCCGACCATGCGCCACAAATTGATCAAGAAGGGTTACCTTATGTCCGTTTTCTTACGCCGCAGTTGCGGTGCAGCTTTGGCCTATGCCTTTGCCACTCAGGGTGCGTTTGCCGACCTGACGGCTGATGATGTCTGGGCCAATTGGCAAGGCTATTTCACCTCGATGGGATACACCGTCACGGGCGACGAAAGCTCGGCGGGTGGCGTAACTACCATTTCGAACATGACACTTTCATTGGCACTGCCCGAAGAAGACGGGCAATTCCAAATGGTCATGCCAGAGATGACGCTGACGGAAAACGGCGATGGAACCGTGACTGTCGGTGTGCCGGAAAGCTTTCCAATGGTCGTCACGGGTCAGGCTGAGGAAGGCGACTTTTCGGCGACTGTGAACTACACTCACAAACAGTTGAACATGGTGGTTTCGGGCTCTCCCGAAGACATGACCTATGACTACGCCGCCGATACGCTGGGTGTAGTATTGGAGTCGATCGAGGTCGAGGGCGAAGCGGTCCCGGATGATGTCTTTAACCTGGCGGTTGAAGCAAGTGACCTGACAGGCAGCTCACGCATGCAAATCGGTGAAAACCGCGATCTCACCCAGACGTTCAACGCAGCCAGCCTGACCTACAACATGAACTTTCAGGATCCTGAAAGTGGCGAAACCGGTTTGATCAATGGTCAGCTGGACCAACTGGCGTTCGAGGGCGAAAACGTGTTTCCGAAAGACATTGACCTTTCGGACCCACAATCTTTCTACGAAGCCGGTTTTGCCTTCGACGGCATCTTTACCTACGCTTCGGGCAGCACCGACCTGAGCGGCACCAGCGAAGGTCAGGCGTTCTCGATGAACAGTACGTCGGAAGGCGGACGCTTTGCCGCCACCATCGACTCTGAGAAACTGGTCTATGATATCGACCAAAACAGCACGAAACTTGCGGTGACGACCGCAGACCTGCCCTTCCCGATTGAGATCTCAATGGCCAAGGCCGGGCTCAACTTTGAGTTCCCGGTTCAGCAATCGGACGAGGTTCAGCCGTTTGGGTTGGGATTCAATCTGACCGATTTCACGATGTCAGACGTGCTTTGGAGCATTTTCGACCCCGCAGGTGCGCTGCCGCGTGATCCGGCAACGATTGCCCTGGATGCAACCGGAACGGCAAAGGTTCTGATGAACATTTTTGATCCGGAAATCGACATCGAGTCAGACGAAGCTCCGGGAGAGCTGCATTCTCTGAAAATCAACGAGCTTCTGGTGTCTTTGGTCGGTGCGAAACTGACAGGTGATGGCGATTTCGCGTTCGACAATTCGAACACCGAAGAATTTGACGGTCTGCCCAGCCCAAGCGGCGTTGCGAACCTTCAGCTTGTCGGCGCCAACCAGTTGATCGACACCCTGATCGGCATGGGCATCATTTCGGACAATGACGCCTTGGGCGCCCGGATGATGATGGGTCTGATGGCAGTTCCGGGCGAACAACCCGACACACTGAACTCGACCATCGAATTTACCGAAGATGGCCAGATTCTGGCAAATGGTCAGCGCCTTAAGTAAAGTTGGGAAAAGGGCTGCATACCTTGCAGCCCTTTCTTACGTTTTCCACCCAAAATCACTGTAACCGGGTGGGTTCTTCAAAATCCTCATCACACAATCCGGTCACGGGTCTTGCGACACGGGCGGTCCAAGGCTAGGTCGTTGGACATAAATCCGGAGGCCACATGACCCGCACACCAGAAGAAATCAGCCAGCAATTGCTTGATGTGGCCCGCAAGGCAGGCGCGGAGGCAGCAGATGCCATCGTGCTTGACGGCTCCTCGGTCGCGGTTGAGGTGCGCAGCGGCGCACTGGAACATGCGGAACGCTCGGAAGGCACAGATCTGGGGCTGCGGGTTTTTCTGGGCAAACGGTCTGCCATCGTATCCAGTTCCGACAGCCGCCCGGAAACCCTGCACGCAATGGCTGAACGCGCTGTGGCCATGGCCAAAGAAGCCCCTGAAGATCCCTTTTCCGGGCTGGCAGAAAGTGACCAATTGGTAATTGATTGGGATGTGCAATCGCTTGAGATGCTGGACCCAACCCCCGCCCCATCCGCCGAAACCCTGATGCAGGATGCTCTGACAGCCGAAGCCGCAGCAATGGCTGTGCCGAGTGTCACTCAGGTCTCAGATGCGGCGGCAAGCTATGGAACCCACCGCGTGCATCTGGCCGCCACAAATGGGTTTACCGGCGGATACGAACGCAGCAGCCGATCTGTGTCTTGCGTTGCGATTTCGGGCGAAGGCACCGGGATGGAACGGGATTACGACGGCGACAGCCGGACGTTTCAGTCCGACCTGCGCAGCGCCGACGAAATCGGGCGCACGGCAGGCGAACGCGCCGTGCAACAGGTTGGCGCACGCAAGCCCGAAACCGGCAGTTTCCCAGTGTTGTTTGATGAACGCATCTCGTCGTCTCTTATCGGCCATCTGCTGGCCGCCAGTAATGGCGCGGCTATTGCGCGGGGTGCGTCCTGGCTGAAGGATTGTCTGGGTCAAGAGGTTTTGCCCGCGCACCTGTCCATCATCGAAGACCCCCATCGCCCGCGGATCTCGGGCTCGCGCCCTTTTGATGCCGAGGGCTTGCCGACACAGCGTCGAGCGATTGTAGAAAACGGTGTCCTCACTGGTTGGACGCTGGACCTGTCCAGCGCCCGAAAACTAGACATGGTGTCGACAGGTAACGCCGCGCGCGGCGTGTCCGGCCCGCCGTCGCCCAGCAACTGGAACCTCAGCCTGACGCAGGGCGAACAAAGCCGCGCTGATCTGTTGCGGGATATGGGCACCGGCTTGTTGGTCACGTCCATGATCGGATCGACGATCAACCCCAACACCGGTGACTATTCCCGTGGGGCCTCTGGGTTCTGGGTGGAAAACGGCGAAATCACGCATCCGGTCAATGAATGCACCATCGCAGGTAATCTGCGCGACATGCTGCGCCGGATTGTTCCGGCCAATGACGCCCGTCCATATCTGTCGCGCGTGGTTCCGTCGTTGCTGATCGAAGGAATGACACTTGCCGGCAACTGACCTGTCCCTGCTGATTGACGCAGCGCTTGAGGCCGGCAAGATCGCCACACGGTATTCCGGGACGCAGGCGCAGCGCTGGGATAAACCCGATGGCGCCGGTCCGGTGACCGAGGCCGATCTGGCCGTGAATGCAATGCTCGAGGAGCAGTTGCGCGCCGCACGGCCGGGATACGGTTGGTTGAGCGAAGAATCTGAGGATACGGCAGAACGGCTGGAGTGCCGCAGTGCCTTTATCATCGATCCGATTGACGGCACCCGCAGCTTTGCCGAAGGCGCACGTACTTGGGCGCATTCCATTGCCGTCGCCGATGAAGGTCGGGTGACGGCTGCTGTGGTTTACCTTCCAATGCGGGATCTGCTCTATGCCGCCGCCCAAGGAAAGGGCGCTACGCTGAATGGTGAGACGATCACCATTTCGGCTATTGCAGACTTGCAGCGCTCGGAAATTCTGGCTGCCAAACCAAATCTCGATACACGGCATTGGCGCGATGGGCATGTGCCCCATTTCGAACGCGCCTATCGACCGTCGCTGGCCTATCGCATGGCTCTGGTCGCGCAGGGACGGTTCGACGCGATGCTGACACTGCGCCCCAGCTGGGAATGGGACATCGCCGCCGGTGATCTGATCATCCGCGAGGCAGGCGGTATCTGTTCCGATCGGGCGGGGCAGCCCTTGGTGTTCAACAATGCCCACCCCAGGCTGAACGGTGTTATCGCTGCGAATGCGACGCTTCACGAAGAGCTGTCAAAACGGCTGGATCCAACCGGACCCGGGATCGGAGCATGAGCAAACCGCGATCTTTGAGCCTTGCGGCCTACCGGGTTCTGTCATGGGGAATGCGCAACAGCGTCGGGCAACATACCGACCTGCCACGTCCCGAAGGCGAGCTTCTCTGGGTCCATGTGGCCACTCCGGGTCGTTTGCGCGCGGTGAACGATTTTTGCCACCGGATGCTGCAAGTTCGATCCGATCTGAACTTCGTCCTGACAACGCCGCCTGACGTAGATTTGGACAGCTGGCCGCAACATGATTTCCCGCTGGTCAACCTGCCTCAGGACCAAAGCGGTGCTGTGCGTGGCTTCCTGGATCACTGGCGTCCGTCTATGGGGCTTTGGGTGGGCGGTGATCTGATGCCGAACATTCTGACCCGAGCCGATGAACACAACATCCCGCTTGTACTGTTCGATGCTCAGTTCAGCGTTACCTTACCCCGAAGCGCACGCTGGTTGCCGGATATCACGCGGGCCACGTTTGACTGTTTTCAACACGTCATGACTGCATCGCCAGAAACAGCGCGCCAGATCCGCCGACTGGGCATTCCATCCGCCAAAGTCCATGAATCGCCCCCCCTGCGCATCAGCCCCAACCCCAGGCCATGGCCCGAAGACGAGCTGATTGAAACCAATCACACCCTTGCCGGGCGACCCGTCTGGCTGGCAGCCTGGGTTCAAGACAAAGAATTTATCTCAGTTCTGACGGCACACCGGCAGGCCCTTCGCATGCTGCACCGGCTTGTCCTTGTGTTGCACGTGGCTGATGAACTAGAGGTCGGGCCGCTGAAACGGCGGCTTGAAACTATGGACCTACGCTGCGTCAATTGGGACGCCGGAGAAGAGATTGAAGATACCACGCAGGTAATACTGACATCGGACCCAGAAAACCTGGGCCTGTGGTGTCGCGTGTCCGCCGTCACTTTTATGGCCAGTTCGCTGGAGCGCGGCGCGGGCGGTCGTGATCCCTCTGAGTCGATTGCATTGGGATCTGCTATAATTTACGGGCCGTTTGTTCATCGCCACGACGCTTTGTATTCTCAGCTGCGGCAGGCTGGTGCTGCCAAACAGGTCAAGACAGCAACCGAACTGGGGGATGCTCTGATCGAACTTCTTGCACCGGATCTTGCGGCAGGCATGGCATTGGCGGGATGGCAGATGATAACCGAAGGCGCACCACAAGCAGATGCCCTGATCGAAATGGTGCAGGATATTCTGGATCAGCGGAGTGCAGAACATGCGGGCGCCTGATTTCTGGAGCACCGCGCCGGATCATCTGGACATCAGGGCGCGTCTGCTTGCACCGTTCGGTCATCTTTATGCCGCTGCCACGGCCCGCAGGGTCGCTTCAAAGGTCGGTGAACAGCCGGGCGTGCCGGTGATCTGTATCGGCAACCTCAATGCCGGTGGGACTGGCAAGACACCTACGGTGATCTGGACCCTCGAACAGCTTAGAAATGCATGGCACGAGCCACATGTCGTCACGCGTGGGCATGGGGGGTCGCTGGAAGGCCCGGTGCTGGTCGATCCTGCCAAACACACCGCCGCCGAGGTCGGAGATGAGCCGCTGTTGCTAGCAATGTTTGGTGAGGTTTGGGTCGCCAAGGACCGGGCTGCTGGTGCTCGGGCGGCTGCGGCTGCGGGCGCGACGGTGATCGTGCTGGACGATGGGTTTCAAAACCCTTCGGTCGCCAAAGATTTTTCCATCATCGTTGTCGATGCCCAACGCGGATTTGGAAACGGGCTTTGCTTGCCCGCCGGTCCTTTGCGCGAACCTGTGAACGTTGGCTTGCAACGCGCCGATCTGGTGCTGTCACTAGGCGATAAGGCCGCGCAGAAGGCGTTTTCTTCGCAATGGAGCACACAAGTGACCGTTCCGCATGTCGCCGGAGTCATTGAACCTTTGCAGACCGGTATGGATTGGACAGGGACGCGCGCACTGGCCTTTGCAGGTATCGGCTATCCCGAAAAATTCTTTCAGACCCTGCGCCGTCTGGGTGTCGAGCTGGTGCGGGCCGAAGCATTGGACGATCACCAGCCCCTGACCCAGGCCTTGATGACCCGGCTGGAAAACGAAGCACGTATGTTAGGGGCTCAGATGATTACGACCGAAAAAGACGCTGTGCGCCTGCCCCGTGCTTTCCGTAGCAAAGTGATCACGCTGCCGGTCCGGCTGCAGATACCAGAAGGCGAAAAGGTGAAGGAAATGCTGCTAACCGTAGCCCCGTCACCTAAGTAGGTTCGGCCGACCCCATTGGGGTCGACCGGAAGAAGATCAGCTGCCAAGCTCGGCTTCGATCAGCTTCTTAAAATCCGCGTAGGATTGATTGTCGACCTTCTTGCCGTTCACAATGAAGGACGGCGTCGACTGAATGCCGTCGCGCTCAGCGTTTTCCTGATACCATGCAGCAAGCGTACGCGCTTTGGTGCCGTCTTGCAGGCACGCTTCAAGCTGATCGCCGTCGATCCCGGCCAAACGACCGATCTTGCGCAGCTCGTCAACGATCTCAGCCGGACCGCCCGCGCGTGTCCACTCGGACTGCTTCTCGTAGATCACGTCGGTGAGGCCAAAAAACTTCTCTGGTCCCGCGCAACGCGCAACCATCGACGCCCACAAACCGTAACGGTCAAAATACACCTCACGATAGGTGAATTTGACCTTTCCTGTATCGATAAAGTCTTTCTTGAGTTGCTTATACGCGCCCTGATGAAAATTCGCACAATGCGGGCAGGTGTAAGAGGCATATTCGATGATCTCGACCGGTGCGTCTTCGGCACCCTGCACCATTTCGATGATGGTCGAGGTATCAATATCCGCCTCCTGCGCCTCGGCAGTGCCCACCAACAGGTTGGACGAATTGGAATTTGACAGCGACAGCCAATAGCCGCCAGCGGCGACGGCGACGGCCGCACAGATTACGGTTGCAATACGGCTCATTCTCAGCCCTTTCTCAGCGTTTCTGTTTGGATAAAACGTTGCATGCAAGACGTTCAAGAGCCGCGCGCAAATCTTCATCATTCACGTCGCGTGACACTTTGTCTGCTTCTGCGGCAACGTCAGGTGCAATCTGGGGTTTTGCCTGCTTCGGCTTGTGGTCGAAACTGGCTTGCCCCTCGGCAAATCCGGTCGGGGCGGTCTGGGTGATGCGGATGCGGCTGATGGCGTTGTATCCGTAAACCGCGTTGACCTTACCGCGCAGTTGTTCCTTCTGCATTTCCAGCATCGGTGCGTGCGGGCCGGTGGTCAGCACGGTCAGGGTCGCGCCGAAACCACCCTTACCATAGCCCACATTGACAGGGCGCGCGATGGCAGCGGTGTCCTGACCCACAATCTCGGCCCAATGGGTCAACAACCGCGACACGGCAAAGCCCCGGCTTTCACCGGCGCGCCGGATCTGATCGTTCAGCAAAGACGCGGTGCGTTTGAACCCGCGGGTCGAGGAACGTCTGCGTTGCATCTGGTTTCCCACTCCTACACCGCTATTGTAATAGGCAGACCATCGGGTGCCAGCGAAACCCGACAAGGAGATGAATAAAACTTGCGTGATTCCCCTGAATTCACCGTCAGCACCCCGCTTTTAGAGTGGTATGACCGCCACGCGCGCGACATGCCATGGCGCGTCAGCCCTGCGGATCGGGCCGCCGGGGTGCGCCCTGACCCCTATCGGGTCTGGCTATCCGAAGTGATGTTGCAGCAAACCACCGTGGCGGCAGTGCGGGACTATTTCCTGCGTTTCACAACCCGCTGGCCAACGGTTCAAGCGCTTGCCGCTGCGCCGGATGAACAGGTGATGGGGGAATGGGCTGGGCTTGGGTATTATGCCCGTGCCCGCAACCTGCTGAAATGCGCCCGTGCTGTGGCGCAAGATCACGATGGCCGGTTTCCTGACACCTATGAGGCGCTACTGAAACTTCCCGGCATTGGCCCGTATACCGCCGCTGCGATCTCGGCCATTGCATTTGATCAGCCCGAAACAGTGCTGGATGGCAATGTCGAACGGGTCATGGCCCGATTTTATGACATTCACGATCCTTTGCCAGGGTCCAAACCTTTGCTGAAAGAAAAGGCCGAGGCTCTGACGCCGCCCACCCGACCCGGGGATTATGCTCAGGCTGTTATGGATTTGGGGGCCACGATCTGCACGCCGAAATCTCCGGCCTGCGGCATATGTCCGTTGCGTGACCCCTGTCAGGCCCGCATCGCAGGAACCCAGGCCGACCTTCCCCGAAAAACGCCGAAAAGGCCCAAACCCACCCGTTATGGCCACGTCTATATTGCGCGTAAGGCAGACGGGGCCATGGTTTTGGAGCGTCGGCCGGATAAGGGCCTTCTGGGCGGAATGCTGGGCTGGCCCGGATCAGAGTGGAACGATGCGCCAGCCGAAAGCGCCCCGTTCCCGGCAGATTGGGCGATCCTGCCGGCTGAAGTTCGCCATACCTTCACGCATTTCCATTTGATACTCAGGGTTTGGGCCGCCGATATCGAAGATGACAACGTCCCCGAGCACCTGACAGTGTTGGACAAGCATAGTTTCAAGCCCAGCGATCTGCCCACGGTGATGCGCAAAGCCTATGATCTGTGGAGACAACAATAAGACCGCTGTGCAATCCATTGGGTCGCGGCTAGGTTATGTTCGAAAAAGTCGGAGCAGAGAAGATGATCGCAACAGGCACACTGTCCCGCTGGCAGTCCGCATCCCCTTTCTGGGTGTCTCTGCTATTGATCCCGCTAATCTGGTTCACCGCAATTGCCGGAGGCTGGTGGGTCCTGTTGATCCCTCTTTCGACTTGGTGGGCGTTTGCGGTTCTGGACCGGATCACCGGCCTGAACGAGCAGAATGCAGATCCGGAGACATCTGATGATGTGTTGCACTGGTACATCCTGCTGACCAAGCTCTGGGTGCCGCTTCAATTCCTGACGCTGTTTGGTTTGATCTGGTATGCAACCCACACCAACCACCTGTCGACGCCCGCAAAAATCGGTCTGTTTTTCGGTATGGGCGTCCTGTCCGGTACAATCGGGATCAACTACAGCCACGAGCTTATGCACCAGAAAAGCCGGGGCGAACGGTGGCTGGGTGACATCCTTTTGGCCATGGTGCTGTATTCTCATTTCCGGTCCGAACATCTGCTGGTCCATCACCGTTACGTGGGCACACCGCGCGATCCGGTGACGGCCCGGTACAACGAAGGGTTCCACCGCTTTTATCCCCGCGTTCTGTGGCAATGCTTTTTGTCAGCCTTCAACGCCGAACGCGACAAGTTGGCCCGTAAAGACCGGCCATGGACGGATCGTTCCAACCCGTTTTGGCGATACTGGGCCCTGCAAGGCGCGATGCTGGCGCTGGCTGCGCTGATCGGAGGGTGGGCTGGTTTGGCCCTGTTCCTGCTGCAAGCCGGTGTCGCAATCTGGCAGCTTGAGCTGGTCAACTACGTCGAACACTACGGCCTAACTCGTAAATACCTGGGCGACGGTCGGTACGAACACGTCTTGCCGCGTCATTCCTGGAATGCGGCGCATAAAGCGTCAAATTGGTTGCTGATCAATCTGCAGCGCCATTCCGACCATCACTACAAACCCAACCGTCGGTTTCCCCTGTTGCAACATCACAGACCAGACTCAGCCCCACAATTGCCGTATGGCTATCCGGTGATGACCGTTGCGGCGATGATCCCTCCGCTTTGGCGGCGGGTGATGAACCCGCGTGTTCGGGAATGGAGACGTCACTACTATCCCGAAATTACGGATTGGCACCCTTATAACAAGGCTATGAACCAGATGCCCAAAGCGTGACCGCAGCGCGCGTCTGCGCGCTGTCTGGCCCAACTGTCAGCACGGCATCTTCGATGCTGTTCTGATGGGCGGGAGGGTTTCAGTTCTTCATCACCCAGATATTCATCGGAGCCTCTACCCCGCGGACAGATTGATCGCGATGTGCAGTGAAACCTTCCATCGCATCTGGCACAGTGGGATTTTCTTCGGCTACCCGTTCCCGCACAGCATCGCTGACAACTATGTTTGCCTGAAACTCGCGCGTCAGCGCTTCCAGCTTGGCCGCCACATTAACCGCATCACCGATCACTGCGAACTCCAGCCGGTTGGCGCCGATGTCCCCCAAAACGACCGAGCCATAGTGCACCCCAATACCAACTTGGATTTCGGATTCTCCCGCACGCCGACGATCCAGATTCCAGCGGTCGATCACCTTCACCATCGCGCGCGCGCAGCCCAGCGCATTGCTTGCATCCAAGGGCGTCGGCACCGGCGTGCCAAAGGTCGCCATCAGCCCGTCACCCAGATACTTGTCCAGGGTTCCGTGGTGCCGGAACACCTCGGTCTCCATTCGGGCGTGGAAGCCCCGCAGCACCTCGATGACCTCATAAGGATCACGGCCAGCGGCGTATTTTGTGAAACCCACGATGTCGATGAACAAGACCGCCACATTCTCTTTACGGACCTGTTTCAGCGGTTCGTCATTCTGGCTGAGTTCATCCACCACGTTGGGTGAGAAATATCGCGACAGATTGGCCCGTTCCCGTTCCAAACCGGCGTTGCTCATCAGCAGCTGGTTCAGTCGCCGCATCGAGATACCCAATGTCACTGCAACCATGACAAAAACGATGACCTGCTGGATACGCTGCGGGGCCATGAAGCTGTTGGGGTCCAACAATTCGGCAACGTCCGGATAGCCCTGCAATGCCGTTGCAACCTTTTCGCTGATCCCCGGAATGGGTGTCGCCACCCACCAGGCAATGATCCAGCCCGCCGTCCACATCATCGCGGTCCAGGAGCCGATGGCAATCACCGTGCGCCAAGAATAGGCCAGAGTCCCAGCAGCGAGAATGATGAAGAAATATTGGAAGTTATCGAACCGATATTGCATCGCCAGCGGCCGGACATCATCGCTGAACGGGTTAGGTACGATCATTCCAAGCGTCATGATCAGCAGATCGACGAAGATCAAAAACAGCTCGGCACGGGATTGCCCAACGCGACCGGCCCGACGGATCAGCCAACCGTTCGCGCAGATCAAAAGCAGGATGAAGTGATACCAAAGCACCTCCCACTGCGGGTTCAGGAAAATCAGAAGAACGCCAGTCAGCGCCATCGCCACCCAACGGGCACGCACGGCCAGTTCCAACCCTTCGCGCTTATGCCGTTCTAACGCGGCCTCGGTATATTTGTTATCCAGATCGTATGTATCAGGCTGTGTAAAAAACAGGCTGCGGCGGGGCTGCGCGGTCGTCTCGGTCATGGCCGTGATCTTTCTTGCAGTGTCAGGGTCATTGTCATGCAATCACTGTTGATGCCAAAACAAAAGACCCCGCCGTAGGATCGGCGGGGCAAGGCTTAGTGCCTAGTGTCAGGCCACAGGCACCGGCGGTGTTCTTGAAATCAGTTCATCTCGGCCCGGATCTGCTGACGCAGAACGTCGATGGGTACGGTTTTTCCATCACGCTTGAAGCACCAGTATGTCCAGCCGTTGCAGGAAGGGGCGTTTTCCAGATGCGCGCCAACCTGATGGATCGAGCCTTTGACGTTTTGACCGACCAGCGTGCCATCGGCGCGCACTTTGGCCTTGTGGCGCTGGTTCATGGAATACAGCTCTTCGCCGGGTCTCAGCATCCCACGTTCGACCAGTTGGCCAAAGGGTACGCGCGGTTCGGCACGTTTGCTGGCGCTGACTTCCAGCGCCTCGCGGTCGAACTTGCGCACCTTGGCGATGCGTTTCTCGGCCACTTTGCGATAGCTTTCCTCGCGCTCGATACCGATGAACTCGCGACCTAGCATTTTGGCGACTGCACCGGTTGTACCTGTGCCAAAGAACGGATCCAAAATCACATCGCCCGGATTGGTCGAGCCAATCAATACGCGGTGCAACAAGGACTCTGGCTTTTGTGTTGGATGCGCTTTGTCGCCGTTTTCATCCTTCAGACGCTCATGCCCGGTGCAGATCGGCAGCACCCAGTCACTGCGCATTTGCACGCCTTCGTTCAGCGCTTTCAAAGCTTCATAGTTGAAGGTGTATTTTGCACCTTCGCGCTTGCTGGCCCAGATCATCGTCTCATGCGCGTTGGTAAAGCGTTTACCCCGGAAATTCGGCATCGGGTTCGACTTGCGCCATACAACGTCGTTCAAAATCCAGTACCCCGCGTCCTGCAGGGCCGAACCCACACGGAAAATGTTGTGATAAGACCCAATAACCCAGATCGCGCCGTTGGGCTTCAGCAGTCGGTGCGCCGCCTTCAGCCATTCGCGGGTGAACTGGTCATAAGCCCCAAAGCTGGAAAACTGATCCCAGTGATCATCAACCGCATCCACCTGAGAGTTATCCGGGCGGTGCAACTGGCCTTTCAACTGCAGATTATAGGGCGGATCCGCAAAAATCAGGTCAACCGACGCCTCGGGGAGACTGTTCATCACATCGATGCAGTCCCCGGATAGAATCGTGTTTAAAGGGAGCGCTTTTGCGCCCTTTTTGGTGGTCGTTGTCATATCACTGCCTCAAGTATCCACGGCGCTTTTGCGCTCATTTGGTTGAGACAAGGATGAGTCAAAGACGATTCGCCGTCAATTTCTTTTTTGAATCAGCGACTTACGATTTACTCTTGATACAAGATATTGTGCACCGGCTTGAACGAACGTCTATGGTGTGGGGTCACGCCAAGATTTTGCAGCGCTTCTTTGTGTTGTTTTGACGGATAACCGGCGTTGGTTTCCCATCCATAACCCGGATGCTGTTGCGCCAAATCCACCATCACCTGATCGCGCCAGTTTTTCGCAAGGATTGAAGCGGCCGCAATCGACACCGAACGAGCATCGCCCTTTACAACAGCCTGCGACGGGATCTTCATACCACGCGGAATCATATTTCCGTCGATCAGCAGAAAATCGGGGGCCGGTGTCAGTGCCTCGACCGCGCGCAGCATCGCCAGATGCGAGGCCCTCAGGATGTTGATCTCATCAATCTCGGCAACCGTGGCCTCTGCGACAGCAAACTCGGCGCTGGCGCGAATCTCTGCCTCCAGTGCAGCCCGACGTTTTGCAGTTAGCTTCTTAGAGTCATTCAACCCCTCGGGAATATCCTTTGCGTTCAGAATCACGGCGGCGGCAACAACCGGTCCGGCCAAAGGGCCGCGCCCGACCTCATCCACTCCGGCGATACGGATATGGCCCCGCTCCAGCAGCGCTTGCTCAAGTTCGAAATCTGGCTTTGTCATGCCATCGGAAAACCGCGTTTCACGCAGCACCGCAAGTAAAAAGAGAGGGCAGCCCACACTGCCCTCTCCAACGCGGCACTTCTTTGGCACCGCTCCTGCTCAACCGATGTTACTGGTAAACGACGCGGTATCCTTTCTGGCGCAGGCACGCAGGTTCGTATGCCCGCTTGACCTTTTTGCCATTCCAGAAACCAACCTTGCACTCTTGGGGCAGGCTATTGGCATGTTTGTAGTGTTTCTTGAGGCACTTCGGACCAAGCAACAAATGGTCCTGTGAATAGCTGTTATACGTACGCAAGCAGCGCTGGGGCAGATCGTACCGGGCTACGCGCGGCGGCAATGGGCGCACCGGCTGGGGCTTGTAAGGTTTCGGAGTATACGTTTGATGGCGTGCCGCCCGGTTCCTATCCTTTTCCTTATTATAATAATGAACTCCGGCCCCGATGATCGCGATAGCCGCCAGACCACCCAGAATGTCCTTGGCATCCGCTGCCCGCGCCTGAGAGGCCGAAACGCCGGTAATGGCAACCGCGGTCGCAATGATCAAAGCGATGAATTTCTTATGCATGAGGCGTGTCCTTCTGATTGTTTGGGCGACCATGTGACAGACCGCGTCCTGATTGCCCTGACACTGGGGGCAGCCGTTCCTGCCAAGCAATAACGGCCCGGTGTTATCGGATATCAGATCCCGCAAACCTCTTAGGTTATTGAATATCGCAGCAACTCATGCGCAGGATGCGGCCTATGAAACAGATCCTCTCTTCTCTGACCTTTGTGGCCCTGATATCGCTTGGCTCTGCCGCGTCTGCGGCGGATTGCTATGCGGATTACAAGGCGAAAAAGGACAACCCTCTGCGTTTGCATTACGGGGTTATTCAAGTCTCGAACTGCGATAAGGGTCAGGCCAAAGCAGAAATCGCCCAGCGCCTGAGCGCGTCAGGCTGGACCCTGCTTGAGGTTCAGTCCGTTTTTGGACCAGAAGGGTTGGATCAGAGGAAGGGCAATGCCGGACAATTCTATCTCCGTTTCTGATGCGCGCCGGTCGGGCGTCCGGCTGGTTGTGCTGGGCATCGCTGCCATCGTTCTTATTCTGATTACGGCCGCCATTTTTCTGTTCTGGACCTTGCCAGATGCAAATGCGTTCAATGCGCGTGTCGAGCGTTTGTTTGTCGAGGCTGACCTGACCTCGCAAACAGAAATCCGGTTACTTGAGATCTTGGCCCAATCGGGCACAGCCTTTGCCGACACCTTGTCCAGCTACCGGATGGTCATCTACGTATTACTGGTTTTCGCGAGTGCGATGATGATCTCGGCACTGGTCTTTCTGGTGATGCTGGTTCTGATGAATCGACGCATGGCACAGATCGAACGCACCGGCATTCAGGTGACATCCCTGCTGATCAGCCGTGAGGAAAACACCGTTTACCTTAACAATATGGATTTCAAACTGACGCCCGCCGCCATGGAAACCCTTTCCGTTCTGGCGGAATCCCGGCTGGATGACGAGGTTCTGTCCGGTGCCCAGATCGAGGGCATGATTTCCGGTCGTGATGCTGCCGATTGCGACGAAGCCGCAGGCGCAACGCGGATCAAACGGCTGCGCGACGCGCTTGGAAATCAAATGGTCAGCGAACTTTTGGTCAAGAATATCGCCAAGAAAGGCTATATGCTGTCCATAGAAAAAGACGTCATTCAGATGGTTTGATCACGTGGCAGCCCACGCTCGCATTCGGTAAAATCCCACTTCAGCCTCTTGGAAAGTGGGATGGGAACGCCCATTCTGTATATACCAAAGGCAAGGGAGGTCGCTTATGAACGTCCACGCCGCACCAAAGATGACCGGTTACGGAATCTCTGTCGAACCTCTGAGCGGCAGGATTGCGATTTACCGAGATGACGTCCTTTTGGCTGAAAGCACAAATGCCAAGGTTATGTATGAAACGCGCTTGCCGCCCACGGTTTACGTGCCGCGTGCGGACGTATGTGTAGATTTGAGCGCAGAAACCGAACTGCAAACCTTCTGCCCGTTCAAGGGCACCGCCACCTATCACGACATCAGCCTGCCAGGTGAAACGCTGGCCAATTCCGTCTGGGCCTACGAAGACACTTTGCCGGAAAGCAAAGCAATACAAGGCTGCATCGGTTTTACAGCTGGCGCGTATACACGGATAGATTTGGGCGACAACCGCCTGCGCGAAGTTGATGATGGCAACATAAGCGGGCCTCTGATTGATTGGCTGATGCGCGGTGCGTCTACAGCCACGACACCAGAGAGCTTTACCGAAGCACTAGCTGAAAAAATGCTGGAGCACGGTATCGCGATCCAGCGTCTGAGTATTTTGGCATGGTCCCTACACCCCCTGATCGTGGGCAAGCATTATATCTGGGAAAAAGGCGAAGGAGAGATTCTGACCCGAGCACCCACCTATGAAATCTATGATCATCCGGCCTTTATCAACAGCCCACTGCGCCATGTTTCGAACGGTCTTGGCGGCGTGCGGCAACGGCTGAACGATGACAACCCGCATAACAGCTTCCCGATCATGGAGGATTTACGGGCCAAAGGCGCAACCGATTATGTGGCCATGCCGCTGCCATTTTCCGATGGGCGGACAAATGTTCTGACGCTGACCTGTGATCATCCGGATGGGTTTACCACGGAAAACCTGGGCCTGGTGTTCGAGTGTTCTGCGGTGATCGCTCGGTTCTACGAAGTTTTCATGCAACGTGAAAACGCGCAGGTTTTGCTGGAAACATATGTCGGCAAACGCACAGGCGCCCGCGTTTTGGGCGGAGAGATCCGGCGCGGCGATGGGGATGAGATCGACGCGGCGATCATGTTCTGCGATCTCCGCAACTCGACAAGCCTTGAAGAGAGACTGGGCCGAGCCGCTTACATCAATGTGTTGAATGCGTTCTTTGAAACGGTGTCGGGCATCGTGCACGACAACGGAGGAGAAGTTCTAAAGTTCATTGGTGACGCTGTTTTGGCCGTCTTTCCAGTTTCGGAAGAGGACGCCACGACCGCTCGGGTGAATGCACAACGTTCGGCAATTCAAATCGTGGAAACGTTGGGTGAACTGCGAAAAGACGGCTCTGATGCACATTGCGACTGTTCAATCGGCGTGGCTTACGGGCGCGTGACTTATGGCAACGTGGGGTCGCGCGAGCGCCTGGATTTCACGGTTATCGGTCAAGCCGCAAATATAGCCGCGCGTTTGGGGGAATTTGGCAAAACAAAAGGGCATCGGATTGTTGTGTCCGAAGACATTGAACCAGCATGCTCCAACGCTTTGCCGCTGGGTGCGGTAGAGTTACACAATGTGTCTCAACCAGTCGTATCTTACGCCTTGCGCACTGCGGCGGATGCTATACTGGACGGCTAAGGCTGATACTTGTGCTTTGGCAATCCATCTGGCGTCCGGTGATCCAGCCCAACATCAGACGCAATCCGACCTCAGGCGGAACGTTCCGTTCACACAGCCCCAAGCAGGATCAACGCAGTCTGTGCCGGTGAAATCGTGTTCTGAAGCTGTGCAATCTGGCTGCGGGCCAGATAGGTGTCGGTCAGTTCCGTGACAGCGTTCTGATCCGAGAACTGCGCCAGATTTTCTGATCCGGTCAATTGAAACAACCTGTCTTTGAATTCGACCAATTGCGCATCAATGTCCAGCTGAGCAAAGGACGGAGGCAACCCAAGCGCCGTCTCCATCATGCTGCGCAAGGGCGGCAACCCCATCAGATCGAACCACTTGGTATCGGCACTTGACGTGCTGTTTGCCAGCTCTGCAAGCTCCCGCTGAGCATAAAGCGCGATACGCATCGTCTCGTCCGAAGCGCCTACGGCGATTTCGAACCGAGCGGACAAATTGGCCTGCGCAATTTCTTCCATATTTGTTCTAAGCGCCGTTTTCCTGACAGCCCCAGGGCCGAACCCGAAAGCGTCTGAAAACTCGCGATACCGCTTGTCTGCAAGGCGATTTGACAAAGCGTCGTCAGCCTGCGTGCCATCTTCAAGGATCTTTTGAACAAAAAACCTGTTATCCAAATCGCCTTCCAGTCCGAACGCACCCAAAGCGACCTGCAACAGTCTGCGATCCGATACCAGGTCTTCTGCAGATTGAACTTTGCCAATGTTTTCCATGAAATATTTCGTCTCTCGATCATTCGCCGCTGACGAGGAAAAGCTTTGAAACTGGCCTTCGTAAGTGCGTTGAAGAAATCGCCAGCCAACGATTCCTCCGGAAGGGACAACAGGCTGAAAGGTCATTGCTGATACGCCATCAGGCGCTCTTCTCTTGGCAGAAGCGAACGGAGGGACTTGAGGCATTTGTAATAGTGCTCGGCCACCAGCGCGTCGGTGGCCTCAGACAGAACGCGGCGGCTGTCTGCATCCGTGAAAACCTGACTCAACTCCTCTACGCGGCGCAGCAGTTGCTGCCGGGCGTGTTCCGGTTCCATGTCACCAGACAAGACCAATTGTGCTGCATAACAAACGCGACGCACCGGCGTGTTGGCTTCGTCCGGATGGATCGCATCCTTTAAACGCAGGACATTGGCCTGCGGCGTCATGATTGAAAACCTGCTGCGGCGATCCCCGTTTTCGATAACCACGCCGTTGATCAGCACTCTTTCTTTCGGGGCAAGTTTCAGGACCAGTCCACTCATTAAGTTGCCCTCATCTGACGCAGGCCGCGCAAGACAGCCGTGTTGATTTCCAACAATGGCTCAACCGCTGCCCCATCTCCCAATACACGACTGCTGTGTTGTTCGGTAAACTCGGCAAGGTAGAATATCCGCGCCCGCAGATCGTTCGGCAACGCGTTTGCGGAATCCGCAACGCCTGTTGCTAGTACCCCCCAAAGCCGCCGATTCTCATGCACCGCCTGCGCAAAGGCCGAGAAATCCGTCGCTTTGCGTGCTGTTGCAGCCTTGAGGCGCCGCGTGATTCTGGAGATTGCTTCATATTCGGTATCGCGAGGCGTCCTCGTTGGCGTGGCGGTTTGCGCATAGCTGTGTTGAGCGAGGGTTTGCGGTGTCACTTGAAATCCTTCCAAAGGGTCGCCGTCAGGCGATCAGGGCCGGGGCACAAAAACCATGCCCCGGCCTGCTTTTTTGATTAGCGGAACAGCGAAAGGATCGACTGCGGTGCCTGGTTGGCGATCGACAGCGACTGAGTTGCCAGCTGCTGCTGTACCTGAAGCGCCTGCAGACGAGCCGAGGCCTCTTCCATATCTGCATCGACAAGCGAGCCGATACCGGACTTGAACGAGTCAGACAGGTTCGAGATGAACTCTTTCTGGGTTTCAATTCGGCCTTGCGCCGAACCAAAAGCGGCCGATGCGTCGATCGACGTGTCAATCAGCGACTCGACAGCAGCCAATGCAGCGGTCGCCCCCGCACCTGTCGACACATCAATACCGGCCAGAGCGCCAAGACCACCAGCACCCGCGTTCACGAACTGAGCAGAGAAAGAAAGGTCAGAACCCGTGCCGTTGGTTACCGACAAGGTTCCGGCTGTACCAGAATCATAGTCGACCGTCAGGCCGGTAATTCCAAGCTCTTCAATCTTTGACTTCAGTCCCACTGCGACAAGGTCACCCGTGGTTGTCGCCGCAGCGTCCTCTGCGGACACAGTGTACGATACAACCTGATCATTGATTGCGACGACAACCTTGTCCCCAGCGGCGAAGGCACCGCTGGATTCATCGGTCACCAACGCGGTCGCAGCGGTCGCACCGTTGTCGATGGTTGCGCCAACACGATCATTGCCGGTCGACGCACCGGTTGACCCATCAAAGACCTGTTTTGTGGCGTAGCCGCCAGTGGACAGGTTCTGCCCGGATACCGAGATGGAAGATGCCGTAACTGCACCGGTATTGTCGCGATCCAACGACGCCAGAATCGAGGCTGAGCCTGCTGATCCATCAACCAGGTTCAGGCCGTTGAACTGGGCGGCGCTGACAACCGATGCGATCTGCTCTTTCAATGCTGTCACATCATCGTTGATTTTACCCCGATCAACATTGTCTTCCTGCGCAGCGACAATCTTGCTTTTCATCTGCGTCAACAGATCTGTGACGGTTTCCGACGCGTTCCGTGCAACGGCGACTGTAGATTCACCCAGCGCCAGGCTGTCCTTGATGGCGTTGAAACCTTTGACATCCGATTCCATCACTTTCGAAATTGCCCAAACCGCCGAGTTGTCCTTGGCTGTTGCGACGTCTTTGCCGGTCGAAATCGCGTTCTGGGTCATCGCCAGGTTCTTGTTCACAGACTTCAGCGTTTGCAGCGCAACCATCGCGCCATTGTTTGTCAGAATGCTGGACATAGCGTTCATCCTTTTCCGTTTGGGCCATTTTGCCCATGTTCACCCCACAAGACCTGCGGGCTTTGGTGTCTTTCTGACCTGTGCGACGCGCCACTTGGCCGTTCGCGCCACCTGCCGTTTCCAGGTGCAGCACCACTTTTGAACCAGACCCCCTAACGGAATGCTAAAACCTCAGAACCCATAATTTCGGATTTGAATCAAACTTCTGCCTATGCCCTCTTTTCCAACTTTACAGTGCTGCGAACTGCAAATTGACTGCGTTGACCGTCGGCGCCATAGGTGCTGAATTCCTGTCGAACACGCCGCAGTTCGGCCATACGGGTGGCAACCGCCCGAATGCCGTCGGCTGCACTGTTCAGCAACGCCTGATTCCTCTCGACCTTGCGCTGGACGTGAATCAACGCGTCACTGTCCTGCACTTGAAGATCGTTGATTGCACCGATCAGTTTCTCCTTTTCCGGCACCATATGGGCCAGGCGATCGAGATCCCCTTGCACAAGGGCCGCGCGCTCAAGATCCAGAACTTCTTCCAGTGATTTGATCAGCGTCATGTCGGCTTCAAATGTCATCGGCTTTCTCCATCAGTGACTTGAGCAGGATTTCAGACAACCCAACGCCCCCGGTCCGGGCCAGTTGTTGCGCCTGGTGCTGAACAAGAAGCGATCCAAACTGGTCTTCGCCGACCCCGCCGCCGAAACTCTGTCGTGTCTGCGCCAGCCCAGCTGATTTGAGCATTTCACTTAAAAAAGCCGCCTCTAACTCTATGGCTGCGTTTTTAAGACGGGTTTGGGCCAAGGGTGTTGGGCCCGCTGAGAGGCTGTTTGAAACCTGCATTGTTTTCTCCGAAATTTGCTTCGAACTTTCTTGATCAAAGGCGAAAGCAGTTAAAATAAACGTAACTTCCTGCGGGCAGAGTCCAGAGCAATCACACGGAGCCGGAGCAAAATGCCCAACCCAGTTATGCTGCCCACAACGACCTCAACAGCCGCTGCCAAACCCGCCTCGACGCGCAATGAGGCTGGCCAGAACGGTGAAGTGACAAGCTTTGAAGACATTCTTGGGCAAGAAACGGGCGGCGATGAGCCGCCTGAACCCGAGCTGCTGGTTACTGCTCCTGAAATGCAAGACTCGGGAACTGAAACAGAATCAGCAGATCAAACAGAGCCCCAAGCTGCCCCGATTGCGGAACCGCAACTTGTTGCGACTCTGGCGGGCAACTCAACAAAACGTGCCGACAGGATGTTCATTCCTGAAGGAGATCAGCCTCCAAGCACTCACCTACAAGCAGGTGTTCCGCGGATTTTTGACAGTGAACTGCCTGAGCAACCGCAAATTTCTACGTCCTCAGGCCAGCCTAACCGCGCCGATCCTGTTGCACCCACAGCAGGTCGACCTGATGCAGGACTGGTTCACACTGCTGTGGCCCAACAGCCGATACCTGTGAAGGTAGCCGAGAATGGCCGACCTATCGAGCAAATGACCAAGGCAACCGGCAAATTAAGCGTGCCGGACATCGGTCCCAACTTTCAAAACACTGACCCTGTACAACCAACAGAAGTCACACCCGCAACGTCCAAACCAGCAATACCAGATCGCGCGCCACCCGTTGCACAGCTTCAACTGATGGCAACGCTTGCCGAAAAAGAACAGAACGCTCTTGTTCAGGAAGCTGAGCCAACAGTTTTCGCCAAGGACGAACCGCTCCAACTCGCTCCGAGAGAAACAACGCCGCAGCTTTCTGCGCCGTCTGCATCAGCTCGCGCCGAGCTCGCCCGTGCTATCGCCGGGCAGTTGGCAGCGACCATTCAGACGCGTCCGGGGACCGGGATAACTGAAATTGCATTGAACCCCGAAGAATTAGGGCGTGTTTCCATTGTTCTGAACGGGCGCGATGACGGGCTGCACATGACCATTGCCTTGGAACGTCCAGAAACCCTGGAGCTGATGCGACGTCACATTTCCGTACTTTCGGAAGAGTTTCAGAAATTGGGATACGGTGCGTTGAGCTTTGATCTGGGTACAGCCTCCGACGCGGATACGGGCGGGGCTAACACCAAAGAGACCGAGTCGGGATCCGTCTTTGAACCGAAAAAAGGCGATTCGGATGTTCAAACCGACTCTCTTCCACAAATTTTAGTCCCAAGCCGGGGCATTGATATGAGGTTTTGACACATGATCACCCCAGTGAATACGGCGCAGGCAGCAAGCTCTCCGCCGTCTGCAAACAACGCACAGACGTCCGCGATTACATCGGATTTCGAAACCTTTTTGCTGATGCTCACAGCGCAAGCCCAGAATCAGGATCCGCTTGAGCCGATGGACTCGACACAATACGCGTCGCAACTGGCCCAGTTCTCTATGGTCGAGCAGCAAGTTCAGACCAATGATCATCTGTCATCGTTGGCAAGCACGCTGGGCAGTGTGAACCTTAGTGACCTTGCAAGCTGGGTCGGTATGGACGTCCGATCAACTTCCGCCTTTCACTTTGACGGACAGCCCAAGACCTTGTTTGCCCAGGCTGATCCACAAGCTGACACAGCCAAGCTGGTGATACGTGACGAAAATGGGACCGTGCTCGACAAAGTAACTGTACCCCCTGCTCAATCCGAATTTGTGTGGGCCGGCGTTACCTCGTCGGGAAATCCAATGAGCGCCGGCAACTACACAGCGGCGCTGGAAAGCTACAAAAATGGAGAGCTGCTGACCCAAACACCAGTCGCAGCATACAACCGCGTCATAGAGGCTCAGGTTGGCGGTAATACAGTGCTTCTAACCCTTAGCGGCGGGGAAGTGATTTCAGCAAGCGACGTAAACGCCGTCCGAACTGGCGCTTGATCTGGAGCGCTGGAGCGTCCAAAGCTTGGCAAATCGACTCGCCAAAAGAAGTGACACGACCCCTGCCTGAAACACCTGCCCCTCCTCGCGATCTGGTTGACCACCTCTGCGCTCAGGGGTTGGTCAGCGCGCGCGCGCGATTTGAAACACTCTATGGCGGGCGCACCAATCGGGTATGGAAGGTTTTGGAAGACAGCGGCGACAAGGTATTGAAGCTGTACAACACGGCCCTTCGCAACCCCTTGTTTCGCAATGATCCAGAGTTAGAGGCGCAATGCCTCAAAACCCTCGGGCCAGAAGGGTTCGTACCAAGATTGCGCGACTCAGGACGGTACAAGGACGCGCATTGGGTCTTCTATGACCATGCGCCCGGAACACCCTGGCAGGAAGGAGCCGACAAGGTTGGTGCGTTGCTGCGCAGGTTACACGACCTCACGTTTTCTTTTTCAGCCCCAGCCGGATGCAACGGCAGTGAGGACCTCAGGACGCATGGGGTTCGTATTCTGCAGGGCTGCTCATCCGAGACGCGGCACAAATTGTTGGAACAGCAACCCATGGAAACGGTGGCGCCTGCGAAAAAGACGTGCCTGATTCATGGCGACCCGGTAGCTGGGAACATCCTGGTTGCAGGAACAAACCTGACACTGATCGACTGGCAATGCCCTGCCCTTGGTGATCCAACCGAGGATTTGGCACTGTTTCTTTCTCCGGCCATGCAACGCCTGTACCGAGGGGCCGCTTTGGCAAAGTTCGAAGAAGAGCAGTTTCTGAACGCCTACGGGGATCCGGAAATTGCGGACCGTTACCGGCGCTTAAAACCTTGGTATGCGTGGCGCATGGCCACCTATTGCCTGTGGCGCGCGGAAAACGGCGCGCCCGATTATGCCGAAGGACTGCAGCTGGAAGCAGCGGCCCTGTGACTTTCGCCTTTATCTAAGATCCGCAAGGCCCATCAGGGCATAGGCTGGCGGCATGAGCGCGCGACGCCAGCGCCCCAGTGGGAATTTTTCAGGCGTTTGGCACATAGCTGCAGGCAAACCGGCACTCTGCCCCAGGGCCAACCTGGCCAGCGCCCGTCCGCTGTAGGTTCCCATGGCAACGCCATTTCCGTGATAAGCAAAGCCGGCAAACATACCCGGTTGCCCCTGTACAGGTCCAACATAGGGCGTCAACGCACGCGACATACACACCAACCCGGACCACATATGCGTGGCCTCGACCTTCGCCCAGGCGGGAAACATCTTTTTGAAATCCTGCTGAACCTTTGCCCGGATTGATGCCTCTGAACGGGCAGAAGAGCGCAACCCACCCCTCATACCAAACAGAAATCGCCCGTCCGGCATCAAGCGGAAATAATGCAGAAGATTACGCGTGTCATAGCACATCTGGGCCGAGGTCCAGCCCTGTTCCAATTGCTCGGTCTGGCTGAGCGGTCGCGTGACCATAACGGTCGATTGTGCTGGCAGGTAACGCCCTGACATCCAATCCGGGATATCTTCGCTGGAATACCCGTTGGTACAAACCAAAACAACTTGCGCATTGACCTGCCCTCCTGGGGTACGCAATGCAAACCCCGAAGCGGTTTTATCGATACCCAAAACCGGGCTGTTCTGAAACAGATGTGCACCTTTGGCTCTGGCTGCGCTGGCAATCCCGAATAGGTATTTTCGGGGGTTCAACCCAAATCCGACGGGCATCGTGTACCCCCCGTAAAATGCCCCCTCCATTCCCAACGCGGGCAAGTCTTTGGCTTCGTGCACTATTCCGGTCTTGTCTGACTTTTGGCGCAACACATCCATCGCGTGTTTTGAATGCGCAAGTTGGGTTTCACCGTTCGAATGCGTGTCGGCATCGATTTGATACCGCGCCAGAAGATCGGCGACCAACTGCACGGCATCTGCTTCGGCTGTTTCATAGGCCTGCGCCTCGGTGCGACCATGCCGGCGTGCCATCGCGGCATGGTTCAGTTTTGAGCCACCCAAACAGCAAAAGCCGCCATTGCGTCCGGACGCACCCCATCCCGGAGGGCCGGCTTCTAATACCGCAACCGAAGTGGTTTCAGCCAAATGCAAGGCCGCAGAAATCCCCGTAAAACCACCGCCGATCACGGCGACATCTACTTGCAGGTCTTCCTGAACCTCTGGCCAATCGGGGCTGGAAACCGTTTCATCCCACCAACACCCGTCGCGTGGTGCGTTGCTGTACGCGTAGTTCGGAAAAATCCGCTTCATTCGGTGCGCGCAGCGGCCAATTCGTCCTGCCGCTGACGAACCATTGCCCGTTTGGTTACAAGCGAGGCCGTGATGACCCCAACCGTCACCACAGCAATCATGATCGTGGACAGCGCGTTGATTTCCGGGCTTACACCAAGACGTACGGCCGAGAAAATCTTGATCGGCAAGGTCGTCGCAGACGGCCCTGATGTGAAAGACGCAATCACCAGATCATCCAGCGACAAGGTGAAGGCAAGCAACCAGCCCGAAATCACTGCCGGTGCGATGATCGGCAAGGTGACAAGGCGGAAAGCTTGCGCGGGTGAGCATCCGAGGTCAAGCGCGGCTTCTTCCAGTGATCGGTCAAATGTGATGAGACGCGAGGATACAACTACCGACACAAAACACATTGAGAAGGTGGTGTGCGCCAGAACGATAGTCAGAATTCCTCGATCCAGACCGATGCCGATAAACAGCAGCAACAACGAAAGGCCGGTGATCACTTCGGGCATCACCAGCGGCGCGTAGATCATGCCAGAAAACAGCGTCCGACCAAAAAACCGTCCGCTGCGGACCAGCACATAGGCAGCAGCCGTTCCCAAAATGGTTGCCAGTGTTGACGAAAAAACCGCTACCCGGACTGTGACCCAGGCGGCATCCAAAAACGCCTCGTTCTGTAGAAGCTCTCCGTACCACTTGGTGGAAAACCCGGCCCAGACCGTGACCAGTTTGCTTTCGTTGAAGCTGAAAACGATCAGGATGATCATCGGGATGTAAAGGAACGCAAATCCCAGCGTCAGCGAAACAGTATTGAACCAGCTTAACCTGTTCATCCGTCACTCTCCGCCTGTTTCTGCTGGTTGCGCTGGAACAGCACGATGGGAACCACCAAGATCAGCAGCAAGATAATCGCCACCGCACTGGCCACTGGCCAATCTCGGTTCGAGAAGAACTCTTCCCACAACACCTTGCCAATCATCAGCGTGCCCGAACCGCCCAGAAGCGAGGGGATCACGAACTCACCGATCACCGGGATCATCACAAGGAAGCAACCTGCAATGATGCCGGGTTTGGACAGTGGAATGGTCACCAGCCAGAAGGCTTGCAAACGCGAACAGCCCAGATCTTCGGCCGCCTCAATCAGCGACCCATCCAAACGTTCCAACGCCGAATAGATCGGCAGAATCATGAAGGGCAGATAGGTGTAAACGATGCCAATATAGACAGCGGTCGAGGTATTCAGGATCGTCAGCGGCGTCGAAATGAGACCCGTCCACAGCAAGATTTGATTCAGATACCCTTCGTTCGAAAGGATACCCATCCACGCGTAAACTCGGATCAGGAATGAGGTCCAGAAGGGCAGGATCACCAGCATCATAAGCGTTGGCCGCCATTCCTGAGGCGCGCGGGCCATGCCATAGGCGATGGGATAGCCGACCAGCAATGTAAAGAAGGTCGAGATCAAAGCGATCTTGACGCTGGACAGGTAGGCTTTCCAATACAAATCATCCTCAGTCAGCCAGACATAGTTCTCAAAATCCAGTTGGCTGAAGAACTCTTTGAGCCCCGCCCAACCGGCGGACAGATCTAACGTCGGAGTATAAGGTGGGATGGCAAGTGCGGTGTCTGACAGCGATATCTTCAGAACGATGAAGAATGGCACCAGAAACAGTGCCAGCAACCAGACATATGGGATCGCGATTAAAACGGCGCGGCGCATCAGTTCGCCAGCAAAACCGCAGCCGTCGCTGTCCACGACAGCCAGACCGGGTCTTCCCAAGTGAACGAACGGCGCGAGATGCGGCGGGTGTTGGCCGTCTGCGCCTTGATGATTGTGCCGTTTGCCAATTCGACGTGATAGGTGGACAGATTGCCCAGATAGGCAATGTCATGAACCTTGCCCTGAACAGCGTTGACCGCGTCGGCTGGCCTCTCGGCTGAGATGGTCACCTTTTCGGGGCGGATTGCCAGATGACAGGACTGACCGTTTGAGAAGCCCGTTGATGATGACGCCGTTATAGGAGCCTGACCTTCGGCCCAATCAATCTGATAAGTATCCTCACCCGATGGGGCTGCGCGGCCTTCGATAATGTTCACATCTCCAATGAAATCAGCGACATAAACCGAGGCCGGGTTCTCGTAGATCCGGTCGGGCGTGGCAACCTGCATCAATTGTCCCTGATCCATCACCGCCACTCGACTGGCGACTGTCATGGCCTCTTCCTGATCGTGGGTGACGATCACAAATGTGGTGCCGGTTTTCTCTTGAATATCCATCAATTCGAACTGCGTATCTTGGCGCAGTTTCTTGTCGAGCGCGCCCAGCGGTTCATCCAACAGCAGAAGTTTTGGAGCCTTCGCCAAAGAGCGCGCCAAAGCAACGCGCTGTCGTTGTCCACCTGAAATCTGATGCGGCTTACGGCGGGCAAACTGCTCCAATCGGGTCAGGCGCAGCATTTCTTCAACCCGTTCTTCAAGGTCGTGTTTCGGCATATTGTCCCGACGCAGACCAAACGCGATGTTTTCCCAGACGCTGAGATGCGGGAAAAGAGCATATGACTGGAACATCATGTTCACAGCGCGCTTGTTGGGTGGAATAGGGTCAATATCCTGACCGCCCAGCAGGATATGACCTTCAGTCGGGGTCTCGAACCCGGCAAGCATCCGCATCATCGTTGTCTTGCCGCATCCCGACGGACCAAGCAGGGCAAAGAATTCACGCTCGAATATATCCAGTGACAGATTGTCGATCGCCGTGAACTCACCGAAGCGCTTGGTCACGTTCTGAAACTGGATCAAGGGTTTCGCCTGTGGGTCATCCCACGGCGCAAAGACGTCAGAATTCAAGGCAGCCCCCGCATAGTCAGTTTGGACATTTTGTGTGCGGGGCCGTCATTCGACCGCCCCGCGCCGTGAAACCGGATCAGGTACCTGACTTGATCTTGGTCCAAAGGCGGGTCACGACACGCTGCGTTTTCGCAGGGTAAGGCGTCGTGATGTACAGGTTTTGCATTGTCGTATCATCCGGATAGATTGCCGGATCACCAATCACGTCTTCCTCAAGGAATTCCTGCGATGCTTTGTTGCCATTGGCGTAGTAGACGTAATTGGACGCGGCAGCCATGTTGTTGGCATCCAGGATGAAATTCAGGAACTTATGCGCGCCTTCTGGATTCGGTGCATCCGCCGGGATCGCCATTTGGTCAAACCACATCAGCGATCCTTCCGCGAACGGATGATATTCGATGTTCACACCGTTTTCAGCTTCGGCTGCGCGGTCTCGTGCCTGCAGGATGTCACCTGACCAACCCACGGCAACGCAAATGTCCCCATTCGCCAGCGCGTTGATGTATTCCGAACTGTGGAATTTTTGGATGTGTGGACGAACGCCCATTAGAACGTCTTCGGCTTTCTTGATCACATCCGGATCGTGGCTGTCCGGGTCTTCACCGATATACTGCAAGGTCATCGGTATCATTTCGGCTGGCGCATCAAGGAAATGAACACCACACGACGCCAGTTTTTCCATGTTCTCTGGCTTCAAAACCAGATCCATGCTGTTCAGTGCCACATCGTCGCCCAAGGCTTCCTTGACCTTGTCGACATTCACACCAATGCCCGTGGTGCCCCACATATAGTTAATCGAATAGGCGTTGTTTGGGTCATACCCAGCAGTTCGCTCTTGAATAACGTCCCAAAGGTTGCCCGCATTCGACAGTTTGGCCGCATCCAGTTCCTGAAACGCCCCCGCCTGAATTTGACGTTGAAGGAACGTGCCAGAAGGCACCACCACGTCATAGCCCGAACCACCAGCCAGCATCTTGGTTTCCAGAACCTCGTTGCTGTCAAACACGTCGTAGATGAGGGTCAGACCAGTTTCTTCCTCGAATTTGCTCAGAAGCTCTTCGTCGATGTAGTCGGACCAGTTGTAGACACGCACCTCTTCAGCGAAAGCCGCCGAAGTCCCCAATGCGATGACCGCTGTCATGGTCAGCGTTTTGATTGTCATATTCTTCTCCCTGCAAGTGTACGGCTATTTTCCCGTTTTTTTGGATTTGATCAAGTTTTGCGTTTTCCCCTGATCCAGCGTATGGTTTCACGAGGTCTGTCACCTGACAAGTCAGGGTTAGTCGAAATAGGATGAACCAATTGGATTTGATCAAAAATAAGGCATCTGCAACTCCAACCGACAGCGGAAAACAACCCGCACATGAGCAGGTTTATCAAACCCTCAGATCTCAGATCCTGTTTGGGGAACTGGTCCCGGGGCAGCCCGTCACAATCCAAGGTTTGACTGATTCGCTGGGTGTTGGAATGACCCCGGTACGCGAAGCGATCCGACGTTTGATCTCGGATGGGGCACTGGTGTTTCAGGGCAACCGCCGCGTCAGCGTTCCGCTTTTGAGCGCCGCCGATATCGAGCAGATGATTTTTGCCAGAATTTCAATAGAATCAGAGCTTTCCAGACGCGCAACTGGCAATTTGCAGGCGGAAGACATTGATCATCTGGAACGCGTTGACAAGCATTTGGATCGTATGATCGCGGATGGCGACGTTGGCGGATATCTGCGTTTGAACCAAACGTTTCATGAGACACTCTATTCCCATGCCAATGCCGCTATCCTCATTGATCTTGCCGAAAGGCTTTGGTTGCGCTTTGGCCCGTCTTTGCGGGTTGTTTGCGGTCGCTTTGGCACACAGAGCCTTCCTGACCGGCACAAAGATATCATCACTGCATTGCGTAACGGCGACGCTGAAATGGCGGCAAAAGCAACGGCTCAGGACATTGAGCAAGGTATGGAGCTAATCTCGGAGTCCCTCAATTCCGCCTAATTCCCTCCGATTCGATTGACAGTGTAAAATTTGATCATATTGTGATCCCCAACTGCTTTTGTGGGAGAATCTCTGATGTCCACCATCACCAACCATATGCCGACCGCCGAGTTGCAGGCGCTGGATGCAGCGCATCACCTCCATCCGTTTTCCGCCAATGGCGCGCTGGGTCAGGAAGGTGCGCGTGTGATTACCCGTGCCAAAGGGGTTTACCTGACCGATAGTGAGGGTGAAGAGATTTTGGACGCCATGGCAGGTTTGTGGTGCGTCAATATCGGGTACGGTCGCGATGAACTGGCAGAAGTTGCCGCGCGCCAGATGCGTGAACTGCCCTATTACAACACGTTTTTCAAAACGACCCACGTGCCGGCCATTGCGCTGGCCGCAAAGATTGCCGAGCTGGCACCGGGCGATCTGAACCACGTCTTCTTTGCTGCGGGCGGGTCCGAGGCCAACGATACAAATATTCGTCTGGTGCGCACCTATTGGGCCGAAAAGGGCCAGCCGGACAAGAACATCATCATCAGTCGCCACAACGCTTATCACGGGTCTTCCGTGGGGTCTGCTTCGCTGGGCGGCATGGCAGGGATGCATGCGCAAGGTGGCATCCCGATCCCGAACATTCACCACATCAACCAGCCCAATTGGTGGGCCGAAGGTGGTGACATGTCGCCCGAAGACTTCGGACTGGCCCGTGCTCGCGAGCTGGAAGAGGCCATTCTGGAACTGGGTGAAGACCGCGTCGCCGCCTTTATTGCCGAACCCGTGCAGGGCGCAGGGGGCGTGATCGTAGCGCCGGATACGTATTGGCCGGAAATCCAGCGTATCTGTGACAAGTACGACATTCTTTTGATCGCGGATGAGGTTATCTGCGGATTTGGCCGTACCGGCAATTGGTTCGGCTCGCAAACCGTTGGGATCAAGCCGCATATCATGACCATCGCCAAGGGACTCAGCTCGGGCTACGCGCCGATCGGCGGGTCCATCGTGAATGATGAGATCGCCCAAGTGATCGGCGGCACCGAGTTCAACCACGGCTACACTTATTCCGGCCACCCTGTCGCCGCTGCTGTGGCGTTGGAGAACCTACGTATCCTCGAAGAAGAGAAAATCGTCGAGCATGTCCGCGACGTAGCCGCCCCTTACCTGAAGGAAAAATGGGAGGCTCTGGCCGATCATCCGCTGGTCGGTGAGGCCAAGATCGTCGGCATGATGGCGTCGATCGCGTTGACCCCAGACAAGGCCAGCCGCGCCAAATTCGCATCCGAACCGGGCACCGTGGGCTATATCTGCCGCGACCGTTGTTTTGCCAATAACCTGATCATGCGTCATGTGGGCGACCGGATGATTATCTCACCGCCCCTGATCCTGACCCCGGCAGACATCGATGAGATGTTTGTGCGGATCCACAAGTCATTGGATGAAGCGCAGGCCGAGATTATTGCACAGGGTTTGATGAAAGCGGCGTCCTAACCGGGTACGGTCGGGAACACGGAAAAGGCGGCTAGAATGGCCGCCTTTTGTTTTTGGACTTGGCCAGATGATACTGTCCGGTTTAGCCCTTGTTAGACATTCCCTTTTCCCGGGACGTTAGGATCCTTTGTGTCGCTGAGCCAAGACCTCGAACCCATTCTGGACGTCGTGAAACGAACCGACCCAAGCTTTGCGACGGTCGATCCAGGAAAGATCGACGCCTATATCGAAACTACGCGAAAACACGCGTCTCAGAATGCGCGAGAGCCGTTCTTGCTGTCGGCAATGCGCCTCTTGGCCCTTTCCGGCAACGGCCACACACGCCTGATCCCGAACGACGCGATCTCAGTCCTGCCGCTGCGATTTGTGAGCTTTGGGAGATCGGTTTTTCTAACCAAAACCTTTACGCCACTTGCGGAACTTGCGCCCAGTAAGCTGCTCGGCGTTAACGGTACACCTGTAGAAAAGATCGAACGCGCGGCAGCCTCTCTTCTGTCGGGAACACCGCAACGAAAACGTGTGATTGGACCTTTGATATTTGCCTGGCCAGCGGCGTTGGCCGAATTGGGTTTCGCACCATTCGACCATGAGACACAGTATCACCTTCAACGCGCAGACGGGCGCAGACACACAGTAAGTGTGGCGAACGGCGATACTGTTCTGGCGTCAGAAATGTATCCAAGGAACGAACACGGCAAAGTCGATCCCCTCAGGAATGACAAAGGGTTCGTGGAAATCCACGACTGTTCTGAAAATGGTCTCGCTTTGAAGCTGCCAAGTTTCTTCGATCCCAGTGAAAGCGCGCTTGCCGAAGCAATCGACAAAGCCGCCACACAGGTTCGGGCCCGCCGCGACAATTTCCTTGTCATCGATGTTCGGGGCAACACCGGGGGCGACTTTTTGGCAACCATGCCTCTGATCGATGCAATCACCGAAAGCACCCAGCGGTGCGGATGTGCGGTGTTGGTGGACAAATTCACCTTTTCTGCAGCAATCGTCTTTGTCGCGATCCTCAGGTATCGGCTTGGGCACAAGCTAACGATCGTCGGTGAAGAAATGGGCGACGGGCTCAGGTTCTTTGCGGAAGGCGGCTTGATCGAATTGCCGAACAGCGGCGCCGTTGTTCGATACTCAACTGCGCTTCACGATTGGGAAACCGGAACGACGGATCAAACGACGCCGCCTGACATCGCCCGTCAGCTCGTGCCTGTCCATAGGCTTGCAATTGATCGGGAATGGTTCTCGACACCGTTCGACACAACGCCTGAGGGCACTGTCTACAAAAGGCTGGTTGAAGAATTGGCTTAACGCAGTTGCGTCTCGCACAACCGGCTCAAGCAAACATGGACAACTCGCTACTCGGTCACCGCAGCCGATCCAAAAGCTTCACAGTCGGATACCCGTCCGGGCGCAACCCCTGTGCCAGCTGATAGGCCCGCACGGCGTTGATCGTATTTGGTCCGGTACGCCCATCAATGCCCTTTGTGTCGAACCCGGCTTCGGTCAGGCGGGTTTGCAGTTCCTTTTTCTCGGAAAAACTCAACACCCGGTCCGCGCGCGGCCAGTTGGATTGAAACGACACGCCTCCGGCAAGCCGGTCAGACAGATGCCCGATACCGATCACATAGGCGTCGGCCCCGTTATACGCTTCGATCACACTGAAATTGTCAAAGATCATCAAGGCAACGCCCTGCCCTCCGGCCGGAAGCAGGATCGCCGCCCGACCGTGGTCTGGAACAGCGTTGCCATCGGTTCCCACAACACCCTGTGCAGCCCATTCGGACGGCATCCGGGTGAAGTCTCGCCGGGCCGAAGCGTAGTCAAAGCCTGCGGGCAATCGCACCTCAACCCCCCAAGGTTGCCCCTTGGTCCAACCGTGCTGCGCCAGATACGACGCCGCCGAGGCCAATGCATCCGTTGGATCGTCTGACCAGATGTCGCGGCGGCCATCTCCGTCAAAGTCGACCGCATGATCAAGATACGAGGTCGGCATGAATTGCGTGTGGCCCATCGCACCCGCCCAGCTGCCTAACATGTTCGCAGCGCTGACATCACCTGCCTGCACGATCTGCAGGGCAGCGATCAACTGGGTTTCGAAGAACTGAGCACGCCGTGCGTCAAAGGCCAGTGTCGCCAGAGACCTGAGCGTGCGGCTACTGCCACGATAGGACCCAAACGAGGTTTCTAACCCCCAAATGGCAGTGACTACTTCTTTCTCGACACCATATTCAGCCTCAATCTGCTTCAGCACCTGCCGGTGCCGTTGCATGGCGGCACGCCCGTTTGACAATCGCGTGTCCGAAACCGCCGAGTCCAAATAGGTCCAGATTGGTTTTGAGAATTCGGCCTGATTTCGATCCCGCGCGATGATGTCTTCGTCAAAGGTTATGTCCGAAAACACCTGAGACAACGTCCGTTGCGATATTCCCTGCTGCCGCGCCCTATCCTGAAACGCGCTCAGCCAGACCTGAAACCGCGCTGCCGCTGCTGCAGACACTTGCAGCGCCTCGATCGATGGTCGCGGAACGGGTCGAAGCGAAACAGCCAAGTCTGCCGAAGCCAGCTGTATCGTTTCGCCAAGAGCATCACTGCCCGACCATTTTCCAGTGTCTGTTGTGTCCGCCTGCACCATGGATGCCCATAATGCGACGGTCATGACGCCGCCTACGCATTTATGCATACCGATTTTTCCTGATTACTGCTCACCCCTAAGGTAGCGCAAAATCGGCAAATCACAAAGCGCTCAGGCACCTGTCTCGCAGTCTTGTGCTTCCCGGTCTGCGCGGATGCGGGCCAGCACATCGCGCAGCATCGGCACCCGGTTTGGCCTAAAGCTTTGATCCGTCACGCACATATCCTGCATCCGGTCCAAGCGAAAAACGCGAAAATCCTGCCTCAGATGGCACCAGCTGAGCAACACATTCGAGCGGTCCATATAGACGATGCTAAGCGGATCTACGCGCCGCCGCGTGGCCTCTCCCTTTGCGTCGGTATAAGAAAACTCTACCGTGCGCTCGTCCCAGGCTGCTTGCCGCAGGGTTGAAGCGTCTATCGTCGGTGCCGGAGGGCGATTAAATCGGGTGGCCGCCAAAATTGCATGACTCAGCCGGTGCGACTGACGCGGTGGCAAGCGGCCCTGCAACTTTCGCAGGGCGGCGCTGGCGGCATCCGCCAAGGCCGGATCACCAATAACCTGAACTTCGCGCAGGCCGAGAACCAGCGCCTCAAGCTCATCATCGGTGAAGCCCAGCGGGGGCAGCGTCGCGTCTTCAATCAGGGTAAACCCAAACCCCGCTTCGCCGTCGATCACGGCCCCAAGACCACGCAGCGCATCGATATCGCGATGGATAGTCCGGGCAGACACATCCAGATCCTGTGCCAGTTGCGCCGAGGTTTTCGGCGACGGACCCGAACGCAGGGCCTGCATCAATTGGAACAGTCGGGCTGTGCGAGACATGATGCACCCTAGCTTAAACCTGATGTCAGTAACTGTCATCAGTGCCGACTAGGTATCAAGCATCCCCACAAACGGAGCCCAGTGATGCTGACCCTTCTTACCTATCCCACTGCCTTCGGCCTGTTCAGTGCCAGCCCGTTCTGCGTCAAAACGGCTTTGATGCTGCAACATTCCGGCCAGAAATGGCAGCGCTCTGACATGCTTGATCCCCGAAAGATGCCGCACCAGAAACTACCCGTTCTGCGCACACCCGATCGGCTGATCCCCGACAGTGACCTGATCCGCGATTGGCTGGAACAAGACCAGGGTGCGGATTTCGATCATGGGCTGACAGATGTTGAAAAAGCGCAATCCCGCGCCTTGGTCAGGATGGCCGAAGAACATCTGTATTTTCATATCGTTCTGGATCGTTGGGGCAATGACGACGTATGGCCGATCCTGCGTGAAACCTTCTTTACCGGGATACCGGCCCTGATCCGCAAGCCGGCGTCCAACGCAATCCGAAAGTCTGTTCTGAAGGGGATTACGTCTCAAGGGATTGGGCGGTTTTCGCTGTCCGAACGGTTGGACAGGGTTGAACGCGATCTTGAGGCGATCTCGGCCTATCTTTGGCAATCCTCCTTCCTGCTGGGGAATAAACCGACGTCTGCGGACATGAGCGTCGGTCCAATGCTCGCTGCAATGCGCGCAACGCCTGCGGATACCCCGCTGACCCGGCGCATCAAACAGGATAATGTGCTGAACAGTTACGTGGACCGGATGGAACAGGCGATACCCGTTTGAAACCTTTTGATAACCCCAAAGTCGCCGCAGCATTCGAGGCCCTGGCACCGCCCGCGCGCGCAGGGGCCTTTGCGCTGCGCGACCTGATCATTGACACGGCAACAACTCTGCCCGCCGCCAACCCGCTGCGAGAGGAGCTGCGCTGGGGCCAACCTGCGTACCTGGCGCCCAAAGGATCAACGATCCGACTGGGGGCACACAAGGCGGCCAATTTTGCACTGTTCGTGCATTGTCAAAGCCGATTGATGGGTGACTTCACTTCAGCCTTCCCGAATGAAGATCACATTGACGGAACCCGCGCCGTTCTGTTCGACGACCCGCATCAGATAGATCCGAACCGCCACGGGTGGCTGATCGCCCGGGCGCTGACCTATCACCTCTGACGGCGCTTGCGTTCCACCTTGCGCTTGATCTTGTCCTTCTTGCGCTTGGTGCTGACAGCCTTTCGGCGGGTCGCCCGCTTGGAATGACCCCGTCCGCGCGGCAGCGCCTGATCGTCGATCGACAAAAGTTCCAGTTCCAGACCACCGGTTACAGGCGTCGCCTCTGTCAACCGTACTGTGACGCGCTGGCCGATGGAGATGATCAGGCCGGTGTCCGACCCCATCAGCGTCCCGGCCTCGCGGTCAAAATGAAAGAACTCACGCCCGAGCGAGCGCACTGGCACCAGTCCGTCTGCGCCGGTTTCGTCCATTTTCACGAAGGCCCCAAAACGGGCGATGCCGCTGATCCGGCCAGAGAACTCATTGCCCACCCGCTCGCTTAAATAGGCTGCCAGATAGCGGTCAGTTGTGTCCCGCTCGGCCATCATCGAGCGGCGCTCGGTGTCCGAGATGTGCGTGGCGGTTTCGTCCAAGCGCATGATTTCATCCTCGGTCAGCCCGTCCTTGCCCCAGCCATGGGCCGAGATCAACGCGCGATGCACGATCAGGTCGGCATAGCGGCGGATAGGCGAGGTGAAATGCGCATAGTTGCGCAGAGCCAACCCGAAATGCCCGAAGTTCTCGGGGTTATAATAAGCCTGCGCCATCGACCGCAGAGTGGTCAGGTTGATGAGTTCCGCGTCCTCTGTCCCCGCAGCTGCGTTCAGCAATGCGTTCAGATGCCGGGTCTGCAATACCTGCCCCTTGGCCAGATTCAAACCCGCCGCCTGTGCTGTTTCCCGCAAGCTTTCCAGCTTCTCAGGCGCGGGTTCCTCGTGCACACGGAACAAAAGCGGGCGGCGCTTGGCAATCAGGGTTTCAGCAGCGGCGACATTGGCGAGGATCATGAATTCCTCGATCAGCTTATGGGCGTCCAGCCGGTCGCGGAACGCCACGCTCGTCACTTCGCCGGTTTCTGACAGGACGATCTTGCGTTCGGGCAGATCCAGTTCCAGCGGCTGCCGCACCGCACGGGCCTTTTTCAGGGCGGCGTACGCGGCATAGAGCGGTTTCAACACCGGCTCCAGCAACGGCCCGGTGCGGTCATTGGGGGTGCCGTCAATGGCCTCTTGTACTTCTGTGTAATTCAGCGAAGCCGCCGACCGCATCAGACCACGCACAAACCTGTGCCCAATCTTGTTCCCATCCGCATCGATCTGCATTCGCACAGCGATACAGGCACGCGGCACCCCTTCGTGCAGGGAACACAAATCGCCCGACAAACGATCCGGCAGCATCGGAACCACACGATCCGGGAAATAGCTGGAGTTACCCCGCTTTCGCGCCTCACGATCCAGGGCCGTTCCGGGCTGCACATAAGCGGCGACATCTGCAATGGCGACCCAGATCACGTGCCCGCCTGCGTTCTTTGGATCGTCGTCCGCGTGGGCATAGCATGCATCGTCATGATCCCGCGCGTCCGATGGGTCGATGGTCAACAGCGGCATGTCCCGAAGGTCTTCGCGACCCTGCAAGCCAACAGGCTTGGCCTTGTCAGCCTCATCGATCACCTTGTCGGGAAAGTCATCCGGGATGCCATGCTGATGGATCGCGATCAGCGACACCGCCTTGGGCGCCGTCGGGTCACCCAAGCGTTCAACAATGCGCGCGCGTGGCAGACCCATGCGGTTTTTGGGTCCCGCCTGTTCCGCTTCGACCAACTCGCCGTCTTTAGCGCCCAAAACCGCGCCCTCGGGCACCAGCCATTCAGAAGAGCTTGCCTTGTCGATCGGCACAATCCGCCCGCCCTCGGCCCCCTTGCGGAAGATACCGACGATCTTGCGCGGGTTGGTCCCGATGCGGCGGATCAGGCGGGCTTCGTAATTGTGATCTTCTTCATGCACCACGGTCAGGCGCGCCAGAATTCGGTCGCCTTCACCCAATGCCGGATCGCTTGCGCGGGTGATCAGAAGAACGATGGGCTCGACACCTTCGCCATGCCATTCCAGGGGACGCGCGAACAGATCACCATCTTCATTCGGGGCCTTCACCTGCAACACGCTGACGGGCGGCAGGCGATCCGGGTCACGATAGCTGCGCTTGCGCTTTTCCAGATGCCCTTCTGCCTCAAGCTCTTTGAGAATGCGCTTGAGATCGATCCGATCCGCGCCCTTGATGCCAAAGGCCTTGGCGATATCGCGTTTCGACGTCAGGGTTGGGTTCGCCGAGATCCAGTCAAGGACCTCCTGCTTGGTGGGGATGCGAGTCATATCTTCGGCCTATCACGCGTTTGCGACCGCGTCATGATCAAAAAACTTCAGGCTTTCAGATCGGCTACTGTATCCACATCGCGCAGGTGATCCAGCAACGAGACCCGCGCGCCGGGAACCGTGGCCAACGTGTCCGACAAAGCGTGTTCGGTCGACCAGCGCACATTGCGAAACAAACCTACCGGCAAAGCCGCATAGCGTTGCGCGCCGACCAGCCAGTACCCCCCATCCGGTGCAGGGCCAAACACCATTTGAGACCGCCCTAGCGCATCAAAAGCACCGGCAATATGTCTGCGCGAAATCCCTGGAATATCGGCACCGATCAGGCAAACCGGACCTTTGGGCATGCCCCGCAGCATGCGCCCCATGCGCTGTCCAAGATCACCACGCCCCTGTCCCGCGCGCGGCAGGTCAGCTGGCCAGATACGGCTGGTCAGACCCTCGGCATCTGGCGCCACGGCGAGGACGATTTGCCAACGCGGATCGCGCAGCCGACGGATCAAAGACCGGGTCTGATGCCGGAACCACCAGGCCGCACCAACCATGCCAATATCACGCCCCAGCCGCGTTTTCACACGACCCGGACGGGGCTCTTTCACCATGATCACCAACGTGCGCTGCATGGCTCAGGCAAAATAGTCCTTCAGGATACGCGTATAGATCGCCTTGAGCTGTTCGATCTGGGCCACTTCAACGCATTCATCCACCTGGTGCATGGTGCGCCCGACCAGCCCAAACTCGACCACCGGACAGTGGTTTTTAACGAAACGCGCATCCGATGTGCCCCCTGTTGTCGACAACTCGGGCGTGACACCGGTTTCCGCTTCGACCGCTTTGGCCACCAGATCAGACAGTGGCCCCGGCGGGGTCAGAAAGCTTTCGCCGGAAATCTTGATTTTTACATCCACCTCAACGCCGTACTCGGTAGCCACCTGATCGGCCTCTGATCGCAGCCAATCGCTTAGGCTTTCACCGGAATGCAGATCGTTGAAACGGATATTCACCGCGCCGCTGCACCGGGCTGGGATCACGTTGGTGGCAGCGTTCCCGGTGTCGATCGTAACAACTGCCAATGTAGAGGCGTCGAAGTGGTCCGTGCCCTGATCCAGCTCGTGACTTGCCAGCCGATCCATCAGCCGCGCAATCGCAGGTAAAGGGTTCCTGGCCCGATGCGGATAGGCCGAATGCCCCTGAACGCCAGTGATCGTGAACCACGCCGTCATCGAGCCGCGACGGCCGATCTTCATCATCTCGCCCATCGCGTTCGGGCATGTGGGCTCACCGACCAGACAGACCGACATGCGCTCATCCGCGCTGCTCATGTAGTCAAGTAAGGCGGTGGTGCCGTCCAGCGCATCACCTTCTTCATCGCCGGTGATGGTCAGGATGATGGCCCCGTCCGGCGGCGTGTCGCGCACGAAATCCACCGCCGCAGCGGCAAAGGCCGCAACGCCTGATTTCATATCGGTAGTGCCGCGCCCGTACATCACACCATCCCGCACCTCGGCCCCGAAAGGCGGCATCGTCCAGGCCGCTTCGTCGCCTGTCGGAACAACATCGGTATGGCCGTTGAACCCAAAGCTGCGCGCATGGCCTTTCTGGCCCCACCGAGCGAACAGGTTACTGATGCCCCCACGGTCGACGCGCGTGCATTCAAAGCCCGCATCCGACAGAACCGACCCAAGCAATTCAAGCGCTCCACCCTCTTCAGGTGTGACCGATGGGCAACGGATCAGGTCAGCTGTCAATTGAACAGGGTCGGTCATGCAGGGGCCTCAGAAGCTACGTCTCTTGCTGGTTCGCGCACAGATTCAACGAATTGGCCGGTTTTCCAACCCCAAATGGCAAAAAAATCGATCACCTGAATGCAAAGGTGTCAAAGCGATACCCCAACCCCATATGACAATTTACCCAGCGACCACCTTGCCGTGCGCCGCACAATCGCGTTACAGGGCCGCGAAACAGGTGAATTGAATATGAAGCGCGCTTTATACGCTCTGATCTGCCTGACTTTCGCCGTCATCGCACAGCAGAGCCTGGCACAGTCCCTTTCTGTCACAACCGTGACCCGCCCTCCGTTTTCCTATGTCGAAGACGGGGCGGAAACGGGTTTCTCGATGGACTTGCTGGCTGCACTGGCTGAGTCCCTAAATTGGGACTACACCGTCAACCGCGTGGATGCCTTTGCAGACATGCTGGGCGCTGTGCAGGATGGGTCTGCTGACCTTGCAATCGCCAATATCTCGATCACAGCGATGCGTGAAACGCAAATGGATTTCAGCCAGCCGATCTTTGAGGCCGGGCTGCAGATCATGGTGCCGTCAGACGCAGTGCGACAGCCTTCCTTGGTACAGGCACTGCTGTCCAAAGAACTCTTCATCGCTATCGGTCTGGCCTTTGCCATTCTCCTTGGCGGCGGCATGTTGATGTGGAGCTTTGAGCGCCGCGCCCAACCCTATTTTGACCGCAAACTGAACGAAGCCTGGTTTCCATCGTTCTGGTGGGCGCTGAACCTGGTTGTGAATGGCGGCTTCGAGGAACGTATGCCCCGTACCCCGTTTGGGCGAATGTTGGGGGTCGTGCTGGTTGTATCGTCCTTGTTCATCGTATCGGTTTTTACCGCACGCATCACCTCGGTCATGACGGTGGACGCGATTACCGGCAGCGTGAACTCGGTCAACGATCTCTATGGCAAAAATGTCGGCACCATTTCCAACTCGACCGCAGCAAGTTTTCTAAACCGGCGTGAGATCGAATTCACCGGCTATCCTGGACTGGAGCAGATGCTGGACGCTTTCAAGGCCGAGGAACTTGACGCCGTCGTGTTTGACGCGCCTGTCCTGTCCTATTTCGCCTCGCATGAGGGGCGGCGGATCGCGTCTATGACAGGTGGCATCTTCCTGCGCGAAAACTATGGCATTGCCTTCCCGACAGGCTCACCGCTGGTCGAGGATGTCAATCAGGCCCTGCTGGCACTGCGCGAAGACGGAACCTATGACGAAATTTATCGCAAATGGTTCGGGATGCGGAACTAGGCTTCTGCCTCGTCTCCAAAAAACGGCGTCATCTGCGCAACGATTACAGCATTTTCGTCCAGCGCGCGCTGCATTAGGGCACGCTCGTCCGGTTCGATATCGTGACCCTGCGCCTCGCGTTCGGCTAGTGTGCCATACCCGGTGACGTCCAACGGTGCCGTGTCGGCCTGCTTCAGTATCGCTACCGTTTCGCGCACGGCCTCGGCCTCGTCTACGCCACTGGCATAGCAGATCAACGCCGCGCCGGTTGCCCCTTCGGGCAACCCGTCACCATCCTTGCGGCCGATCTGGACCAGAAGAGTATAAACTTGCTGACGCGAAGGTTTCTTTTGCTTTTCCATGCGCAGGGCCATAGCTGCGTGCCCGCCGACGGTCAAGAAGCCCGGAATTGCAGACAGGCAATCTGGCGTCCATAGTACCGGGAAACAACCGAACCATGACAATACAGGACCGTTTTATGACTTATCCAGATTTCATCACAGCATTTCCCAGCCTCGATGTCCCGTTCCCGGAAGACGTCGTTCAAACCGCCGTGATACGGTCGGATGCAGGATTGGTCGCGTTTTTCACGTTTCTCAAAGACTTCGAACTGCCTGCACATTCCCACAAAGCCCAATGGGGAACGGTAATTGAAGGCGAAGTTGAACTGACTATTGGTGCAGAGACCAAAACATACCGTCCGGGCGAAAGTTATTCGATCCCATCAGGGGTCGAACACGGCGGTAAGATCAAGGCGGGTACTCGGGTGATCGACGTTTTTGAAGAACCGGATCGTTATCCGGTCAAAGTCTGAATCACAAGAAAAGGGCTGCTGCAAAAGCGACAGCCCTTCATTGATGTTTTGGCGAATTTAGTCGCGCAGCAGCTCGTTGATGCCTGTTTTTGAGCGGGTCTTTTCATCCACCCGCTTCACGATCACGGCGCAGTACAGGCTGATGTTATTCTTCGAAGGCATCGAACCGGCAACGACCACCGAATAGGGCGGTACTTCGCCATAGGTGACTTCACCGGTTTCACGGTCCACGATCTTGGTGGATTTACCGATGAACACGCCCATTCCCAGAACCGAACCTTCGCGGACGATGCAACCTTCGACCACTTCCGAACGTGCGCCGATAAAGCAGTTGTCCTCGATGATGGTCGGGCCAGCTTGCATCGGTTCCAGCACGCCGCCAATGCCGACACCACCGGACAGATGAACGTTCTTGCCGATCTGAGCACAGGATCCGACCGTGGCCCATGTATCAACCATGGTGCCTTCATCGACATAAGCGCCCAGATTCACAAAAGACGGCATCAGAACGGCGCCAGGCGCGATATAAGCAGACTTGCGGACAACGCAGTTCGGAACGGCGCGGAACCCGGCTGCTTGCCATTGGCTTGCGTCCCAACCGGCGAACTTGCTGTCCACCTTGTCCCACCAGCCGCCAGCCTGCGGACCACCGGACTGGATTTCCATATCCTTGATGCGGAAGCCCAACAGAACCGCTTTCTTGGCCCACTGGTTCACATGCCAGTCGCCATTCTCAAGCTTTTCCGCAACGCGCAGCGACCCGCTGTCCAGCGCGTTCAGCGTATCCTCGATCGCTTCACGCTGTTCGCCGGTGGTGGCGGGCGTGATTGTGTCGCGCGCCTCCCAGGCGGCTTCGATGGCGGCTTCCAGTTGCGCGTTGGACATGGGGCGTCTCCCTACAGAATCTGTTCGTGTCGGTTTGGCCTATACGCAAGTGGAACCCATGGCGCAATGCGACGAACACAGGTCATTTTGCGTCTGAAAGGTCTGGAATCAGCTGGCGCGGCGGATATGGCGGGTTAGGATACCTTTTGCAGTGCTTAGGTCCTTGCGCTTGAGGGCCTGAACAAGTGCCGCATGATCCTTGTCCACCTGTTGCACCCATTTTGACCGCCAATGCGCAAACAGATGACGGGCGCTTGCGATGTGCAGATCGTCGATGGCGTGTAAAAGCCGGGGCAAGCCGCACGGCGTCAAAATGGCGCGATGGAAGGCTCGGTTCAAGGCTTCCCATTGCGGCATAGTCTGCGCCTCATCACAGGCGATGCGTGCGTGATCGATCTTGTCCAACGCGACCGGAGACATGTTCTGCACCGATTGCTGCAACGCCAGGGTTTCCAGCGCCACGCGCATTTCGATCACCTCGCGCACCTCAGCCGGGTCCAGCGCAGTGACGCGCATCCCGCGGCGAGGCTCATGCAGGGCCAACCCGTGTGCTTCGAGCCGCAACAAGGCTTCACGTACAGGGACATGGCTGGTGTCAAACTGGCGGGCAATATGGTCCTGCCGCAGCTTTTCCCCGGCCTCAAGCTCTCCGGTGATGATTTGCTGGCTCAGGCTTTGATAGATCGTGTCGGAAATCGTAGCGGACATGGATTATAGATAAAATCCGCCCTACCCGTTCACAAGCCGATAATTCACCCTGCAAACGGGTCCGGTGCAATATTTGCGCCGCACAGCAGAACGGCAACACGCTCATCCGGTTCGGGCTGGTAGACACCCGACGTCAATGCTGCGAGGGCTGCTGCGCCTGCGGGCTCCACCAAAATGCGGTGGTTCCGCCAAAGCGCCTTTTGCGCATCCGCTATCGCGTCGTCCGACACCAGAACCGAGCTCATCCCCTGCGCCAGATCGAAACAGATCTGTCCGATCCGCCGCGCACCCAGAGCATTGGCTGCAATTCCCGAGACCGAGACATCCACCGGCTCACCCGCCTGTAAGGCAGCGTTCAAGGCGCAAGAGGTTTCAGGTTCGACCGCCACAACCTTGCGCGCGCTGTCAAACCACGCCAGGGCACCGGCAATAAGACCGCCGCCACCGACCGCAACCAGAACCGTATCGGCCTGCAATCCCTGAGCATCCCATTCGGCAAAACAAGTCCCTTGCCCTGCCACTGTAGCCGGTGCGTCATAGGCGTGAATTTGCATGGCGCCCGTAGCCGCCTCATGCTCCTGCGCCGCGGTCAGCGCGTTGGCGTATTCGCCAGATACAACACTCAAGTCTGCGCCAGTTTGCCGGATCAAGGCGATTTTCGACGGGCCTGCCAGTTCCGGCACGAATATCTTGGCGGGATAGCCCAGCGTCTGCGCAGCATAAGCGGCCGCCGCACCATGGTTGCCCCCGGACGCGGCCACGACGCCTGCCTGTGGCACCTCCATGCTGAGCAGCGTGTTGAACGCCCCCCGCGCCTTGAAACTGCCCGTGTGCTGCATATGCTCCAGCTTCAGCTCGATCGAATAGCCCGGAATGCGGCTTTCCGTCACCGGGGTCACTTGCGCATATCCGGCGATACGGTCGCGGGCTTTTGAAATTTCACTTTTCCAATTCATTCTTGTCTTTCCGTGACTGGCGCTCTGATCGCGAACCCTATAGCTGTTTGTCAAACACGCAAGCAGGGATCGATCACCTATGAGAGAAGACCGCCACAACCCGTTCCGCGACGCGCAGACCGACCGCTCGACCGCGAGTGAGGTTCCGGATACGCCGCAGACGCGTTCACCTGCCTATCGCCTTGCCTTTGCCGATGACGAATTCCTGTGCCGGGACGAATTGCGCCCGGTGCGTCTGCAACTGGAACTGCTGAAGCCCGAGATGATCATGACCGAGCGCGAGATCACCTCGACCATTGTGATGTTCGGCGGCGCGCGCATTCCGGAACCGTCGCAGAAACACACAGCGCGAACAGAGACTTTGGCCGGGTTGTCACAATATTACGATGAGGCGCGTGAGTTCGCGCGGCTGATGACCGAAAAGTCAAACGAAACCGGATGCCGTGAGAACGTCATCGTCACCGGCGGTGGCCCCGGTGTGATGGAGGCCGGAAACCGAGGCGCGCAGGACGCAGGCGGATGCTCGATCGGCTTGAACATCGTGCTGCCGCATGAACAGGCGCCGAACCTCTATGTGACGCCTGATCTCAGCTTCAACTTCCATTACTTTGCCATTCGCAAGATGCATTTCCTGATGCGCGCCCGCGCCATCACTATTTTCCCCGGCGGTTTTGGCACCATGGATGAACTGTTCGAATCACTGACCCTGATCCAGACCGGGCGGATGGACCGCGTGCCCTTCCTACTGTTTGGCCGCGAATTCTGGGAAAAGGTCATCAATTGGGAAGCACTGGCCGATGCGGGTACCATCTCGGACGAAGACCTCGACCTGTTCCGCTTTGTCGACACTGCGCAAGAGGCGGTCGAGATCATCGAGAACTGGGAACCCGCCCCGCCCCGCGACGAAATCCCGGGGCGCTGAGCTATGGCTTCTAAAACCGGAGAGATGCTGCACCTGCGCGGCAACGCGTTGAACGCCGGTGAGCCGGTAACCCTGCCGCTGACCCAAAGCAGCATGTACCACCTGCCCGGCGTGACAGAAGGTTTGCGGACTTATGGCCGCGTCGACAACCCAACCTGGGAGCATCTGGAACATGTTCTGGCCCATCTGGAGGACGCACCCTGCCTGACATTCCCTTCGGGGATGGCTGCGATCTCGGCAGCGTTGTTCGCGACCCTCAAGGCCGGATCACGCCTGCTGATCCCGTCGGACGGGTACTACGTGACACGCCTGCTGGCGAATCGTTTCCTTTCACGTCTGGACGTGACCGTTGAGGATCGACCCACTGTCGCCTTTACCAACGGCGGTTTTGGTGGGTTCGATGTTGTCTTTGTAGAAAGCCCCTCGAACCCCGGTTTGGATATGATCGATCTGGCAGTGGTTGCCGAACAGGTGCGCGCCGCCGGGGGAGTGACCATTGCCGACAACACGACGATGACCCCGCTGGGTCAACGCCCACTGGAACTGGGCATCGATGTAGTTGTCTCGTCAGATACCAAGGCGATGGGCGGGCATTCCGACATGCTGATGGGCCATGTGGCCTGCCGCAACAACGATATCATGGAACGGGTCGAGGAATGGCGAAAAGTGTCCGGATCAATCCCCGGACCGCATGAGGCGTGGCTGCTGCATCGCGGGCTGGAAACGCTGGATGTACGCTTCGACCGCATGTGTAGCTCGGCACAGGTATTAGCGGAACAATTGGCGGCACACCCCGCAGTGAAACAGGTCCGCTATCCAGGTCTGCCGGGCGATCCATCCCACAAGCTGGCGCAGGCACAGACGGCACGCTTTGGGTTTCTGCTGTCCCTGACACTGGAAAGTGAAGAGAAAGCCGAAGCCTTCATTAACGATTGCCCTCTTCTGCGCCCCGCCACTTCTTTCGGGGGCGTCCACAGTTCAGCCGAACGTCGCGCGCGATGGGGCGACGATGTCGATCCCGCCTTCATCCGCCTGTCCGTCGGATGCGAACCTGTAGAAGAACTGTGGCAAGCCATCGAGGCCAGCTTGAACGCGCTATGATTACTTCTTGGCTTCGCGCAGTTCTTTGAACACGTAGATCGGCAGCACAACGCTGGCGATCAGCGCCCCCAGCCAGACCAACAGCGTTGCTCCCAACAGGTTCGCAACTCCACCTACGGTCAGCCCAGCGGTTATCAGATCAGTCACCAACAGGCCCACAAAGGTCACGATCAAAGCAATCCCGCCCTTCAGCGCAGGCGCTTTCTTTTCACCCAGCTTCAGGATCAGGGGTTCGGCAATCAGCTGCACCACGGTGAAGACGATTACAACGACGATGAAAGAGATCGGCTTGATCGCAAATCCTGACAGTATCAGCGAGGCAAGCAACAACCCAATGGCATTCCCCGCCAGCAAGGCCAAAGCCGATTTAATTCTACGCGACATGTGACGATCTCCGTCAATCAACAATTAGAAACATGCAGATGTTAACAGACCTGCAGGATTTTACGAGGCAATTCAATCGCCTCTTCCTTTTGACCCGTTGAAATCGCATGGTAGAAGACATTCATCAAAATCAGACCTGTCCCCGAGCCATGAGTGTGAGATGAGCGACGATCCCTATTCCGTTCTTGGTGTGGCCAAAGACGCCAGCGCCGCCGATATCAAGAAAGCCTATCGGCGCATTGCCAAGGAATGCCATCCGGACCTGAAGCCCGGCGATGCCGAGGCTGAGGCAAAGTTCAAGGCCGCTGCCGCAGCCTACGATTTGCTGAAAGACCCAGAAACCCGTGCCCGGTTTGACAATGGCGAGATTGACGCATCGGGTCAGGAACGTCCGCAACAACAGTATTACCGTGAATATGCCGAAGCCGCTGGCAACCCCTATCGCGGACGTCAGGCAGACCCGGACGACATGTCCGACATCTTCGCTGAATTCATGCGCGGGCGTGGCGGGTTTGGCGGCCAGCGCGGCCATGAGTTTCACGCGCCGGGGCACAACCTGAACTATTCGCTGCAGATCAGCTTTCTGGATGCCGTATTCGGTGCCAGCCAGAAACTGACCTTGCCAGACGGCGACCGGATCGAAGTCAAAATCCCCGCAGGTATAACCGATGGCCAAACCATCCGCCTGCGGGGCAAAGGGGCACCGGGATATGGTGAAGGCCCTCCAGGCGATGCTCTGGTAACTGTTTCGGTGGCCAGTCATCCGGTGTTTGATCGTCAGGGCGACGACATCCACATCACGCTGCCCATCACCATTGATGAGGCGATTCTGGGCGGCAAAGTCCCCGCCCCTACGATTGATGGCGGCGTGAATGTCAGCGTCCCGGCAGGCACAAGCAGCGGCAAAACCCTGCGGTTGCGAGGCAAGGGTGTCAAAAAACGCGGCTCGTCCGAGCGCGGGGATCAGTTGATCGAATTGACCGTCTCGATGCCCGACACAATCGATGACGACCTGAAACAGTTCATGGAGACCTGGCGCGAGACGCACAGCTACGACCCGCGGAAAGGAATGCCGTCATGACCTTGACCGAGAAGGAACTGATCGAAACCGTCGCCCGACTGACCTCGGACCGACTGACCGAGTATCTGGCGGCAGAGATTGTGATCCCCGAACAATCAGATAAGGGGTTAGTTTATCACAGCATCGACGTCGCCCGTCTGGAACTGGCCTGCGAGTTGCACGAACAGTACGACATGGAGGCAGATGCACTGTCGATGATGATCTCACTGATTGATCAGATGCACGGGCTGCGGGCCGAGTTGCGCGAGGTTCTGAACGCGGTCGAGGCTCAACCCGAACCGGTGCGTCAGCAGCTGGTTGAAGTGATCGGCACAGCGCGGTTCCGTCGCAGATAACGGGGTTTTGGACTCGGCCTATTTGGCGTAGAAGGCCGCCTTGATCCTTTGCCAGGTGGCCAAATGACCCAGTCCCGATCCGAATTGCTGATGCCCGCGGGTAATCTGCGCAAGTTGAAACTCGCCATCCTTTACGGCGCAGACGCGGTGTATCTGGGCACACCCGATATGTCGTTGCGCACGAAATCCGAGTTCTCGCTGGAAGAGGTGATCGAAGGGGTTGAGTTCTGCCATAGCCATGGCCGACGCGCCTATCTGACGCTGAACCTGTTTTCGCATAACAAAGACATCCCGAAACTGGATGAATACATCGACACGGTGCGCAAGGTGCAGCCCGACGGGCTGATCATCGCCGACCCCGGTGTGTTCCAATATGTTCGCGAACGCGCACCCGAACTGCCGCTGCATATCTCGACTCAGGCCAATATCTGTTCCTGGCTGTCGGTGAAGTTCTGGCAGGACCAGGGCGCAGAACTGGTGGTTCTGGCACGCGAAGTCTCGTACCCCGAGCTTGTGGAAATCCGCGAGAAGTGCCCTGACATCAAGCTTGAGGCTTTCGTGCACGGCGCCATGTGCATGACCTATTCCGGTCGTTGCCTGTTGTCCAACTTCATGGCCGAACGCGGGGCGAACCAGGGCAATTGCGCCAATTCCTGCCGCTGGAACTATGGCCTGAAACTGCGCCTGAAGGACGGCACGCATCAGGAACTGCGCATCACCGATGAAAACGCCGACCTGTTTGAATTCCTGCTGGAAGAAGGTTGCCGCCCCGGTGACTTGATGCCCATCGAAGAGGATGACCGGGGGTCATACATCCTGAACTCGCGCGATCTGTGTATCATGCCGAAGCTGGATGAATACCTGAAGATCGGTGTCGACAGCCTCAAGGTCGAAGGGCGCGGCAAGTCGGAGTATTACGCCGCCATCGTCGCGCGGGCGTATCGGATGGCCATCGACGACTACAACGCCGCCCCCGAAGACTGGGACCCGAAGCCCTATATGCGCGAACTGGAAACCGTCGGAAACCGAGGCTACACGCTGGCCTTCCACGAGGGGCGTCTGACCAATTACGCACATGACTACGAACACACCGCTTCGATCGCGCAGTGGGAGTATGCGGGGATCGTCACCGAAGTGACTGAAGACGCCTTTCTGGTCGAGGTGAAGAACAAGCTGGAACCGGGCGACGTATTGGATTTTGTCTCGCCCATCTCACGCGATACGGTTCTGCTGCGGGTCTACGATTTCGAGCGCGCGTCTGATGGCAAGCGGCTGGATGTGGTGCATGGCAGCACGAAAACTATTATCCGACTGCCTTTCACCCTGTTCGATCACGAAGACATCGATGACCTGCGCGCGCGCTTCCCGGTTTACTCGGTCCTGCGCAAGGAACGCGCCTTGACCGATGAACACTGGAGCCGCATTCGTTTCGACAAACTGGTTCAAGGGCTGGAAACCACGGGCCGCGACAACCCAACGGCTTATGCCCGTCGTCGTGACGAACTGGTTGAAAAGATCGGCGAAGATGGCAATGAACGCCGGTTCAAGACCAACCGTATCGGCACCGAAGGCTGCTGTGGCAAGGGGTGCAACGGGTGCCTGATCTTCTGGCAGGATGAGAAATACGCGCTAGCTCGAGAAGTCCTGTCAAAACGCAAACAAGGCGAACAACTCAGCCGCCGCGAGGCGACAGAATTGAAGCTACCGGGCGAACCGGCCTGATCCGGTCATTCGCTCTTGCGATACTCCTCCGGCACGTAAAACGTATAGTCTCGATCCGCCACCAGTTCGTGGCAGACGTGGCAATAAGCGACTTCACCGGCGCGATCACCCAAAGTGTCGCCAAAAACCGAGCCGTCCGGCAGGACCATGATATAACGCCAATCCGCTGTATCCGGGTTCGCCCCGTTTGCCAGTTTCTCCATTATGAACATGGCACCTGGATGTATGCGACCTTGATCCGTAACCGTCATGCTGTCTTTGGCCAGAACCGAACCCATAGGCAGTTCTTCACCCTCCTGCAAAGTCGCATAGTTATGAGCCATGCGGTTGGCATAACTGTTCACAAACCGCTGGCCATGAGTTGCCGAAATATATGGCGCATCGTTGAAAAGCGGCCAGCTTTGGTAGTTCAGGATCAGGTCCAGTTGCGCCGCTGCATAGCCGCGCGCCATTCGACGATTGAGCGACTTGTAATGCCTTAATGCCTCTTCCTTGCTCAGCTCAGCAGGGTTTTCGATTGCGATATGAGCGTTTTCACTGTCAGCAAAGGCCAGGCCAGAGCCTGTGGCCAATACAAGCACAGCGGTTCCGCTTCGGATAATTCTCAAAAAACTTTGGTTCATAATAGTGGCCCACCTGAAAATCAGTTCGCCTGTGCACCGCCTGACGGCGCATCTGTAAGTCTAGCGGCACCGCAATAACTTGCCAGCTTCGGCCCGGTCTGTTCACCGACTTGTGCATCGATTTGAAAAAGCACATGCCAGTGGCGGGCATGGGAAACATAGCAAATTATGCATGTGGTTTCAGCACCTGAAACATTAAGTTTACAGGCACACTTATGGCGTGCGGACCGCAGTTGAAATCACCTGTTACGTGATCTGATCAATCCGGGCCCGAGAAGGAAAACCTTATTGGCTCAACCCTGTTTCGGCCTCGATCTGTTTGCGGGATTTGCGGGCGCGTTCCGTGGCCGATTTCAGTTGCCCACAGGCTGCCATGATATCCTCGCCACGCGTCTTGCGAATGGGCGATGCATAGCCCGCGTGGTAGATAATATTCGCAAAAGCCCGGATACGGTTGTTCGAGCTGCGCTTATACGGCGCGCCGGGCCATTCGTTGAACGGGATCAGGTTGATCTTGGCCGGGATGTTGTGACGCTTGATGTGATCGATAAGGCGGTGTGCATCCTCATCGCTATCGTTCACCCCGTCCAGCATCACGTATTCAAAGGTGATCCGCTCGGAATTCGACGCATTGGGATAGCTGGCCAGCGCCTGTAGCAATTCTTCGATGTTCCAACGCTTGTTAATCGGCACCAGAACGTCGCGGGTTTCATCCGTGGTTGCGTGGAACGAGATCGCCAGCAAACAGCCGATTTCCTCGGCTGTGCGCGCGATCTCGGGCACCACACCAGAGGTCGACAGCGTGATACGGCGGCGCGACAGGGAAATCCCTTCGGGATCCATGGCAATTTTCATCGCGTCGCGGACGTTTTCGAAATTGTAAAGCGGCTCGCCCATGCCCATCAGAACGATGTTAGACAGCAGGCGCGTTTCATCCTTGGGCGCGCCGGGGGTGGGCCATTCGTCAAGATCATCGCGAGCCATCATGACCTGACCGACGATCTCGGCCGCAGTCAGGTTGCGCACTAGTTTCTGCGTGCCCGTGTGGCAGAACGAACAAGTCAGCGTGCACCCGACCTGAGACGAGATACAGAGCGTGCCGCGATCTTCTTCGGGGATATAGACGACCTCAACCTCATGCCCGCCTGCGATACGGCACAGATACTTGCGGGTGCCATCCTCAGAAACCTGACGTGTTACGACTTCGGGAATTTCGATCACGAAATGCTCGGCCAGTTGCGCGCGGTAGGCTTTGGCCAGATTGGTCATCTCGGCAAAGTCACGCACACCCCATTGATAGATCCACTGCCAGATCTGACCTGTGCGCATCTTTGCCTGCTTTTCCGGCGTGCCATGTTCGATCAGAACGGCACGCAACTGGTCGCGGGTCAGCCCGACAAGGTTGATCTTGCCCTCAGGCAGTTTGCGAGGGAGGGTCAGGACATCTTGAGTGATCGGCGCTTTGGGCGACATTTTGGGCTCTCTGAGGCGTATCTCGAAGGATTCTGGCTTGGGATGCGCCTCTATATAGGAACCTGCGCAAAGATCAAAAGGATTCGTCACATCTGGCGGACCTGCACAGAAAAGCCGCAGTAACGGTGTCACTGCGGCCTTCGGCTTGTTTCAATCCGTGCAGATCAAAGCCGGGTCAGACACCTGCCGGCGGAATGTAGCAATCTTCGGCATCCAGAGTCTTAACCGGGTCTTCTGGTCCGCATTGTTCGCCAGTCACCGGATAGGTCTCACCTGTATTGTCGCAAGCGCTCAGCAGCACAGCCGAGATCATCATCAGTGCGGCAAGAGATTTGTTCAGCATCAGCCCAACTCCTTCGTTACTTCTGAACTATATAGTTCAGAAACTAGGAGAGCTCACTTTGATACGGATCAAGTTCTGGCGTGGACGTGGCGTAAAGCGTCGGCTGCGGATTTCTTCAAGACAAAAGCCCTACCAAAAGACAGGGCCTTTCACCTGAAAACAACGGCTTATTTGGTGCAGCGTTGCTTCGCATCGTCAATTGCCGCAGTAAAGCCCAGCAACGAGAACGTGTCTTTCGTCTGCGTCCCGCGTTCCGAGCGCGCCGTTAGAACAGCCTCGTTCCCGCGCTTCATCGCTTCGATCACTTTGGGTTCCTGCCCTTGTGTCGAAGGCCAGGCCCATTCGCCATCGGTTATGAATTCAAATTCGGCGTCGTCGATCTTGACGTTTACGGTCGAACCCGCCGCAAAGGGATACCCACCGGTGAACGACACTGTTCCGTTCACGTCCTCACCGGGGCGGAACACCACGAACAGCAAAATGTCGCTGCGCCGCACGGACACCACGCGACCGCCGCGCGTATTGACGGTTTCATCCGGGGTTGCAACGCTCCAGCATTCTGTTGGGTCTTCTTCGACAAAGACGCTCCAATCCGTCTTCACGGCAACACGGTTGGTGCTGCTTGCCTGCTGAGCGATTGCAGTTGTCGTGACCGTCCCTGCCAAAGACAGGCCCGCAATCACACGAACGAGCATTGATCCCATTTGTCCAGCCTCCTAGCTCGACCCATACCTCAAACCCATCGGACATGGCTGCGAACCCTTCTGGCCCGTCTATTCCGTTGCGCATTCCGATGATTGCCGACATACACACACTAACGCAGATTTCGCCACAGGCGAAAGGGCGATTGGCAGAATTTTGCGCATAATTTCGGAGGTCCAGATGACGCAACCCGTACCAATGACAGAACTGTGGCGTGGGTCTTTGCTGGAAAGCCTGCATCTGGGTCACGCAGTCATTTGTGATGACACGGGTCAGATCGTGCGCAGCTGGGGCGATCCAAAGGCTGTGGTCTATCCACGGTCTTCGGCCAAGATGATCCAAGCGCTTCCTTTGGTGACATCGGGCGCAGCGGCGAAATACGGGTTGAACAGCGAACATCTTGCACTCGCTTGCGCCTCACATAACGGTGCCGCGATCCACACCGATCGGGTAACAGCATGGCTGGATCACCTGGGGCTGACCGAGCATGATCTGCGCTGCGGCCCACAGGAACCGGCGGACACCGCTGCGCGGGACCGGCTGATTCTGGCTGATGATACGCCTTGCCAGATCCACAACAATTGCTCGGGCAAACACTGCGGATTTCTGACACTGGGTCAGCACATGGGCGCAGGACCGGAATATCTGGAAATTGACCATCCGGTGCAACAGGCGTGTCTGTCAGCCGTCGAAGAGACAACCGGTGAAACCAGCCCCGGCTACGGCATCGACGGGTGTTCTGCTCCGAATTTCGCGACCTCACTTGCGGGGTTGGCACGGTCGATGGCGTGGTTTGCCAGCGCGGCGGACCGCTCGGACCGGTCAAGCGATGCAGCGGCACAACTGGTTGCGGCCATGGTCAAGCACCCCGAGCTGGTGGCCGGTGAGACCCGCGCCTGCACCGAACTGATGCGCGCCATGAACGGCCGCGTCGCCATCAAGACCGGGGCCGAGGCCGTCTTTGTCGCCATAATCCCGGAAAAACGCATGGGCGTTGCGCTGAAGATCACCGACGGCACCACCCGCGCCAGCGAATGCGCGATTGCCGCCATTCTAGTCAGCCTTGGTGTGCTGGAGGCCGATCACCCGGCCACCCGCGAATTCATGAACGCCACACAATACAGCCGTCGCGGGCTGGAATGCGGTGTGATCAAACCTGCGCCGGGCTTCCCCGGCTAGGGTTTTTACATCTCGATCTCATGCACCTCGGCCACTTCGACCGAGCCTGAGCCGTTGACGACCATCGGACAACCCTTAGCCATCGCGGTCGCTGCGTCGATGCTGTCGGCCTTGATCACCGTAAAGCCCGAGGCCGGGTTCGCACCGCCATTGTCGACGACCCCGCTGCTGCTGACGGTATAGGACTGGCCCACCGGGTTACCCGGGATCTCCAGCGCCTCACCCATGTCCTGAAACCAGGCACCCCAGGCGGCCATGGTCGCCTCAATCTCGGCGGGGTCGGTGGGGGTGTGACCCCCATGATAGACAAACAAAAATTGGGGCATGTCGCTCCTCCCTGATGAAAACCTATTTGCAAAGTGCTTCGAGTTTACGCAGCGAAGATGTCCAACCCTGATTGTGGTTCGCTGCCGCTTCGGCATCGGCCAGTTCCCGGTGATCCAATGTCAGTCGTGACCCGGTGCTTGTTGCCGCAACCGACAAGGTCACGTGGCTTTCGTTGCCGCGCTGGTCCTGATCATCATGCCAGCCCCATGTGAAGCCCACTGAATTGGGTGGATCGACATGGGTCACATGGCCTGAAACCTTGTATTGCTGTCCCTCGCTGTTTTCCATCACCGAATACCATGGGCCTGTTCGTGAAAAATCCAGATTGTGTTCGGGCACGTGCATCCCTTCGGGACCCCACCACTGCAATAACCTGCTGCCGTCGCTGATCCATGCAAACAAATCTTCAGGGCTGACGGGGAAGTCCCGCTCCAGTTTCAGGTCGGCCATGAATTCTCCCTTTCGATAATGTCACTCAGACGATCGAGGCTGCTTTCCCAGAATTGACGTTTGGATATGGTCCAATCGGCGATCATCCGCAGCCCTTCGGGACGGACAGAATACATCCGCTGTGTGCCCTGGACGCGCTGCTGCACCAAACCAGCTTCACGCAAGACCTTTAAATGGCGCGAGATCGCAGCCCCCGAGACACCTCGCCCTTCGATCAGGTCACCGGCAGGCAGTTCACCCTGTTCCATCAATTGTTCAACAATCGAGAATCGGGTGGCGTCAGACAGTGCTGAAAAGGTGGTCAGAAGCGTGCTCATGACCCCTATTTAACACAAATGTTAAATAAAAGATAGCCTCGGTTATTCGTCGGCAAAGTCAGCGCGGCTGTACCCTTGCAGATAAAGCAGCGCCGTCAGGTCACCGTGATTCACGCGCACGTCGCATTGGGCGGCAACCGAAGGCTTGGCATGAAGGGCAACCCCGGTCCCCGCCCGGCCCAGCATTCCAAGGTCATTTGCCCCGTCGCCCACTGCCATCACGTCATTTTCAGACAGGCCAAGCCGAGTTGATATCTGTTCCAGTGCTTCGATTTTGGCCTGCCGTCCCAAAATCGGACGCGCCACATCGCCCGTCAGTTTCCCGTCTTCAGCCAACAGCGTATTGGCCCGGTTTTCATCAAACCCCAACAACTCTGCCACCCGTGCCGTAAAGGCTGTGAACCCGCCCGATACCAACGCAGCATAGGCACCGTTCGACCGCATCGTGGCCAACAATGCCTTACCACCAGGCATGAGGGTGATCCGTTCGTTCAAAACTTTGCCAATGACGCTTTCATCCAGATCCTTGAGCAAACCGACCCGTTCGATCAGCGCCCCTTCGAAATCCAGCTCTCCGTTCATGGCGCGGGCAGTGATGTCTTTGACCCGTTCGCCGACACCGGCTTCATCCGCCAGTTCATCAATGCATTCCTGCTGGATCATTGTGCTGTCCATGTCGGCCAGTAACATCTTTTTGCGCCGCCCTTCTGCAGATTGCACGATCAGGTCGACACCCATGCCCTGCAAGTCCGCCCAGACGTCCCAGCGATTGTCGGGCATGTCGCTTAGTTCAAACTCTACCGCCTCATCCGGGCTGAGCCAGACAACATCCCCACCACCCCACGCATTGCGCAACGACTCGGGCAGGGCGCGGTCCAGCGAAGGCGCTGCAGGATTGGTCAGCAAAGTTGCGACATACATATTCATTCTCCAATACCTTGCGCGTGTGCGTCGAATTAAGGGGTCAAAAGACTGCGTCCTTTTTCAGTCAGTTCCCAACAGGTCTGCCCCTCAAACACGGCCACACCCACCGGACGCCCATAGCCCGCGCCTGTATCCAAGTTGACGCGATTTCCATAATGCGTCGCCTGATCCACTGGCGTGTGACCATGCACGATCAGCTTGGGATGCGGACCTCGATGGTTGTGAAATTCCTGCCTGATCCAGACCAGATCACTTGCCCGTTGTTCATTGAGCGGCACGCCCGGGCGAATGCCCGCATGAACAAAAGCAAGTTCGGGCGTTTGGTGCATCAACACCAGATCGCGCAGGAAGGTCAGGTGCGATTTCGGCACTGCCCCCTTTGCCATCCGGTGCAAGTCTTCCAGCCGGATTTGACCTGCAAACTCCACCCCGTAACTGCGCAATGTCTCGATTCCGCCCAACCGGTCATGTAGCCAGTGATACCCCACGAGTAGATGCGGATCGTGGCGCGGGATGTCTTCCATGAACCAGGCGAACATACGGTCGTGATTGCCCAGCAGGGTGATCCAGTTCCGACCCGCATCACGCCCGGTGATCAGGTGATCAATCAAGCCCCGACTATCGGGGCCGCGATCCACATAATCCCCTAAAAACACCACCTGAGCATCCGGGCCACCATCATGTTGGATCAGAGAAAGTGCGCGCTCTAGCTCGGCCACCTGCCCGTGCAAATCGCCGATTACATAGACAGGCTGTGTCATTGACATCCTCCGCCGGTAAGGTTCAGCTCGCTTGTGCCTCAGAACACGGTTTCAGAGAACAAAGGACCCGGATCTTTTCAAAACCGGGTCCTGAACTGTTTCTCAAACTCAACAGGCCACGTCAGGCGACATCAAACACCAATGGTTTGATCTGCGTGAACAAGCCCGTTTCCGCCAGCTTGGCGCGTGCCTCGGCCGGAACCGGTTCGTCCACGTAAAGCAGCGCAATGGCTTCACCGCCTGCCTCGGACCGACCAAGGGTAAAGTTCGCGATGTTGACGTTGTTCTCACCCATAGTCTGACCCAGCGCACCAATGATACCCGGCACGTCTTCGTTGGTCGTGTAAAGCATATGAGCGCCGATCTCGGCATCGATATTGATGCCCTTGATCTGGATGAAACGCGGCTTGCCGTCGCTGAACACAGTGCCCCCGATCGAACGCTCGCGCTTATCGGTCACAACGGTGACTTTGATATAGCCCTCAAACGCGCCCGATTTGTCCTGATTGGTGGTCGAGATTTTGATTCCTCGCTCTTTGGCGACAACCGGGGCCGAGACCATGTTCACCTCGGGATTGAACTTTTTCATGATCCCCGCGACCACTGCGCAGTTCAGCGCAGCCAGGTTCATTTCAGCGGCCACACCATCGTAAAGGATGTTGATCGCCTTGACCGGCTCATCCGTCATCTGCCCGATGAAGCTGCCCAAATGCCCGGCCAGCTTGATCCAAGGCCCCATGACCTTGGCCTCTTCCGCAGTGACGCTGGGCATGTTCAGCGCATTCTCAACCGCGCCGGTCAGCAAGTAGTTCGAGATCTGCTCGGCCACCTGCAACGCCACATTCTCCTGTGCTTCAGTCGTGGCTGCACCAAGGTGGGGCGTGCAGACCACGTTGGGCAGATTGAACAGCGCGTTTTCCTTGGCGGGTTCCTCGCTGAACACGTCAAAGGCTGCCCCGGCCACGTGACCGGATTGCAGCGCCTCGGCCAGAGCGTCTTCATCGACCAGACCACCACGGGCACAGTTGATGATGCGCACGCCTTTCTTGGTCTTGGCGAGGTTCTCACGGCTCAGGATGTTGCGGGTCTGGTCGGTCAACGGCACGTGCAGCGTGATGAAGTCCGCGCGCGACAGCAACTCGTCCAGCTCGACTTTTTCCACGCCCATTTGCGCGGCTTTCTCTTCACCCAGATAGGGGTCATAGGCGACGACTTTCATCTTCAGGCCCAATGCGCGCTCGCAGACGATACCACCAATGTTGCCAGCACCAATTACGCCGAGCGTCTTGTTGGTCAGCTCGATCCCCATGAACTTGGATTTTTCCCACTTGCCCGCATGGGTCGAAGTGCTGGCCTCGGGGATCTGCCGCGCCACGGCAAACATCATCGCAATCGCATGTTCTGCGGTCGTGATCATGTTGCCGAACGGCGTGTTCATCACAATCACGCCTTTTTTTGAGGCCGCATCCTTGTCGATATTGTCCGTGCCGATACCAGCGCGGCCAATGACCTTCAGCTTGTCGGCTTTCTCCAGAATGGTCGGTGTGACCTTGGTGGCGGAACGAATGGCAAGACCGTCATACTGACCGATCACCTCGGCCAGCTTGTCTTTGTCCTTGCCCAGATCGGGCATGAAATCCACATCGATGCCGCGATCGCGGAAAATCTGCACGGCGGTTTCGCTGAGCTTGTCAGATACGAGTACTTTAGGGGCCATATCTCTGGTCCTTGAATTGTATGGAAGGTCCGGGCCTGAACCGGCCCGGCAAAAAAGGTCAGGCAGCTTCGGTTTGCGCTGCGATCTCGGCCTCGAAGGCCCAGGCCAACCAAGGCAACATCGCCTCGATATCCGAGGTCTCAACCGTACCGCCGCACCAGATACGCAGACCCGCAGGCGCGTCGCGGTAGGCCCCGATGTCCAGCGCGATATTCTGAACCTCAAGCCGTTTGGCCACAGCCTTGGCGAAGGCGGCTCCGTCCTGAATGCGCGCGTCGGTGAATTTCAGGCACACGGATGTGTTCGACTGCGTCGCCGCGTCTTCGGCCAGATTGGCAATCCAGTCATTTTGTGCACAGAACACATGAACCGCATTGGCATTTGCGTCCGCACGAGCAATCAAACCCTGCAAGCCACCGACCGAGCGCGCCCAGTCCAGCGCAAACAGGTAATCCTCGACCGCCAACATAGAAGGCGTGTTGATCGTGGCACCGGTAAAGATACCGTCGATCAGCTTTCCGCCTTTGGTCAGACGGAAAATCTTGGGCAGCGGCCATGCTGGGGTGTAGCTTTCCAGCCGTTCAACGGCACGAGGGCTCAGGATCAACATCCCATGCGCTGCTTCGCCGCCCAGAACCTTTTGCCAGCTAAAGGTGGTCACATCCAGCTTGTCCCAGGGCAGGTCCATTGCAAAGGCCGCCGAGGTGGCATCGCAGATTGTCAGACCCTGACGGTCATCTGCGATCCAGTCACCGTTAGGCACCCGAACGCCAGAGGTGGTGCCGTTCCACGTAAAGACGACGTCATTGGCGAAATCGACGGATGCAAGATCAACCAGCTGTCCGTAGTCGGCGGTTTTCACTTCGGCATCGATCTTCAGCTGTTTGACTACATCTGTGACCCAACCGGACCCAAAGCTTTCCCAGGCCAGCATCTCGACCTTGCGTTCGCCCAACAGCGACCACAGCGCCATCTCAACAGCGCCGGTGTCCGAGGCAGGAACGATGCCGATCTTGTAATCCGCAGGAATGCCCAGCACCTCACGCGTGCCTTCGATGGCAGCTTTCAGCTTATCCTTGCCAACAGCAGCGCGGTGCGAACGACCCAGCGCGGCATCGGCCAGTTTGGACAGATCAAATGTGGGGGGTTTGGCACATGGGCCCGAGGAAAAACGCGGATTTGCCGGCCGCGTTGCCGGTTGTTCGATAGTCATCTGTATTACCCTTCCAGATACACGCCCCTCGTTGGGGAGGGGTGTCCCACGGACAGAGCTATGGGGACTTTGCACCTGCAGCAAGCAGAAAAGACGCTTGGCCGGGCAAAAACGACATCTGAAGAGGCATCACATCGGAACGCTTGTTTCCGATTGGCGAAAACCCCGCCATTGATTTGGCGGGGTTTTGTTTTGGGTTTACTCGGCTGCGTCGAGATATTCTTCCATTGGGGGGCATGTGCAGACGAGGTTTCTGTCGCCATATGCGTTGTCGACGCGGTTGACGGGGGACCAGTATTTGTCGACGCCCATGGAGCCCGGAGGGAAGCAGGCCTGTTCACGGGTGTAGGGGCGGTCCCAGTCGCCGACCAGATCGCGCACCGTGTGGGGGGCGTTTTTCAGCGGGTTGTTCTCCGCGTCGATCTTGCCGTCGATGATGTCCTGCGCTTCCGCCCGGATGGACAGCATGGCATCGCAGAAACGATCCAGTTCGGCCATGGGTTCCGATTCCGTGGGTTCCACCATCAGGGTGCCCGCCACTGGCCAGCTCATGGTCGGCGCGTGGAAGCCTGAATCGACCAGACGCTTGGCCACATCGTCAACGGTGACATGCGCCGCCTCGTCCAGCGGACGGGTGTCGAGGATGCATTCATGCGCCACACGCCCCGTTTCCGAGGTGTAGAGGATCGGATAGGCATCCTTGAGCCGCGCCGCGATGTAGTTGGCGTTCAGGATCGCCACTTTGGTCGCCTGCGTCAGACCCGCGCCGCCCATCAGCAGCACATAAGCCCAGCTGACCGGCAGGATCGAGGGCGAGCCGAAGGGCGCTGCCGAGACCGGACCCACGGCGGTGCCGTATTCCGGGTGGCCCGGCAGGTGCTCTTCCAGATGCGCCTTGACGCCGATCGGTCCCATGCCGGGGCCGCCACCGCCATGCGGGATGCAGAAGGTCTTGTGCAGGTTCAGGTGGCTGACGTCACCGCCAATATCCCCCGGACGCGACAGACCGACCATGGCGTTCATGTTGGCGCCGTCGATATAGACCTGACCGCCGTGATCATGGGTGATCTGGCAGACCTCCTGCACGGTGGTCTCGAACACGCCATGGGTCGACGGGTAGGTGATCATGCAGGCGGCAAGGTTGTCCGAATGCTTTTCCGCCTTGGCGCGGAAGTCGGCCACATCGATATTGCCGTTCTCATCCGCCAGAACCGGCACAACCTGCCAGCCCACCATCTGGGCCGAAGCCGGGTTGGTGCCATGCGCCGAGGTTGGGATCAGGCAGACGTTCCGCTGACCTTCGCCGCGGGCGAAGTGGTAGTTGCGGATGGTCAGAAGGCCCGCGTACTCGCCCTGCGCGCCCGAGTTGGGCTGCTGGGAGATCGCGTCATAGCCGGTGATCTGGCACAGCTTGTCGTTCAGATCGGCGATCATCTCGTGATAGCCCTGCGCCTGATCTTCGGGGCAGAACGGGTGCAGATTGCCAAACTCGGGCCAGGTGACCGGGATCATCTCGATCGTGGCGTTCAGCTTCATGGTGCACGAGCCCAGCGGGATCATCGCCCGGTCCAGCGCCAGATCGCGGTCGGCCAGACGGCGCATATAACGCGTGATCTCGGCCTCGGCCCGGTTCTTGTGGAAGATCGGGTGGGTCAGGTATTCGCTTTCCCGCAGCGCATAGTCCGGCAGGCGGTACTGCTTGTTCGAGCTGTCATCGGTGCGGTCGATGCCAAAGGCACCCCAGACGGCCTCGATGGTCTCGGGGCGGGTCTGTTCGTCCAGGCTGATGCCGACCTTGGTCTCGCCAACCTTGCGCAGGTTGACACCGCGCGCCACGGCAGCCTCCATGACGGTCTTCTGCAGGTGGCCAACCTCAACCGTGATGGTGTCGAAGAACACCTCCGGCTCAACGGCAAAGCCCGCCTCTTCCAGACCAGCGGCCAGGCGCGAGGTCTTGCGGTGCACCGATTGCGCGATGGCCTTGATGCCGTCGGGGCCATGGTACACGGCATACATCGAGGCAATGACCGCCAGCAGCGCCTGCGCGGTGCAGACGTTCGAGTTCGCCTTCTCACGGCGGATATGCTGCTCGCGGGTTTGCAGCGACAGGCGGTAGGCCTTGTTGCCACGGCTGTCGATGCTGACACCGATGATCCGGCCCGGCATCGAGCGCTTCAGCTTGTCGGTGGTTGCCATATACGCAGCGTGCGGGCCGCCATAGCCCATCGGAACGCCAAAGCGCTGGGTCGAGCCGATGGCGATGTCCGCGCCCATCTCACCCGGGGACTTCAGCAGCGCCAGCGACAGGATGTCGGCGGCAACGATGGCAATGGCTTTATGTTCGTGCAGGGCTGCGATTTCCGATGTGAAGTCGCGCACATGGCCGTGGGTACCCGGGTATTGGAAGATCGCACCAAAGACCGCGCCGGCCTCAAGGCTGTCGGGATCACCCACCTGCACGTCGATGCCCAGAGGCTCGGCGCGCGTCTTAATGACCGCGATGGTCTGCGGGTGGCAGTTCTTGTCGACAAAGAAGGCCGCGTTGTTGGCTTTCGAACGCCCGCCACGCTTGGCCATGGCCATGGCTTCGGCGGCCGCTGTGGCTTCGTCCAGCAAGGATGCGTTGGCCACGTCCAGCCCGGTCAGGTCAGAGACCATGGTCTGGAAGTTCAGCAGCGCCTCAAGACGACCCTGGCTGATCTCGGGCTGGTACGGCGTGTAGGCGGTGTACCAGGCCGGGTTTTCCAGAATGTTGCGTAGGATCGGCGCGGGTGTGGTGGTGCCGTAATAGCCCTGACCGATCAGCGAGGTCAGAACCTTGTTCTTGCTCGCCACCTCTTTCATGTGGAACAGAGCATCACGTTCCGTCATCGCCGGACCCCAGTCCAGCGGCTCTTTCTGCCGGATCGCGGGCGGGACGGTGGCGTCGATCAGTTCGTCCAGCGTCTTGAAGCCGATCACCTTGAGCATGTCGCGCATCTCGGTTGGGCTTGGGCCAATGTGGCGGCGATTGGCGAAGTCATAGGCTTCGTAGTCGGTCAGTTTGAAGGCCATCTTTGCGCTCCTCACGGATAGGTCAGGGCCGGCGGAGACTGCGGGAGCCTCCGGCGGGAGTATTTGGAAAAAGATGAAGCGGGGGAGCCCCAAAGACGGGGCTCCGGGTTTGGGTCAGCCGATGAAGGCTTTGTATCCGGCCTCGTCCATCAGGTCTTCAAGCTGCGACGCGTCCGCAATCTTGACCTTGTAGATCCAGGCTTCGCCCTCGGGGTCGTCGTTCAGCGCGCCGGGGTTGTCGGCCAGCGCTTCGTTCACTTCGACGATCTCACCATCGACCGGGGCGTAAAGTTCCGAGGCGGCTTTGACGGATTCGATCACACCGATCTCGCCGTCTTTCTCGAACTCGTCGCCCACTTCCTGCTGCTCGACAAACACCACCTCACCCAGCTGTTCAGCCGCGTGTTTGGTGATGCCCAGCGTGGCGGTGTCGCCCTCAACGGTCAGCCATTCATGTTCTTCGGAATAATAGGTTGCCATCTTGTCTCTCTCCTGACTTCAACGCTTGTAATTCTGTGTGACGAAGGGCAGCGCCACGATCTCGGCCGGTTGCGCCTTGCCCCGGATGATCAGGTTCACCTTCTCACCGGGCGCGCCATGGCCTTTGCTCACATAACCCATCGCAACCGGGCCACCCACCGTGGGGCCAAAGCTGCCCGAGGTGATCTGACCAATCGTGTTGCCCTCAAGGCATTGCACCTCGACGCCCTGACGCGCCGGTGCCCGGCCTTCGGGCTTGATGCCCACCAGCTTGCGGGCTGCGCCCTCGGCCAGTTCCTTTTGCACGCGATCCGCGCCCGGAAAGCCGCCTTCTTCCTTGCGGCGTTTCTGAATGGCCCAGCCAAGGCTGGCCTCGATCGGCGAGGTGCTCTGGTCGATGTCATTGCCATAAAGGCACAGCCCCGCCTCGAGCCGCAGGCTGTCGCGCGTGCCCAGACCCGCCGGTTCGCAATCTTCATGGGCCAGGAACGCCTTGCTGATCTCGATCGCCTTGTCCTCGGGGATCGAGATCTCGTAGCCATCCTCGCCGGTATAGCCCAGACGCGAGATGCGGCATTCAACGCCGTTGATATCGGCCACGGTGGTTTCCATAAACTTCAGATCACGCGCGGCAGGGCACAGCTCGCCGACTACATCTTCGGCCTTGGGACCTTGCACGGCCACCAGCGCGCGGTCGAAGATCTCGGTCACTTCGACGCCGTCCAGATTGGCCTGCATATGCGGAATGTCCTGATGCCGCAGCGCCGCGTTCACCACCACAAAGTAATGATCGCCCGCATTCGACACGATCAGGTCATCCATGATCCCGCCATCTGCATTGGTAAAGAACCCGTACCGCGCCTTGCCTTCCTTCAGCGTCGCATACGCCTGAGGGCACAAAGCTTCCAGCTTCTCACCCACATTCTCACCGCGCAAAATCACCTGACCCATGTGAGATACATCAAACAACGCCGCCTTCTCACGACACTGCTTATGCTCTCCCATAATCCCCATCGGATACTGGACAGGCATCTCCCAACCCGCAAAATCAACCATCTTACCACCCAACTCAACATGCAAATCGTACAAGGGCGTGCGTCTAATATCGGTCATGGCGGGTACTTTCCGTATCTAGCGTTTAGAGTGCCGCCTCGTCAGTCTGCCCCAAGCTGAAAAGATTGCAACGATTCCAGTCAGCTTGCGCCTTAAACACTGCCTTTGCGACACGTCTGCATACAGGCGTATGCACATTAATGTTCCTATAGGAAACTTTTTTCCCTTAGGCAACACTCCTTATCTGACCGTTTCCGCCTCGACATCTGATGCTGCTTATTTTTCGGGCGCGGTCCTATTCTGTACGAATTTAAGTTATTGATAAATAATCATTTTTACTTCACCTTACATCGTCACCCACCAAGCGCCTGAACGGCGACATCCAACACTTTGAGGCCGGCAAGCAGATCGCGTTCTGCAGTATCTTCAGCGAAATCATGGCTGATGCCGTTGATCGAAGGCACAAACAGCATGGCAACCGGCATCAGGCGGGATACGTTCGTCGCGTCGTGCAATGCGCCCGACGGCATCTTGCGCCATTTCTCCGGCGCCACTTGCTGCGCACCATTTTCCAGCGCCTCCCGCAATGTCTGGTCCATGGCAACAGGCTCGAGCCCCAGCATCGGGCCATAATCCAATGCCATCCCTTGTTCTTCAGCGACTTCCTGAGCTGTTGCGCGAATGATCTCTTCCATCCGAACCAGCCGATCCGCGTCGCCATCGCGCCATTGCATCGAGAACCGAACCCGACCCGGAACGATAGACGAGGCATTGGGATGCACATCGACACGCCCGATGGTCCAGACAGTCTGTGGCGTTACCACATTGCGGAAGCGTTCATTGAGACGGGTGTTGAACAGGGACAGCGCCTGAAACGCATCCCGGCGCAGGTGCATCGGTGTTGTGCCTGCATGGTTCTGCTGACCCTCAAAAGTGATCGACATATCGCGGATGCCGACAATATCGGTGACGACGCCAATCTGCTCGCCTGCCGCGTCCAGGGACGGGCCTTGTTCGATATGCATCTCGATAAAGCCGTTGAACCGGGACGGGTCCACAAAAGCACCAGACAATTCGGACATCGAAGACCGCGCGGCCCCAAAACTGACGCCCGCGCCATCTTTCAAACCATCTGCCTGATCCAACGGCAGGCCGCCGGACCAAACGGCCGAGCCTGTGGTTACACCAAACCGGCCTTCTTCGTCCTGAAAGCTGACAACCGAGATTGGCTGGTCGCTGGAGCGCGCGATTTCCAGCGCGGCGATGACGCCCAGCGCGCCGTCCAGCCAACCGCCCTCGGGCTGGCTGTCGGAATGCGATCCCATCAGCAACGAGGAACCTTCGGCCAACCCGAACAGATTTCCGACCGGGTCGAAATGTGGTGTCAGTCCGGCGTCCACCATACGCTCAGCAAGCCAATTGCGCGCGTCGATGTCCGCTTGTGAATAGGCCGGCCGGATCACGCCCTTGCCGACACCCGACGCCCCAAATTCACGCAGCTTGTGCAAATCCGCCAAGAACCGTTCGTGATTGACTGGCATGACACCCTCCGAATTTTCCGTGGGCAGACCATAGCCACAAATAAAACTGCGGCGAGGATTTTTTCTTTAGCAGGTGAAACCCCTCTGGTCCCGGGGTGGAACCTGCCCTAAGACGTCTGCGCAAGAGGGACCAACATGTCACATATCACATTGGTGCGGCACGGGCAGGCCAATACCGCAGCGCGCGACGAAGTAAGTTACGACAAGCTCAGCGACTTGGGGCATCAGCAAGCCCGTTGGCTGGGCGCACATCTGCGCGACACGCGCAGCCACTATACCCGCGTTTATTGCGGCACTCTGACCCGCCATGCAGAAACCGCCCAAAGCATGGGGCTGACTGACCCGATCCGTGATGCACGATTGAATGAGATCGAGTATTTCACACTGGCGCAATTGCTCGAAGAACAACACGGCATTGCAATCCCAACGGATCGTGAGGGGTTTGTCGAACATCTGCCCAAGACCTTTGCCGCCTGGGCCAATGGCGACATCGAGAACGCACCCGAAACCTTCGAAGCGTTCGAAACGCGTGTTCGGGATGCGCTGAGGGAAATCGGAACCGAAGGCAGACCCGCCATTGTTGTCACCTCGGGCGGGCTGATCTCGATGGTGGTGCGGCAGGCGATGGGGTTGGATATTCCATCGATGGCGCGGGTAGCCCTTGCCATCATGAACACGTCGATGCATCGTCTGCACCCGATTGGCACCCAGCTGAGTCCGGTTCTGTTCAATGCTGTCCCGCATCTTGAGGCACCCGACCGGCAATTCGCGCAGACCCACCTGTAGTCAGATCGGAGATACCCCATGCAGCTTTATTTTGCCCCTCGCACGATCTCGGTCGCTGTTGCGATTGCTCTGGAAGAGGCAGGGTTGGAGTATGAGGCGATCCAACTGGATTTCGCCGGGGGCGAGCAGACCAAACCGGCTTACCGTCAGATCAACCCCAAAGGTCGGGTTCCGGCGCTAGTGGTTGACGGTGGCATCCTGACCGAAACCGGAGCGTTGCTGGAATTTATCGCTGCCCAAGCGCCGTCGGCAGATTTAGTCCCTGCTGATCCAGTCATGGCCGCGCGCATGCGTGAAGTGATGTTCTATCTTGCGTCGACCATGCACGTGAACCACGCGCACAAGGTGCGCGGAGCGCGATGGGCGGACAAGAAGCCCAGCTGGAAAGACATGAAGGACAAGGTCCCACAAACAATGACAGCATCCTGTGAATACATCTGTTCAAACGGCCTGCGTGGGCCGTTTGTTCTGGGTGAGGCATTCTCGCTGGCAGATGCCTATCTTTATGTGGTTTGCAGCTGGCTGGAAGGCGATGGCGTCGATGTCTCGGCCTTTCCCAAAATTCTTGCCTTCCGCGAGGCGATGGAGGCGCGGCCTTCGGTTCAGGCGGTCCGTGCCGCCGGAATGCTCTGACAAAAGGAATTACGATGACACATCTCTGGGTCCGGGCAGAACAGCGCCCGAACGAGGAACGGGTTGGGCTGACCCCCGAAGGGGCCGCAGCGCTGATCGCGGCTGGCATCCGCGTGACGGTCGAGGAAAGCCATGTCCGCGCCATTCCAATCGACGGCTACAAGGACGCAGGCTGCGAGATCGCACCTGAAAACACGTGGCCCGACGCCCCGGCGGACGCGATCATTTTCGGCCTCAAAGAGTTGCCCGAAGATGGCACGCCCCTGCCCCACCGCCACATCATGTTCGGACATGCCTACAAGGGCCAGCATTCCGGCCGCGCTTTGCTGGAACGGTTCAAGGCCGGGGGCGGCACGCTGTATGATCTGGAATATCTGGTGGATGAAGATGGTCGCCGGGTTGCGGCCTTTGGCTATTGGGCCGGGTATGCCGGTGCGGCAGTCACGCTGAAAACCTGGGCTGCGCAGCAACGGGGCGAGCAATGCCCTCCTGTTGGGATTTATGCCGGTAAGGACGCGCTGAATGCCGATTTGCTGGCAGAACTGGACGCCACAGGGGCCGAACGACCAACCGCCATTGTCATCGGCGCCTTGGGCCGCGTTGGCACCGGCGCTGCCGATCTGTGCGAAGCCATGGGTGTTGCCGTTACCAAATGGGACATGGCCGAGACCGCCAGCGGCGGGCCGTTCCCTGAGGTTCTGGACCACGATCTGTTTCTGAATTGCATTTTCGCGCGTCCCGGCACGCCGGTTTTTGTTCCGCGTGAGGCGCTGACCGCCCCACGCAAGCTAACCGCCATTGGCGACGTCGCCTGCGACCCGGACAGCGATTACAACCCGGTGCCGGTCTACGACCGCGCAACTACATGGGACGCGCCTGCCCTTCGCGTGGCGAATGATCCGGTGATGGATGTGATGGCCATCGACAATCTGCCGTCCATGCTGCCGGTCGAAAGCTCAGAAGACTATGCCACGCAACTGCTGCCGTCCTTGTTGACTCTGACCGAACTGGACAGCGGTGTCTGGGGTCGGGCAGAAGCAACCTACAAAACGCATATTGAAGGGATCTGAACGATGACGATTCACTGGTGTGGCACCGGCCTGTCGGCCATTCCCGGCCTGCGCCGCCTGATCGAAGGCGGGCACAAGGTCACCGTCTGGAACCGAACCATCGAAAAGGCCAAGGCTGAGGTCGGAGACCTGACCGACGACATCCGGGCGTTCGACATCGACGCCCTGGGAGAGGTGCTGGGCAAAGGCGATGTGATCGTCTCGATGCTGCCGGGCGACTGGCATGTCCCGCTGGCAGAGCTGGCGATCTCGAAACAGGCCAACTTCGTCTCATCTTCGTACATCGCGCCCGAGATGCGTGCGCTGGACGACAAGGCACGTGAGGCTGGTGTCGCGCTGGTCAACGAGGTTGGATTGGATCCGGGCATCGATCACCTGATGGCACATGCGCTGGTCGACGACTATCGCGCCTCAGACGCGTTCGATCCTGAAAACCACCTGAGCTTTATCTCGTATTGCGGCGGGATCCCGAAAACGCCCAACCCGTTCCGCTACAAGTTCAGCTGGTCACCTCTGGGTGTTCTGAAAGCGCTGCGCTCGCCCTCGAAGTCAATCCGCGACTATGCCCCGCTGGATGTTGCCCGCCCGTGGGACGCCATCAGCAGCTATATCGCTCCGCTGCCCACACCGGAAAGCTTCGAGGTTTACCCGAACCGCGACTCGATCCCGTTCATGGCGCAGTACCATTTCGAGGATCACTGGCCGGTCAAGGAATTCGTCCGCGGCACTCTGCGTCTGAACGGCTGGGCCGAAGCATGGTCGGACGTGTTCACCGAGATCGAAACTCTTTCCGGGCCCGAAGGCGACGCCCGCCTGAAAGAGATGTCGGACCAGTTCTGGGACGAAAACGCCTATGATGAGGGCGAACCAGACCGCGTTGTGCTGTGCGTTGGTCTGAAGGCGGAAAAAGACGGCATTGAGGTCTGGAACAAGACCTATGTCATGGATGCCTGGGGGGATGCACGCGGCACCGCGATGGCGCGCCTCGTGTCGATCCCGGTGTCTCTGGCCGTCGAAGCGGTTCTGAATCGCGCGATCCCGGCGGGCGTTCACGCCGCGCCCAGCGATCCGAAGCTTGTACAGGGTTGGATGGGAGAGATCGACACGCTGGCACAACATTTGCAGATCGTCGATCACTTGGCCTGATTGAAAGGTGAAAGCCATCCCAGTTTTGCTGGAATGGCTTTCATAGTTCTTGGCTAGGCATGACTTGCGTTCCCTTTCGGGCCTTCAGATGTACCGCTCAATCGTGTCTTCGATGTCGCTTCGATTGATGCCAAGCTCGGACAATTGATGATCGGTCAACGCATTGAGATGCTGTGCCGCACGAACAATGTCGGAGCTGATCGATCGGATACGCATAGCACGGTCGAACAGTAGCAATGCACTGGCAGCCGGTGCCGGTTGATTGGTGGGCGGGATAACGTCGAACATACGGATAACCTCACAAACATAGACCTGGGGATGTGTTAATTCAGGGCAAACGCACCATCACTGGCGGTAGGGTTTGTTGTGGTAAACACTCTCATACGCGCATCGATTGATTTGGTCCCGCTGAACACCGATATCGGCAAGTTGTTGATCATCCAGCGCCTCAAGATCACGCACAGTTTTTGCAAGAATTCGGCGACGGAAGTGCTCGACCTTTTTGTCGGCGTACTTCGAAAACAGACCATCAAGAAGGCCGTTCTGGGTGTTTACTGCTTGGGTATGTACCATGTCTTTGTCCTCCTAAACTTGATTTGCGTTGTCTTGGTGAAATCAAACTTGGGGACGCCGCCTTAACGTTACCAAAGCGCATCATTAAGGTTTGTTTAAGACTGGGCCGGAGAAGGCACGCGTCGGATGAGTTATGCCGAAGCGTGTCTGCAATTTACGCCAGCAAAGTGTATCTCAATCATAGATAAAGCCCAGATGGCGGCGAAACCGCCATCCTCGTATTTGGCTTGGAAAACGAACTACATCAGGTCGTTCTCAACATCCTCGGCCGAAATGCCCAAAGCATCCAACCCGTTCTCCAGGTGATCCGACAAGTGTGGGGTTCCAATCAGGTAGTCGGCGCAGGGAGTCGAGGCTTCGGACTTGGCGGTGGCGATGGCTTCGGCCAAATCCTCGGCGAAAAAGCTTTCGCGGCCAATCCACATGATGGCGACCAGTTCGGCCTGCTCGTCTTCGCCCATGCGATCAATGAACGCCCGCAGCTCGCCCTCGGCCCGGTTCAGTTCGCGGCCCATCATGGCCACCTGGGCAACTTTCCTTGCCGAAATTTCCAACATGTCCTCAGCTCCTGTTGTTCGCGGTTGTCAAACCATCACAATCATCGACAGGGGCCTGAGTCTTTGATCTTACGCAAACTGCGGGTCAGTCCCGAACGCGAGACATTGGCTGATCGGGGACAGGCTGGGATCGGAACGGTCGGAAGGTTGCCTTTTTCAGCCACAGTTTGAACGCCTGCCAAACAATCAGCGCAAAGGTCCGCCGGGCCCCAAACGGACGCCGCAGCAAGGACCACAGGATCACCCGATTGGTCAGCGGCTGACGGGGCCCTGTCAAGGTGGCGATCAACCCACCGTCGGGTCGAGTATAGTCGATCCAAACACCAACCCTGTCAGGGCGGAAATCAAACCGAAACGTATAGCTTCCTTCGATCTTCTGGAATGGCGAAACATGCATCAGCTTGTCCGCCACCACCCGATCCGATGGTTCGATGACCGCAAAGTCAGGCTTGTGGCACAGATAGCTGTGACGTGTCCCAAAGGTGTTCGTCACCTCGGCCACCACCGCATAGAGTTGGTCGTTGCCGTCAAAGCAGAACCAAAAGCTGACAGGGTTGAACACATGCCCCAGAACCCGTGGTTGTGTCAGCAACATGATCCGTACCGGTTGCGGCACAGCCATCTCGTCAAGGCGGGTACGCACCCACGCGGCACCTTCGCCCTGACCGGGCGCGCCGCCATGATCGCGCATACGCCAATTGGCGAGGTTTGCGCGGTCACGCGAAAACAACAGGGGCGTTGTCAACTTGGCCTCGGGGTCGAACAGGATGTAATCGACCGAATACCGAAACGCGTTTTCTATCCCGCCCTTGCGCCCGTGATAGGTGTGGCCCGCGATATGATCTATTTCTTTTGCCATCGTGTGTTTTCAGACCTGCCCATAACCGCTTAAAACAGCATCGTTTTCCGCCGTATTTGTATAGTAGTGTTACGGAAAATAGCGCGAGTTGGATCATAATGTCCCGATAAAGTGATCCGGCTTGGGGCGCGGCCCGTAATGTGGTTATGTTTACCGAGATCAATACTGCGACCTTGGACGAACCTGCGGCTGACACAGCCGCCCCTCAACCTTGGCGCGGGAAGAAACGCATCAAGGGTAGACAGGTGAACGGAACGAAAGCCAGTTGCGACACCAGAACCGAGTGGGTGGAACACGTCAAACGCATCCGGGATGCGCAGGACCAGTCGGCCTTTGCCGAGCTGTTCCAACACTTCGCGCCACGCATCAAGGCGTTCCTGATGAAATCAGGGTCTGATGCCACCATGGCCGAAGAATGCGCACAAGAGGTGATGGCGACCTTGTGGCACAAGGCCCATCTGTTCGATCCAACACGGGCCACCGTAGCCACGTGGGTTTTCACGATTGCTCGGAACAAGCGCATCGACGTTCTGCGCAAGCAACGCCGCCCCGAACCCGAGGAACTGGGATGGGGACCCGAGGCCGAGCCTGACCAGGACGACGTGATCGCGCTGCAACAGGAAACCGCGCAGCTGCGCACCGCCATGTTGGCGTTGCCCGAGGCGCAGAGAGAGCTGATCGAAAAGGCGTATTTCGGCGACCTGAGTCACCGCGAAATTGCGTCTCAGACCGGGTTGCCCCTGGGAACGATCAAGTCACGTATTAGGCTGGCGCTGGACCGCTTGCGCCACGCGATGAACTGAGATGAGTAAGATGAGCAAGTCGATTAAACATCACCTGACAGATGACCTGCTGATGGCATATGCCGCAGGAACTCTGCCCGAGGCGTTCGATCTGATGGTCGCAACCCATCTTTCCCTGTGTGACCATTGCCGCGCACGGGCCGAGAGCTTTGACGCCGTTGGCGGGCAGGTTCTGGATGATCAGGCAGGCTCGGTCGCCATGTCTGACGCCTCACTCGCGGCGACCATGGCCTTGATTGCGCAGGGTGCGCCGACCCCCAAGCCCGCGCGACCGGGCTGCGCCGTGCTGCCTACCCCTTTGCAGGACTATGTGGGCGGAACCGTCGCGGACATCCGCTGGAAATCCATTGGAATGGGTGTGAAGCAGGCCATTCTGCCGACCACCAAAGAGGCCACGGCACGGTTGTTGTTCATCCCGGCCGGTGCTGCGGTCCCGGATCACGGTCATCAGGGCATGGAACTGACTATGGTTCTGCAGGGCGCGTTTTCGGACGAGGTGGATCACTTTGCCCGCGGCGACGTTGAAATCGCTGACGAGGATCTGGAACACACACCTGTCGCGGATATCTCGGAAGACTGCATTTGTCTTGCAGTCACAGATGCACCGTTGAAATTCAACAAACTTATGCCGCGTTTGTTTCAGCCCTTCCTGCGCATCTGACTGCTGGTGAGTTCCGGCCAAAGCGAAGCTTGAAAGGAAACAGATATGACAGGAAAACTTCTTTTGTCGGCCCTTCTGCTTTGTTTCGCGCCTGCGGCGTTTGCCCAGATGACTGCAGAGGTGCAATTTCAGTCCGGCAATTATGGCACCATGGTCAACGGGGCTGTCACTGGCGACGAATACTTCGACTATGTGTTGGGTGCAAAAGCCGGTCAGGAGATGTTTGCCGACCTTCAGGTCAGTGACACCAATGGGAACGGCGTGGTCTATTTCAACATCCTGCCCCCGGGCAGTGATGGGGTCGCGATCTACAATGGATCGATTGACGGCAATACCGCCCGGATTAACCTGCCAGAGGACGGAGACTATACAATCCGTGTTTATCTGATGGGCAATGACCGAGATACCGGCAAAACCGTCGGGTACAACCTGGACTTGTCGATCCAGTAAGTCTCAACCTTCGTGACGCGCCAAAGGCACAACGTCTGACGCGGCATCAGGTGCGATTTCTGCGAAATCGAAATTGTCCAGACGCTGCGCCCGTCGGCCAGCTTTTTCCGCGCTGATCTTGATTTCCGAGATATCCTTGGCCGCCTGACCAAAATGACGATCCAGATTGGTCACACGATCACCCAGACGCTCCACATCCTTGTGCAGCAATCCCAATTCTTTGCGGATCGCACCTGCCTGTTCGCGCATCCGGGCATCTTTCAGGATCGCGCGCATCGTGTTCAGCGTCGCCATACAGGTGGTGGGTGAAACGATCCACACGCGCTTGCTGAAACTTTCCTGAACCAGCTCAGGGAACTTGGCGTGAAGCTCGGCATAAACAGCTTCGGACGGCAGAAACATCAGCGCACCATCGGCGGTTTCACCGTCCAGGATGTACTTCTCGGCAATGTCGTTGATATGTTTACGCACTGTGCTGCGGAACATCTGCAACGCCGCTTTCAGCTCAGCGTCATTGGTTGCGCCGATCAGCGCTTCATACGCCTCCAGCGGGAATTTGCTGTCAATCACGATAGGGCCCGGCGGGTTCGGCAGATGGATCAGGCAGTCCGCACGACGCCCATTCGACAGGGTAGCCTGCAACTGGAAACTGTCCCTTGGCAGTGCCTTTGAAACAATGTCCGTCAGCTGGATTTCGCCAAACGCCCCGCGCGTCTGCTTGTTCGACAGGATATCCTGCAGGCTGAGAACGTCACCAGACAGTTTGGTGATATTGTCCTGCGCTTTGTCGATCGCGGCCAGACGCTCCTGCAATTGGGTCAGGGATGTCGCGGTCTGTTTCGATGACCCATGCAGCGATTCTTTCATCCGCTCCTGCATTTCGGCCAGCGCGCGTGCAGACTTCATCGCGTTGTCCGCCAGCCGGTCATTCATCTGCTGCTGAACCGAGGACAGGCGCGCTTCAACCGTTTGGATCACTTGCACCTGCGCATTAGCCTGCGTGTCCGAGACATGCTGAAGACCGCCGCGCAATTGTTCCTGCCCCTGCCCCAGTTGCTGCACATGCTGTCCCAGATGCGCCATCTGCCGCGCCAGAGGTTCTGCCATCCGGGCCGAGCGATTGGCCGCCCGCAGCGACAGGAACAAAAGCAGCAGGATCAGCAGGACAACCCCGCCACCGGTCAGAAGAACCGGGTCATTCAAAGGGATTTGGGTGCCTGCAATCTGGATCATGTCAGTCTTTATGTTCTCGTTTTGTTTCGATCTTCTTAATAGGTTCTGAACGACGGATCAACTGCGCCCGAACAACCGCTCGATATCGCTGAGCTTCAATTCCACGTAAGTCGGCCGCCCATGGTTGCACTGACCGGAATGCGGCGTCGCCTCCATCTCGCGCAGCAGTGCGTTCATCTCTTCGGCGCGCATCCGGCGACCCGAGCGGACAGAGCCGTGGCAGGCCACCCGGCTGAGGATTGCCTCGATCTTTGCCTGCACCATCTGGCTTTCGCCCTGATCAGCCAACTCATCAAGGATATCCAGGATCATCGCGCGGGCATCGACCTCGCCCAAAATGGCAGGAGTTTCACGCACAGCGATGGCCCCGCCACCGAAGGGTTCAATGGTCAGACCAAAGCGCGTCAAGTTATCAGCAACAGCCATCAGACGCGCACAATCGCCTTCAGACAGCTCCACGATTTCCGGGATCAGAAGCGCCTGCGCCGCAACGCCGTTTTCCGCCATCTGCGTTTTCAGCTTTTCATAAACCAGCCGTTCATGTGCAGCGTGCTGATCCACGATCACCATACCGTCGGCGGTTTGCGCGATAATGTAATTCTCGTGCACCTGTCCCCGCGCAGCCCCCAAAGGCAGGTCCTGCGGTTGAGGTTCTTCTGTCTCGGCTATCGGCGCAACAGAGGTAGGCTCGACAATACTGCCGCTGTAATCCTGAGCCAGTTCAGCAAAGCCCGGAGATTGCGCCCAGTAGGCCGCCTGTCGCGCTGCTGGCGAAGGTCGATCCATCTGATACACACGGGCCGGGGCAGATTGCGAAGGTTCGGGCCGCATTGCCCCCAAGGTCGCATTGGCCACGGTCGAGGATGCCCGATGCCCGGCCTCGGCCAGAGCATGACGCAGGCTAGACACAATCAAGCCGCGCGCAACGCCGGGGTCGCGGAACCGCACCTCGGATTTGGCGGGATGAACGTTCACATCTACTAGCGTCGGATCACAATCGATGAATAAAGCCGCCGCCGGATGGCGATCCCTGCTGAGGAAATCGAAATAGGCGGCCCGCAAAGCGCCAGTCAGCATCTTGTCACGCACAGGCCGACCATTGACGAAAAGATACTGCGCCACCGCAGCACCGCGCGAATAGGTCGGCAAGGCAGCATAGCCATAAAGCCGGATGCCTTCGCGCGTGGCGTCGATTTGCAGCGCATTCTCGGCAAACTCGCGCCCGATCACGCGGGCCAGGCGGGCGTGGAGCGCATCGAAGAGATCTCCGTTCTCGCGATCCGCGCGGAAGGTCACACGACCTTCACCGCCACCGGACACATCGCGCAGCGTGAAGGTTACGGATGGCTCGGCCATGGCCAGCCGTTTCACCGTATCGGTGATGGCTTGCGTCTCGGCCCGGTCGGTGCGCATAAACTTCAGCCGGGCGGGCGTGGCAAAGAACAGATCGCGCAGTTCGACGACTGTGCCCGCGCGCAGGGCGGCGGGTTTGACCGCGCCCATCTTGCCGCCCGCAACGTGGATCTGCGCCGCCTCGGCACCCGGTACGCGGCTGGAGATGGTCAGTCGCCCGACCGCACCCAAAGAAGGCAGCGCCTCTCCGCGAAACCCAAAGGTATGGATGTTCAGCAGGTCCGACCCATCAATCTTTGACGTGGCATGGCGGGACAACGCCAGCGGCAGATCATCCGCCGAAATACCACAGCCGTCATCCGTGACGCGGATCAGGGTCTTGCCCCCATCCGCAATATCGATGGCGATCCGCGTGGCCCCTGCGTCGATTGCGTTCTCGACCAGTTCCTTCACGGCAGAGGCCGGACGTTCCACCACCTCACCGGCTGCAATCCTGTTGATTGCAGCGTCATCCAGTTGCCGGATCACCGGGCGATTTTCGCTGATATTGGGGTTTGCTTGCGCCATACCCCTAGACCTAGCACAGCCGCGTACGATTCTGCCACTGGTTTACACAGGTCTTTTGATCAGAGAGGGGGTGTCCGGATGGCCGTGAACGGCTTAGCGCTCAGGTCCACCCGGACGTACCAAGTGAGTGGTGTGATTTAGCTAATGAATGGACGGCGTGTAACATGTGAGCAGGTTAAAAGCTGCTTAAGATTCATCATTTGGGCATCTGGGCAGAGATTGGCCGATGACGTGCGGACAGGTGCGGCGGGAACATGCCCGATCACGCAGAAGTGTGCGCCCCGATACGCGCGCGGCACGGTCCGAACATGGCGGCTGCGGCAAGTATCAGACCAGACATCGTGGCAATCATGCCAGCCGCGCTGACTGCATCCGACCCGCCCAACCACAAGGGGCCGTATCCCGCCAATACATAGCCCGACACTGCCGAGGCCGTGGCGAACACAATGCTCCAGGCAATCTGCGCCTCGAGCCGGTTGGTCAGCATCCGCGCCGCCGCCGGAGGGCAGATGAACATGGCGATCACGATGATCGAGCCCACCGCGTCAAATGCAGCCACCGCCGCGATGGCCGCTGTTATCACCAATGCCATGCTCAGAGCACCCGTGCGAATGCCGATCGTGCGCGCAAATCCTTCATCGAAGGTGGAAATCTTTAGCGGTCGCCAGAACAGCCAGGTGAACACAGACACGCCCACCAGAGTCAGAGCAATCCGAGGCAATTCAGGTGGCAAACCCGCAAGAGCTTCGACATCCAGCAAGGATCCCCAACCGGTTGCGTCTAGCCAGATCAAGCTTTCGAGATTGCCGTAAAGCGCATGCTCCACGTCCAGATGCACGGTCGAGGTGTCAGTTTGCTCGAGCAGCAAAACACCCGCCGCAAACATTGTGGTAAAGACAACACCCATGGCGGCACCGGGCTCGATCTGACCCAGCCGGCGAATGGCTTCGATCAGAACCACAGCCACAATCGCCGCCCCTGCAGCGCCCAGCATCATTGGCCAGGTCGATATCGCCCCGGTCAACAGGAACGCCACCACGATACCCGGCAGCACCACATGGCTGATCGCGTCGCCAATCAGCGCCTGTTTGCGCAGCACCAGAAAGTTGCCGGGCAAGGCGCAGGCAATGGCCGCAAATGTGCCAATCAGCAGCGGCGTCAACGACAGTGGGACAAATTCTTCGCCACTCATACCGGAACCCCCTGCGGCCCGCCGATTTGACGATCGATTTCAGCGATCTGATCATGCGTCAGGACCGTTTCGATATCCCGCAGCCCGTCATAGAGCGCAGCCGTCGCCTCATGCGCCTGATCCGCGCGGACGATTTCCCAGCGTTTTTCATCGCGCAGCGCCTTGGCCGCCCGCGCCTTGCCAGAGTCCGTGGCAACCCCGTCTGGCCGGACCAAACCCGCACGGCGTAGCAGGCGCAGCGTAAGCGGTTCATAAATCTTCTGCCCCTGCGCCAGCGCCAACAGACCCTGACGGATATGCACCCGGCGCTGAAACCGCAGATGCCGCAACACCGCCGCCAGCACCCCGCGCTTTGGGGCACAGAAAAGGGACAGGACGAAAAAGGCAAAGCTGACCAGCACGATGATCGGTCCAGTCGGCAAGTTGGGGGCAGAAGCGGAAATGGCAGCACCGATGTACCCGGCCAGACCTCCGGCAAGCCCCGCAAGCAGGACGACGTGCTCGGAACGCTCGGACCAGAACCGCGCTGTGACTGCCGGAATGATCAGAAGTGCCACGATCAGGATCAAGCCCACAATTTTCAGGCCGACCACAGTGACCGCCATGACCAGCCCCATCATCGCAAGATCGATGCGATGGATTGGCAAGCCACGAGCGGCAGCATATTCCGGGTCAAACGCGACAAGGGTCATCGGGCGACGCAGGATCAGAACCATAAGCAGCGTCGCCGCGCCACCGATGGCGATGATCATGGCATCTGCCCACAGCATTCCAGCGGTCGAGCCTAACAGGAAGCCCTCCAACCCTGCCTGACGCCCGACGCCCATGGTTTGAATGATCGTCAGTAGAACGATCCCAAAGCCAAAAAAGACAGACAGAACTGCACCGATTGCTGCGTCTTCGGCAAGTCGGGTGCGGCGTGTCAGCCAGTTCATGCAAAGAAGCCCAACCCATGCCGAAATTGCAGACCCTGCCAGCAAGCCCAGCAGATTGCGCCCATCCCCGCCCAGCGCGACCAAGACCATAAAGGCCAGACAGACGCCCGGCAGAGTTGCATGACTGATGGCATCGCTGACCAGCGCACGTTTGCGCAGGAACAGGAACGTCCCTGTCACACCGGCCGACACACCCAGCAATGTCGCACCAACTGCGACCAGCGTGGCGTTATAGCCAAGCTGCAGGGTCAGAGCGTCCCAAATCATGTGTTATCCCAGCGCGCGCGATATCTGATCGATCTGCGCTGTCGCCAAACGCCCGCCATAGGCCGCTTGCAACGTTTCCGCAGTGAACGCCTCGGACACCGGCCCTTCTGCCACCTTGCGGGTATTGATCAGGAAAACGTGGTCGAAATAATCTGTCACGGTCGCCAGATCGTGATGCACCACGACTACCGTCTTACCTGCCTCTTTCAGAGATTTCAGCACCGCGATAATGGCCTTCTCGGTGGCGGCATCCACCCCGGCGAACGGTTCATCCAGCAAGTACAGATCCGCACCTTGCGCCAAAGCACGAGCCAGAAACACGCGCTGCTGCTGGCCGCCGGACAACTGGCCGATCTGACGGTCCGCGAAGTCCCGCATCCCAACGCGGTTCAAACAGTCCATCGCACATGCCTTGTGGCGGGCACGTACGCGCCCCAGAAGCCCTAGCTCGCGCGACAGACCCATCAGCACAACGTCGATCACGCGCGTTGGGAAATCCCAATCCACGCTGGCCCGTTGCGGAACATAGGCAATACGCGCGCGCTGCGCCTCCAGCGGCTGTCCAAATACCGTGACCTGACCGGAGAGGGGATTGACGATTCCCAGCGCCGCCTTGAGAAGCGTGGACTTGCCCGCACCGTTTGGGCCAATGATGGCAGTCATGGCACCGGGCTGGACGGTCATATCAACCGAAAACACAGCAGGCTTTTGTCCGTAGGAAACGGTCAGGCCTCGCACCGCAAGCGGGCTGTCGCCCAGCCCGCGATCCTCAAGCGTCACACCGTCATTGCTGACCAGACCCAGCATTATTCAAAACCCCGCAGACAGTTTGCCGTCCATGCCTCGACCGGGGGCGTCGCCGTTCAACGCACCGCCAATGACTGTGATGTTGTGATCCAGCATCCCGATATAGGTACCCTCATAGGTGCCTTCTGCGCCCATCGCATCCGAAAAAAGCTCACCACCGATGGTCACTTTGTGCCCCTTGGCCGCTGCCCCTTCGATCAATGCGCGAATTGAGCGATCCGAGACCGAGCTTTCGACAAAGACAGCCGTGATTTGGCGATCAACAAGCAGGTCAACCAATTCGCTGATCCTGTTCAAACCCGCCTCGGACTGGGTCGAGATGCCCTGAATGCCCAGAACCTCGAACCCGTAGCTTTGACCGAAATAGCCAAATGCGTCGTGGGCGGTAAGCAGTACTCTGCTGTTCTCGGGCACCGAAGACAGGACATCCTCGGCATAAGCCGCCAAACGGTCAATATCGGCCAGATGCGCCTGTGCATTGGCTGCAAACACGCCTGCCGCTTCGGGACGAACGTTGGTCAAGGCATCCTGAACCTCTAGCACAACTTCGCGCCAAAGCACGGGCGACATCCACACATGCGGGTCGTATTTATCTGCGTAATCGTCATGGGCACGCAGTTTGGATTTATCGACCCCTTCGGCTACTGCGACGACAGCGCGTTTGCGTTCGAGATCGTGGAAGAAATCTTCCATCTGTGCTTCCAGATACAAACCGTGCCAAAGGATCAGGTCAGCGCGGGTCATGGCAACGATGTCGCTGCGGGTCTGTCGATAGGCATGAGGGTCAACGCCCGGCCCCATCAGACCTGTGACCTCAACCTGATCACCGCCCACCTGGCGCGCTGCATCCGCGATCATGCCCGTTGTCGCGACCACTTTGAGTGGCGCTTCAGCCCAAGCGGCGATTGGCATCGAAAGGGCCAGCGCCAACGCGGCAAGAAAACTCCGACGAATCATCTTCGACCTCAGTTTTGCGTCCTGTTGAGACTGAATATGAGAACCATTCGCAACTAAGTCAACGCTAATGCGAATTATTCGCAAGAAAGCCCTCTCTTTTTGTCCAAATGGTCAAAAAATTGCCATTCAAATACATCCAACACCTTCCATTCCCCGGTCTGCCGTGCGAATTTGTCGCAAACCTCCCAAAGGACGTGACTATGGATACGCAGAGCTCAGAAAGCCCCGTGCGCACCGCGCATCTGCCGCAAGTAACCGAACCCCGAAATCCGGGAATGGATCTTGATCTTGACTGGGTCCGCGCCGTTCAGGCCAATACCTCGGCCATTGAGCGCCGGGCTGCGACCCTTCCCGGGCGGCGGTCGGTCAAGAAGGACTATCAAGCGGCGTGGCTGCTGAAGGCGGTTACGATGATCGACCTGACCACGCTGTCAGGCGATGATACCGTAGGCCGAGTGCGCCGCCTTTGCGCGAAGGCGCGACAACCAGTTGCGAGTTCCGTCTTGCAGGCGCTGGATATGCCGCAGATTACCACGGGTGCCGTCTGCGTCTATCACGACATGATAGAAACCGCGGTGGATGCCCTGAAAGGCACCGGCATTCCGGTCGCTGCGGTATCCACTGGCTTCCCGGCCGGCCTGTCGCCGTTCCACCTGCGCGTGGCCGAGATTGAGGAAAGCGTGAAAGCCGGTGCCGAAGAGATCGACATCGTCATTTCGCGCCGTCATGTGCTGTCAGGGGACTGGCAGGCGTTGTATGATGAAATGAAAGCCTTCCGCGTGGCCTGCGGCGATGCCCATGTCAAAGCCATTCTGGCGACCGGAGAGCTGGGCAGCCTGCGTAACGTCGCCCGCGCCTCGCTGGTCTGTATGATGGCTGGCGCGGATTTCATCAAGACTTCAACTGGCAAGGAAAGCGTCAACGCCACCCTGCCTGTCTCACTGGTGATGATCCGCGCCATCCGGGATTTCTATGATCGCACCGGGTATCGCGTTGGGTACAAGCCCGCCGGTGGTATTTCAAAAGCCAAGGACGCGCTGGTGTACTTGTCGCTGATCAAGGACGAGTTGGGCGATCGCTGGCTGGAACCAGACCTGTTCCGCTTTGGTGCCTCTTCTCTGCTAGGCGACATCGAGCGGCAGTTGGAACACTATGTGACCGGGGCTTACTCGGCTGGATACAGACATTCGATGGGCTGAGCCTGCTGAAATGTCTGGACAGTGAGTATTTGGGAAAAGATGAAGTTATGACAGTCAAAGAAATCTTCGAGACCATGGACTATGGCCCCGCCCCAGAAAGCGCTGCCGAGGCGCTGGCCTGGCTGGTCGATCAGGGTGACAAGTTCGGACACTATATCGATGGGGCATTCACCAAACCCGGCAAAGGGTTCGAAAGCCGCAACCCGGCGACCGGAGAGGTGCTGGCTAAACTGACGCAGGCGAAACAGGCCGATGTGGACGCCGCGGTGGCCGCTGCCCGCAAAGCGCAGCCGAGATGGGAGAAGCTAGGCGGTGCGGGTCGTGCGCGGTATCTCTATGCCATTGCACGGCTATTGCAGAAACACGCGCGCCTGTTTGCGGTGCTGGAAAGCATGGACAACGGCAAACCGATACGTGAATCGCGGGACATCGACATCCCTCTGGCGCAGCGGCATTTCTACTATCACGCCGGCATGGCGCAGTTGATGGAGGCCGAGTTGCCCGATGCGCAGGCTTTGGGCGTTTGTGGTCAGATCATCCCGTGGAACTTCCCGCTGTTGATGCTGGCATGGAAGATCGCACCTGCGCTGGCGATGGGGAATACGGTGGTTCTGAAACCGGCCGAGTACACCTCGCTGACTGCGTTGTTGTTTGCCGATATCTGCTCGCAAGCCGGGCTGCCGAAGGGTGTCGTCAACATCGTGACCGGCGACGGCGCGGTGGGCGAGATGATCGTGAACGCCGACGTAGACAAGATCGCCTTCACTGGCTCGACCGTCGTTGGACGGCGCATCCGAGAGGCGACGGCAGGTTCGGGCAAGGAACTGACGTTGGAACTGGGCGGAAAGTCCGCGTACATCGTGTTCGATGACGCCGATATCGACAGTGCCATTGAAGGTCTGGTCGATGCGATCTGGTTCAATCAGGGTCAGGTTTGCTGCGCGGGGTCTCGCCTGTTGGTGCAGGAAGGCATCGCGGATCGGTTCCACGAGAAGCTGCGCGCGCGGATGGATGGTTTGCGCATCGGTGATCCGCTGGACAAATGCATCGACGTGGGTGCTGTTGTGGACCCGGTTCAGTTGCAGACCATCAAGGGCATGGTTGAAAGCAACACGGTGGGTCACGTGCATCAGGCCGCCTGTGAACTGCCCGCAAATGGCTGCTACTACCCGCCAACGCTGATCTCGGGGCTCGAGACATCCGACCCGCTGATGCAGGAGGAAATCTTCGGCCCGGTGCTGGTCTCCTCGACCTTCCGCACCCCGGCTGAAGCGGTCGAACTGGCCAACAACACCCGTTACGGGCTGGCCGCGACAGTCTGGACTGAGAATGTGAACCTTGCGCTGGACATCGCGCCCAAGCTGGTTGCAGGCGTGGTTTGGGTGAATGCGACCAACTTGTTCGACGCCGCCGCAGGCTTCGGCGGCGTGCGCGAAAGTGGCTTTGGCCGCGAAGGCGGATGGGAAGGTCTGGCGGCCTATACCAAGCCAAAGGGCAAGGCCAAACCTCTGGCGAAGATTGAGGCGACGATGGGCGAAGGCGCTCCGGTCGACCCGATTGACCGCACCGCCAAGATGTATGTCGGCGGCAAGCAGGCCCGGCCCGATGGTGGGTATTCCAAACCCGTCTGGAGCAAGTCCGGCCTGCTGGGCCATGTGGGTCTGGCCAACCGCAAAGACGTGCGCAACGCGGTCGAGGCTGCAGCGGGTGCCAAAGGCTGGTCCAAGACCACCGGCCATCTGCGGGCACAGATTCTGTATTACATCGGCGAAAACCTCTCGGCCCGTGCGAGTGAATTCGCCGCGCGCATCGACGCCATGACCGGCAAGAAGGATGGCGCGAAAGAGGTCGAAACCTCGATCCAGCGCCTGTTCACCGCGGCGGCCTGGGCCGACAAATACGACGGTCAGGTGCATGGCGTCCCGATCCGGGGTGTGGCCATTGCCATGAAGGAACCCGTGGGCGTCATCGGCGCGCTTTGTGCGGATGAGGCGCCGCTGCTGGGTCTGATCTCGGCGATGGCGCCTGCTATTGCTATGGGCAACCGGGTGGTTCTGGCGGCATCCGAGCCCTACCCGCTGGCGGCAACGGATTTCTACCAGATTCTGGAGACCTCGGACGTCCCCGCGGGCGTGGTCAACATCTTGACAGGCAGCCACGCGGAACTGGCGAAACCTCTAGCCTCGCATCTGAACGTGGACGCGGTCTGGTCCTTCTCGTCCACTGACCTTTCGAAAGAGATCGAGACAGTCTCGGCCAGGAACCTGAAACGGACCTGGGTCAATAACGCGACGGCATTTGACTGGAGCATGGACCATTCACGCCGCTTCCTGCAGGCTGCGACCGAAGTGAAAAACATCTGGGTGCCCTACGGCGAGTAGGGCCCCCGCACATCACGGGAGGCCCTTATGGATTTTTCAGGAAAAACCGTCATCGTCATTGGCGGAACCAGCGGTATCAATCGCGGTATAGCCGAGGCCTTTGCGGCCTCGGGTGCCAAACTGGCCGTCGCCAGCCGTTCACAGGAAAAGGTGGACGACACCGTGGCCGCGCTGAAAGCCGCAGGTGCACAGGACGCCATCGGGGCGGCCTTTGACGTGCGTGATCCGGATGCTGTGGCCGCTGGTCTGAAACAGTTTCACGACGCCTATGGCGATTTCGACGTGCTGGTGTCCGGCGCTGCGGGGAACTTCCCGGCGCTGGCGTCCGAGATGTCAGTCAACGCGTTCAAAACGGTGATCGACATTGACCTGATGGGCACGATCCACGTGATGAAAGGGGCCTACCCTTACCTGAAACGCCCCGGTGCCAGCATCATCAACATCTCGGCTCCGCAATCTTACCTGCCTTATGAGGGTCAAGCTCATGTCTGTGCCGCGAAGGCAGGGGTTGATCAGATCACCCGGACGCTGTCGATGGAATGGGGTGTTGAAGGGATCCGCGTGAACTCGGTCGTGCCGGGGTTCATCGAAGGCACCGAGGGCGCAAAACGTCTGGCCCCTACCCCGGATGCCGGTGAGGCGCTGCGCCGCGATGTACCGTTGGGCCGCTGGGGTCAGCCTCAGGACGTGGCCAATGCCTGCCTGTTCCTCAGCTCGGATCTGGCCAGCTATATCAGCGGCACGGTTCTGGCCGTGGATGGCGCGTTGTATCAACGCGGCTCGGGCAAGTTTGGACAGATGATGGGTGAGATGTTGCGCAGCATGAAAAAGGGGTGAGGCACGCTCACCCCTGTTTTCAGTTTGTGGTTTCAAGACCGACAGGTTTTCCGACGATGGTAAAATGCAGCCCGTCCGGGTCCAGCAATTCGGACGCAACGCGGTTCACGTCTTCCAGCGTTACGGCATTCACCTTGTCGTTGCGGGTTGCGATATAGTCGATTGGCAGGTCTTCCATCTGCATCCCGACCATGATCCCGGCAATCCGCCCGTTGCCATCAAACCGAAGCGGATATGCACCGGTCAGATAAGTCTTGGCATCGTCCAGCTCTTTCTGGGTTACGCCTTCGGTCGCGGCCCTGGCCCATTCGTCACGGATCACCTCAACCGCCTCGGCAATGCGGTCATTGGCTGACGAAACCGACCCCAGATAGACAGATGCCAGATCCTTGGGCACAAGATAGGTTCCGATCCCATATGTCAGACCACGTTTTTCACGCACCTCCTGCATCAGACGGCTTTCAAACCCGCCCCCGCCAAGAATGTGATTCAAGACAAACGCAGCGAAGAAATCCGGGTCATCCCGATCAATCCCGGCATGACCAAACAGGGCCACGGATTGCGGCGTGTCGAACTCGACGACGCTGACGCCACCCGGAATGGTCACATCGGCTTTGTCAGGGATGGGTTTCCCGGTTTCCGGTAAATCGCCGAGTAATTTGTCCAGCAACGTGCCCAGTTCTTCCGCCGTAATGTCGCCCACCGCCCCGACATACAGGCGGTCCCTGGCAAAGACGCTGTCATACGCGGCCACCACGTCATCCCGCGTCAGGGCCGAGACGCTTTCGATCGTGCCCTTCCCTTCAGACCCATAAGGATGGTCGCCATAGGCCATCTGAGCAAAGTTCAGGCCAGCAATCTCATTCGGGTCGGTCTGGTCCGAGCGCAATCCTGAAAGGATTTGCGCGCGCACGCGCTCAATCGCATCCTGATCGAAACGCGGTTCGTGCAACGTGGTGTGCAAAAGGTCGACCACTTCGTCGCGGTTTTCGGTCAGAAATCGCGCCGAAATCGAAACGGTATCATCGCCCGCATCATACGAGAAAGACGCGGCCAGAGCTTCCAGTTCGCGGGCATAGGTTTGGGCGTCCATTTCGCCCGCGCCTTCTTCGATCAGGCCGCTCATCAAATAAACAGCACCGCGCTTGTCCGGATCGTCCAGCGACGTCCCGCCACGGAACCGCAATTCCAACGCGGTGAAGGGGATCGCGTGGTCTTCGACCAGCCAGGCTTTGATCCCGCCGGGCGAAGTCACCTCTTTGATCTCGATCTCGGCCAGGGCCGGCAAAGCAACCACGCAGGCGATCAGCGTTGTAAGAAACCGTTTCATTGCGTCACCTCATCATCACGCATCAGCCAGCCCGTGACAGATGTTTCAGGTTGCAGGACTTCGCGGGCAGCGGCGATGATCTCTTCTCCGGTCACGGCCTGAAGAATGTCGGGCCAAGCCTGCACATCCTCGACCGTCAAACCGCTGGTCAGCGCGCGGCCATACCGGTTGCCGATCCCATCAACATTGTCGCGGGCATAAATCTGGGACGCGCGCAGTTGCATCTTGATGCGGTTCAGATCGTCTTCTTTCACACCTTCAGCGATGAAATCAGCGACCGCCTGATCCATGGCATCTTCGGCCTCTTGCAGCGACACACCTTGCGCCGGAACAACCAGCAAATCAAAGGTCGTGTCATCCAGCGAGACACCGCGGTAGAATGCGCCTGCATAGACGGCCTTTTGCTGATCGAACTGGAGTTTTTCGTTCAGGTAAGACGTGGTGCTGCCACCCAGAAGTTCGGCCAACAGGAACAAGGCCGCCGCCTTCTCCTGTTCACCCGGATCGCGTTCGGGGGCCAGATAACTGCGCTGCACATAGGGCTGCGCTACACGCGGATCTTTGTAAGTCAGCCGCCGTTCGGCCGTTTGAGGCGGTTCTTGCGCCCGCATCCGCTCGGGCAAGTCCGGGTTGGCCGGGATCACACCGTAATACTGTTCAGCAAGTGCGCGGACCTCATCAGGTACGACATCGCCTGTGACCACCAGGATGGCGTTGTTGGGCGCATAATGAGTCTGGTAGAATGACAATGCATCCTCCATGTCCAGCTCTTCCATCTCGTGCTTCCAGCCAATGATCGGCACGCCGTAGCTGTGGTTGAGATATTGCGCGGCGTTCATCTGTTCCCCAAACAACGAGCGTGGGTTGTTCTCGGTCCTTTGGTTACGCTCTTCAAGGATCACATCACGCTCGGTCAGGATGTCCTCTTCGCTCAGGCGAAGGTTCCGCATCCGATCGGATTCCATTTGCATCATCAGCTCAAGCCGATCAGCCGCGACGCGCTGGAAATACGCGGTGTAGTCGTATGAGGTGAACGCATTGTCATTGCCACCATTGGCCGCAACTGTGGCCGAAAACTCACCCGGAGCAAGCGTATCGGTGCCCTTGAACAGCAGGTGTTCCAGAAAATGCGCAATCCCGGATGTCCCCACCGGTTCATCCGCAGATCCGGCGCGATACCAGACCATGTGTTGCACAACTGGTGCACGGTGGTCTTCGACCACGACGACATCCATGCCGTTGTCCAAAGTGAATGTGGTAACCGCTTCTTTTCCGTCCTCGGCCAAGACCGGGGTGGCAGCGATAAGGGCAGCCGACAGGGCTAGGGCCCGAACCATGGGGCATCCTCCGTTTCGTTTCTGGTATTCAAACTACGGTGGTGCGGCCCGGGTTCAAGCCCGATGACGGAAAGTTAAGAATTATTCATTCGGAGGAGAGGACGGCGTTTCAATACCGGCACTACGGGCTGCATCGGTTTCCGCATAAGGATTGATCGATTGCCGTTCATAGACCTGACCATAGCGATCCACCGGGAACAGGCGCAATCCGGTCCAACGACCACGGCGCTTGCGGAACGCAGCATCTTCGGCTTCGACAACCTGGCGGGCATCAGGTGCGACGCCATACCGGCTGGAGGCTGTGACCAGTGCTGCGTCGGACGACGGTACCGCCGCATTCGGGTTCAACGCGGCCGGGTTTCCACCCAGTGCGGCAACGGCCTCGGCATTGGGGTTCGGATCTGTCAGGTTGCCACCGCCCGGTGTGGGTGCAGGCAAAAACGCATAATCCTGAGGCTGCGTCAGCGGTTTGACCGGCAAGACCGAAAACTCATCCGGACCCTGCCCCGGAGGCGCCAGATCCCGCAGACCGGGATTCGAACATGCCGCAACCGCTGCGACAACAGTCAGAACAAATATGGCGCGCGGCATCCGCATTGGTGTCTCCAGCCTGTTTCTGGCGCTTTTATCTCATATATTTCCGCGCGTCACGAGGGCTTTTTGCTGTCGAACAGAACCAACCCCAAAGCGCCTGCAAATATGAACACATCTGCAAGGTTGAACACAAACGGGTTGTTGATGCCGCAACATGACATGTTCAGGAAATCCAGCACATAGCCGTATAACAGCCGATCCACCACGTTTCCAAGCGCACCGCCTATCAACAGACCTGCGCAAAAGAGCATGAGTTTTGATGCGGCTGTACGGCTGAGCCAGATAAGAACGCCAACACAGATCGCAATCGAAATACCGATCAGCACCCAACGCGCGGCGTCGGAATTCCCCTGAAACAGACCGAAATTGATACCGCGATTCTCACCGTATTTGAAAACCAGCAGCGGGGGCAGAACGTCGATGCCACCGGGTTGTTCGGCCACGCGCATGACATGCACGACCAGATACTTGCTGATCTGGTCGATCGCAAAGGCGGCAATCGCCGCCCAGAGAAGCAGGCCAGACCGCATCAGTGACGGAAATGCCGCATACCGGTGAAGACCATAGCCAGACCGGCCTCATCCGCAGCAGCAATCACCTCGTCGTCGCGCATGGAGCCACCGGGTTGGATGACGCAGGTTGCACCGGCCTCGGCGGCTTCCATCAGACCGTCAGGGAAAGGAAAGAAAGCGTCAGAGGCGACAGCAGATCCGATGGTCAGCGGCTGAGGCAGGCCCAGCACATCCGCCATCCGTTCGGCTTTCTTGGCGGCGATCAGGGCCGAATCCACCCGGCTCATCTGTCCCGCACCCACGCCCACGGTTGCACCGTCTTTGACGTAGACAATGGCGTTGGACTTGACGTGTTTGGCCACTTTCCAGGCAAAAAGCAGATCGCGCATCTGTTCGTCCGTCGGGGCCTTTTTGGTGACGACCTTCAGATCATCCATGCCGACAAACCCGTTATCCTTGTCCTGAACCAGCAAGCCACCAGCTACCTGACGAACGGTTTTACCACCGGCGGTCACGTCCGGCAGACCCTCGGTCGTCAGCAGACGGAGGTTCTTTTTGGCCGCAAAGATTGCCTTGGCTTCGTCAGATGCTCCGGGGGCAATCACGACCTCGGTGAAAATCCCGGTGATCTCTTGCGCGGTTTCCGCATCCAGCGGCTGGTTCAAGGCCACGATCCCACCAAAGGCCGAAGTGCGGTCGCAGTCGAACGCGGCCTTGTATGCCTCAAGCAACGTCGCGCCTGTGGCCACCCCACAAGGGTTGGCATGTTTGATAATAGCACAAGCTGCGCCCTGAGCAGGGTCGAATTCAGCAACCAGCTCAAACGCCGCATCGGTGTCATTGATGTTGTTGTAGCTGAGTTCCTTGCCCTGATGCTGCACGGCAGTGGCCACACCGGGGCGGTTGGTCCCGTCCGTATAGAAGGCAGCCTGTTGATGGCTGTTCTCGCCATAGCGCAGGGTCTGCTTCAATTCGCCTGCAAAGGCACGGCGTTTAGGTGCTTCAAGTTCCAGCGCGTCAGCCAACCAGTTGGACACGGCGGTGTCGTAAGCAGCTGTACGGGCATAGGCTTTCTGTGCCAGCTTACGCCGGAATTTCGGGCAGGTTGCACCGTTGTGCTGATCCAAGTCGCCCAGCAATTTTTCGTAATCCTCAACATCCACAACCACGTTCACAAAGGCATGGTTCTTGGCCGCCGCGCGGATCATTGCAGGGCCACCAATGTCGATGTTCTCGACACATTCATCGTAATCGGCGCCTTTGGCGACGGTGGCCTCAAACGGATAAAGGTTCACAACCAGCAGATCGATCGCGCCAATCCCGTGCTCGGTCATCGCAGCGACATGAGTGTCGTTGTCGCGCAACGCCAGCAGCCCACCATGCACCATCGGGTGCAGAGTCTTGACCCGACCATCCATCATCTCAGGGAAGCCGGTGACTTCGCTTACGTCCTTCACCGCAAGCCCGGCCTCGCGCAGCGCCTTGGCCGTGCCACCGGTCGACAGCAGTTCGACCCCGCGCTCGGCCAGCGCCTTGCCCAGCTCGATCAGCCCGGTTTTGTCGGATACGGAAAGCAGCGCGCGGCGCACGGGGTGAAGATCGGTCATGGGTCCAAAGGTCCTTTTGGCGTCAGTCGAATTCTGGCTCGTCCCGGTGCGTATCGCGGACGGCATAGGCTGTGTCCTGCGCCTTGCTTAGCGTCCACCGGATGCGCGTCGCATACTCCATTGCGCGCCCGGATAGAACGATCTGTTTTGTCGCGCGTGGCTTTAATCGCCCTTTTTCAAGGTAAACGCTTGGCTCGACGGACAATTTTCCAATGCCATCATGGCGGAAAACCCAGATCTCACCGCTTTTGAGCGCCATGGACACCGCCGCCCCGCCCAAATCCAGCGCCGCATCCACGTCAGGATGCAGATGAAAACGGATATCGTACCCGATCCCCTTGAGCGCTGAGGCGTCCATCGCCTTGTCGAATTGGCGCTTCGCCTTGTCGGTTGCTGTCAGCAGAATATCCTCGACCGCAAGCTCGCGGCCATCGAAGCGCAACTCAAAAGTCCGGGCATGGGTCAGGCCGAACACTTTGGCATATCCATCATGACCGGCCATGAAGCGGATGCCTTCAAACGCGTCCTCGAAATCAACTGGCACGTCCTGTGGCGCATCCACCAACGCCTGACTTTCGCGGCCCGGCAATGGATTGGCCAACCGCGCGCTGGAAAACCCATCCAGGCACAATGTCGAATGCGAGGGCGTTGCCCGCCCAGCGCGTCGCCATTCCAACCCGAAGCTGGCCCCCGACCCGCAATTCACGATCAACGGACGCCGCCCCGAGGTCAACTCGAACGCCAGCGTAGAGGCATGTGCATTGAACGAGGCCGCACCAGTGGGCGGTGCGCTGGAATCCACGATTACCGTGGTACGCGCGGCAGACAGGCGCGCATAGCCCATCGGCAATTCGGTCGCCGCCTTATGTTTGACGCCGCTTTGAGCAAGGGCCTGCTCAAGCCGCCCTTCAATTCCGCGACCACCACCATGGAACCGCGCCAGCGCCCCATCCGCATGGCGCAGGCTACGCAGGGTCGGCGCGATCCGCTTGATTGCATTGACTTGCGCAACAGGCGCTCCGCGCCCCAGATCATTCAGTGCCGCCGTGGTCCAACTGAGCAACGTGAAAACTTCCAGCAACTCCTCTGGGTTGCGCGTCGGAATACCACCCTGCGCGTCCACCTGCCGATCACATTCGCTGGCAAGCGCCCGCAACGCCGGATCGGCCATATGCTCCAGCCCTTCCAACGCCAGCCCGGCCTGAACCAGACCCGCCAAAGCTTCAAATCGGGGGAGGCCGGGGGTCGCCGCCTGCCAGCGTTTGGACAGAAACCATGTCTGTTGCGCCAGCGAGCGGAAGAACAGCTTGCTTTGCCTTTCATCTGCACCGTGCAGCAGGAAAATCGCGTGGTTGATCCAGCGCATGACGCGCCGACCGGTCAGATCAGGCACCCAGCCGGGACCTTGGCCACGACCATGCGCTTCGATCCAGCCAAAAACCCAGCGCTGCGCCTTTTCACGTGCGCGCATGTCTCCAACCGCAGCCAGATCGTCCAACCAGGCAAAACCATGGCGTTCGTCGTCAAAGCCCGCGCTGGGGGCCGCGACGTCCCACAACCCGGTGTCTTCCGCCTCGACCAGATACCCGGCGAACAAAAGGTTTCCGGCAACCAGTTGCCGACCACGCGCAAACGAGCCCACAGTGCGCGGATCCGGTTGCGCGACAAACCCCGTGACCGCCTTTTGCCGCTGGCTCAGGCGCGCGTAGAAACGGTTCTGAAACCGCATCCACCGACTGGTCATGGTGTCCGAGTTCGACATGACGTGTGTTACTCTGCCCCTTGCGCTCTGCTGGCGCTTGAGACCCAACGATAGACCGCGCCGATCGTCAAGTCATCGAAAAGCGTGCGCTTAGGCGGATTTGGTCAGACAGGCGATGTAGAACCCGTCCATGCCACCGCGATCCGGCCAATAATCAGGCCGCAGACGCAGGCCGCCTTCTTCTGTTATCCAATCCGTATCAACACCTGATATGTTCACTGCGTCGCGATCCACGCTCATGTCGGAATACATCTCCAGCGCCTCTTCGATCTGTACTTCACCTTCGTCCGGCAGCAATGAACAGGTGCAATAAACCAAGCGCCCGCCGGGCTTCAACAAACCCCATGCATGGGCCAGCATCTGCGTCTGAAGCTCGATCAAGCCGCCAAATTCAGACCCATCCTTGGCGAAAGGCAAATCCGGGTGCCGCCTTATTGTACCTGTTGCCGAACACGGTGCGTCCAGCAGAATCGCGTCATACTGACCTTCATGTTCCAGCGCATCGCCGACAATGACCTGCGCTGTCAGACCCGTCCGTGCAAGGTTTTCGCGTACCCGCTCCATCCGAGCTTCTGAAACATCCAGCGCGGTGACATCCGCCCCCGCCGCAGCCAGTTGCATCGTTTTGCCACCGGGCGCAGCGCAAAGATCCAGCACGTTCTCACCGGCCTTCGGAGCCAGGACGCGAACAGGCAAAGCAGCCGCCGCATCCTGCACCCACCAGTCCCCGGCTTTGTATCCCGGCAGGGCCGAAACCTGACCGGCATCCTGCAGACGAATTGAGCCTGTCGGCAGCACATCGCCCGAGGGACCTGTCCCCCCCGGCTTCAAAGTCAGATCAAGCGGTGCGCCTGTGAAATGCGCCTGCTCCATTCCAGCCACGGCACCCGCGCCCCACGCCATGATCAAGGGATCACGAAGCCATTCCGGCAAACGCGGGACACGCATTTTGGGCCAGGCTTCAGGGCCTTCGGCGGCCACCTTGCGCAGAACCGCATTCACCAGGCCCTTCAGACGCCCATGCTTGCGCGAACGGCTAATGATCTCGACCATGGAATTCACCACACCATGCGCCGCTTCGCCGTTACACAGCTCGACTGCGCCCAGCCTGAGCGCGTTATGGACTGTCAGAGCAGGCGTGCGGTTCAAGTGATTGTCCAGCAACCTGTCGGCGCGTTCCAGCCCGCGCAAGGTCTCCAACGCCAACCTTTGAGCACGCGCGCGATCTTCAGGTCCCAGCCGGTCCAATGCACCTGCTGCAAGACATTCGGACAACAGGCGGCCCTCACCCAGAACCTGATCGAGAAGATAGATTGCGCTGCGCCGTGCTGCTGTTGCGCTGTTTGCCATGGTACCGCCTTACTGTGACTTGCGCCCGCATTGCCAATGGCGGACGCGGGCGTATATCAAGACACAGCACGGAAAGGAACCCGATGTCATGAGTGACGACCGCAAAGATCTACCCCCAGCCGCCCAACGCGCACTGGCCGAAGCGGAAGAACGCCGGCGCAAAGCCGAGGCTGAGGCCAAGGCGTTGCCCAAGGAACTGGGCGGGCGCGACGGACCAGACCCCGCGCGTTACGGCGATTGGGAAAAGAAGGGCATCGCCATCGATTTCTAAGCGCTCAGCCGCGCAGCGCCTGTAAAAAGTCTTCGATCAATGCGCGTTGTTTTTTGGACTTCGCCCGATCTTCGGGCCAGGTTAGCCAGTACCCGTCTTTGGTTTGCAATTCCGGCAGGCCCATTCTGCGCAACCGGCCCTCTTGAAGGTCGGCAAAAGCCAGAGGAACCGACCCCAGCGCCACTCCCAGCCCGCGCCGCGCCGCCGAGATCGCGTGTTCCATCGAATCAAAACTGATTTGGGACGGCGGAGCATCCTCCTGATTGCATTTCTGGGCCCATTCCCGCCATCCGGGGCGTTCTCCGCGTAAATCGATCAAGGGCGCACCCCACTCGATTCCCGGTGCCGCCATAGGCACAAGAACCTCATGCGCGATCAGGGCCGCATCGCGCCCGGCCCACATGCCACGGCCATATCGGATTTGCAGCCAGGTCCGCTCTTCATCCAAGGTCGACCGGCGTGCCCCTGAATCGGTCAGTACCCGCACCTCGGGTCGCAGTTTTTGAAACGCTGGCAAGGCCGGCAGGACAAGCGCGTGAATGTTGGACGACAATCCGGCGACGCGCAGCTCTCGTGGGGACTTTCCGAACAGATCCTCGGTATTGCGCTCTAACGCCTGCAAGCTGTCTTGCACCAAAGGCAAATAGCTCTCGCCTTCCACCGTCAGCGACACGCCCCGCGCTTCGCGCACGAACAAAGACCGACCCAGCCACGCCTCGAGATTGCCGATCCTTTGGCTTACAGCGGCCTGAGTCAAACCAAACTCTTTGGCCGCAGCCGAGAATCCACCCAAACGCCCCGCAGCTTCGAACACGCGCAACCAGTCCAGCGGCGGCAGTCCGATCTTTTTCTTAGCCATAAGTTTTTCCAAGCCTCAGCCGAAATAAGGATTAATTGTCGTAATGCCATGAACGGCGTATCTGCTCAACCAAAGCTCGCGCCGAACAGGAGACCCCCCAATGCTGCGCACCGCCACTTATGACGCTTCGGTCGTGACCGTCGCATTCGACACCGGAGCCGAAGCCCGCTTTCACGCGATCTGGTTGCGCGACAACGCGCTTGATCCTGAGACCCGCTCACCCGGAAACGGTCAGCGCCTGATCACGATCGGCGACATTCCGTCCGACGTCTCAATCAGCGCGGCCGAGGTTGTTTCTGGCGATCTGAAGATCACGTTCCAGCCCGAGGAAAAGACCGTGGTCTTCCCCGCCGAATGGTTGGCAGACCACATCTATGACCGCGATCAGGAAAACGCGTTTGGTCGCATCGCCCCGGGCATCACCACGTGGGAAAGCGGCATCAATGCACCCAGCGGCGACTGGAATGAAGTTCACGTCAGCCCGACCGCCAAGCGTGATTGGCTGGCAGCCGTCGCGGAATTCGGGTTTGCCAAGTTAACGGGTGGCCCGACCGAACCTGAATCGCTGCTGAAAGTGGCTGATTTGTTCGGCTATGTACGCGAGACGAACTATGGACCCTATTTCGAAGTGCGGACTGAGGTGAACCCGACCAACCTTGCCTATACCGGGCTTGGCTTGCAGGCGCATACCGACAACCCGTATCGCGATCCGGTGCCAACGCTGCAAATCCTGTATTGCCTTGAGAATTCTGCCGAAGGCGGAGACTCGATCGTGGTCGATGGTTTCCGCGCGGCCGAAAAGCTGCGTGCGCAGAATCCCGAAGGCTTTGCCCTGTTGGCCGACTACCCGGCGCGGTTCGAATACAAGGGTTCAGACGGGGTTTGGCTGCAGTCGCGCCGTCCGATGATCGAACTGTCTCCGGACGGAGAGTTGATCGGCGTCCGGTTCAACAACCGCTCAACTGCGCCGTTCGTCGATATCCCGTTCGACCAGATGGAGGCCTATTACGCCGCCTATCGCCAGTTGGGCGAGATAATCGATGACCCGGCCATGGGCGTGTCGTTCAAGCTGGAACCGGGCGAAAGCTTTATCGTCGACAACACCCGCGTGCTCCACGCGCGGCTGGGCTATTCCGGCGCGGGCTCACGCTGGTTGCAGGGATGCTATGCTGACAAGGACGGCTTGCTGTCCACACTCGCCGCGATGGAAATAACGCACCCGGAGGCCGCTGAATGAAACCCGATTTCTCGACGTTGAACCGTGACAATATCGTAGCCTTCATCGGTGATATTTTCGAGCGCCGCGGCGATGAGGAATATCTGGGCGAACCCGTCACCATGGCCCAACACATGCTGCAAGGGGCCACCATCGCCGAGCAGAACGGCCAGCCTGAAGAAATCATCGTCGGCGCGTTGTTGCACGACATTGGCCATTTCACCTCCGAGTTCGGAACCTACCATCCCGACGATACCGAAGACCGCCATCACGAGGATGCAGGGGCCGAGGTGCTGGAGCAGTTCTTCCCCTCGGTCATCACCGATTGCTGCCGCTATCACGTGGCGGCCAAGCGGTATCTCTGCGCCACCAAGCCCGAGTATTTCCAGCGCTTGTCTGCCGCCTCGGTTCATACGCTGGAACTGCAGGGCGGCCCGATGAGCGAAGAAGAGGTTACCGCATTCGAATCCAACCCAAACCTGAAAGAGATCATTCAGGTGCGCTATCTGGATGAGGCCGGTAAACGCGCGGATATGGAGACTCCCGATTTCGCCCATTTTGCACCCATTGTGCAGCGCATGGTCGACAAACATCTGGGCACGTCATGACTGCACCTGAATACATCTTCGAGGCCAGTTCCAAGCCCTCGCTACCCTGGCACAAAGTTCCTCTGATCCGCGCAACGGAAGAGACGGTCAAAGGCTATGGCTGTCTGGTCGATGACCCCGAGACCTTTGAAATCGAGATCGTCCGCTGGCCGCAACAAGGTTGGCGCCCCATAGACGAAGGCACCGGCGACGAAGGCGGCTGGGTCGAAGGCACGTTCAAATGTGACTGGCGAGGCGACGTGCTGTATGGCGAGAACGAAGCCGTCAAAGGGCATTACGTTCTTGGCTGGTCCACGGATCCGCAAACCGCGCAGACGGATCGGCAAACCGCGCCCCGTGATCAGGTATTGCTCTGGCACATGAACTATCACCCCGATGGCGGACAGATGTTTTGGCCTCTGGACAACAAGCCTTTCATTGTCCCCGCCGCTCTGCCCGGTGACAACCTGACGCCCGACAAGGTGGTGGCGTTCTGGTGCGACGGCTCGCGTGGCCTCTATATCCATCCGGGCATCTGGCACGAGGGGATATTCCCGGTCGAAGATGACCAAAGATTCCTAGACCGACAGGGTGCGGTTCACGCACGAGTCAGCGCTGATATCGGGAAAGAGTTCGGTGTGTACCTGGCCTGCCCATTGCGCGAAGACAGGATCAAGGACCTGTAACCAAAGCCCCTTGATGCTCTGACCGTTTGCGCATGATCCAGATCTGCGCGGCCAGCAAATAGGGCACAAAGAACGCAAAGTTCTGAACCAGATCGAAAGGGCCCGAGAAGTCGGGCTCTGACCCCAATCCGCCGGTCAGCAGATACCACAGCGTGTAATGCACCCGGTAAAGCCATGATCCCAGCGCCAGCCAGAACAGCCGCAGCCCCCAGGCCCAGTGCCCCGCGCGATCATTGCTGAGCGCCATGCGCGCCAACATCAGCGCCGAGGCAAACAGGCACAGGCCATACAGGAAAAAGCCGGCAGTCATGACTGGACCACCGATTGTTCCACGCAGGGGAATATAGGTCATCCCGGCCAGCCCGGTGATCAGAGCCAGCGCAATCAGCACAACACCCAAGGCGCGGTGAAACCAGTTGAAGCGTTGCCGAAGGGCGCGGACCAGTTGCAGCGGCACCAGTGTTACCAACACCGTTCCGGCAAAGATATGTAGAATCATCGCCGCGTTGCCGACGCTCTGACCGTCTGCAAACAAATAGCTTTGCGCAGGCGCATCATGCGACAGCCCAATGCTGATCATACCAAAGCCATGCAGCACAAACGGCAGCAGCGTCAGATAGAACACTGCCAACAACAATCCGATTGCCACACGCGATTTCAGGATCCGCATGATCTGACCTTAGCGCCTTAAGGCGATCCGTCTAAGGGCCTACAAACCCAGCACATCCACCATGTCATACTGACCCGGCGCTTTGCCCTGCCCCCACAGCGCCGCCTTCAGCGCGCCGCGGGCAAAGATCGCGCGGTCCGAGGCCAAATGGCGCAGGACGATGCGTTCTCCAGGGGCAGCGAACAGCACATCATGTTCACCAACGATATCGCCGCCGCGAATGGCGTGGAAGCCGATATCACCCCGCTTGCGCGCACCGGTGATGCCATCACGGCCTCGATCAGACACATCCGCCAGATTGACGCCGCGCCCTTCCGCGGCCGCCTCACCCAGCATCAACGCTGTGCCCGAGGGCGCGTCGACCTTGTGGTGGTGGTGGCCTTCGATGATCTCGATATCGAAATCTTCATCCAATGCGGCAGCGACTTTCTTTGTCAGTTGCACCAGCAGGTTTACACCAAGGCTCATATTGCCCGCCCGCACGATCACGGCGTGGCGTGATGCCGGTTCAAGTGCCGCGATTTGTTCGTCGGACATGCCCGTGGTGCCGATGACATGAACACAGCGCGCCTGCGCAGCCAGAGCGGCAAATTCCAAAGTCGCTTCGGGCGCGGTGAAATCGATCACCGCCTGCGCTTGCGCAAACGCCTCTAGCGGGTCATCGGTGACGGTGACGCCCAGCGCCTGACCACCCATGGCCGTGCCCACATCCTGACCGATCCAGTCATGGCCCTTACGTTCCACCACACCAACCAAACGCGCCTGTTCGCTGTCAGTGACAGTCTTGATCAGCATCTGCCCCATACGGCCCGAAGCTCCTGTGATAACGATCCCCGGAATATGGGTCATTGCGCTGGTCCTTTTCGCTAAGTCGGCTCAAAGCCTCCTACCCCGTTCGCGCCCGCTTGGCAAAGCCCCGCTTTGGGCTTAGATCGGAGATATGGCAAAGAACAAATTCCACGATGGCCCCGGCCCGTCCCAACGACAGCTGCGTGTCGGCGAACTGATCCGTCGCACCCTGTCCGAAGTTCTGGCGCGCGGAGATGTCCACGACCCTGACCTGAACCGCATGTCAATCACCGTGGGTGAGGTCCGTACCTCACCCGATCTCAAAATCGCCACCGCCTATGTGCTGCCTCTGGGCGGCAAAGGGCAAGAGGACGTGATCGACCTGCTGGCCCGCAATAAAGGCGAATTACGACGCGTGATCGGCAAGAAACTGAACCTGAAGTTCTCGCCCGATCTGCGGTTCCGTCTGGATGACACGTTTGACCGTCTGGACGACACCCGCCGCATGTTCCAGCAGGACGCGGTGCGCCGCGATCTGGACGAGTGATCCGGGCACTGACCATTTTGGGCGCGGCTTTATGGGCCGCGCAAGCCTCTGCGGTGACCTGCGAAAAGGTGACTCATGAGGATCTGCGCTACACCGTCTGCGAGGTCGATGCGACTGCAGCAGATCTGCGCCTGTTTCTGAAGGGTGAAGACGGCGAAGTGTTGGGGCATTTCTCATCGGTTAACGAGACACTTGAACCCGAGGGCAAACGGCTGGCCTTTGCAATGAACGCCGGCATGTATCACGACGACCGCTCGCCCGTCGGCCATTATGTCGAGGATGGGCAGGAGAAGATGCGGGTGATCCCGAACCCCGGCCCCGGCAATTTCGGCCTGCTGCCCAATGGCGTTTTCTGCATCCGTGACGGGCGCGCCGATGTGTTCGAGACGCTGGATTTCGTCGACCAGGCCCCCACCTGCCGCTTTGCCACCCAATCCGGCCCAATGCTGGTGATCGACGGCGGACTGCACCCGCGCTTTCTGCCTGATTCGACCTCGCGCTATATCCGCAACGGCGTTGGCACAAGCGCTGATGGCACGCGGGCGGTTTTCGCCATTTCTGAAGATTATGTCACCTTCCACGAATTCGGCAGCCTGTTTCGCGATGTTCTGAACACCCCAAACGCGCTGTTTCTGGATGGCAATATCTCACGGATGTATGACCGGGCAGGCAATCGCTCGGATCTGGGATTCTCGTTGGGACCGATTGTGGGTGTAGTTGAGGACATGCCTGCAAATTGACAGGGCGGGTGTGATCCGTTAACCCGCGCGCCTCAGCAAAAGGCAAGGTGCAAGATGGGACGCAAACGCAAGGGTCGCGACATTTCCGGTTGGCTGGTTGTGGACAAGCCTGCGGGCATGACCTCTACGTCGGTGGTCAACAAGGTGCGTTGGGCGATGGATGCCAAAAAGGCGGGCCATGCGGGCACACTGGACCCCGAAGCAACCGGCGTTCTGGCCGTGGCCTTGGGTGAGGCGACAAAGACCGTTCCCTACATAACCGATGCGCTGAAAGCTTACACGTTCACCGTGCGTTTGGGTCAAGCCACCAACACCGACGATGCCGAGGGTGAAGTGATCGCAAGCAGCGATGCGCGCCCATCGGATGAGGACATCAAACAGGCGCTGACCCCGTTTCTGGGCGACATCATGCAGGTTCCGCCAAAGTTCTCTGCGGTGAAGATCGACGGCCAGCGCGCTTATAAACTGGCGCGCGATGGCGAGGATGTAGAACTGACCGCCCGACCCCTTTGGGTCGAGGAACTGATCCTTGTCGACCGCCCCGATGAAGACCACGTGGTGTTGGAAATGACCTGCGGCAAAGGGGGCTATGTCCGCTCAATCGCGCGCGATCTGGGTGAGGCATTGGGATGCCACGGACACGTTAGGGAGCTGCGCCGCATCTGGTCCGGCCCGTTTGAGGCCGAAGATGGCCTGACCGTCGAACAAATCGACGAGATGGCCAAGACCACTGCACTGGACGCGTATCTGCACCCGCTGGAAACCGGCCTGTCGGACCTGCCCGAATTGAAATGCACCCCTGAGGGTGCCACTCGCCTGCGCAACGGCAATCCCGGCATGGTGCTGGCATCAGACGTCGAATACGGCGATGAAGCCTGGGCCTCGCTGGATGGTAAAGCGGTGGCTGTGGGTGTCTACAAATCAGGCGAGCTGCATCCCAGCCGGGTGTTCGTTTCCTGAAACACGTGCTAGGCGGTTGGCATGATCACCCGAACGCATACCAAGGGCGATGCGCCCTCAACCGCCGTCTATTCCGATTGCGAGCACTATCGCTATAGCCTGACCCGCGTATGGGATCCGGCAGGCCGCAAAGCTTTGTTCGTGATGCTGAACCCTTCGACCGCGACCGAGGTGCAGAATGACCCCACGGTGGAGCGCTGCGAACGGCGTGCGCGGGCCTTGGGGTTTGGCGCGTTTCAGGTGACCAACATCTTTGCCTGGCGCGACACCGACCCGCGCAAGATGCGCGCTGCCGCCGAGCCGGTCGGGCCTGCGAATGACAAAGCTATTCTGGACGGCGTCGCATGGGCCGATCAGGTCATCGCCGCCTGGGGCACCCACGGCGCACATCTGGACCGTGGCCTGGCAGTTGAACAGCTGTTGCGTCAGACGGGTCAACCCCTGTTCCATCTGGGTTTGACCAAAGACGGCCACCCAAAGCACCCCCTTTACATCGCATACACTCAGCGACCCGAGCAGTGGTGATAAAGTATTAACCATTTCAACGGCTTGTCTTTGACGCCGCTGTCCCCGGCATGAAACACTCATCCTCGGAGCATTCTGCTATCGGAGGAGTGTCATGTTTCTGGCCGGATTGATCGGACTGGCCGCCATTGGCGGTGCAGCCTACGCGATGAGCGACATGCTGATCGAAGACGAGGACACGTCAGAAGACGTTCCCGAAGATGAGCCGCCGACCGAAGCCGAAACCGGGGAATTTCTGGAAATCGGCGAAAACGTCGAAGACCACGTCGAAACCGAGGTCGAACCCCTGTCCACCGGTATCGTCCTTTCCGAATTCGAAGGCGATTTGGTGATTGCCGGAGAAGACGGCCCGGACATCATCACCGGAGGGGACGGTGTGGATCAGATCAACGGCTATGGCGGTGAAGATACGATCCACGGGGGCCAGGGGGACGACGTCCTGCATGGCGGCGACGGGATAGATACCATCTATGGCGGGCGGGACAACGATGTCCTGCATGGCGAAGCGGATGATGACCTGCTGTTTGGGGACACGGGCAATGACGCTCTGTTCGGGCATTTCGGCGACGACACTCTGGACGGAGGCGAGGGCGAAGATGAGCTCTATGGTGGGCAGGGCGACGATACATTGGCAGGCGGCGACGGTGACGACGCGCTACAGGGCGGATTTGGGGATGATGTCCTGACCGGAGATGCAGGCGAGGATGCGATCTTTGGCGGCGACGGGGACGATTTTGTATTCGGCATCGAAGAGGGTGCAGCCGAGCAAGATTTCCTGAATGGCGGTGCCGGCAATGACACTCTTGTTGCCGGCAGCGGTGACGTCGTGACGGGTGGTCAGGGGGCCGATGACATTGTGGTGGGACAAGGTGAAGACGATATTACCGTCATGGGGTTCCAGCCGGGTGAGGATAAGTTGCTTGTCACTTGGGAGAACGAATCCGAGCCTGAAATAGCCGTGGAACCTGACGCTGAAGATTCAAATCTTACTCGGGTGATCATTGACGGTCAGGAAGTGGCTCAGGTTTATGGTGCCGAAGGGATGACGGCAGCCGATATCCAACTGATCACCGAAGCCCAACTGGAACAGTATGGGCAGATGGTCTGACCCCGCAGATTCCCTTTGCCATTTGATAAAAATCCGCTTATACGCGCCCATCCGCATCGGAATCGGTGCGGTTTTCTCCATGGGCCTGCGCTGGACGACATCCCGGCCTGCGCCATTAACTCTAACCTTTAAAGGAGACCCCGATGTCGATCACTGCCGCTGAAAAAGCACGCGTCATGCAAGAATTCGCAACCAAAGAAGGCGACACCGGTTCGCCTGAAGTACAGGTTGCCATCCTGACCTCGCGCATCAACACCCTGACCGAGCACTTCAAGACCCACAAAAAAGACAACCACGGTCGTCGCGGTCTGCTGAAAATGGTCGCCCAGCGCCGTAAGCTGCTGGACTACCTGAAGGGCAAAGAAGAAGCGCGTTACCAGGACCTGATCAAAAAGCTGGGCATCCGCCGCTAAGTTCGGATCGCATCGCTTGCAGATTTCAGACGCCCGTCACTTTGGCGGGCGTTTTTTTTGTGCAGGTCAACCAGCTGGGAGTCAGGTGCCCTCAATCTGGGTGGGCCCGTTCATATTCCATGCGCGCGGATTTGACCTGATCCATTTGTTCGTGTGACCAATAAACAAGCGGCTTGAGCAACTCCAACAGGTCGCGACCCAAAGGTGTCAGCGCATAAGAAACCGCAACAGGCGGGCCGGGATCGACAGTGCGAGTCAGATACCCATCCCGTTGCAACCCTCTCAGGTTTTCGGTCAACACACGTTGCGTCACGTCGCCAATACAGCGTTTGAGCTCTCCAAACCGTTTCGGCTCATCCTCAAGGGCCAAAATGATGATCATCCGCCATTTGCCTGTGACGTTGGACAGAACTGAACGGATCGAGCAGTTGGACGCTTCGGCCTTGCTGTTGACGCCAATGGGGAGCATGAGGACCTCTGGTGCGGTTTAGTAACTTATAACAACAATAGAACCTCCCGAAATAATCGCAAGGCTATGTTTTTTAATGGAGTATCCTAGGAGTAACCTTGTGACTTTTTAGTGCGTAATTGAAATGTGGTGCGCTTTTAATACTTACTATCAGCACAACTCGAATCATCAGGATATGACCATGACCCCTAAAGAGCTTGTCCTCGCCCTGTTCTCAGCCGCTTTTATCGATCACGACCCGGAAGCCGCGCGCCAGATGGTGAGCGCCGATTACATCCAGCACAATCCGCAGGTTCCGACCGGCGCTGAAGGGCTGATGGGGCTGATCCCATTGGTTGGACAATCCGGCATGACTGCCACAACCCACCGTGTGATTGCCGAAGGCGACATGGTTGTGCTGCACAACACTTATGACAATGCCGACGCGGTGGAGCCTCTTCGCTTGCGGCCTTTGATATCTTCCGCGTGGAAGATGGAAAGGTTGTCGAACACTGGGACAATCTGCAACCCATCCCCGAAACCACTGCGTCAGGGCGTGGCATGACGGACGGGCCGGTTGAAATTACCGACCTCGACAAAACCCAAGAAAACAAGGCGCTGGTGCTGGGCTTTGTGCGTGATGTGCTGGGCGGTGCCGCGCCAGAGAACGTCACAACCTACATGGACCCAGAGGTCTATATGCAGCACAATCCTTCGATTGAGGATGGTCTGGCCGGATTGATGGCCGCGATCGACGCTTTCGCCGCGCAAGGCATGGTGATCACTAAGTTCGAGCCTCAGTTCGCCGTAGCTGAGGGCAATTTCGTCTTCGTGGCCACCGATGCCATCATGGGCGGTGAGCCATGGGCCTTCTTTGATCTGTGGCGCGTAGAGGACGGGAAAATTGTTGAGCATTGGGATGTTGTCTCACCCATCCCGTCTGAAATGGCGCATGACAACGGCAAGTTTTAATACCGGATCAAAAAACGCCCACCGTCTGGTGGGCGTTTTCAATTTTCATAGCGGTCGTATTTACATCTTCGCCTTTTCCGATTTCAGCGCCAGCCACAGGCAGTAGCACATCATCAGAACCACCAGCGTGAACGGTATCCCCGTTGACACCGCTGCGCCTTGCAGGGCGGACAACCCACCCCCAAGCAGCAGGGCGATGGCGACCAGACCTTCCAACGTGCACCAGAATACGCGCTGTACAACTGGCGCATCCATCTTGCCGCCTGCCGTGATCGTGTCGATCACCAGCGAGCCCGAGTCGGACGAGGTGACAAAGAACACAACGATCAGGATCAACGCGATCGGCGCGACGATGCCGTAGAGCGGCAATTCCTTCAGGAAACCGAACAGCGCACCTTCGGGGACGTAGTCTGCGATCACTGTGGCGTGGACGCCTTCGGCTCCGCCTGCGTTCAGCATGTCGATGGCCGCACCGCCAAAGGTCGACATCCACAGGGCACAGACCGCTGTGGGGGCCAGCAGCGCGCAGAGGATGAACTCACGCACCGTGCGACCCTTCGAGATACGGGCGATGAACATGCCGACAAACGGTGACCATGCGATCCACCAGGCCCAGTAGAACGTCGTCCAGCCGTGGAAATAGCTGGTGTCTTCTCGCCCGAACGGGTTCGACAGCGCCGGAAGGTGCGTCACGTAATCCACCATCACGTTGAAATACCGCGCGATGGCTGTGCCAACGCCAGTGACAACAATCACGAAAAGGAACAGGCCCACAGCCATGATCATGTTGATCTCGCTCAGCCGTTTCACGCCTGCATCCATGCCCATCAGGACTGATCCCAGCGCGATCAGCGTGATGCCGATGATCAGTAGGACGGTCACGGTTGGGCTGGGTTCGATGCCGAACACCTCGTTCAGCCCTGCCGCAACCTGTTGCGCCCCAAGACCCAAAGAAGTCGTCAGGCCGAACAACGTCGCAAACACCGCAAGCGTGTCGATGATATGGCCCCACCAGCCCCAGACACGTTCGCCAAGGATCGGATAAAAGGCCGACCGCAGGGTCAGCGGCAGATTCAGGTTGTAGGCAAAGATTGCAAGACTCAGGCCCACAGCGGCATAGACTGCCCAGCCTTCCAGCCCCCAGTGATGGATTGTGCCGACGATGCCGATATATTCATTGCCCGGAACCGCAATATCAATGCCCAAGGGCCGCGCATTCCCGCCTTCGGCAAAGTTATAGTAGACCGGCTCCATCACGCCAAAGAACAGCAGACCGATACCAATACCGGCGGCGAACATCATCGCGATCCATCCGGCATAGGAATAGTCAGGCTTGGCGTCTTTGCCGCCGATCCGTACTTTACCAACGGGCAAAACAATCAACACCAGACAGAACAGGGTGATCGCGTCAACCGAAAGAACCAGGAACCAGTCAAATGTACTGGTCAGCCAGGGCCGGAGCCAGCCGAAGAACGAGGCCGCAGCCTCTTGGTTGGCCAATGCGATCAGAACGAACGCAAAGATCAAAATACTCGAGATCAGAAAAACCGGGTTGTGAATATCCAGACCAAATGGCCGAACGTTGTCCTGCCCCAGCTCATATTCCGTTTCGAAGTCGTAAATCCGGGGGTCCGGATCCAGCATCTTCTTTGTTTGTGCCATTCGATTGCCCTTCTGTTCGCTATTTGCAAACGCCAAGGTATTCGGTCGGCGGACGGTTATGAGATAGTTACCCCCCTTGGCGCGTTTCCGTCATTTCGACCGCGGGCTTATTCGTAAAAGCTTATACAGCCTTGTTATTTTTACAATTGCATTCGATTTTTCATATGTTAGCGATGAAAGCTCTCTTGCGAGTTTTTACCGTCTGACCGGAATGAAACGCTGTGTTTCGCCACGCTCAGTTTCAAGTTTTGACCTGAAAATTGAGCTCATAAGGAAAGCCATTGCCAGTCTCAGCATGATCCAGCCACCGGATGCGGTTTCTCTTTCCTTCCAACGCATTCTCATGTATGCGCGCGGTATCTGAGACGTTGTGCCCTGACCCCGGCACTCGAATGGAAGATAAAGTGGGGTCGGCGGCAATGGGGCCGCCATGCAAACCGGAGACCCGCAGGGGCGGGAGTGCTCCGTTCTAGGATACGCATATGTTTGATGTAACGAAGAAATCGATTCAGTGGGGCGAAGAGACGCTGACACTGGAAACCGGCAAGGTTGCCCGTCAGGCGGACGGCACTGTGATTGCCACGCTGGGCGAAACCAGTGTCATGGCCAACGTAACCTTTGCCAAGCAGCAAAAGCCCGGTCAGGACTTTTTCCCGCTGACCGTACACTACCAAGAAAAATACTATGCCGCCGGTAAGGTTCCGGGTGGCTTTTTCAAGCGCGAGGCGCGCCCGACCGAGAAAGAGACCCTGACCGCGCGTCTGATCGACCGTCCGATCCGCCCGCTGTTCGTTGACGGCTTCAAAAACGAAGTTCTGGTGATGTGCACCGTGCTGTCCCACGATCTGGTCAACGATCCCGACATCGTTGCAATGATCGCTGCTTCGGCTGCCCTGACCATTTCCGGCGCGCCGTTCATGGGCCCGATCGCTGGTGCCCGTGTTGGTTTCGTGGATGGCGAATACGTCCTGAACCCGACCGTAGACGATATGCAGGACCTGCGCCTGAACCCCGAACAGCGTCTGGATCTGGTTGTGGCCGGTACCAAAGACGCCGTGATGATGGTGGAATCGGAAGCTTACGAACTGTCCGAAGCCGAAATGCTGGGTGCCGTGACCTTTGCGCATGAGCAAATCCAGCCGGTCATCGACCTGATCATCTCGCTGGCCGAAGAAACCGCGAAAGAGCCGTTTGAGTTCGTCGCCCCCGATTACTCGGAGCTTTACGCCGCTGTTGCCGCAGCCGGTGAAGAGCAGATGCGCGCCGCCTTCGCGATCACCGACAAGCAAGAGCGCACCGCCGCCGTTGCCGCTGCCCGCGAAGCGATCAAAGAAGCGCTGACCGAGGAACAGCTGGAAGACGCCAATCTTGGATCGGCGATGAAAAAGCTGGAAGCCGGTATTCTGCGCGGCGACGTCGTCAAGGGCGGCAAGCGCATCGACGGTCGTTCGACCACCGATGTACGCGCCATCGAAGCCGAAACCTCGCTGCTGCCGCGCACCCATGGTTCCGCCCTGTTCACCCGTGGTGAAACACAGGCGCTGGCCGTGACCACGCTGGGCACCGGCGACGATGAGCAGTTCATCGACGCGCTGCATGGCAACTTCAAATCGAACTTCCTGCTGCACTACAACTTCCCTCCGTATTCGGTGGGTGAAGTGGGCCGCGTGGGTTCGCCCGGCCGTCGTGAGATCGGTCACGGCAAACTGGCATGGCGCGCGCTGCAGGCGGTTCTGCCTGCGCCGACCGACTTCCCCTACACCGTGCGCGTGGTATCGGAAATCACTGAATCGAACGGCTCGTCCTCGATGGCCTCTGTCTGCGGCGGTTCGCTGTCGATGATGGACGCAGGTGTTCCGCTGAAAGCACCGGTTGCCGGTGTGGCAATGGGTCTGATCCTGGAAGATGATGGCGATTACGCTGTTCTGACCGATATCCTGGGTGACGAAGACCACCTGGGCGACATGGACTTCAAAGTGGCAGGTACCGAGAACGGCATCACCTCGCTGCAGATGGACATCAAGGTCGCAGGTATCACGCCGCAGATCATGGAAACCGCTCTGGCACAGGCCAAAGAAGGTCGGATGCACATTCTGGGCGAGATGGGCAAAGCCCTGTCCGAGACCAACGAATTCTCGGTCCACGCCCCGCGCATCGAGACCATGAACATCCCGACCGACAAGATCCGCGAAGTGATCGGCTCGGGCGGTAAGGTCATCCGTGAGATCGTTGAGGTTTCGGGTGCCAAGGTCGACATCAACGACGACGGTGTGATCAAGATCGCCTCGCCCGATGGTGAATCGATCCAGAAGGCTTATGACATGATCTACTCTATCGTGGCCGAGCCGGAAGAAGGTCAGATCTACACCGGTAAAGTGGTCAAGATCGTCGACTTCGGCGCCTTCGTGAACTTCTTTGGCAAGCGCGATGGTCTGGTCCACGTGTCCCAGATCGAAAATCGCCGCCTGAACCATCCGTCAGACGTTCTGAAGGAAGGTCAGGAAGTGAAGGTCAAGCTGCTAGGCTTTGACGATCGCGGCAAGGTCCGCCTGTCGATGAAAGTCGTCGATCAGGAAACCGGCGAAGAGATCGTTCCCGAGAAGAAAGAAAAGAAAGAAGACGCAGAGTAATCTGTACCTATCTTCAGGCTCGAAAGGCCCCGGCGCTGTCCGGGGCCTTTTTTTGTTAAGGTGTGGCTCCGACCACGCCCCCCGTAATCTGGTCTAGGTAAATCAACCATTAACGTTTCTTAAACGTATTAGCACAACCTTAAGGGTGACTTAGTTGCTCTCAGGGATGTTGTGCGACCGTGGCCACGATTACAGTCTATGAAATCAGTGCAGACCCGTTCAGCACACGCGACGTCGATATCACGGCCGCGTATTCTGTTGAAGTAACGGACAACGACGCGATCTTAGATGACCCAGACCCCGACAGCACCCAATTGGACCTGTCCGGGCTGCCGGGCTTTACCGCCTCGTCTCAGAATTTCAGTACGTTCGAGACGTATACCGGAACGATCAACGGCGCGCCTGTCAGTTTCACCCTGATCCAGTTCAGCAACCCGCGCTATATCATCGTCACTTCGGGGCAAGCTGCGCTGAATGACACCATCGAAGACACCAGCTTTGGCGGCACCGCATCTTCTACCCCGTATCAGAGCCTGCCGTCTTTCGTGTGCTTCACCACGGGCTCGCTGATCCTGACCCCTACCGGGCATCGCCAGGTGGAAGAACTGGTACCGGGGGATCCTGTCCTGACCACAGGTGGGCATATCCGGCCCGTGCGCTGGATCGGTCGACGGCATCTGAATAAGCAAGAGCTGCGCTCTTCTCCGCATCTGTGCCCAGTGCGCGTCAAGGCAGGCTGCTTCGGTCCGAACAGTCCCACCCGCGACCTGCTGGTGTCGCCGCAACATCGGGTCGCTGTAACCTCAGCGATGATGGAACTAATGCATGGCGAGACCGTGATGTTGGCCCCGGCGAAGGCGTTGATAAATGGGCAAAGCATTGTGCAGGACCCGCCTGAGCAGGGGGTCGAATATGTTCACATCCTTTTAGATCAGCATGAGCTGGTGAATGTCGAAGGAATCTGGTCCGAATCCTTTTATCCCGGCGACACGACCCTCAGTGCAATGGCACCTGCCACCCTGCGCAAGTTGTTCGACCTGTTCCCGGACCTGTCCCACGGCGCGACTGGTTACGGACCAACGGTGCTACCGGTCCTTAAACCTTTCGAAGCCGGAATGCTGAAATCAGACCTGAAGGTTCCAAATTGGTGGGTTTACCCAAATGCGCTTAAGAAGGCCGCCTAACTCGGTTTAGTGGGCAACACCACCCGGCCCGTGTTTCAAAACGTGCCATTGGCCATAGCTGTCGTTCAAATCCAGCTTGATCGCCGCGTCTGCGCGCGTTGTAGCGCTGCCGATCTCGGCCATTGAGAACTCGATACCGCCAGGAATATCGATTCGTACGCGATGCGGTCCCCCGCCATGAGGGGCTTCAATGGGGCGACCTGTCGAGCTCAGCACATCGCCGATGGACACACGGGCGGTCCGCTCTTCCATGTTCATTTCGAAATCAATCGGCAGGTAGAGCGTGTCGTGCACCTTTTCGCACATGGCACGGAACACGTACCAATGCGTCGCCATCTCCTCCGTTTCCTCACCGTGAAAGACCTTTTCCAGCGCCGCGCGCTGTGCTGGGGTCGCAGCAGGATCAATGACAACCTGCATTTCTCCGCCGCCCTCGAAAATAGGCCCCGGCCAGGCATAGATCAGCGCGGCCTTGGCACCACCCAGATCAGTGTCACCGAAATACCCTGTGCCAATCTCTAGCACTTCGAAGCCCCGGCAGTTTCCGTGGGTGGGTAGTTCTTCGAATTGGCAAGGGCAGGCATAACCGCAATTGCAGTTTCCGAAGCTTTCTCCTTCAACATACCAATCTGTAAACGCCATGGTTCTCTCCTGCAAAGTACAGTGAAATCCCGATGGCCTTCGCCTGTGGAACAGCCCCCTTGAGCCATACTAGCACGTCCCTACGAAGATCAGAAATCGACGGCCTGCCATTCAGCGACAACAACTCGAACAAGCGATTTATTCTATCACATGGCGCCAAATTAGAGTGACCCAATGTGACCGCCGGAACCCTTTCCATGCACCACCAGACACATGATCTAAGCAGGGAAACGTTTTGGAACAAAGGACATGATCATGGTTAGTCGTTTCATCCTGACCTCCGCCGCCCTGATGCTGGGCACAACCGCAGCAACCGCACAAAGCCTGGGTGACGGCACCTATGTTCAGGGCTTTATCGGCTACAGCCAACTGCAAGACAGCGACTTTTCGGGCACAATCGGGGGCGCAACACAATCGGTCGATACAGACTTTGATGCAGGTTTCGGCCTGGGCGTGGCCATTGGTAAAGAGATCCCGCAGTGGTCCAATGACACGATCGGAACACGAATCGAACTGGAGCTTTCCTATCGCGACAGCGACGTGGATGGTGTGAACTTTACCGGCAACGGACCAGCACCAGAAGGCAACATCTCTGGCGACGTTTCGCAAACCTCGCTCTTTGCCAACATCTTGTTCGACTTCAAACAAGCCGGTGCGCTGACCCCGTTTGCAGGGTTTGGTCTGGGTGCCACCTACTCGGATCTGGATTTCGCTTACGGCCCCGGTGTGGCACTGGATGACAGCGACACCGCTCTTGCGGCTCAGGTGATCGCAGGCGTGGCATATGACATCAACCCGTCGACCGCCTTTACCGTAGACGCCCGCTATGCCCGCGCCTTTGACGTATCGTCGGAGCGGCTGGCCCCGAACGGCGCGTTGACGGGCACAGTTGAAGACGATCTGGATACATTCAGCGTCAATTTCGGGCTGCGCTACAAGTTCTGATCGCTTTGGGCGTCAGGTTTCTCTCCGGTTTTCTGCCGCCTTCTTGCCCTCGCACCTCAGGTGCGGGGGCATTCAAGCAACACAACTCACGTCGGATGTACCGTGGATCGCCCTGCCCGCAACAACCGCCTGCTTCATCTGGCCGAAAATACCTTCGGGGGGAATCGTGCCGAAAGGCGCGATGGGGGGCAGACAGCCCCCCTGAACCGGCAACCGATTTAGGACGGCGCCTTGGTTTTGCGCAGATAAGGGAAGATCGTTTCAAACTCGCCGAACTTCTCTTTTGCTTCATCGTTCGACACTGCAGGCGGAATGATCACATCTTCGCCCGGCACCCAGTTAGCCGGGGTTGCAACGCCCTTAGCCGACATCTGCAGCCCGTCCAGAGCGCGCAGGATCTCGGCAAAATTCCGACCCACGGTCATTGGATAGGTCATCGACAGTTTCAGTTGCTTGTCCGGGCCGATGATAAAAACCGAACGCACAGTGGCGCTGTCAGCCGGAGTGCGGCCGTCGGGCAGATAGGCTTCTGCGGGCAACATGTCGAAGGCTTTGGACACGGCCAAACCGTCATCGGCGATGATCGGGAAACCGGGGTTGGCCTTACCGTATTCTTCGATGTCCTTCTTCCACTTCTTGTGGTCCTCGACCCCATCGACCGATACGCCGATCACTTTGGTGTTGCGCGCGGCCCATTCGTCATTCAGCTGCGCAACAGCCGAAAACTCGGTGGTGCAAACAGGGGTGAAATCCTTTGGGTGCGAGAACAAAATAGCCCAGCTGTCGCCGATCCAGTCGTGAAACTGAACGGTGCCCTGATCCGTTTCTGCTGTAAAATTGGGGACGGTATCGTTGATGCGCAAACCCATGGGGCATCTCCTTTCCTGTTAAAAACCTGAGTCGGTTGCGTGGAACCTAATCACTTTGCGCGCAGGTTAAACCATCCCCTGCGCTCAGGGATACGGAATTCGACCGCGTTAAAGGAAAATAATTTGATCAAATTCGCTATTGCTCGATCTTGGTATGGCTGCCAGAGTATGCCCTGACAACTGGGTTAGTGCCGATCCATCAGGAGGATTCACGATGATCGAAAAGCGGGATTTTTACATCAACGGTCAGTGGGTCTCTCCTTCGTCGCCCAATGATTTTCAAGTGATCGACCCTTCGACCGAGGAACCCTGTGCTGTGATTTCACTGGGTGATGAAGCCGACACAAATGCGGCTGTTGCAGCGGCCAAAGCCGCGCTGCCCGGTTGGATGGCGACTCCGGTGGAAACCCGCATTGCGCTGGTGGAAAAACTAATCGAACTTTACGCGACGCGTTCCGAGGATCTGGCGCAAGCCATGTCACTTGAGATGGGTGCACCGATTGATCTGGCCCGTTCGGCGCAGGCCGGGGCGGGTATCTACCACCTGAAAAACTTCATCCGCGCCGCCAAGGCGTTTGAGTTCGAACGCCCTTTGGGCGACCACGCCCCCAATGATCGCATCATCTATGAGGCGGTCGGCGTCGCCGCCCTAATCACGCCGTGGAACTGGCCGATGAATCAGGTCACGCTCAAGGTCGGTGCGGCGGCAATTGCGGGCTGTACCATGGTGCTGAAACCATCAGAACAAAGCCCGCTGAACGCGATGATCTTTGCCGAGATGATGGATGAGGCACGCTTTCCGCCCGGCGTGTTCAATCTGGTTAACGGTGACGGGGTGGGCGTTGGCTCGCAACTTTCCGGCCATCCAGATGTGGATATGGTCAGCTTTACCGGCTCGACCCGCGCCGGTACCGCGATTTCGAAGAACGCTGCAGAGACGCTCAAGAAAGTACATCTGGAATTGGGCGGAAAAGGCGCGAATGTGATCTTTGAGGATGCAGATGACAAGGCCGTCAAACGCGGCGTGCTGCACATGATGCAAAACACGGGCCAAAGCTGTAATGCACCCAGCCGGATGCTGGTGCAGCGCCCGATTTACGACAAGGCGGTGGAAACGGCGACTGAAGTGGCCAACATGGTCAAGGTCGGCCCTGCCATCGAAGAAGGCCGCCACATTGGCCCGGTGGTGAATGAGGTCCAGTGGACCAAGATTCAGGACCTGATTCAGAAAGGCATCGACGAAGGTGCCCGTTTGGTCGCTGGTGGCACCGGACGGCCAGAGGGGCTGAACAAAGGCTATTATGTCCGCCCTACAGTCTTTGCCGACGCCAACAATCAGATGACCATCGCACGCGAAGAAATCTTCGGTCCGGTTCTGACCATGATCCCCTTCGACACCGAAGAAGAAGCTATCGAGATCGCTAACGACACGCCGTATGGCCTGACCAACTATGTTCAGACGCAAGACGGCGCGCGGGCCAATCGTATGGCACGTGTCTTGCGGTCGGGCATGGTCGAGATGAACGGCCAATCACGCAGCGCAGGCTCTCCGTTCGGGGGTATGAAGCAATCCGGCAACGGGCGCGAAGGTGGTGTTTTCGGTTTGGAAGACTTCCTTGAAATCAAAGCGGTCGGCGGATGGGCGGCTGAATAAGTTGTCCAATGAGTCAATCAATTTGGGCGGGGCAATACAGGTGCCCCGCCCTTAGTGTTTCAAACAGGCCGCACCACAAGCTGAGGCTCTCCGTTAGATGTGTGCCGTAGGGATTGACCATCCCAGCCAATCTCTCCGGTGACGCGCTGTCGATAGGCGGAAAAGCTATCGAACCGCACCACATCGACGGGCGTATCGAAATGCAGGGTAACACGACGGCGCGCGCCATCGCCCAGCATAGTTATGCCGCGAATTTCCCCCGTGTATGCCTGACCCAGGTATCGTCCCTCAACCCGGTCACCTACACGCAGGTGCATCCGATTTCCGGCCATTGCATGCAATGTGTTCCAGTCTCGTACGCCGTGCTGATGGGCCAGCAGTTCCAGTGTGGCGCTATGCGACAGGGATACGCCCGTCGCTTTCAGTTTTTCCCGCAGGCGTTTTGCCTGCTCTTTCAGCTCTTCAACCGGAGCAACGGTTTGGAGTCGTGTCATCATGTGCCTCGTGTCCTTGAACGGGCGCGAAGTCTGGACGGGGTTCGCATTACCATCCGCGCGCCGGAAAAAGGGCAACAGATGTCTTTCAAACCGGGTTTCACCAAAGCCAAAGGCCGCGAACGGCAGGGGACCCGAACCTGCGGTGCCTTTTGGCAGCGGTCGGGTCATCTGTCAATCAGGCGTCTGCCTGCGCTGCTTCATAGGCCAGCATGGCGCGCTTCACCGGCAGACCCCAGTGATAACCACCTAACCCACCTGATTTACGCAGCGCGCGGTGACAAGGGATCAACCAACTGACCGGGTTACGCCCAACAGCCGTTCCCACCGCACGCACAGCTTGTGGTGAGCCTACGCGCTGCGCAATCTCGGAATAGGTTGTGACCTGCCCAGAAGGGATATGCATCAACGCTTCCCACACTTTGATCTGCAAAGGCGATCCGATCAGGTAAAGCGGCGTTGGTTCCAACCGGTCGCTGGCAGCCCCAAAGGCACTCAGCACCCAAGGACGCAAACGCATCGGATCCTCAACGAAATCCGCTTTGGGCCAGCGCGAGATCATGTCTTCCATCGCGGCCTCTTCCCCGGTCTCTGCCCCGAATGCCATGCCGCAGATGCCCTTGTCTGTGCCCATGACCAGCGCAGGGCCAAAGGGGCATTCGAACCAGCCCCAATAGATCGTCAATCCTGCGCCTTTCCGAGCGTATTCGCCGGGGCTCATGGATTCCCACTTCAGGAACAGATCGTGCAGGCGGCCGCTGCCGGACAGGCCAACGTTATGCGCGGTTTCCAATGTGGTGAACCGCTCGCGCAGCAGGGCCTTTGCGTGGCCCAGCGTGAGGTATTGTTGATACCGTTTCGGCGATACTCCGGTCCAGCGCGAGAACAAGCGTTGAAAATGGGCGGGGCTCATATCCATCTGACGGGCCAGCTCATCGAGGCTCAGGCCCTCGCCACCCTGATCGATCAGGTCGATTGCGCGGCGCATGACGTTGTAGTGGTATCCGCTTTCCGGGGTCTGGACATTCATGTCGCTTACCTCTTGCACTATTTCCCAGACTATACGTCGTCTGCCTATTGGTGAGCGACCCGAAACTTGCGCAACCGTATTTCTTTGAGAATTGATCTGACTTAGGGTCGAACCACATCCAATCAATTCCGGGCCGAACATGACCCTCTCCGCCGCCATGGACCAAACAGGCCGCGTTCTTCTGGACGAGTGCGGTGAATCCCTGTTTCCCTGGTGGAGCTTCACCAAAACTGCAATCGCAGTTCTTGTCATGCAGGCGTGGGAACGCCAGCAATGCGATCTTGATGCACCGTTCCGAGAGCATCCGTTTTCGCTGCGCCAATTGATGCAGCACCGCGCCGGGCTGAGAGATTATGGGGCGCTACCGGGCTATGGAGATGCCGTCGCGCAAGGTGCAGATCCCTGGTCTGTCGAGCAGTTGTTGGCAGAAGCAGATTTTCGCAACCTCGCCTACCCGCCCGGAACGAACTGGGTATATTCAAATGTGGGCTATCTGCTTTTACGCCAATTTCTGGAAGAGGTGCACAACGCCAGTCTGGCCGAAATCATGCAAGCTCGCATTTGCCAGCCACTGGGTCTGACCGCGCGTGTTGCTCGGACACGGGATGATTTCGAACAACTGTATTGGAACGCGCATGGTTATCACCCGGACTGGGTCTACCACGGCTGCCTTATGGGCACTGCAACCGACGCCTTGCGCCTGTTACCCGCCGTCCTGAACGGCGATCTGTTATCTGCTGCAAGTAAAGATCAGATGCTCAGCCCTTCCATGCAAGGCCCGGCTATTCCGGGACGGGTTTGGAGCGAAACCGGCTATGGGCTTGGTCTGATGATCGGTGCGGCCCAACCCGTGGGCCGCGTTATCGGGCACACTGGATGCGGCCCGTTTTCGGCAAATTTGATCGCGCAGTTTCCAGACACCCCTTCCGGGCTTTTGGTGGCCAGCTTTTGCCCAATGGGTGACGAGACCCCTGCAGAGTTTGAAGCTGTAAAGCTTGCAACCAAGCTAAACGAGCTTCGCGCATGACTACATAAAGCGTGTTTTCAATTGCAGCCCGCACAATCCCACGGCATTAAGGCCCGGATGGCAAAACAACTCGACTATCATACGATCCGCGAGATCTTTACGCGCTTTCAGGAGGCCGACCCCGAACCCAAGGGCGAGCTTGAGCATGTGAACGTCTATACCCTGGTCGTGGCCGTCGCGCTGTCGGCGCAGGCGACCGATGCGGGCGTCAACAAAGCCACGCGCGAATTGTTCAAGATCGCCGACACACCACAAAAGATGCTGGACCTGGGCGAAGAGGGTCTGATCGAACATATCAAGACCATCGGCCTGTTCCGTCAGAAAGCGAAAAACGTCATCAAGCTTAGCCGGATTCTGGTCGAAGATTACGGCGGCGAGGTTCCCAATTCCCGTGCTGCGTTGCAATCGCTGCCGGGTGTCGGGCGCAAGACAGCCAACGTGGTTCTGAACATGTGGTGGCGGCAACCTGCTCAGGCGGTTGATACGCATATCTTTCGCGTCGGCAACCGAACCGGCATTTGCCCCGGTAAGGACGTGGACGCAGTCGAACGCGCCATAGAAGACAACATACCTGCTGATTTCCAGCTTCATGCACATCACTGGCTGATCCTGCATGGCCGGTACCATTGCAAGGCACGCAAGCCGCAATGCCCGACCTGCATCATCCGTGATCTCTGTCGATTCGAGGACAAAACCCAATGAAAACTTACCAACTGACCGGCATCGGAAATGCCGTCGTAGACGTGATTTCCCAAGCCGACGACAGTTTCCTGGAACTGATGGGCATCGAGAAAGGCATCATGCAGCTGATCGAGCAGGAGCGCGGTGAAGTTCTCTATGCCTCGATGGAAGGCCGCGTGCAGACGCCTGGCGGTTCAGTCGCCAACACGATTGCAGGTGCGGGTGCCCTTGGACTGGACGCTGCCTTTATCGGGCGCGTGCATGACGACGCGCTGGGGCGGTTCTATGCGGATGCGATGAACGAAGACGGCGTTGACTTCGTGAACCCGCCGGTTCCGGGCGGAGAGCTGCCAACCTCGCGTTCGATGATCTTCGTCTCGCCCGATGGTGAGCGGTCGATGAACACCTATCTCGGGATTTCATCCGAGCTGTCCTCGCAGGACGTCTCGGATGACGTTGCAGGAAACAGCCAGATCATGTTCCTCGAAGGTTATCTGTTCGACAAGGAAAAGGGCAAAGCCGCGTTTCTTGAAGCCGCGCGCGCCTGTCACAAGGGCGGCGGAAAGGCCGGTATTGCCATTTCCGACCCGTTCTGCGTGGAACGTCACCGCGTCGATTTCCTCTTGCTGATCGAAAACGAACTGGATTTCGTGATCGGCAATGAGGCCGAGATCAAATCGCTGTTCGAAACCGACGATCTGGAGGAAGCGCTGGCCAAAACCGCCGCCATCTGTCCGTTGGTTGTCTGCACCCGGTCAGGCGACGGTGTGACAGTTCTGAATAGTGACAGCCGCATTGACGTGCCGGTTGAAAAGATTGTGCCCGTGGACGCAACAGGTGCGGGTGATCAGTTCGCTGCAGGCTTCCTGTTTGGCATGGCCACAGGTCGGGATTATGAGACTTGCGCAAAGATCGGCAATGTCTGTGCCCGAGAAGTCATCAGCCATATCGGCCCACGCCCGGAAGCAAACATGCAGGAATTGTTGCGCGCCGAAGGGTTGCTCTAACCTAGGATCGAGACTTTTTCACAAAATGGATTGGGGCGCCCGCGCCCCGACCCTGCCGTATATTAAGAAAACAGCGCCAGCCAGATTCCGACGAACATCAGAACCCCACCCAGGTTCACCCAGATATGCCAAATCGCATAACGAAACGGCAGTGTCTTTTGAGCGTAAAACATCGTTCCAACAACATAGCTGACTGCACCGCCCGCAATGCACCAAAGGGTGGCTGTGGGAACGGTTGTCATGTCTGGGATTGCGCCCAAACCGATGCCCCCCAAACCAAGGTATGATGCTGTCGACCATCGTGATTTGACCGTCTCATTCGCGATCTTGTTCCAGACGGCCGCGATGGTCAGCCCCCAGCATACCAAAAGCAAGGTCATGGTCCATGTCGTTCCAGCCTGAACGAAGAAAGGCGTGAATGTCCCGCAGATACTGGGATAAATCGCGGCGTGGTCGATACGGCGCAACAGCTTACGGCGATCATGCCAAGGCGCGAAATGATAGGCGCAGGACGCAAGGTTCGACGCAAGCGCACAGAGAACATAAACGATGACCGCAAGAAGCAGCGCAGCATCCAGACGCTGATAGGCGTTCACGATCAGCAGGCTGCCAGCCAAAAGGATCAGGGACAACCCAACCACATGGACAATCATGTCAGCAGTGCGGTGCGCGCGTATCGGGCTGGGATAAGTTGTTTGTACCATGAAGAGCCTGCTAAGAACGGCTCTGCGCTAAAGGTCCGCTCGGAAAATGTCCAACTTTCCCATACGTCAATCCTTCTCACCCAAGTAGCTGTCAAAAGCCTTAAGCACATGCTCATATACGTCCCGTTTGAACGGCACGATCTCGTCGATCAACCGATCAGACGCTTGCCATTTCCATTGTGAAAACTCGGGGTGATCGGTTTCGATGTTGATCTGATCATCCGTTCCGATAAAGCGTAGCAGGAACCATTTCTGCTCTTGCCCGCGATAGCGGCCTTTCCAGATCTTGGGCACGATGTCGTGCGGCAGATCGTAAGGCAGCCAACCGTCGGTTTCGGCCACGATCTCCACCAGATCCGAGGTCACCCCGGTTTCTTCCCACAACTCTCGCAGGGCCGCATCGCGCGGGTCTTCGCCCTTGTCCACACCGCCCTGCGGCATCTGCCACGCGTCTTTGTGACGGTCGTTGCGCTGACCCACAAAGATCCTGCCATCCGCGTTTATCAGCATCAGCCCGACACAAGGACGATAGGGTAGCTTGGCGATGTCTTCGGGGGTCATAGGGGGCCTCATCGGATTGTTCCGCCAACCTCTAACAACCACAGGGGCAACAGCAAAGAGGGTGACGTGGGGTTTCGCGTGACAAAGTTGACGCGAAGGTCAATCTAACTCGCATATTCGGGAGGGAGAGTTTCGCCATGACTGCGTACCCAAACATGCTGGCCCCGCTGGATCTGGGCTTTACTACCTTGAAGAACCGCGTGCTGATGGGCTCGATGCATACGGGGCTTGAGGAAACCGGTGACTGGAACCGGGTGGCTGAATTCTATGCGGACCGGGCGCGCGGTGGCGTGGCGCTTATGGTGACAGGTGGCATTGGTCCGAATCTTGAGGGCTCGGTTCTGCCCGGCGCGTCGATGATGACCAATGAAAAAGAGGTGGCGAACCATTCCATCGTGACCCAGCGGGTGCACGAAGCAGGCGGCAAGATTGCGATGCAGATCCTGCATGCAGGACGCTATGCCTATGGCCCGAAATGCGTGGCCCCCAGCCCTGTGAAATCCCCAATCTCACCCTTTCCGCCAAATGAGCTGGATGAAGACGGCATCGAAAAACAGATCAGCGACATCGTGAACGCTGCCGTTCTGGCCCAACAGGCGGGCTATGACGGGGTCGAGATCATGGGGTCTGAAGGGTATTTCCTGAACCAGTTCCTTGTTACCCATACCAACAAACGCACCGACCGCTGGGGCGGGTCCTACGAAAACAGAATGCGCTTGCCTATCGAAGTCGTGCGCCGCACGCGCGAGGCCGTTGGCCGCGATTTCATCATCATCTACCGCCTGTCGATGATTGATCTGGTCCCCAACGGCTCGACCCATGAAGAAGTGGTGCAACTGGCGCAAGAAGTAGAAAAGGCCGGTGCCACAATCATCAATACCGGCATTGGTTGGCACGAGGCGCGGATTCCGACCATCGCCACCAGCGTGCCGCGTGCAGCCTTTGCTTGGGTGACGAAAAAGCTGATGGGTAAGGTTTCGATACCTGTGATCACCTCAAACCGGATCAACACGCCCGAGGTCGCCGAAGAGGTCTTGGCCTCCGGCTGTGCCGATATGGTGTCGATGGCCCGCCCGATGCTGGCAGACGCCGATTTCGTCAACAAAGCCGTTGCGGGGCAATCTGCGCAAATCGCACCCTGCATTGCGTGCAATCAAGCCTGTCTGGATCATACATTCAGCGGCAAGCTGACGTCTTGTTTGGTCAATCCCCGCGCCTGTCATGAGACCGAACTGGTGATTGCACCCGCCACAACGCAGAAAAACGTTGCCATTGTCGGTGCGGGCCCAGCCGGTTTGTCCACCGCGATGACCGCCGCCCAGCGCGGCCACGACGTGACTTTGTTTGACCGCGCCGCAGAGATTGGTGGGCAGTTGAACATGGCCAAACAGGTTCCGGGCAAGGAAGAGTTTTGGGGGCTGGTCGATTGGTATCGCACCATGATGGCCGATCTGGGCGTAAAGGTGGAATTGAACCGTGAGGTCAGCGCCGACGATCTGACCGGCTTTGACGAGGTGATCATCGCAACCGGCGTCACCCCGCGCGACCCACAGATTCCGGGGCAGGATCGGGAAAATGTCCTCAGCTATATAGACGTGCTGCGTGGCAAGGCCGAAGTCGGCGAATCTGTCGCCGTAGTCGGCGCAGGTGGCATCGGCTTTGATGTGTCGGAGTTTCTTTTGAAGGACGGGCACAGCGCAACCACCGACTTGCCGCTTTGGATGAAGGAATGGGGCGTGACAGACCCGGCCGAGCACCGCTCGGGCCTTGCGCCAGAAGGGCCTCAACCCAGCGCGCCTGCGCGTCAGGTCACATTGCTACAGCGCAAGAAACAGGCACACGGCAAGGGATTGGGTAAAACCACTGGCTGGATTCACCGTGCAGCGTTGAAGATGAAAAACGTCAACTTCGTGGGCGGCGTGAACTATGAGCGCATCGACGATGACGGCTTGCATGTCAGCTTTGGCGAAGACCGTGCAGACCCGACAGTGATCTCGGCGGATACAATCGTTTTGTGTGCCGGGCAGGTTTCAGACCGGTCGCTGGCGGACGCGCTGATCGAACGCGGCGTTACCCCCCACGTAATCGGCGGTGCGGATGTAGCGGCCGAACTGGACGCCAAACGGGCAATCAATCAGGGAACACGATTGGCGGCCGAGCTTTAAGCTTGGTCAGTCGGACAGCGCAAGTTTCACCCCCAGCGCGCCGAAGGCCGTCGCAAAACACCGTTTGATCCAGGCCATCACTGACGGGCGGTGGATGATGTAGTCCCGCGCCACGGCCGCGCAGGCCCCGTAGGCGATAAATACAACAAAGGTCATCGCCATAAACGCAAGCGCCAGTTGCACCAAAGCCAGCCCCGCATGGTTTGTGTCGGCGGGCAGAAATTGCGGCAGGAACGCGAGGAAGAACAACGACAGTTTGGGGTTCAACACGTTGATCAGCGTGCCGGTCGCCGCAATTCTAAGGTACCCTTTGGCTGATTTATTCGCGCTGACCTCCATCGCACCGCCCTCGCGGACAATACCCCACGCCATATAGAACAGGTAGAGCACCCCAAGGTATTTGAGCACCTGAAAGGCCAGCGCACTTGTATGCAGCAGAGCGGCCAAGCCGATAATGCTGGCCACAGCGGCGGGTACGATTCCAAGCGTGCAGCCTGCCGCCGCCGCAATGCTGGCGCGAAACCCGCGGCCAAGCCCAATGGCCAGCGTGTAGATGACGCCGGTGCCCGGCAACAGCACGACGATCAAAGATGTAATGAAAAACTCAAGCGACATAGAACCCTCCGACCACTTGCCGGAGAGTTCCCCACATCAAACCGAAAGTAAACAGGCGTGCAGCTACCTACTCAACGGTAATCGTAATCACCTCGGACACAATCGGTGGGTTATGTGGCACATGGCCCGCGTCTCCCAATACCAGTTGCAGCGTGTGCTGACCTGCGGGCAGGTCCAGTGTCACCTCGGTCTGGCCGCCGCCAAAATGCATATGGTTGTCATCGGCAGGAAGGCCATAAGCCAGCTCATCCGCTCCATCCTCGCCCTCACCAATCGGGGGGCGGTTGAGCAACAGGTGGTGGTGGCCGGTGTTTTCCTTCTCGGTCCCGGCAGGGGCGACGCCCATTCCGCTGAGACCGAAGACAACCGTGACCGGTGATTGCACTGTGTCACCGTCTGAAAGATTAACGAAATAAACCTTCGCATCGGGGTTCGAAGGCGTCTCACCCCCGGCGTATGCAAAGCCCGCAAAAAGGCAAAAGGCAGCGATGGTGAAAACGGTCTTCATGGTCTCCTCCCTTGTCACAAAAATGCCATCCTCAAGGTAACACATTAGGTCGCTGCACCAAAAAACACAGCCTGACTGGGGCTCAGGCGCATTTGGAAACCACTGTTTCTGCGTTTCCCATACGCAAACGATCCGATTCAAATCCCTGATATTATCCCATGTCTGCCGCGTTTCCGCCCAGATTCAGCGCCATAGTCAGAGAGGAAATCAAGATCTGGGGAACGAGTATGGACCGACTGACTGAAATGGAAGCCTTCGCCAATGTGGTGGACCAAGGTGGCTTCACCGATGCGGCCAAAAAGATGGGCATCTCCAAATCCGCCGTGTCCAAACATGTCTCGAGCCTCGAAGCGCGTCTGGGGGCCCGGTTGCTGAACCGCACCACACGCCGGGTGTCGCCGACGGAAATCGGCCTTGCCTACTATGACCGCGCGCGGCGTGTTCTGAATGACGCGGGCGAAGCAGATTCGCTGGTCACATCAATGCAATCGGCCCCATCGGGCCTGCTGCGCATCAGCGTTGCCACCGACTTCGGCGTGAATCACCTGTCCCCCGTTCTGTCCGAGTTCCTGGCCGCCTATCCCGATATCACCGTGAACATGGTTCTGAACAACCGTTATGTCGAACTGATTTCCGAAGGATTTGACGTGGCCGTCCGCATCGGCGAGCTGGAAGACAGCACGCTGCGCGCCCGTAAGCTAACTGAAACCGTGAAACGCATGGTGGTTGCGCCCAGCTATATTGAACGCTTCGGACGCCCGCAGAAGATCGATGATCTGAACGAACACAAGCTGCTGCACTATTCCAGCCAATCCTCGGGCAACGTCTGGAAACTGACCGCGCCATCGGGTGAAAAACGTCAGGTGCGTACCGCGGGCTGGCTGAGCGTGAATGACGGGCAATCGCTGCTGAACGCGGCCATCTCGGGGCTGGGGATCGCGTATCTGCCAAGCTATCTTTATGCCGAAGCGTTGAAATCAGGACAGGTGGTCGACGCCATGCCATCTCTGCCGGACGAGGTTCAGGGCATCTATGCCGTCTACCCGCCTGGCCGCTTCACACAACCCAAAGTTCGGGCCTTCATCGACTTCCTGGTCAATTCCTACCACGACAAAGGCCCGATGGACTGGTAATTCTCCCTGAAGACCAACCTTATGACCCGCATGTCAAAGTGCGGGTCTTTTTTTGCCTTTAGGCTTGACCGTACCTGTTCAGTTGACCAGCAAAACCGCTTCGACCCGGCGGTTCAGGTCGCGTCCCTCGGGCGTCGCGTTGGACGTTATCGGAGCCAGATAGCCCACGCCCTGCGCCTCGATCCGCTCAGGGGCCACGCCATGCGCCTCGATCAATCGGGTGCGTACGGCCTCGGCCCGGCTTTTGCTGACAGAGATATTGGCCGACAGCGCGCCGGTGTCGTCGGTATGCCCTACTAACGCAAGTCGCGTATCGGGGTTGTCAGACAAGTAACCGGCGACCAGAGTCAGCGACGCGAACGGCCCTTCACCCAATGCCACCTCGCCGGTGGGAAAATGCAAATCATCCAGGATCACATGCCCTGCGCTTGTCAGAGCCTCCAGCAATCCGCCCGAGCCTTCGACGGCCTGTTCGATCACAACCGGATCAGGGTCAGGCGCATCCTGCGGCGTTACGCGGATCAACTGTACGTAGCCATCTGGCGGGTTGCGGCTGACCAACAAGCTAAGCGCAACGGATCCCTTGGTCGCTGAAAGGAAACGGTAATCCTGAATGGCGACATACATGTCTGGTGTTGGCACAACTTCCGTCCCGAAACGGAAATCGAAGCCGCCGCAAGCTTGCGCCTCACACTCAAACAGGATCTTGTAGCCTTGCGCCTCGATCTGGTCGCGCAGCGGGGCCAGTAGCTGCAGGGTCGTGCTGGAACCTGCCTGTAACCGCCACGTGAACCGCTCAACCCGACCTTCGATTGTGTCTGAGGGCACTGCACCGTTCTCATAAGGCCCCGTCGGCAGGTCATAACTGTCCAACGGCGAGGTTCGGTCACTGATCTGGCGCGCACTGGTGGGCAGGGTCAGGTCCTGCGCCAGAACCGGGCCTGTTAGTAGCATTGATAAAAGGACAGCCGTACGGATCATCGAAACTGCGCGTGATATTCTGCGTTCGGTACCATTGCGGTCGCGCTGGCCACCCGGTTGGACATGTTGAAGAAACCGGTTACGTTGGCAATGTCCCAGATGTCCCGGTCGGTGAACCCGGCATCGCGCAGCTTCTGCCGGTCGGGTTCTTCGATCTCGGCGCTGGAGGTGGTCATCTTGGCAGCAAAATCCAGCATCGCACGCTGACGTGGATCCAGCGGCGCAACGCGGTAGTTCATCACCAGCATCTCACCCAGTTGCGGATTACTCGACAGCTGACGCACCGCCGCGCCATGGGCAACCAGACAATAAAAGCACTTGTTGATCGATGAAACGACCACCGCAATCATCTCACGCTCCAGCTTGGACAGCCCGCTGTCGGCCAACATCAGGTCATTGTACATCGCCGTGAAGGCATTCAGCTTGTCGATGTCGAACGCGTTTGCTTTCAACACGTTCGGCACCATGCCCAGCTTTTCGACACAGATATCAAAGTATTTCTGCGTTTCCGGCGGCAGCGGATCGACCATGGGCAGGTTCAGCGCGGTGGGCATGTCTTTCTGTGTCACGGCGGCCTCTTCAGTTCAATCAAGGTGACGGTAATGGTATTCGCCCGCAAGCTCCATCCCGAGCGCGCGATAAAGGCCATTGGCACCTGCATTGGCCTTGGTGCAGATCACGCTGAGGGTCTGCGCGCCATTATCCCGCGCCCAGATTGCCGCCGCGCGCATGGTCCAGTGGCCCAGACCATGGCGGCGATGATCGGGCAGAATTTCAAGCGCGTGGACCATCGCAACATCCCCATGCATAGCCACAAATGCCACGCCGCTGGGTTTATCGTTATGGCGCAGCAACAGGCTGGTCTTGGGACCTTTCGCGCGCGCCATGACCGCTTGCCGTTCTGCGCCGATCCCGGCCGAAGACCAGATTTCGCGCATGATCTCAAGTGGCTCCCAGACCGAGAAGACCATGATCGGAGGAATCGGTTGATCTGTCAGCAGGTCGACCGGACAGGCATAGATGTTGACCGGGTCCAGAACGCTGTACCCCCGATCAGCCAGTTTTGTGTCCAGCGCCTCATCACCCGGACGCAGACAGAAAATGCGTTTCTGCCCCATGGCCAGCATTGCGGCCTCGGCGGCGTCAATATCCGCGTCTGTTGCAGGACCCAGCGCATTAGCCGCAGACACGCGTGACCCACCACCTTGTCCTTCGCGCAGTTGGAACGGGCCAAGCGCCTTGTAGCCTGCGGCAGGCCATGTGCCGTCGACAATATCCGCCCAGTTCAAGCTCAAAGTTGCAACTCTTTCGCCAGACGGGTCATCGCCGCATCAATCCGCCCTCCGTCAGTGCCTCGTATCACGACGTTGGCACCGAAGGCCCCGTTGATCTGGAACGGATAACACCCGATGGATAGGTCGCTGAATTCTTCGGCCAAGGCGGACAGGTTTGCGGCAATATCGCCCTCGCCCCGATCTACGCGCAGAGTTTGCGACAGCAAGGGACTGCCTCCGGTTAACGTTGGCAGAACACTGGCCACCATCGCCTGAAACACCGAAGGCACGCCGGCCATCACATGCACGTTCGCAAGGATAAAGCCCGGTGCAGTCGAGACCGGATTGTCAATCAGCGCCGCACCATCGGGAACGCGGGCCATGCGCAGTCGGGCGGCGTTCAGTTCCAACCCCGATTTGTCGTAATGCGCCTGTAACAATGCCCGCGCGTCATCCCTGATATCAATCGGCGTATTGAAGGCCCGCGCGATGCAATCGGCCGTTATATCGTCATGGGTCGGACCGATGCCGCCACTGGTAAAGACGGTGTCATAGGCATCAGACAATGCCTTAACCGCCCCTTCGATGGCAGGGGCGTCATCGCTGACAATGCGCACTTCTTTCAGGTCGATGCCATGTTTCGTCAGCTCTTGCGCCAGAAAATGCATATTCGCATCACGGGTGCGGCCGGACAGGATTTCATCCCCGATCACCAGCATCGCTGCGGTTGGATTGGCCATGGCGCTCTCCCCTCTTGATCGTTCTCAGGGGCAGGTATAGGCCCTGAACCATGCGTTTTGAAACCCCTCTTATCCCCGCCCGCCTGATCCGTCGCTACAAACGCTTTCTGGCCGATTGCACGCTGGAAGACGGGCAAGAGGTTACAGCCCATTGCGCCAATCCGGGATCGATGATGGGGCTGGCCGAACCGGGCGAGAAAATCTGGCTGGAACCCAATGACGACCCGAAGAAAAAGCTGAAATACGGCTGGCGATTGGTGGATCACGAAAACGGGCATTTCACCGGCGTTGACACCTCGGTTCCCAATCGCGCCTTAAGGGCAGCGCTTGAAGCTGGTGAGATCGCAGAACTGGCCGCCTATGACACCGTCCGGCCCGAAGTGAAATACGGCGAAAACAGCCGCATCGATTTTCTGTTAACCGAGCCGGGCCTGCCCGACGCTTATGTCGAGGTCAAAAGCGTGACCCTCTCGCGCCAGCCCGGCCTGGCCGAGTTCCCCGACAGCGTCACGGCGCGCGGCACCAAGCATCTGGGCGAGCTGGCAGCAATGGCCGCGCAAGGACACCGCGCAATCATGCTGTACCTGGTACAACGCACCGATTGCGACCGGTTTGCGCTGGCGGCTGATATTGACCAGGCCTATGCGGCGGCGTTTGAAGCAGCACAGGCGCAGGGGGTGGAACGGTTGGTGTATGGGACGAAGATTTCGCCAGAGGGGGTATGGGTGGACATGAATGGAAGCAAGATGAATGAATGACAGCATTGAGCCCAAACTAACCGAATGTTACGATCTGCGCGAATGTAGGCTTTACTAGAAGAGGCTGATACTTCAGGACCTCAGAATTCCAGAATCCGGTCAATATAATCGGAAGCGCCATAGACGAGTTGGCAAGAATGCACTTTCATGCAGTCATTGGGATGTCACAGCGTGAACGTCCGTCTGGAGTATGGGTTTGCTGGCAATCCAAGCAACGTGTCGTCAACATCTTCATCAATCCCCTCCGACAAACAATCAAGAAATCCAGCCGAGTTAATGTCTTTAGACAGCATGTCCTGCTCTATCTCATCGAGCAGCGGCGTGAAAAGTGAACAAACCTTAGCGTAGTATTCTATATCGGTACCAACCTTTGCCCGGGGATGATCCACGTAAACATAAAACGTTTTAACAAACTCAATTTCCCCGCCATTCCAAATTCCAAACGATACTTCGATTGCTGAAACCCCAGTTCCTCCGATATCCTCAACAACGTTCTGATATAGAGTCTCTTTGAAGTATCCTTTGTGTTTAGGGGAGAAAGGCCCAGAGCGAGCAATGACATTATCGTTCTTCAAAATTCGGATTTCAGCCGGCGGGTAGTAAGTGCTAATACAATAACCGTCGGCTCTCATAGCTCCACGATAGTTGAATTTAGAAACCAATTCCTTGATGTCGTAGTCAGAGATTTTATGCATGCGCTCAAAAAAGTTTCGGGCATCGAGTTCAAAGTCGGAATTGCTCAAGTTTTGTTCAAGATCTAAAAGGTCACCGAGCAGCGAGTCATAGAATTGCCCACAAACAAAGTACTCAGCCTGCCTATCGTACCCAAAGAACACATCCGACTGAGTGTTCATCATCAGTACCATTTTTGGGTTCAAGAAGTTCATTTTGTTTAAAAGGCTTTGCCGGAACTCGAGCTTCATGCCAGCATGTTCATCTTTGACGTGCTTCAAGATAGCTTCATTTCGCTTTTTCAGCCGATCCTGTGGTGATCGAAATATCCCAAACATTACTTAATGTTATCCTGTCAGTGAGCATAAGTACCGAAGTCCAAACAACCTAAATGCCACCCAGACTGATAGCAACCGCCTTCCTCTTTTGCTTGGTGAGCGCTGGTTTAAATTAGACCCAGAAAAGGTCGGTGTGCCGCCTGCCCCCAAGTCTAAGACCTCTGCAAACCGGACATTCAAATTGGAATCGCGAACGCCCTCTTCGTCCGCATAGCACAGTTTGCCCGCTTTACCGCCTGAGCGTAAACGCCGACACAGACACTCAAAATAACTACCGTCGGTTGACGCTTGAATTCGCCACTTTTTGCACCATCTGCAACCCGCAACGCTGCGCCCTCTGGTACTTTCTGCACAAGCAGCGTAAAAGGAATGCTGCGCGAAACATTTGGAGCTTAGCGTCGATGAAAGAACATCGTGGCCGCCTGACCAAAGACGGCATCCGCATCTATGAACAAAGCGACTTTGCCGGAATGCACGCGGCAGGGGCTTTGGCGGCACGCATTCTGGATGATATTGCAGAACACGTCTTTCCCGGCCAGACGACTGGCGCGATTGACGGGCTGATTACTCAGATGGTTGAAGATGCAGGCGCAACCTCGGCCACGATTGGGTACAAGGGCTATCAACACGCCAGCTGCATCAGCGTCAATCATGTGGTCTGCCATGGCATTCCGGGTGAAAAAAAGCTGAAGGATGGCGACATCCTGAACATTGACGTGACTGTTATCGTTGATGGCTGGTTCGGCGACACCTCGCGTATGTATGTGGCCGGGAAACTGCCGCGCAAGGCGGAACGGCTGATCCAAGTGACCCATGACGCGCTGTTCAAGGGCATCGAGATGGTCAAGCCCGGCAACACTTTCGGTGATATTGGCCACGCCATTCAGGCTTATGTAGAAGCGCACCGGATGAGCGTTGTGCGTGATTTTTGTGGCCATGGTCTGGGCCGCGTGTTCCACGCGCCGCCCAATGTTCTGCACTATGGCCGTCCGGGCACCGGTGCGGTTTTGGAAGAGGGTATGTTCTTTACCATCGAACCGATGGTCAATCTGGGCCGTCCTGAAACCAAGACGCTGGCCGACGACTGGACAGCTGTGACCCGCGACAAGTCACTGTCGGCACAGTTCGAGCATTCGGTGGGTGTCACGGCGGATGGGGTCGAGATCTTTACGCTCTCGCCGGGCGACAAGTTCCACCCGACCTACTCCTCCTGATCGGCAGCCTGTTCGCGCAACACTTTCAGCAGCATCGTCTCTGCCCCCCACGGCGTCACCGCGTCGTGGATGAAAACAGGCGCGCGCATCGGCTTGCGCTCGGGCCCGGTAGAGGCTTCGGCGTCGCGGGCAAACGTCCAACTAAAGGGTGTCAGGGCGCGGTCCATGACCACACGTTAGCACAATTCAGGCTCTGAGTCCCAAAAGCCGGTGCACCTGTGCCATATCCGTGATCACTTCGGCACCCAGATCAGCCAAGCTGTCGCCACCTCCGTGCGGGGCATAAGCCAAACAGCGCATGTCTGCCCGCACGGCCGCTGTGACACCATTCTGGCTGTCTTCAATAACCACAGGGGAATTTGCTTCAAAGCGCTGAGCGGCCAGCTTGAACATCTTTGGGTCCGGTTTGCCTGTTCCCAGAACATGAGCCGAGAACATAACGTCCTTAAATCGGTCCCAAAGCCCATTCTGGCCCAGAGTGATCTTCATCTTGTCCGGGCTGCCGTTTGACGCGACGCAGAACGGGATGCCGTTTTGATCCAGTGCCGCCAACAATTCGGAAACACCAGGCACCAAAGGCACCCCTTTGCGCAGGCGGTCATAGGTTTCAGCATAGATCTGATCCACCCAGCCCTCGGGTAGATCGGCCCCCATGCTGCGTGCCTTGTCGCGCACCCCGACCATCGTTCCGCCTACAAACAGCGACATGCATTCAGGCAATGTGAGGTGCAGGCCATAACCAGCCAGATTGCCCATCAGCACCTGGTTCGAGATCACTTCGCTGTCGACCAGAACACCATCGCAATCGAAGATTACCAGATCATGCATCCGATTCGTCTTTCCATATCAAAGAGATATGCGTGTCGCCGTATTTCCGACTGTCGTGCAGCTTGAACCCTGCGGGTGCTTGCATCGGGGTGTTTTCTTCCCAAACCAGCAAGGCCTCATCAGCGACCCATCCACCAGCGGTTATTGCGGTCACTGCCTTTTGGCCCAACGCTTTGCCGTAGGGCGGATCGAGAAAGATCAGATCATATGGGGCGTTCGGGTTGTCGCCCAGCCGGGTGGCATCGCGGCGGACCAGATCGGTACGCTCGGCGCTGTGGGTCAGGTCGATATTCTTGCGGATCAGCCCTTGGGCCACACGTCCGTCATCAACAAAGGTGACATGCGCCGCACCACGCGACAGCGCCTCGAGCCCCAGCGCCCCGGTACCTGCAAACAGATCCAACACGCGCAGACCGTCAAAGTCGATCTGGTGGGTCAGGACGTTGAAAAGACTTTCGCGCACACGGTCAGTGGTGGGGCGCAGATGTGCCCCCGCATCCCCTTTGCCGACCGAGGCCAAAGCGCGGCCCCGGAACTCTCCGGCGATGATCCTCACGCTTTGAGCAGCGGTTTCAGATCCGCGTCCGGGTCGGCGACCACAGCCGGATCGGCCGTCTTGCCTGCGTCGATCAAGCGTTTGCCGACCATATACGCGCGGGGATCGTTCATTGCGTCCACAGCTATCAACTGATCGCCCTTGTAGTACCAAAAGGACACGGTCTGCCCTTCGCCCTTGCGGGTCACAACGCGGTCATATCCGGTGTTCAGACCGGCGATCTGCAATTTGACGTCATACTGGTCCGACCAGAACCATGGTGTCGCCACATAATCCCTGGCCGCGCCCAGCATGTTCTGCGCGACGATCTCGGCTTGATCAATTGCGTTAGGCACACTCTCTAGCCTGATCCGGCCTTCACCGTGTGGAAACGAAGCACAATCGCCTGCCGCCCAGATCGAAGGATCCGAAGTGCGGCCATGGGCGTCGGTCTTGATACCATTGTCCAACTCAAGCCCCGCCATCTCGGCCAATTGGGTTGCGGGCGCGATGCCCACGCCAACCACAACGAAATCAACCTCCAGCTCGGTGCCGTCGGTCAACAGGGCGCCTGTGACCTTGCCGTTTTCGCCAATCAGCCGGTCCAGTCCGACGCCTTCGCGAATGTCCGCACCATACTCGCTGTGCAATGCACGGAAATAGTCGCTGGTCTCGGGTGCTGCAACTCGTTGCAGGATACGGTCGGCCATCTCGACCAGAGTCACCTTGACGCCGCGCTTGGCGCAGACGGCTGCGGCTTCAAGCCCGATATAGCCACCGCCCACGATCAGCGCACGGGCGCCTTCAGTGACCTTGGGCTCCATATCGTCGATATGCGCCAGATCGCGCACCACATGCACACCGTCCAGGTCGCCACCAATTGCCGCTGGCAGACGACGCGGATCGGACCCGGTGGTCAGCGCCAGTTCGTCGTAGGAAATGACCTCGTCGCCCAACGTCACAGTCTTGGCTTGCGGATCGATGCCCGTGACGCGCTGACCCAGACGAAGGGTGATGTTGTTCTCGGCATAGAAACTCTCGGGTCGCAGGAACAGGCGCTCCAGCTCCATCTCGCCCAGAAGGTATGCCTTGGACAAAGGTGGGCGCTGATAGGGCAAATGCGGCTCGGCTCCGATAAGGGTGATGTCCCCGTCGAACCCATCCTTGCGCAACCGCGCCACCAAAGATGCCCCCGCCTGACCGGCACCGATCACGACAATATGGTTCATGTTTTGCCCACCCTGCAGTTTTCCCGTGGTCTCTGTGTTTGGACCACCTATATTGCGGCTAAGCCCAATTCTGCAAATCCAAACGACAGGAGCAAAAAAAATGATTTCAACAGGAGATACCCTTCCCGAAGCGACATTGACCCAGATGGGCGCCGACGGACCCGAGGAGGTTCGGATTTCAGAAAAAACCAAAGGCCGCAAAGTCGTGATCTTTGCCGTTCCAGGTGCGTTTACGCCGACTTGCCATTCCGCACATGTGCCCAGCTTTATGCGTACAAAGGATCAGTTCGACGCCAAAGGCGTGGATGAAATCATCTGCATTTCAGTCAACGACCCGTTTGTCATGAAAGCCTGGGGCGAAGCGACAGGCGCGTCCGAGGCCGGATTGACCATGTTGGCCGATGCGACATCGGAATTCACCAAAGCCATTGGCATGGATTTTGACGCCCCGCCTGTCGGTCTGATTGCACGATCCAAGCGCTATGCCATGTTGGTTGAAGACGGCAAAGTCACAGCCTTGAATTTGGAAGAAAATCCAGGCGCTTGTGAGATCTCTGCCGGTGAGGGCCTGTTAGAGGCCATTTGAACAACATCGGCCCCGGGCATCCGGGGCCTTCGCACCCCAAATTAACTTGAAGACCTGCTCCATTGCGCAAATACTTGGCCTACGCATACGTGGAGTTCTTTATGAAACTTAAGACATTATCACTCATTCTAACGGGCGCAGCCCTGATCTCGGCCTGCGGACCGGCCCCTACCCCACAACAACAAGCCGCGCGCCAGCACGAGATCGCGTGCCTGGGCGGCACATTGGGCGGCGCGTTGATCGGTGGCGCCATCGGCAACCAGTTCGGCGGTGGGTCGGGCAAGACGATCCTGACCGCGGCAGGCGCTGCTGCTGGCGGATTTGAAGGCCAAAGATTTGCATGCTGAGGGGGATGGACATGACACGAGCAATTTTCATAACCGCAGCCTTTATTCTGGCATCTGCAGCAACAGCGGAAACCGTTGCTGAACTGCATGAAAAAGAGCTGAACGCCATTGATGCCAACAATGATGGCTTCTTGTCCAAGGATGAGTTCAACGCCTTCTCGGATTACGCATTCCAGACCATGGATGAAGACAAGAATGGCACTTTGGGGCTGGACGAGGCAAAGCCGTTTTTAGACATCAAGCAGTTTCAGGATGTTGACCGCAACAAGGACAGCTTTATCTCAAGAGCGGAATATGATGCTCAGATGGGTGAGGATTTCAACGCTGCGGACAAGGATGGCAATGGCCAACTGGACTAGGCCTGCCACGGACAGGAGTTTGAGATGAACAAATGGATTGGTTTGGGTGTATTGGCGTTGGTCGCAGCGTGTGACGTTCCGCAGGCCCCGGTTGTGACGGGGCCGGACGGTCAGGCCCGCATTCAAATCAATCTATCCGGGCTGACCTGTTATGAAAACCGTTGTCTCGACATTAACCCCGCCGCGCGCAGCGTGCGCCAGATTGGAAACAAGACAACGGGTATCCCAAGATCCATCGACGTCAGCGACGGGACCGTGACACCTGCCGAGTTCCGACAGATGGGCACTGCCGCGTCCCTCGCCGGTGGCCAGGGCTCAGGCAACGATCGCTAGCAAAGACTGTCCATCTTGCGTGCCAGTTTGGCATCCAACGAGGACAGCCCGCCCACGTCATGGGTGGATAGAACGACTTCAACCGTGCGGTACACGTTTGACCATTCCGGGTGGTGGTTCCATTTCTCGGACCAAATCGCCACTTGGGTCATCCACCCAAAGGCAGAAACGAAATTGTCGAAGATGAACGTTTTGGTGATCGCATCTCGGCCTTCGACCATCGTCCAGCCGTTCTTGAACAGCGGATCCAGCAGCGGGCCACGGGTTTCGGTCGACAAGAGTTCGGTCATTGCTGTTCCTCCGGGTTCGATTTCCTGAACGGGCCGTAGTCCGTTAGAATCTCGATCTCTTCTCCCACTGCACGGCCTTCGGCGTCCAGATATTTTTTGACGGCATCAGCAAAACCCGGATCGCCGACCCAGTGCAAGCTATGCGTGCGCGTTGGCAAATAGCCTCGCGCTAACTTGTGTTCACCCTGGGCGCCTGCCTCGACCCGGGCCAGACCATGGGCAATGGCAAAGTCTATCGCCCTATAATAGCACAATTCGAAATGCAGGCAGGCATGGTGTTCAACGCAGCCCCAATACCGCCCAAAAAGCGTTTCACGACCTATGAAGTTCAACGCACCCGCGATGGCATAGCCATCCCGTTCCGCCAGCACCAAGGCCATGTCGTCTGCCATGGTTTCCTGCGCAATATCAAAGAATTGACGCGTCAGATAGGGTGAGCCCCATTTGCGCGCACCGGTATCCTGATAGAACCGCCAAAATGCATCCCAATGTTCCGGGCGCAACGCGTCGCCGGTCAGGGTGCGGATGTCACCGCCAAAGTCATTGGCCTGCGCCCGTTCCTTGCGGATGTTCTTGCGTTTGCGTGATGACAGGGCAATCAGGAAAGCGTCGAAATCAGAATAGCCTTCATTTAACCAGTGAAACTGCTGCGAGATGCGCAACATCAGGCCCATCTGTTCCCCGGCCAGCGCTTCGTCTTCAGTACAAAAGGTCGCGTGCACCGATGAGACCTGATTGTCTGCCGCCAGTTGCACTGCGCCTTGCACAAGGGCTGACATGCCGATCCTCTCGTAACCAGGACGCACCAGGAAGCGTCGCCCGGTTGCCGGGGTGAACGGCACTGAAATCTGCAGCTTGGGGTAATATCGCCCACCTGCGCTTTCATAGGCATGGGCCCAGCTGTGATCGAAGATATATTCGCCCTGACTGTGCGACTTGGCGTACATTGGGGCCGCTGCAATCAGCATCCCGTCAAGATAAGCCGTGAGATATTGGGGCTGCCAGCCAGTGCCGCGCCCGACCGACCCGCTTTCTTCTAACGCCAACAGAAACCGATGGGTCGTAAAGGGATCAAGAGGCCGCCCGCCATCAGCGGCCTCGGGACAGGCGCAGGCATCCCACTCTGCCGCAGAAATCTGCGACAAGGTGCCTAGTACCTGAATTTCGATCTGTGCCTGATCCATATGTCCTCCGCGCCTGTCCATTATCTGTGACAGGTCAGAGTGGGTTCAAGCTGAATGCGCAGCCAGATACCCTTCGAATGTCACATTGTCGGCAACTTCACGGGCCTCTGCCTCTTGTTCAGGCGACCGGATGGTCCAGCACAGGATCGGCACACCACGCGCCTTCAACTCGGCCACGCGAGGGCGCGTCAGGTCGGCAGCCTCGTGACTGATGAAGCTGGCGTTGCTCCTCTCAAAATCCGGAATGTCGCGCAGGTGTTCGCGAACGGTTTGAGACAACGGCCAATCCTCCGACTCAAAGGCGCATGTTACGATCCCGCATGGCAAATGCGGGGCCAGGCGCGCCAGTTCAGCGGTCGAGTTCGGGTTGAACGACATCAGCGCCAGCGGGCCTTCATAGCCCGACAGAATACGCAGGGCCTCTTGCTCCAGCGGACCGATGCCGGTGCCCATGGCCCCGTCCTGATCTTTGAACTCAACAAGCAACGGCACCTGACCGGCGACAATATCCAGTACTTCTTTCAGCGACGGGATACCTTCACCGTCGGAATGCAGCAACGGAACCGCCGACGCCTCTGCCCCGGTGATCTGCTGAATCGCGCCGGTCTGCCCGGTCAGACGCTTGAGGTCATAGTCGTGAAAGACCATCACCTGACCATCTGCAGTCAGTTGCAGGTCAATCTCGATCCCATATCCGGCGTCAATTGCAGCCTGAATGGCGGCGCGGCTGTTCTCAGGGCGGTTGTCGGAAATGTCATGCAACGCCCGATGCGCAATCGGGCGTTGAAGAAACTCTGACGGCAATGTGGGTGTCATTGGACTTCGAAAATCCCTTCGATCTCAACCGCGACGCCCAACGGCAGTGACGCGGCACTGACGGCAGAGCGCGAATGGCGACCGGCATCGCCCAGCGCCTCGACAAGGAAATCGGACGCGCCGTTGATCACTTGCGGCTGCTGCGTGAAATCCGCCGTCGAGTTAACAAACCCTGTTAGCTTCACCACACGCACCAGCTTTTCGATGTCGCCGCCACAGGCTGCTTTGACCTGCGCCAACAGATTGATCGCGCAAACCCGTGCCGCTGCGGCTCCGGCTTCGACATCCATGTCATCCCCCAGTTTACCGGTGATCAGTTCATCGGTTTTCGAAATCTGGCCCGACACATAAACGATGTTGCCCATGCGTACGAATGGCACATAGTTGGCAGCGGGTGCAGGCGCTTCATCCAGTGTAACACCCAGGGTTTCCAGTTTTGCGGCGATGCTCATTGAGAGGGTCCTTCCCTAAATTCGACTCCGCCGGACGCTAACCGGGAAGCTTGGTTTGGGAAAGTCGAAAACCGGCAATGTCCTGTCTGCCAGCGATCTGAGCGTTTCTTTACTTATTACGAGCTGTTGATCCTTGGTCACTTTACCCGCCCCCAAATGACAGGTTACACGCAAGGTGTTTCATTTAAGACCCGAAACGACTAGTGACAGAACTTGTGCCACCCCAGCACGTGGATTTTGATTGAACGTCCGGCGGACCATGTGTCGGACCATTTTGGGAGAAGCAAACCGTGCCAAGCAGATTGCGCCTGAAACATTTTATTGTCCTGTCATGCATGGCCATTCTGTCTGCTTGCGCTACGACTCCGCCCGAGGGGGCCTCGCGTAGCGACGTTTTTGATCCGTATGAGAACAACAACCGGGCGATCCACAAGTTCAACCTTGGTGTGGACCGATTCTTGTTCCGCCCTGCTTCGAAAGGCTATGTGAAGATCGTTCCTGACCCGATGGTGACCAGTTTCAGCACCTTCGCCGAAAATATTTCGCTGCCGGGGCAGGCCGTTGATTACCTGTTGCAGGGCAATCCGAAACAGATGGGCAACGCGTTGCTGCGCTTCGTGATCAACATGACTGTGGGTGGCTTTGGTCTTTCCGCACCGGCGGATGAATTGAACCTGCCACCAGTGGATACCGATTTCGGCGAGACGTTGCACGTGTGGGGTGTGGGCGAAGGCGCATATGTTGAGCTTCCCTTCTACGGCCCATCGACCCAACGGGATGCGATCGGGGTTGTGATCAATTTGTTCTCGAACCCAATCAATTTTTCTCCGGTGCGACCCGTCGACAACATTGGCGTATACGCCGAGATCGTCCGCCGCATGGGAGATCGCGGCCGGTTCTCGGATACAGTCGATTCGATTCTTTATGAAAGTGCAGACAGTTACGCGCAGGCACGCCTGATCTTTCTGCAAAATCGCCGCTTTGAACTGGCAAGAGATGACGAAGACGCCTATCTGGATCTATATTCTGACCCCTATGCCGAAACCGGGACAGACCCGGTCAGGGACCCCTTTTTAGACCCCTACGAGGACCCCTATGCCGAATAACGATTTGAACCGCCGTCACTTCATCGCCTCGGGCCTTGCATTGGCCCTGCTGCCGATGCCAGCCTTGGCACAGACCGAAGCCGCAGCAAAAGCGCTGGTCAACAGCGTGGTTGCTGACATCAATCGGGTGATCGATTCAGGCAAGTCTGAAAAAGCAATGCTGCGCGACTTCGAAAAGATCTTTGTTCAATATGGCGATGTTCCCATTATGGCGCGTTACGCGCTGGGTGCTGATGCCCGTACGGCCAGCCCGGCCCAATTGAAAAAGTTCACCAAAGCGTTCCAGGGCTATATCTCGCGTAAATATGGCCGCCGGTTCCGAGAGTTTATTGGCGGCGAGGTCGATGTGCGCAATGCCCGGAAAATCAAGGCCGGGTACGAAGTTCGGACGCTGGTCAAACTGCGCGGCTCGGCCCCCTTTGACGTGACCTTTCTGGTTTCCGACAAGTCGGGCCGGGACAAGTTCTATAATATGTTCATCGAAGGCGTGAACCTGCTGCTGACCGAACGCACCGAAATCGGCGCTATGCTGGATGCCCGGAAAGGCAATCTGGATCAACTGATCAGAGATCTGAACAAAACAGGCTGACCTTGCGGCCGGGCGTGGTCACGCGCCGGCTCGAAGATCTTGCCAGAGCATACGAAAGGGTCAGGTTCTTCTGACCCTTTTTTGTTTCGGTTTCAGGGTGCGTAGCTGCGTACCAAAGCGCCCGCAATCAAGGCCCAGCCGTCTGCGATGACAAAGAACGCCAGTTTGAATGGCAAGGATACGATTGCCGGAGGGACCATAATCATGCCCATCGACATCAACACCGCTGCAACAACTAGATCGATGATCAGAAACGGCAGGAAAATCAGAAAGCCAATCTGAAAAGCCCGCGCGATTTCGGATAGCATGAAAGACGGCATCAGGACGGATAGCGGCGCTTGCGCCGACAGTTCCATCGCATCTCCATCGGGACGTAGGGCAGCCATGGCATAAAAAGTATCCGCATCCAAGCGGGCTGCCATGAAAGTGCGGAAGGGGCCCAGCGCCCGTTCCAGCGCGGCCTCGACCCCGATCGTTTCCTCCATCATCGGGCGAATGCCACTTTCCCAGGCTTCGGTGAACACGGGGTCCATGATGAAATAGGTCAGAAACAACGCCAGACTGACAATCAGCATATTGGGCGGCGATTGCTGCAAGCCAATCCCCTGTCGCAGGATCGACAAGACTGTAACCAGAAACGGGAAACAGGTGATCATAACTGCCAGGCCCGGCGCTATGCTCAACACCGTGATCAAAAGGATCAACTGGATGGTCCGGGCCGAAATCGACCCGCCCTCGCCAAGGGACAAAGTCACATCCTGCGCTGCAGCGAGCGATGGGGTCAGCACAATAGCCAGAGCCAGCCAGATCGCAAAGCGCATCAACCGATCCCGTTTTGAAGGTCGGCAATCTCGGTCAGGCGCACAGCCAATTGTCCGGCCTGGTCGCCCTCCATCTCTTCCAGCAAACCACGCGCAACCAGCTGGTCCCCGACGTAAAGGTCGACCGGATCTTCGATCCGTTTGTCCAGCGTCAAAACCGCGTTCTCGCCCATGTTCAACAGATCCCTGATTAGCGGACGGGCACGACCAACCGAGACTGTCACCTCGATCGGGACAGATTCAAACGGGTTTGGTTTTTCTGTTTGCGGGATTTGAGTGTCATTCATTGGACAAAGCCTCTCTTGCCTCAAAGACATAAGCGTCAAAAATCTGTGCGACGGTGGTCAGCAACGCGCTGCAATCCACTTCGCGCCGGTTGGTTCCGACCTGCAGGCGTGCTTGCCCGGCCTCGAGTGAAGGATCTTCGATGACATTCGGTTCGCGATGCGTGCCCGAGAGCAACAGCGCCTTAACATCTTCAGCGCATCCGATGGGCACCATGATCTGCATCGGCTGCTCGATCTGCGACCGTGCCATCTCGGACAATTGTTCAACAAGACGTGCGGCCAGCCCTTGTTCAACCATCTGGGGCAAAACCTTTTGGACCAGACTTTCAAACATCGGCTCCAAAGACATGGTCATCCGCATCATTGCCTCGTGACAGGTGAAAGACATGTCCTCCAGCGACTGCGCAAGCTCGGCAGAAACCTTCCCACGGCTTTGTTCCTGTGCCTGCGAGGCGTCTTCCCAACCGGCCCCGTAGCCTTCTTCGAAAGATGCGAGCCTTTGTTCTTCCAGCGTTTCCTCATCCAGCAGCAGAACGTTGCCGGTGCTGGTCTGAGCGGTGAAATCCTCAAGCAGATGGGCAATAGACATCACACCCTCTCCTCGCCTTCTTCAAGCCAACTGCGCAGAATCTCGACTGTTTCTTCTTGCTTGTCGCCGATCATTGTCCGCAATCGCGCGACCGGATCTTCAGTGGCGCTATCGCTCAGAACAGGAACGCCCCCCTGTGGCGGCAAAGATGCGAAATCAGCACCCTCGCCTGTTGCAATTTCACCAGTCAGAACCGAAGCGCCTTCACTTGCTTCGTCAGCGGCGGGCAACAGCGCCGTCGTCATTGCAGGCTTCATAAGGATCGGTCGGATGACGAACAGCGCAAGCACCAACGAGACAACAGCCAAAACCGCCATCTGGATCAGGGACATGGCATCCAGATGAATCTTTTGCCACATTGAAGACGACGCCAAGGTGCCTTGCGGCTCTACTATCGGTAAATCCAGAGACTTCAGAGTTATCACGTCCCCGCGCGCGGCATCGAAACCCACGGCCGAAGCCACCAGTTCCTGAAGCGCGTCCAGCTCTGCCTGTGGCAGCGGTGCAAATGATTCCACGCCCGAGGCATCCACAGTCCGGGTCCCGTTCACCAACACTGCAACCGTCAGTCGTTTGATCGCACCGGGTGCAGTGTGCACTTCAAGCTCTGTCTCAGAGACCTCATAGTTCACACGCTCACGTGTTTGGGTAGCGGTGGAGTTTGACTGATCCCCGCCAGCCCCATCTCCATCGGGCAGATTCGATGCCACGGTGACATCGGAAGACTGATTGCGGGCACTGTCCGAGCGTTCTTCGACATCCGTGCTGATCGCCACACGGCTCTTGGGATCAAAGAGCCGCTCGCGGATGGATTCGGTCTTGGTTTCAGTGTCCACACTGACCTCGACCACCGCATTTCCGGTTCCAACGCGCGCTTCGACCAGACGCAGAACACGTTCACGCAGCTGGCGCGATTTGTCTTCCGCTGTATCTGCCGCCACAGCTGTGTCCTGCCCACCGATCACGGCCCCGTTCGAGTCGATCACGGTCACGTTCTCGGGTGCAAGCCCGCTCACGGCTGAGGCAACCAGGAACCGGATGGCCTTGGCCTGGTCGCTGGTGATGTCGGCGCCTGAAGGCACCAGATAGACGGAAGCCGTAGGTGATACACTGCGCTGGAACGGGTTCGCCGAGCCGTTGGCGATGTGCACACGCGCCTGGCTGACATGTCGGCTGCCGACTATTGTGCGCGCCAGCTCACCTTCTTTTGCGCGCCAGTATGCTGCATCAAACATCTGCGAGGTGGTGCCAAACCCACTCAGCGAATCCAGCAGTTCATACCCCCGGTTGCCATTCGCTGGCAGACCTTCGCTGGCCAGGGTCATCCGCAACTCATCCCGCTGCGCGCCGGGGACATAGATTGATCCACCGCGAATCTCATAGACGACACCGCGCTGCTCCAAGGCACGCACGATATCCCCCGCCGCGCCGCTTTCCAGGCCTGCATACAGCAGCGTCATGGACGGCGCCGTTACAAGGCGGGACATTCCCAGAATTCCCAAAAACACCAGCGCAACCGCACCAGCAACGATAATTTGTTTACGCCTGTCCAAACTTGCCCAGACAGTTCCGATCTGCTGCACGCTCACCTCCGACTCGCCGACATTCTGCCCGGCGCATCTCTTGTTTAGACGATTGCCCTTAACAATCGGTTAGTCCCTGACCGGTTATGAAACGACAGAACGGATGAATGAGGACGTCATGACCGACGCAACGGCTGAACAGGCAGAAGTCCCTGACAAAAAGGGAAAAAAGGCGATGCTTATCGGGGTGATTCTGGCGATTGCCGGGGCTGCAGGCGGGTATTTCCTGACCTCTTCAGGGCTGATTCCGTTCGGCGGTAAAGCCGCAAAAGAATCAAGTCAGGACGTCGAAAAGGACACGCCAGCCAGAGCATTGGCAGATGTCGGGTTCGTCGATCTGCCACCCGTGATCGTATCTGTGAATTCGGGCAGTTCTCGGCATCTGAAATTTCACGCGCAGCTCGAAGTGAACGCCCCGTATGTGGCTGACGTCGAAAAAATGCTGCCACGGATCATGGATGTTCTGAACGGATATCTGCGGGCAGTGGAGTTGCGCGATCTTGAAGATCCGCTGGCGCTGATGCGCATCCGTGGCCACTTGCTGCGGCGCGTTGAAATTGTTGTAGGCGACGGTCGCGTTCGCGACGTGCTGGTCATGGAATTTGTACTGAATTAGGAGGCGAAATTGGAGCTGATTGCGGATATTTTGCTGGTCGCTGGCGCGCTGGGTGCGGGTCTGTACTGTTTTGTTCTGTCGCGCCGCCTTAAGCGGTTTACCGACCTTGAGAAAGGCGTTGGTGGTGCCGTGGCCGTGCTATCAACACAAGCGGAAGAGCTGAAGAAATCCTTGGACAACGCGCGTGACGCATCTGATCAGTCCGGTGAACAGCTTGGGGCGCTGACACAACGGGCTGAAAGCGTCGCTCAGCGACTGGAACTCATGATGGCATCAATGCACGACATTGTCCCCGAAGAGGCACCTAAGCCGGATGCAACGGAAGAACCGGTTCCGACTGAAACCCAACCAAAAGAGCCAGGCAATATTGAGCAAGAAATCTCCGCAGACCCCGCCGAGTCCGCTGCGCCTGAAGGGAAGGAACAGCAAAACAAAGCCCCCGATGGGCTGATGTTTTTCCGCCATGACCGCAATCAGGACGGAGCCCAGGCATGAGCCGTCGCCGCGCCTCCCGACAAGACGGCCGCCCGCGAGCCGGCGTCCTAACCGTCATTGCCTTACTGATGCTCGGCTCTGCCGTTATTCGTATCGGGTTGGAGGCGGGACCAGCCCTTGCGAAGCCGACAGGACCTGAGGTTGCAGAATCCAAACCCACAGCACCAAAGGCACGCGATATTCAGGCGCTCTTGAATGAACTTCTAAAGCGAGAAGAACGGGTCAAGCAACGTGAAGACATGCTTCGTGAACAGGAAAAGGCGCTGGAGATCGCCGGTCAAGCGATTGAGACGCGTTTGGTTGCGCTTGAAGAGGCAGAACAGTCTTTGCGCGCTACTCTGGCCGTTGCCGACAACGCCGCCGAGAAAGATCTGACCCGTCTGACAGATGTTTATCAGACCATGAAACCCAAAGATGCCGCCGCGTTATTTGAAACCATGGAGCCAACTTTTGCAGCTGGATTCCTGTCTCGTATGCCGCCCGACTCTGCGGCTGGGATTCTGGCGGGTCTCAGTCCTGAAGCGGCCTATACGATCAGCGTGGTCATGGCCGGGCGCAACGCCTCAGCCCCACTGGAATAGTTACCTGTGTCACCCCGTCTAGCGCACCCTCTAACCGGAGATTTCAAATGATTGGAATTGTAGGAATTGTCGTCATTTTTGTGATGGTTTTCGGCGGCTACCTTGCTGCTGGCGGCAAGATGACCATCATTCTGAAATCTCTGCCGTTCGAAATGATGATGATCGGCGGTGCAGCAGTTGGCGCTTTTCTGATCAGCAATGACATGGGCGGTGTGAAACACACGGTCAAGGATATGGGCAAGGTCTTCAAAGGTCCGAAATGGAAACCCGAAGACTATCGCGACCTTCTCTGCCTTTTGTTTTCGCTGATCCGTATTGCGCGCGCCAATCCGGTTGAGGTTGAACAACATATCGAAGATCCGGAAAACTCCAGCCTGTTTTCTGCCTACCCCAAGATTCAAGCCGACAAGGAAGCGGTTGATCTGATCTGTGACACGATGCGGTCTGCCGCAATGAATTACGATGATCCGCACCAAGTGGAAGAGGTGCTGGAAAAGCGGATGGAGGCGAACTTTCATCACGCGATGCACTCGAGCCATGCCTTACAGACAGTGGCAGACGGCTTGCCCGCGCTTGGAATCGTGGCAGCGGTTTTGGGGGTCATCAAGACCATGGGCTCGATCGATCAACCTCCCGAGGTGCTGGGCAAGCTGATCGGCGGTGCTTTGGTAGGCACGTTCCTTGGGGTTTTCCTGGCGTATGGTCTGGTGGGCCCCTTTGCCGGGAAATTGAAATCTGTGGTCGAGGAAGACAATCACTTCTATCAACTTATCAAGGAAGTTTTGGTCGCAAACCTGCACAACCACAATGCTGCCATGTGTATCGAGGTCGGCCGTCAGAATACACCCACGCACAACCGCCCCGGCTTTACCGAACTTGAAGAAGCGTTGAAGGACCTAAAGCAGGCGGCCGCATGAAACATCTCGGACTGTTGATATTGGCTGTTGTCGCAGCGGCCACCTCAGCCACGGCGCAAGACGTGGCAGTTCGGTCAGGTGAGCATGACGGATACACGCGTTTGGTGTTTAAAGTGCCGCCGAACACAGAATGGAGATTGGCCCAGCGCAGAGACGGCGCGCGATTGACGGTGGACTTGGACGGCGTGACCTTTCGAACAGGATCGGTTTTCAGCAGATTGACGACGAACCGTCTTGAATCGCTGTCACAGGCTCAACCCGGGGACGCTTTGGACCTTGAGTTCGGCTGCGAATGCGTGGCTTCGGCTTTTCTGTACCGAGGGTCGATGATCGTTCTCGACATCACGCCGGGAGAGTTCCTGCCGCCGTTGCTGGCTGATATTCCACCGCCGATGCAACAACGGCCCGTTAATGCAACAACTGCTTCGGATACAAACGCGCAAATGTCAGGGCTTGACCTGCCGCTTCTTGAGCGTGGGTTAAAAGACCAACTGTCGACCCGGTTTTTGCAGGGCGCTGACCGTAAGCTGCTTGATCTGCATCTGGCCCCGGTTGGACCGCGCAGTTCTATCACATCCAATGAAGATCCACTGTTGAGCGGCTTGAGTGCGAATATTCGCCTGACGACTGTGCTGGACGATCTGCAGGATGTGTTGAATTCCGAGGTTCTGCAACTCGACCTTCAAAAAGCCTGCATCTCGACGTCCGAATTGGGTTTCTCAAGTTGGTCCACAGCGGACCCATTCGCCACGCAGGTATCTGTTCTACGCACAGCGCTTTATCATGAGTTTGACACGCTTGACGAAGACAGCGCTCTGAAACTGGCTAAGCTGTATGCATACCACGGTTTTGGGGCCGAGGCTTTGGCCGTTTTAGAATTGACCCAGTTAGTGTCTGATGAAGCGGATCGCATCAAGGCGGTTGCGCGGATCGTAGATGAGACGACGGTGCAAAACACCAATCCATTTAGTGGTTTGCAACGATGCGACAGCGATGCTGCGCTTTGGGCTGTCCTTTCTGACAAAACGTTATCTGCCGATGCCGATGTCGAAGCAATCGAGCAGGCATATGCAGGATTGCCGGATCATCTCCGCCGCAGGTTTGGTATGCAGCTTTCACAAATTCTCGTTGAAGGAAACCAATTGGAAGCCGCGCGCAGAGTGATACGTTCAGTCGAGCGCATTGAAGAAAGCACGTCGCACAGCATGACGCGCGCAAAGGCCATAGTTGCCGCAGCCGAAGGCAACGGAGCCCGTGAAGAAAAGTTGCTGACCGAGGTTGTTACGGCAACCGAAGCAACGCCTGAAGCACCGGTGGCCTTGGCCCGTTTGGTTGAAAAGCGTTGGACCGATCGCAAAACTGTTTCCACGCAAGAGCTTGAGTTGGCTGCGTCCTATTCGGTTGAGTATCGGCGCTCGGATCTGGGCCCTATGATGGCCCGTACCCATGCGATTGCGCTGAGCCTTAGTCAGGACTTTGATCCTGCATTCGACATCATTTTGGAACTTGAAAACGGGCAGGACAGGGACCGCGCGTTCAATCGGCATCTGCACCTGTTGGCAGAGCGGTCCGATGACGTGACCTTCTTACAGCAAACATTTCACATCCTGCAGATGGAAAAAACGCCACCCCTGACCACAGACGCCGCAATCGCATTGGCTGATCGGCTCGCCACGCTCGGGTTCGCGGATCAGGCGTTTGCTCTGGCAAACAGAACCGAAGATCAAACCCGTCGGACTGAAAGGGCCCGTTTACGAGCTAGAGCAGCCATGCTTTCGGAACGCCCCCACCAAGCGCTGCTTGAATTGGCTAAGGACGACTCGGACAAAGCACTGGCGTTGCGAGCACAGGCCATGGAAATAGCGCAGGACTATTCGGGCGCAGCTGAAGTCATGCAGAGTTTGGAGCAAGACGAGGCTGCAAAAAGACTTTTATGGTTGGCGGGTTTGCTGGGAGACACGGTTGATCCTACGGATGGGAAATACGCGACTCTGAACCGGACCACTCAATCCTTGATTGCTCCCCCCGAAAGGCATTTGGAAAAACCATTGAAAGACGCACAGAATCTGCTTGAAAACAGTGAAACGACGCGACAGAAGATCGCTGAGATGTTCAATTCGATCAATAGAGAGTGACACGCGCTTCTCGCGCGCCGGAGTCAACAGGTTTTCACAATGCGGGAATACTACGTCGTGGGATGAACCCCGCGATAGCCATTCAAAGCTTCGTCGTCACCGATTTTGGTTTTGCAAGTATCAGCAACCCCAAAAAGTCGGATAGCAATCCTGTTGATGTGCTCAGCGCCCGACATTTGTGCCGGGCGCAGAAAAATGGGTCTATAGCCGAGCCATCGTTTATCAGTAGGGTGCCTCGACATCGTTCATTGAGACATAGACGGTTTTCATCTCGCTGAAGTGGTTGATCGCCAGTTTCGAGTTTTCGCGCCCCACGCCGGACATTTTCGATCCGCCAAACGGGGCTTCGACCGGGGCAAGGTTATAGGTGTTGATGTAGCAGGTACCTGCCTCAAACCCAGCCACTACGCGGTGGGCGCGTGTCAGATCGCTGGTGAAGACACCAGCGGCCAGACCGAATTCAGTGTCGTTGGCGCGGGCCATGACCTCGGCTTCGGTGTCAAAATCCAGCACCGACATGACCGGACCAAAGATTTCTTCGCGCGCGATGGTCATGTCGTCGGTCACGTCGGCAAAGACTGTGGGTTGCATGTAGAACCCGTCGCCATCAAGCCGCGCTCCACCATAGACCAGACGCGCGCCCTCGGCCTTGCCTTTTTCGATATAGCCCAGCGCGATATTCATCTGATTTTCGCTGACCATCGGACCAAAGCTGACATCCTCATCCATCGGATCGCCGATTTTGGCGTTGGCCAAACGTTCGGAGAGACGTTTGAGGAAGGCCTCTTTGATACCCTTTTGCACAAACACGCGGGTGCCGTTGGAGCAGACCTGACCCGAGGAATAGAAGTTGCCCAGGATCGCACCCGAAACCGCGTTTTCGATATCGGCGTCATCAAACACGATCATCGGGGATTTACCGCCCAATTCCATGGTGACGTGTTTCATGCCCTCGGCTGCTGCGGCATAGACCTTGCGGCCCGTCGGAACAGAGCCGGTCAGCGAAACCTTGGCCACGCGCGGATCAGTGACCAGCGAAGCGCCCACATCCCCATATCCCTGGATCACGTTGTAAACGCCTTTTGGCGCGCCGGCCTCGATGAGGATTTCTGCGACTTTCAACGCCGAAAGGGGCGTGGTCTCGGATGGCTTGAATACCATGGAATTGCCGCAGGCCAGCGCCGGGGCCCCTTTCCAGCAGGCGATTTGGGTCGGATAGTTCCATGCCCCAATCCCGACGCAAACGCCCAGAGCCTCGCGGATCGTATAGACAAAATCGCCGCCGCCCAGAGGAATGTGTTCGCCGGTTAAACTGCCGGCCAATCCACCAAAGTATTCCAGCGCGTCCGCGCCCGAAGTGGCATCCGCCACGGTGGTTTCCTGGATCGGCTTCCCAGTGTCATGGGTTTCCAGAACGGAAAGGTCGTAATTGCGTTCGCGCATGATGTCAGCCGCTCGGCGCAACACCCGGCCCCGCTCGGTTCCCGACATCGCCGCCCAGGCTGTTTGTGCGCTTTTGGCACTGTTCAGAGCCTGTTCAACAATCGCCGGTGTTGCCGAATGCAATCGCGCGATCACCTCTCCAGTGGCCGGGTAAATCACGTCGATGGCGGCACCATCTGTATCTTCGACATACGCGCCATCAATGAAATGGCTGGCTTTGGGCTGAAACTTCATACCAAGTCCTCTTCTATTCACCCGTCTGAACGGGACAATTGGTTCGTTGAAATCGGCCCTAAAGATTATTGATTGACCAGTCAATAAATTCATTCGGACGGCAGGATCATGCCAACCGAAGCCCCCAAACCTTGAAATTTTCGGTTAATGTTCTATTTATGTTCTACATAGTCAGAGGATAAACCGATGGCCCAGCACACGCGCCAATCTGCCCTGAACGGGCCCAGCAACGACTATCATCTGCTTCCGGTGACGGACCGACAGATGCGCTATGCCCGCGCAATTGCCGAAAAATCGGCATTGGAGATACCGGTCGAGGCACAACGTGACCGAAAGCTGCTTTCGGATTGGATTTCAACGCACAAACCGCGCAGCACGTCGCAATTCGACAACTACCCAACAGGCAAGCAAGTCGCCTTTGCCGAGCGGATTTCACGCAGCAAACGCCGCCCTATCCCGTCCGAGTGTTTTCGCGACAAGAAAATGATGTCGCGCTGGATCGATCACAACAAATAGAGCCTATTTAGGGTCTTCATGGCTGTGATTGCGCGCGTACAGTGAGACCGCTGCCGCAACGAACATACCCAGCAGGATGTATCCTGTCACAGCCTCGGACACGGCAAGCCCGCGACACAGGCCGGTTGGAGACATGTCGCCATATCCAACCGTTGTGAAGGTCACATAGGAAAAATACAGAATGTCACCCGGACCCTGCGCGCCGACGACACAATGATCGTTGTATCCAAACGCGCCATATACCGCAGCAAACAGGAACGGGACCACCTGTATGAAAGACACCCCCATCAGGAACAATAGCCTACGCGGTGATTTCACTTGAGTCATGTAGTACCAGGACTGCGACACCAGCCAGATCAACAGACCAACCGAAGCGATTGTGCCGATCGTGTCACCTGCGGTCGTTTCGCTCAGGCGTGAAAGGCCATACCAGGCAAGAAAGCTTGCCAGAACCAAACCCAACGCAGCCAAAAAGGTCGACTTCCACTCTTCCAGTGTTGTGGGTTTGCGGCGCATGAGTGCCCCTTCAAGCTGATTTCCAGGTGATCATCCGACCTAAAGCAATGGCCTGCAACCCGAATTCAATCCTGCCGCAAATGCGTCTCACCCCGTTCGCGCGCCAGCAGGATCTGCTTTTGCCGCTCGCGAAAGCGCATTTTATCGGCCTCGGACGTCTCATCGATACATTGGTGGCAGGACACGCCATGTTCGTACTCCGGGCATTTCATGTCCTCAGGCAAGATCGGTCGGCGGCAACCGTGGCAAAGCATGTGTGGCCCTTCTACAAGGCCGTGGCCAACGGATACGCGATTGTCGAACACAAAACACTCACCCTGCCAGGTGCTGTCTTCAGCGGGCGTCTCTTCCAGATACCGCAGGATGCCCCCTTTGAGGTGATAGACATCCTCAACCCCCTGCCCCAGCAGATAATTGGTGGATTTTTCGCAGCGGATACCGCCGGTACAGAACATGGCGACGCGTTTGTTGTGAAAACGGTCCTTGTTTTCTTCCCACCACGCCGGAAAATCGCGGAAACTGGCCGTTTCAGGGTCTATTGCGCCTTCAAACGTGCCTATTGCCACTTCGTAGTCGTTGCGCGTGTCGATGACCACAACATCGTCCGAACGAATAAGTTCGTTCCACTCCTGCGGCTCAACATAGTTGCCAACGCGGGCACGCGGGTCGACATCCGGCTGCCCCATAGTCACGATCTCTTTCTTCAGCCGCACCTTCATCTTGCCAAATGGCGGATGATCCGAGGTCGCCTCTTTCCACTCAAGATCCGCGCAACCGGGCAAGGCGCGAATATATTCCAGAACCGCATCAATCCCAGCACGCGGACCTGCGATAGTGCCGTTGACCCCTTCATGCGCCAGCAGCAATGTGCCGGTGACTGATTGGGCGCGGCACAGGTCCAGCAGCGGGTCGCGCAACGCGGCGGGATCCGGGAAACGTGTGAAATGATACAGGGCAGCGATGGTATACATAGGCGCGATTTACCTTCGTAGACCCGAAGCCGCAAGGGAGTGCATTGACGCCTGACGCCCCGCCCCCTACCGATAAGACAATCAAAGGAGGCCGCAATGACCCATGCCCTGCTCGTCATAGATGTTCAGAACGATTTCTGCCCCGGCGGTGCTTTGGCGGTGGCAGGGGGGAATGAAATCGTGGCCCCCATCAACGCAATGATGGACGATTTTGACGCTGTGATCCTGACACAAGACTGGCATCCTGCAGGACATTCCTCATTCGCCAGCTCACATGAGGGCAAAAATCCGTTTGACCTGATCGAGATGCCCTACGGCCCTCAGGTTCTCTGGCCCGACCACTGTGTTCAAGGATCGCAGGGGGCCGCGTTTCACTCTGATCTCCGCGTCAATGGCGATCTGATCCTCCGTAAAGGGTTTCGCGGTGCCATCGACAGCTACTCTGCATTCTTTGAGAATGATCACAAAACGCCCACAGGGTTGAAAGGATATCTGGAAACACGAGGTTTCGACCGCTTGACGCTGGTTGGTTTGGCCACTGATTTCTGCGTTCATTACTCGGCCGTGGATGCCGCACGGTTGGGGTTTGATGTCTCCGTTCGCATGGACGCCTGCCGCGCCATTGATATGGAGGGGTCGCTGGCCGCATCGGAACAGGCCATGCGCGACGCCGGAGTTACCCTGATTTAAGGGGTCGTCCCGGCGGCTGCCAGAAGCTTAAGAATCACAAACAAAACGACTGCCAACCCCAAAGCCAACCCGATGCGGCCAGGTACTGTTCGCCGGTCGTTGCTAGGCTGCACCGGTTTTGGCGGTGGCGTACGCACCTGACGCGCACGCACGATCCCTGCCATCGGCTGCGCAACACGCACGTAGGTCAGGAAATCCATCAGGTCGAATTCGCCGCAATATTCCCCGCGAACCCCATGCGTCTTTATATTGGCAAACAGTGACCTCAGAACCCGCACTCGGTCGGCTTGATCCTCGGCAGGGAAAACACCCGGCACGATGCCGCTGTTGCGCGACTCAAGGCTGAACCCGGCGTCCAAGAACATCTTGCGGATTTTCGGCGAAGTTCCCCGCAAAGCATCCGCAGTTCTAATGTCGCGGAAAACTGCATGCACCTGACGGCCCCCATCCCTCTGAGCCCCCGGCTTTTCAGAGTCAAAATCGTCTAGTGCAGCTTTAACAATATCAAAATCGTACTCGAGACCCATTCACAAACTCAGTTCCGTATTTCCATCCCCTCTTCTCACTAACCGGTGAAAACAATGCACAATATGCCGGTAATGTGACGTCATACTGGCATTGTCACCAAATCAGCGACTCTTGCCATTCCCGTTGTCGATTGATCTAACTACGGAAATTGCAGGAGTTCCCCATGGTCGACATTGCGACCCGTGTATACAATCACAAATGGCAGATTGACCCTATTGTCCGGTCTTTGATCGATACGGACTTCTACAAACTGCTGATGTGTCAGTCAGTGTTTCGAAACAAGCCCCAAACAACGGTGGCTTTTTCACTGATAAACCGGTCGAATCACGTTCCTTTGGCGAAATTGATCGACGAAGGAGAACTGCGGGAACAGCTGGATCACATTTGCTCACTTAGCCTGAGCCGGGGCGAAAGCACCTGGCTTCGGGGCAATATGTTCTATGGAAAACGGCAGATGTTTCGCTCGGATTTCATGGAATGGTTCGAGAATATGCGCCTGCCGCCCTACCATCTGGAACGGAAGGGCGATCAGTATGAACTAACGTTCGAAGGCAAATGGCATGAGGTCATGCTGTGGGAAATCCCTGCGCTGGCGGTGTTGATGGAACTGCGATCGCGCGCCGTTCTCAATGATATGCGACGGTTCGAGCTGCAGGTGCTTTATGCCCGTGCGATGACCCGCGTGTGGGAAAAGATCGAAAAGCTGAGCTCGGTTGACGGTCTGAGCATTGCGGACTTCGGCACGCGGCGGCGGCATTCCTTCCTGTGGCAGGATTGGTGCGTGCAAGCCATGATCGAAGGATTGGGCGCGTCGTTTACCGGGACGTCAAATTGCCTGATCGCCATGCGGCGCGAAGTTGAGGCCATAGGCACCAACGCCCATGAATTACCCATGGTCTATTCAGCGCTGGCCGACACCGACGCAGAATTGGCGCAAGCCCCTTACGACGTCCTAAGCGACTGGCATGATGAGCATGACGGCAACCTGCGTATCATCTTGCCCGACACTTACGGAACCAAAGGTTTCCTGGACAACGCCCCCGACTGGTTGGCCGGATGGACCGGAATACGCATCGACAGCGGCGATCCGGCGGCAGGGGCCGAAGTGGCCATCGAGTGGTGGAAGTCGCGCGGTGAAGATCCGACCCAAAAGCGGATCATTTTCTCAGATGGTCTGGATGTCGAGAAAATTCAGGAGTTGCACACCCAATTCGCAGGTCGCGCCAATATTTCCTTCGGCTGGGGCACTTTGCTGACCAACGATTTTCGCGGACTTGTGCCCAATGACGCACTGGCCCCGTTCTCATTGGTCTGCAAAGCGGTTTCTGCCAACGGTCGCCCGACGGTGAAGCTGTCGGACAACCCTGAAAAGGCGATGGGACCACAAGACCAGATCGAGCGGTACAAGCGTGTTTTCGGGGTCGGCGCGCAAGAAGCGATCGAGGTTGTTGTCTAACCGTGATAGGCGGCAACCGTCTTCAGTTGTGAAAACCCGTACAACGCCTCGAACCCTTTTTCGCGACCGTGACCGGATTTGCCAACACCGCCAAAGGGCAATTCAACTCCGCCCCCGGCACCGTAGTTGTTGATAAACACCTGCCCCGAATGCAGCCCTTTCGCCAGTCGCATCTGCCGGGCCCCGTCACGCGTCCAGATGCTGGCAACCAGGCCGTATTCCGTACTGTTTGCAATTGTTAGAGCCTGTTCTTCAGTGTCAAACGGGATCAAAACCTGAACCGGGCCAAAAATCTCATCCCGCGCCAGCACATGATCGGGCGATACATCTGCAAACAAGGTGGGCCGGACGTAAGCGCCGGTTTCAGGCGCGTCACTGACAATCTGCCCCTGTGCCGCGATGGTAAGATCCGTGCCTTTGCCCAGAAAACCACTGACTATCTGTTTCTGCCGATCCGAGATCAAGGGCCCCACGCGCAGATCCTGCATTGCAGGTCCGACGGTCAGCTGTTCATAGGCTTCAGACATACGGGACTTGACTTGATCGTATACGCCACGCTGAACCAGAATGCGGGACGAGGCTGAACACGTCTGGCCTGCGTTCTGTATGCCAGCATTCACCAAAAACGGCAGCGCCGCGTCCAGATCGGCATCGTCAAAGACCAGTTGCGGGGATTTTCCGCCCAGTTCCAGAGTCACGGGCACCACATTGCGCCCTGCGGCCTGTTGCACCAATGCCCCGGTAGCGACAGAGCCCGTAAACGAGATATGGTTCACACTTGGATGCGCCGACAGCGCTGCGCCCGCCTCAGCCCCCAGGCCGGGTACGACGTTCAAAGCACCGGCAGGCAAGCCCGCCTGCTGCGCCAGATGAGCAAAAGCCAGTGCCGTTAAACAAGCTTCCTCTGCAGGTTTCAGAACGCACGCATTGCCCATGGCCAGCGCCGCCCCGACCGAACGCCCAATGATCTGCATCGGGTAGTTCCACGGCACGATATGGCCCGTCACCCCATGCGGTTCTCGCAGCGTATAAACGGTGTAGCCATCAAGATAGGGGATGGTCTCTCCCATCACCTTGTCCGCTGCGCCGCCATAGAACTCGCAATACCGGGCCAGCGCAACAGCATCGGCACGGGCTTGCGTAAGCGGCTTGCCCACATCCATCGACTCAAGCTGCGCAAGATCCTCGACCCGTTCCAGCACCAGCTGACCCAACCTCGTAAGAATACGCCCCCGCTCCAACGCCGTTTTACGCCCCCAATCGCCCTGCAATGCGGCTTGAGTCGCTTGAACTGCGGCATCGACATCTGTCTCTGAACCACGTGCGATCCGGCAGATTTCGGTCCCGTCCGAGGGGTTAATGAGCGGCAGGGATTCACCCGAGGACGCGGGCACCCAGCGTCCATCAATCAGGCAAAGAGCGGGGTCGAACCATATCTTTTGCGTCAATTTTGCCTCCATTTCAGGCTCTAATCAGGAGATTTAGGCCGATATCATTTCTATCTCTGGCAATCGCGGTGCGGCTGCGATCAGAGTTTGTGTGTAGGGGTGTTGTGGCGCTTCAAAGACCTGATTGGTCTCGCCCTGTTCAACGATCTGACCGGATTGCATCACCAACACGCGATCGGTGACGGTGCGCACAACGCTCAGGTCATGGCTGATGAACAGATAGGTCAGGTCGTAGGCGTCGCAAAGCTCGGCCAGCAGATCCAGGATTTGCGCTCGGACCGACACGTCCAACGCCGAAACAGCTTCGTCAAACAAGATCAACTCGGGCTGAATAATCAGCGCCCGCGCGATGGCAATCCGCTGACGCTGCCCGCCCGAGAATTCGTGAATGTACTTACCCGCGTCATCCGGGCTGAGGCCGACCGCTGTCAGCATCTCAGCGATCCGATCCTGGCGGTCTGATCCGGTCGGCGGGGTGTCCAGCAGATGGAACGGTTCGGTGATCAGACGCGCAACACGGTGGCGCGGGTTGAAACTGCCAAAGGGGTCTTGGAAAACCACCTGCATCTTCCGGCGCACCGCAAGGTTGGGTTTGTGGCCTGTGAACACAGGCTGCCCGCCCAGTCGAATCTGGCCCGATTGCACCTCTTCCAACCCCAAGATAGCCCTTGTTAGGGTCGATTTTCCACAGCCAGACTCGCCCACAAGCCCCAAACGCTCTCCTCGATTGAGGGTAAAGCTCACACCATCCACAGCCCGGTGATGATGCGGCCTGTCAAACAAGCCCTTCCGGGGCAGGCGATACTCACGCACGACCTGGCTCACCTCCAACAACGGCTGCGGCTGCGGCGGTTCCGGCAGCGTGACCTGATGACCGGACGCCTCAAACAGCATACGGGTGTAGGGGTGCTGCATGTTGTGCAACAGATGATTGGTCGCGCCGCTTTCGACCACTTCGCCGTGACGCATGACGGTGATCTGGTCAGCCATATCCGCGACCACAGCCAGATCATGGGTGATCATCAGCAGACCCATGTCATATTCGCGCACCAGCCCCTTGAGCAAATCAAGGATCTGCGCCTGCGTGGTGACATCCAGCGCCGTAGTGGGCTCATCCGCGATCAACAGCTTGGGGCGCAGGGCGATGGCCATGGCGATCACAACGCGCTGGCGCTGCCCACCAGACAGCTCATGCGGGTAACGGGATAAAGGGAACCGATCGGCAGGTAAACCGACGCGGGTCAGAACCTCTTGAGCGCGCACCCGGGCTTGGGAATGAGGCATCGCCTTGTGGATCAGGATCGTTTCCATCACCTGATCGCCAATGGTTTTAACGGGGTTGAGCGCTGTCATCGGCTCTTGAAAAACCATCCCGATGGATGCGCCGCGCAAAGCACACATCTGGGCCTCGTACCGGGTCAGCAGATCTTTGCCCTCCAGTTGGAGCGAGCCGTCTACCTCTGCTCCGTTCGGAAGCAACTGCATCACAGCCAAGGCCGTCATGGATTTACCCGAACCGCTCTCGCCCGTGACGGCGACGATCTGACCGTGATCGATGGACAGGTCGACCTGTTTCAGGATCGATGTCCCAAGGATCGACAGTGACAGGTTCTTGATGCGCAACAAACTCATGCCCGCGCCACCCTGATCCGGGGATCCAGCCAATCCCGCAACCCGTCGCCCAACAGGTTCAGGCCCAAGACGGTGACGATAATCGCCACGCCTGGAATCAGAGCCAAATGCGGGGCAAAACTGACCATTGTCTGCGCATCCGCCAGCATTCTGCCCCAACTTGGCGTGGGCGGCTGCGCCCCCAGACCGACGTAGGACAGACCGGCCTCAGCCAAAATTCCAAGACTGAACTGAATGGTGCCCTGCACGATCAGCAGGTTGGCGACATTGGGCAGGATATGCTCGACCGATATCCGCGCTGCCCCTTTTCCCGATACGCGCGCGGCAAGGATGAACTCGCGCTCCCACAGCGACAAGGCTGCGCCTCGGGTGATACGGGCAAAAACGGGGATGTTGAAAATGCCGATGGCAATGATGGCGTTAATCGCTCCGGCACCAAACACGGCGGTGATGAGGATGGCGATAACCAGCGAGGGGAAGGCAAAAACCAGATCGTTGCCGCGCATGATGACCTCATCCAACCACGATCCTTTGCGGGCCGCGGCTGTCAGGCCAAGTGGGACCCCCAGCGCCATACCGATCCCCACGGCCACCAAAGCCACCGCAATGGACGTGCGCGCACCAACCATGATCATCGAAAACATGTCACGCCCGAAATGATCCGTACCGAACCAGTGCTGCGCATTTGGGGGCTGAAGTTTCTCTGGAATGCTCAAGGCCGAGTAATCATAGGGGGTCCAGACAAACGAAATCAGCGCGGCCAAAACCACCAGAGAAGACAAACAAGCGCCCAGAAACAGGTTGCGGCTCATGTCCTGCTCCTCAGCCTTGGGTCGACGGCGGCATAAGCCAGATCGACTAGAAAATTCACGGTGATTACGGCAAAGACCAGTAACATGACCACCGATTCAACTACGATGAGATCACGAGCCGAGATGGCCTGAAACACCAGTCGCCCAAGGCCCGGCAGGTAGAACACCTGTTCGATGATGATCGACCCGGCCAGCAGAAAGGAAAACTGCAAGCCGATGATGGTCAGCACCGGGATCAGCGCATTTCGTACCCCGTGCCGCCACAGCGCCTGACGGCGGGACAACCCCTTGGCCCGGGCGGTGCGCATGAAATCCTCGCCCAGAATATCCAACAGAGCCGACCGCATCACGCGAGCGAGGATAGCCGCCTGTGGCAAGGCCAGTGCGATTGCGGGCAGGGTCAGCGAATGTAGTCCGGCCCACAACCCGTTGCTCCAACCGACAAACCCGCCTGCATTGAACCAGCGCAGGTTGATGGCGAAGATCAGCACAAGCATCATCGCAAACCAGAAATTGGGCACGGCAATGCCCAACTGAGTGGCGCCCATTACCGCCAGATCCCCCGGCTTGCCCCGGCGGGCGGCGGCGTAGATTCCGGCGGGAAACGCGATCAAAGTTGACAGTGTCAGCGCGTAAAGTGCCAGCGGCAGCGATACCCATAGCCGGTCTGCGATCATCTGGGACACCGGCGTGCGGTACGTGTAGGACGTGCCAAAATCCCCCACCAGCATTCCGCCGACCCAGTTGAGATACCGGTGCACTTTTGACCCGTCCAGGCCCAGTTCAGCCCGCAACGCGGCAAGTGTATCCTCTTGCGCGTTCACGCCCAGCATGAACGAGGCCGGATCGCCCGGCGCGACCTCGATCACCGCAAAGATGACGACCGAGGCGACAGCCAGGCTGATCAACAGCGAAATCAGGCGTTTAAGGGCATAGCGGAGCATTGGCACCACGTTAGGGTCACATCAGGCACGGGTCCAGCATCTAAGGCACCAGAAGGTAGGCGAAAACCGCGTAGGCCACGATTGCGGCATAGCCCAAAGGATAGATCCACTTGATCGCGTAATTGTCCAGCGTCCGCGCCGCGCCTTCTTTCCCGGACACTTTGAGTTTCCGCAACGCCACATTGAACACAATCAAGGCCCCGGTCATCAGGAACATGCATTGCAGAACAAAATCCAGAAAGGTTAGATATCCAAGCTTTGGCAAATCTGCCGAGATCGCCCAGTTGAATGCAACAAAGACCAGCAGATTGCCGCCCGCAATCTCGATCCTGCGGCGGTATTCATCAAGGAAGAACAGCGCCCAGCCGACCGAAATCAGAACCAGCATCGGCAAGAATACCCGAATGACGTAGTAGGTCAGGTGCCGGTTGCCTTCGAAGACAAGCGCGACCTGATCGCTTTCTCTGCCGGACAAACCTGTGACCTTGGTTGCTTCCAGACGTGCATTGTCCAAAATCCACTCTTCTTCGCCCAACAGATCGCCAAGTCCCGAATAGTCCTCGAGCGGGCGGTATTTCACGTAGTCAGAGGGAAAGATTGATACGACTTCGAAGTGAAACTCCTGCGTATCGAACGGGTATTTACGGAAATCAAAATGCGGTGCCTGTAATGTCAGCGAGGATTTCTCGACATAAACCACATGCCCGTCATACCGCAGGGATGCCGCAGATTCGTGTATCCACTTGTTGGACTGCTGGTTGTGGATGACGAAGGCGGGCAAAACGGTACCGATGTCGGCGGCATGATCCGCCAGATCCGGCGGGCTGAATACTCGGATCTCGCGCCCGATCTCGGCTTGATCAAAAACCATCGCGGGATCCGTCCATTCGACCCGTAAAACCACGACAGCGCCATAGTTTTCCGCCTTTTGGTCGACGCTGGTGATCTGGTCGATGCGGATGCCTATGCCCACCTCAAGCGGGTTCTCCGGTGTGCCAGTCAAGGCATCCAACCGCCCACCCAACGCGTTTTGCGCCGCAGCGATGTTCGGCGCATTCGACACAAGGCCAATGGCTAGCAACAGAAGGTAAAAACTACGAAACACGAACATAACAAGAGACACCCGAAAAGAGCGTAACACCGGGGCCGCGCTAGACAGCCCCGGCATAGGTATCATTCAGACCAACTGATCTGTGTCAGGTCGATCGCCGCAGTGGGTGCGTTTGCCCACAATCCTTGCACACCGGCCTTTGCGACGCCCAGCTTGGCCAATTGGAACAGATAGCCGTTTACATAATCGGTGGAGATCAGACGCTGGGCCTCACCCAGCAGTCGTGTGCGTTCATCGGGATCAGTGGTGGCGTTCAAAGTATCCATCAGCGCCTGAAAATCAGTGCTTTCATACTGAAAGTAATAATCTGGCCGCGCATAAATTCCGATATCCATGGGTTCGGTGTGGCTGACAATCGTCAGGCCAAAATCCTTGCCCCGGAACACCGATTCCAGCCATTGCGCCCATTCGACATTGATGATCTCGGCCGTAATGCCGACCTCGGCCAGTTGCGCGGCAACGATCTCACCGCCCCGGCGTGCATAAGACGGCGGCGGCAGGTGAAGCGTAGTTTCGAACCCATTCTCAAAACCGGCCTCGGCAAGCAGCGCCTTTGCCTGTTCCGGGTCATAGGCAGACTCACCAGTCAAATCGACATAGGCCGGATGATGCGGTGCAAAATGGGTTCCAATCGGCGTGCCATAGCCGAACATCGCACCATCGATAATCGCCTGCCGGTCGATGGCATGAGCCATGGCCTGCCGGACAAGAATGTCGTCAAACGGCGGCTGTTTGTTGTTGGTGGACAGGATCGTCTCACCCTCGGTTGTACCAACCAGAACCTGAAAGCGCGGATCGGCGTCGAATTGCGGCAGGTTTTCCGGCGCAGGGAAGTTGTCAAATACGTCCACATCCTCGGCCATCATGGCCGCAAAAGCGGCGGTTGGATCCGAGATAAACTTGAATGTAGCAGTCTCTAACGCGGGCTGATCGCCCCAATAGTCGGGGTTGCGGTTCAGCGTGATGCTGTCGCCCTGGACCCAGTTGCCAAAGGTGTAGGCCCCGGTGCCAACTGGGTTGGTCTTGATGTTTTCGATGCTGTCGGGCGCGACAATGACCGCATCCCCCCAAGCCAGGTTGAACAGGAAATTGCCGTTCGGTTCCGAAAGAGTGACTTTAACGGTCAGCGGATCGACAACTTCAACGCTTTCAATCCCCGCAAACAGCGCCTTCTGGGCGTTCGCGCTGTCTTCGGCGGTGGCGCGATCAAGGGTGAACTTGACGTCCTCGGCGTCCATAGTTGTGCCGTCATGGAAGGTCACACCATCGCGCAGTCTGAAGGTATAAACCATACCATCGTCAGAAATCTCCCAGCTTTCAGCTAGGCCGGGCACGACCGAGCCATCGCCCATAAAACGGGTCAGTCCTTCGAAAATGTTTGTATAGACCACCGAGTCAATGGCCTGCGCCGCCGCGCTGGTGGGGTCCAGATGCGGGGGTTCAAGCTGCATCGCAATGGTGATGTCCGATTTGGCATAGGCCTGCGTGGCAAGCAGACCAACGCCCACCGCCAGGGTCGACGCAAACGTCCTGAACATGAATTTTGTCATGTGAACTCTCCCTACTGAAACTGGTTGTGCCCTTGATTTCAGGGCCGTTTTATCAACAGTTTTCCTGTAAACCTGAGGTCAATCAAGGGAATGTTCGCGCAACCGGGGTTTCTTTGGACCTATCCGGTCTGCTATGCCGCACTGCAACATAATACCTGCAGGAGCGACACATGAGCGCCACCGCCCGCAAGAAAGCCCCGAATGCCGAGGATATTCGCGCCCAAAAAGGCGGCGCGCCTTTGGTCTCGCTAACCGCCTATACCACGCCCATGGCACGTCTGATGGATGCGCATTGCGACTTTGTTCTGGTGGGCGACAGCGTCGGCATGGTGCTGCACGGGCTGGAATCCACGCTAGGCGTTACGATGGAGATGATGATCCTGCACGGTCAAGCTGTATCGCGCGGATTGGATAAGGCGATGATGGTCATCGACATGCCGTTTGGCAGCTACGAACACTCTCCGGCCGATGCCTTCCGCAATGCCGCGCGCCTTATGGCGGAAACAGGTGCTGGGGCCGTGAAGCTGGAAGGTGGCGTTGAGATGACTGAAACCATCCGCTTTCTGGTCAAGCGCGGCATCCCTGTGATGGCTCATATCGGGCTGACGCCACAGTCGATCAACACGCTGGGTGGCTACAAGGTGCAGGGTCGTGCCGAGCAGGCAGAAGCCGTTATCGCAGATGCCCGCGCCGTGGCCGAGGCCGGTGCGTTTTCAGTCGTTCTGGAAAAAGTTCCCCAAGGACTGGCAGACCAGATCACCGAAGAGGTCGCGATCCCAACCATCGGAATCGGCGCATCCGCAGGCTGTGACGGGCAAATACTGGTCGTGGACGACATGGTTGGTTTTTTCACCGCCTTCAAACCCAAGTTTGTCAAACGCTATGCCGAGCTGGGCCCACTGGCCGAGGCTGCCATCGCGGAATACGCCGCCGAGGTGCGCTCACGGGCCTTCCCGGCAGACGAACATGTCTTTACAGATCAGGCTCCGACCAAAGGGGCCAAAGCATGACCGCGCCGATTTTGCGGTCTCTGGCAGAGCTGCGCGCCAAAACCACTGAATGGCACCGCAATGGCGATGCGATCGGCGTGGTTCCGACCATGGGTGCGCTGCACGAAGGGCATTTGTCGCTGGCGCAGGCCGCAAAGGAAGGGTGTGACCGGGTCATCGTGACGATCTTTGTGAACCCCAAACAGTTCAACAACCCCGAAGATTTGGCCAATTACCCCCGTACCGAACATGAAGACGCCAAAAAACTGGCCCCTTACGGCGTGGACGCGATCTATGTGCCTGATCCGCAGGAAGTCTATCCTGACGGCTTTTCAACCACAGTTACGGTTGCTGGCCTGACCGATATGATGGAAGGCCCTTTCCGCCCAGGCCATTTCGAGGGCGTAGCCACCGTTGTCGCCAAGCTGTTTTTCCAAACGCAAGCAGATCGAGCCTATTTCGGGGAAAAAGACTACCAACAGCTGCTGGTTGTCCGCCGTATGGCCCGCGATTTGGACATTCCAATCGAGGTGATCGGCTGCCCGACTGTGCGCGAGCCTTCTGGGCTGGCGATGTCGTCCCGCAACCTTCTGCTTTCCCCTGATGGGCTAAAGATCGCAGAACATATGAACAAGGTCATGCAGCAGGTCGCACAAAATCTGGCCGAGGGCGGTGATTTCGCAACTTTGGCGCAAAATGCCAAAGCGCGCTTGCTGGCCGCCGGGTTTTCAGAGGTCGAATACGTGGACCTGCGCTGCGCCGAGACGCTGGAAAGCCTGCCCAGTGCCAGCAGGCCAGCCCGCCTGTTCGTAACCGCATGGGCCGATGGCGTTCGTCTGATCGATAATATCCCGGTTGATCCAGCCTGATTTCTACTCTGGCCCCTGCGCCATTGTTTGCGCTAAAGTCCCGCGAAACGAGACCGGGGGAGAGCGGACATGACCTATATTCTGGCAATCGATCAGGGCACCACGTCCTCGCGCGCCATACTTTTTGATGCGCAAATGCAGCCAGTTAGCACCGCACAGCAAGAGTTTCCCCAGCACTTCCCTCAGGAAGGTTGGGTTGAACATGACCCCGAAGATATCTGGTCCAGTGTTTTGCACGTGTGCCGCGAGGTGATGGAAGCCACCGGCATTTCCGCCAATCAGATCGCCGGGATCGGGATCACCAACCAGCGTGAGACGACCGTCGTCTGGGACAAACACACCGGCAAAGCGATCCACAACGCCATCGTCTGGCAGGACCGCCGCACCGCCGATATCTGCGCCCGCTACAAACAGGCCGGGTGCGAAGATGACGTCACCGCTCAAACCGGATTGCTGCTGGACCCATATTTCTCGGGCACCAAGGTGAAATGGCTGTTGGATACCGTTTCGGGCGCGCGTGAGAGGGCCGAAGCCGGAGAGTTGCTGTTTGGCACGATCGACAGTTTCCTGATCTGGCGACTGACCGAAGGCCGTGTCCATGCCACAGATGCCACCAATGCCGCCCGCACCCTTTTGTTTGACATCCACAAAGGCACATGGAGCGCCGAGATTTGCGACCTGCTGGATGTACCCCTGACCATCTTGCCTGACGTGCTTGATTGCGCTGCGAATTTTGCCTCCACCACTTTATTCGGGGGTGACATTCCTATTTTGGGCGTTGCAGGAGACCAGCAGGCCGCCACAATCGGGCAGGCCTGTTTCCAGCCAGGCATGATGAAATCCACCTATGGCACGGGCTGCTTTGCGTTGCTGAACACGGGCGCGCAGCCGGTTCAGTCGAAAAACCGCCTGTTGACGACCGTTGCCTATCAGTTGGATGGACAGCGTACCTATGCGCTGGAAGGATCGATCTTTATCGCCGGAGCTGCCGTGCAATGGCTGCGCGACGCACTGCAGATCATCGACTCGGCACCTCAAAGCGGTGATCTTGCCGCTCAGGCAGATCCGAACCAACATGTCATTCTTGTGCCGGCCTTCACCGGATTGGGCGCACCGTATTGGAAACCCGATTGCCGTGGCGCGATGTTCGGACTGACCCGTGGCTCGGGCCGGGCTGAGATCGCGCGCGCCACGCTGGAAAGCATCGCATTCCAAACCCGCGACCTGTGGCATGCCATGCAGGGCGACTGGGGGGCAGACACCGATGTCATCCTGCGCGTCGATGGCGGGATGAGTGCGTCTGACTGGACCATGCAGGGTCTGTCGAACTGTCTGGGCGCGCCGGTGGATCGTCCGGTGATGCAGGAAACAACTGCATTGGGGGCTGCATGGCTGGCTGGCATGAAGGCCAGTGTTTATCCCGATCAAGATGGGTTTGCTGACACATGGCGGCTGGACACGCGGTTTGAGCCAAAAATGGCGCAGGACGACCGCGATGCGGCCTATGCCCGCTGGCAACGCGCAGTACAGGCCGCAATGGCGTTTTGATCCATAGAATTGTTTTCCGAAACATGTCTGCGCCGCTGGCGTGGGCTGACGTGCAACGCAATCCCTGCAGGAAGCGCTATGACATCTTTTGAAGTCCTCACTCCCGACAACGCACCCGAAGACGCGAAGCCATTCCTGGACAAGGCCAAAGCAGACTACGGGGTGATTCCGAATTTGCAGGGCGTTATGGCGCTGTCGCCGCAATTGCTTCAGACCTACCTGGATTGTCTGGACGAGTTTGCCAAAACAACACTGACGGCGGCAGAGCAGCAAGTGGTGTATCTAACAGTGAATTTCGAGAACAACTGCGAGTATTGCGTTCCCTGGCACACAAAATTGGCGCGAATGGCCGGGCTGACGCCTGATGCTGTGGAAAGCCTGCGCTCTGGCGACACACTGCCCGACGAAAAGCTCAATGCGCTGCATGAATTCACCAAATCCATGGTACGCACCCGGGGCAGCATCGCGCCAGCGGATCTGAAAAAATTTCTGGCCGCCGGATACACTCAGCAAAACGCGCTAGAGGTTGTTTTGGGCATCGCAAACAAGGTCGTCAGCAACTACACGGCCGCATTGACGGAAGTGCCGCTGGACAGCGCTGTGGAACGGTTCGAATGGCGAAAGCCATCTTTAAGGGCAAAGCCATAGGGCATCACAGGCCGCTTGCCGACCTTTTCCGCAAGTGTAGGCAACGCAGCAGATTATACTCGGTCACATCAAGCCAGCGCGGTCTAACTGTGATCTTTCAAAAGCCGCTGCTTCTGACGTGACCAATCGCGCTTGGCCTGCGTCTCGCGCTTGTCGTGGATCTTTTTACCTTTGGCGATGCCGATTTTAATCTTCGCCCGACCCTTGTGGTTGAAATACAGGACCAGCGGCACCAGCGTCATCCCCTTACGCTGGGTCGCGTTCCACAGGTTCGACAGTTCCTTGCGTGACACCAACAGCTTACGACGACGACGTTCTTCGTGCTTGAACACCTTGGCCTGCTCGTAAGGCGCGATGTAGCTGTTGATCAGCCACAGTTCCCCGTCGTCGACCGAAGCATAGCTTTCCGCAATGTTCGACCCGCCAGCACGCAGGGATTTGACCTCGGACCCTTCCAGGACAATGCCGCACTCGATATCCTCTTCGATCGCGTAATCGAAGCGGGCGCGCCGGTTTTCGGCGATTACCTTGTAATTCGGGTCTGTCTTCTGCTTGGCCATGACGCGTTGATTTAGGCGGCTTGCGCCGACCTTGCAAGGCAGGGTTTTCCCAACTGCATCAGGATTTGGCAGAAATGATCAGATCAGGGCCAAAAATCGTGTCAGCATATTTGTGCAGATAGATCTTGAGCCATGGCGTGAAACGATCCGGGTGACGGGTCACTTCGGCCAGAAGATCATGATAGTCGATCCAGCGGATATCCATGACTTCGTCAGGGTTAGGCTCGATCTTTAGCTGCCCGCGAACATGGGCCAGAAAGACGTCGACAACTTCGTTTTCAACCATGTTGTTGCCGACATCCGCGTGGTACTCCAGACGGTGCCGGTATTCTGGATAGAGACCGGTTATCCCAAGTTCTTCGCGCAGACGGCGCACGGCACAGGTCGACGAGCTTTCATCCCAATCCGGATGCGTGCAACAGGTATTCGCCCACAGGCCGGGCGTGTGGTATTTGCCCATTGCGCGACGTTGCAGCAGAATTTCCGTTCCGCGCACAACAAACACGGACACAGCCTTGTGCTTGAGCCCTTTTTCATGCGCTTCGAGCTTGTCCACAGGGGTCAATTCGCCATCGACCCAGGCCGGGATCATGATTCCCATCTGTCCTCTCCTGCTGCCAGTCCATTTACCGGGCGGTTGTTGTGAGTTTAGCTGCCGCCGGATCGGTCTGGCTGTGCGACGGGTGGAAACCACCTGCCTGATACCAAAGTGGCTGTGATTTGCCCCGGCATCAATCGCACGAAAGGCCGCAGGGGCTGCGGCCTTTGGTCCTTGTGCTGTTGCACCTTGCGTTAAAGCTTATTCGCCTGAAACGCTGACGATATAGGCATAGACGTCTTCAGCGCCTTTTTTCAGCTTGAAGGTCATTTTCGACTTGGCCGCAGTGTCATCCAGATAGGATTTCAGGAAAGCTTTGGGATCTTGCGAGTATTCGACAAAGGTCGTCTCGTCCCAAACCAGGCCTTTTTCGCCCGCGGCAACGATGCTGTCACCGTATTTGAAGCCCTCATATGTGCCAGCGGTGCGGCCAGCGATGCCATACAGGTTCGGGCCAGTCTTACCGCCTTTGACAATCACTTCGCCTTCCGGGTCAGCGATCAGGTGGCAGGACTTGCATTTGTTGAAGGCTTTCTTACCGGCTTCGGCATCGCCTTCAGCATAGGCGGGCAGGGCCAGAAGGCCGACAATTGCGGTAGCGAGGATGCGATTCATAGCTATTGCTCCGATACAAATTTGCTGCACCGAATGGACCTTCGGCGCAAAAAAGAGTCAACGCGCAGATTGCCGCGCAGGCTTACTGTGCCACTGCGACAAATGGGATGTCCTTAACTTATGTCATGTACCCTGGACCAGCAGGGCAAAAGGTCGCCTACGGCCGGTGTCGCCAGATACACCGCCCGCGTAATGGCCCGTGCCAGACAAATCGAAGCAGCGTGACCAATCAACCCCAGCTCAGCTTCGGTTGATAAGGGTCGCCGACCGGTGCTGGCGGCAAACACCAGATCGCCGTCGCCCGGTGTATGGGCGGGCACAATTGCACGGGCAATGCCGTCATGGGCGGCAACGGCCATCCTCTGACATTGGGGCTTGGTCAAGGCTGCATCGGTTGCGACGATGGCAATGGTCGTATTTGTCTTGGCCGGGTTTGCAGATTTCATCGCCTGCGCCTTGCGGCTTTCTTGCGGAGTACCAAGAGCGGCATTGGTATCAGGCCCTAAACCGCCAAATTCGTTGCCGATTTCAAAAGGTGCCGCCCAGAAATATTGATCACCCGGTGTGGTCACACTGCCCAGCGGATTGGCTGCAACCAGCGCGCCAACAGTGGTGCCACTGTCCAGAACACACGACGCAGAGCCCAGCCCGCCCTTTTGCATCGCAGCTAAGGCTCCGGTGCCTGCGCCTGCTGAGCCGAGATCGAATTGATCCGACGCTGCCTCGTACGCTGCGCGACCCAAGGCACGATACGGGTTTTCAACCCAGTTTTTGTCACCACCGTTGAGCAAATCGAACAGGATCGCCCCTGGGACTATGGGCACAGTGACGTCGCCAACCGGAAACCCCCGCCCCCTTTTGCGCAGCCCGTCTGAGACGCCGGAACAGGCATCCAGTCCAAAGGCAGAGCCGCCAGACAATACAATCGCATCCACATGTGTCACGGCTTTGTCTGGTGCAAGAAGATCGGTTTCGCGCGTCCCGGGTGCGCCCCCCATCACATGGACCGAAGCCACAAAAGGAGCCTGCGCCGTCAAGACTGTCGCGCCGGATTTCAGCGTGTCGTCCTGCGCGTTGCCGACCATCAGGCCGGGGATATCGGTGATCAGGTTTTTGGGTCCGGGTGTCATTTTTTGCTTCGATGTTCAGGTCGAAAAGCGCGCAAGCGCGCTGCCTCCGGCGGAGGTATTTTTAGCCAGATGAAGAGCGGATCAGATGCAGCGGCCACCGTCAACCTCAAGCGCTGTACCCGTGATCATGCAGGCCTCGTCCGAGCAGAGGAAACAGGCGGCATTGGCCATGTCTTCTGGTGTGGAGAAACGGCCCAGCGGGATGGTCGACAGGAATTTGGCGCGAATCTCGGGCGTGTCTTCGCCCATGAAGGATTTCAGCAGCGGTGTTTCTCCGGCCACAGGACAGATCGCGTTCACACGCACACCGGTCGGGGCGAGTTCCACGGCCATGGTCTTGGTTGCCGTGATCATCCAGCCTTTTGAGGCGTTATACCAATTCAGGTTGGGACGCGGGGATAACCCAGCCGTTGAGGCCACGTTCAGGATCGCACCTGCCCCGCGTGCTTTCATCGCCGGGACAAACGCGCGGGCGGTCAGATAGACCGATTTCATGTTTACATTGAACACGCGGTCGAAATCGTCTTCGGCGACATCTTCGAGCGGGGTCGGCAAATGCGTGACACCTGCGTTGTTCACCAGAATGTCCAGATCTTCGAACTGATGCCTTGCGGTATCTGCCATGGCTTGAACCGAAGCCCCGTCTGCAACGTCAACCTGGTGTCCGATTGCCTGTTCACCCAGGGTGTTTGCAAAATCCAGCGCCGCTTCGCCATTGATATCCGCGATCATGACGCGCGCGCCTTCGTCCAGGAACTTCTGCACGATCCCCGCGCCGAACCCGGATGCTCCACCGGTTACGATTGCGGTTTTTCCCTCCAGCCTCATGGCGTTACCCTCCTGCCTGTCAGGGGCAGAGTAACAACGCATCGAAAAGATGCCAGATCATTCTTCTGAGACCTTGCCCCGCAGCGCTTTGACGTCGCCGCGCGCCTTCTTGGCCGCCAACCTGCGCTTGACCGACCCATAGGTCGGCTTGGTTGCGATGCGCCGTTTGGGTTTAACGAGCGCGCGGGTGATCAGTTCGGCCAGCCGTGCCCGGGCAATTTCACGGTTACGCGCCTGAGAACGGGTTTCTTCACATTGGATGATGATTGCGCCCTCTTTGGTCCAGCGCCGCCCGGCCAGCCGTTTCAATTGGTTCTTGACCGGATCCGGCAAAGAGGGGGACCGTGCCGCTTCAAACCGCAGTTCAACAGCCGTGGAAACCTTGTTGACGTTCTGCCCACCGGGACCGGAAGAACGGACAAAGCTTTCGGTCATTTCCCAGTCTTGCAGGATGATATCGTCAGTGATGCGCAACATGACGCGGACCTTACAGGGCACGGGTGGAAACAGAAAGGGCCGCCCCTTGTGGGACGGCCCTTCGAAAGTTCAGGAGGTCGGGTCGGTTAGATCAATCGACCAGCCGGAGCGAGCGCTCCGCCAAGGGCTGCCCTAGCAGGCTTTCCCCCCGGTTGTTCCGACACCTCTCTCCAATCTCTTTCTTGACACTGGATCACCTCCTTTTCTATCTGTTGCGGTTAACTTTGAGCCTGACACAAGATGCGCCATTCTCAAAGCACTTTTTTTACGCAGGCTGTGCGGCAGTCAGCCGAGCAACAATGACTTTGAACGGGATCAAAGCAATCAGCGCCAGCGACAGTTTCACCAGCCAGTCTGCAAAAGCCAGCGTCACCCACAGCGGGGCCATCGGGCCGGACAGCATAAACGGCACAGGCTCCCACGCCCAGTTGATCGCGGCGTCTGCATTAGCGCTAAAGAAGGTGACCGAGGCCGAGAAGGCGATGGTGAAGAAGATGGCGGTATCGAGCGCTGATCCAACCAGCGTCGAGACCAGGGGCGCGCGCCACCATCGGCCGCCGCGCATGGCATTGAACACAGTGACATCAGTCAGTTGCGCGATCAGGAAGGCTGTGCCCGAGGCGACTGCGATCCGCAGCGGTACGGCGGCGTATTCAAACCCGTCGCCTTGCAGCATGATCTGACTGCCGATCAGCGAACAGATGATGCCGGTGACAAACCCGGCGAACACGACCTTGCGGGCCGGACCCACGCCATAAACGCGGTTCATGATGTCAGTGACCAGGAAGGCCAACGGATAAGTGAAAGCACCCCAGGTCAACAGCCCGTCAAGGATCAGGAACTGGACCAGGATGTTTGAGGCCACAACAATGGCGGCCATGGCAATGATGCCGGGAATGTAAGCGCGTTGCATGTTTTGATGCCCGTTTTGACAAGGTAGCGGCGACTTGGCCAAGGGACCGTCCCAAGGCAAGCCGTGCGTTTAGACCTTTGCCGTGGCTCTGTCAATCGGGCAGCAGATATTCCACCAATTCGGTTCGCTGCAGGGCCAGAAAGTTGTCATCCGAGATCATCGTGGCCCGCAAACGGCCCTGATCGTCGCGCCAGATAGACAGCCCTTCGAGGTTGTCATGCGTGCCTTTTGTTGTTTCGAACAGGAACTCTTCGGCGCTGGGTGCGTCATCGGCCACATCCCATCGACGCAGCCGCGAGCGAAAGCCGACAAAACCCAGCTTACGCTCGAGCACATAAAACTTTCCGTCCGGGCCGAAGTCGGCACCGACAGGTTTGAAGCCATCGCGTTGCGGCAAAACAAAGGGAATTGACCACGCGTCGCCATCCCAACGAAAAACCGGGATGTCCCCGCCTTTGGTGCGATTCTTTTCCGGCAATGTGTAAAGCTGGCCGCGCGCATCGATTGCAAGACCTTCGAAAGACCCATTGTCAGCGAGGTCGTTAAAGCCCGGGGGTCGCGGCAAAACCCGCGCCTTGGCACCTGGCTCTGAATAATAGGCGATCCTGTGCACCCCTTCGAACGAGATATAGAGCCCACCATCTGGTGCCAGCGCAAGCCCTTCGGAGTCGCCGACACCACCTTTCATAATGCGCCCCTGACTGGACAAGACCCGCCATTGATCCAAGACATGAATGCTGGTGATCTGGTCTCCGTCCCGGTCGACGCGAGCCGTGGCTATTCTGGCCCGATCGCTCAGCACCAGTATCTGTTGACCGTCGCCCAGAACGTGCAGCGCCGAAAACCCACCAAACCAATCCGCCGGATTATTCCATTCAAAACTGTGCAGATGGGTGGCGGACTTGATTTCGACCGCCACAGCTGCCGTGGCCGCAAACAGAAAGACGCTTAGTTGGATTGCAAAACGGCGGCGCATTGTTGTGGCAAATCAGCCAGAACATATTCCCGGCGTTTCTTGGGGGCTGGGGCGTTCGGGTCAGGTGGCGGCGGATTGAGGATGTTGTTCACCCATTCCTGCGCCTGAGCGCATCCATCGCCCTTGGGGGGCGGGTCCTGATTGACGCAACCTTTCGACCCTCGGGGGCATTTCAGACGGACGTGAAAATGATAGTGATGCCCCCACCATGGTCTGATCTTGCGCAGATAGGCGCGGTTACCCTTCTCATCCTTGCACATTTGCACTTTAGCACCGGGAAAGACGAAAATACGCGCGACACGCTTGTCTTTGGCGGCTTCGCGCAGAACAGCATGGTGCTGCTTCGTCCAGTTCCCGTTGACAAAAGCCCCATTTGCGCGACGCAGAGAAATAGACGAGATATTCTCGCGCGCTTTGCGGCTGAGACGCATGTTGTCCCCGGGCAGCATCCAGATGTCGATATCCAGACCCAACTGATGGGACCGATGGCCCGACGTCATCGGCCCACCCCGTGGTTGGCTGATATCCCCGATATAGAGACCGTTCCAGCCCGGCTGTTTCGCGGCAAACTTACTGAGGTCCTTGACATAATCGATTGCCTCGGGGTGTCCCCAGTTGCGGTTGCGTGACAGACGCATAGCTTGCCAAGTGGCCCCGGTTTCGGGCAATTGCACTGATCCGGCGGCGCATCCGCGCGAATAACTGCCGAACGCGGCCGGTTTTTGTTGCGAATTGACCCTTTGCGCCCCGAACAACTGCTTTGCCAACGGCTCTGCCGTCGCTGTACCCGCCAAAGCAAGTGCAGCCACGATTATCAAAAAACGCTTTAAAATCATCTGCTCTGATCCCCTTCCGGTCTGACCCAGCGCATCAGGAATAGTCCCAGAATAAACAACCCAACGATGGGTGACACCCCCAACCGGGCACTGCCGGTCACGGTTGTTGCAATTCCGATCAAAAGCGGTGCCGCAAATGCGGTCGCGCGCCCCGACAGACCATAAAGGCCAAAGCTTTCCACCGGAGCTTCGGGATCAGTATGGCGCACCATCATCGAGCGGCTGGCCGATTGAAGAATGCCGCCCATACCACCGATCAACACACCGCAGCCGAAGAAAACGATATCCGGCAGGCTTGACCCTTCTTCGAGCTGGATGCCGTAAATCTGCGTCCGATCCATCATGACCACAGTGGCGCAGACGAATATCAGAACCCAGATCGCAACGATGATCACGGGTTTGGGGCCGTATTTCTTGTCCAGCTTGCCGCCGATCCAGGAAAACGCGGCGGCCGCTAACACGCTCACAATCCCGAAGATACCGATCTTGATCAGGTCCCACTCCAGCACCAACCGCGCATAGACGCCGCCAAAGCTGTAAAGCCCGTTCAGCGCATCACGGTAGAACATGGACGAACCGAGGTAGCTGGCAAGACTGACGCGATGGCGCAGGTTAGACACTGATTTCGCCAGTAGCCGCAGCGCTTCGCCCACGCTGCCTGTTTTGTCACTTGGTGCGTCATCGCGCACCCACAGGAAGTAGGGCACCATAAACAGAATGAACCAAGCAGCCGTAAACGGGCCGACAAAACGTGTGCCTTCCCGGGTCGCCGCATCTAGACCCAAGGCAGGCTCCATCCCGATCAGTGTCTTCCCGTTCGCCTGCTCAACAAACAGCGCCAACATGATCGCCAGTGAGATCAGGCCGCCAAAATAGCCAAACGCAAAGCCCGAGCCCGAAATCTCGCCCACTTCACTGTCGTCGCCCAGATCAGGTAGCTGAGAATTGATAAATATCAGCGCATATTCCGCGCCCACGAAACCCAGCCCAAAGGCCGACAGCATCAGCCACATGTTCGAGCCATCGGGCATCGTGTACCACAACGCGCCGGATCCAACCGCGTACATGACCGAAAACGCAAAAATCCATGGAATGCGCCGCCCCGACACATCCGCCATCGCCCCCAGCAAAGGCGCGCCAAAGGCAATGATTAACCCTGTGATCGTCAAACAGTTCGCCCAGACAGTCTGCGCCTGTGCGGCTGCGGCTTCGGCATCCAGCCCACTGTTCGCGTAATACCCGGCTGCCACCCCGGCAAAATATGGGCCAAAGACAAAGGTGACCAACAGCGTGTGATATGGCTGGCTGGCCCAGTCAAAAAACCACCAGCCCCAGATGCGCCTGCGTTTGGAAATCTCTGCCATCACTGCCTCTGTTATCGTTGTGTTTATAAGACGGGGCTTTGGTTCAATTCGCAAGCTTTGAGTTGGCGCAGACTTGCTCTTTGCAACGAGGGCGCTTAGGTCTCTTTTCGGTGAAAGAACGGAGTGCCCATGCAATCTCTATACGAAATCTTGCAAATGTTGCTGAGCGTTGTCTGGTTCATAGTCATCGCCCACGTCATCATGAGCTGGCTGATCAACTTTCAGGTGCTCAACCTTCACCAGCAACTTGTCGCGCAAATTTGGTACGGCCTGAACCGTTTATTAGAGCCGATCTACGGTCCAATTCGGCGCTTTTTGCCCCCTATGGGCGGATTGGATCTGGCACCGCTGATTGTGCTTCTCGGTGTGTTTTCGCTTCGCATTATCCTCGCCAACAATGCCGCGTTCTTCTACTGACCTCTTGTTCACCGAATCTTAGTATGTGATTGTCCTGTCTTAAGAGCAGATAAACCTTAAAACAGGGCAACCCCGCAGATGTTCGACTCCGCACCCTTGCTGCGAGATGTCTTTGGATTCGATGACTTCCGCCCCGGGCAGGAAGAGATTGTCGATGCCGTGACCGCTGGCGAAAACGTGCTTGCGATCATGCCGACCGGGGGCGGTAAATCTCTGTGTTTTCAGCTGCCCGCCCTGCTGCGAGATGGCGTGACCGTAGTGATATCGCCACTGATCGCCCTGATGCGTGATCAGGTGCGTGGGTTGCAGGAGGCCGGGGTCGAGGCCGGGGCGCTGACCTCGGGCAACACGCCCGAAGAAACCGACGCGGTGTGGGACGCTTTGGAGGCCGGACGGCTCAAGCTGCTTTACATGGCACCGGAACGTCTGGCGGCCGGGTCGGCGTTAGGCATGCTGCGCCGGATCAATGTCAGCCTGATTGCCGTGGACGAGGCGCATTGCGTCAGCCAGTGGGGCCACGATTTCCGCCCGGATTATCTGCGGATCGGTGAACTTCGGCGCGCGCTGGACGTCCCTCTTGCTGCCTTCACCGCCACGGCGGATGCAGAGACGCAAGACGAGATTGTCGAGAAACTGTTCGACGGCATCGAACCACACAAGTTTCTGCGTGGGTTTGACCGGCCCAACATCCATCTGGCTTTTGCTGCCAAGGACGGGCCGCGTAAACAGATCCTCGATTTCGCCGCTGCCCGTAAGGGTCAATCCGGCATCGTCTATTGCGGCACCCGCAACAAGACCGAAGTGCTGGCCAAGGCTTTGCGCGACGAGGGCCATACCGCCTGCCACTATCACGGCGGCATGGATCCCGAGGACAGGCGCATCGTCGAGGCCCGCTTCGCCCGCGAGGATGGTCTGATCGTTGTGGCAACCGTTGCCTTTGGTATGGGCATCGACAAACCCGATATCCGCTGGGTCGCCCATGCTGATCTGCCCAAGTCCATAGAAGCCTATTATCAGGAGATTGGCCGCGCTGGGCGCGATGGCGGCCCTGCCGAGACGCTGACACTATTCGGCCCCGACGATATCCGCCTGCGACGGTCGCAGATCGACGAAGGGTTGGCCCCGCCCGAACGCCGCATGGCCGACCATGCCCGCCTGAACGCTTTGCTGGGTCTGGCCGAGGCGCTGGTGTGCCGCCGTCAAACTCTGCTGGGCTATTTCGGCGAACAGGCCGAAGCTTGCGGGAAATGCGATCTGTGCGACACGCCGCCCGAGGTCTTCGACGGCACCACCCCCGTCCGTATGGCCCTTTCCTGTATCCTGCGCACCGAAGAATGGTTCGGCGCGGGCCATCTGATCGATATTCTGCTGGGGAACGAGACCGACAAAATACGCGCGCGTCGTCACGACGATCTGTCCACTTGGGGCATCGGTAAAGACTGGTCGCGCCCTCAATGGCAAGCGATTTTCCGGCAGATGATGGGGCATGATCTGGTCCGCCCAGATCCAGAACGCCACGGCGCATTGCGCATGACCGAAGCTGCCAAGCCGATCCTGAAAGGCGAGGCGCAGATCAACCTGCGCAAGGACACGATCCGAAAGGCCACGCGCCGCCCCGCAGTGAAAGCCATGGTGTCCGAGGAAGACGCGCCGTTACTGTCGGCCTTAAAGGCCAAACGCCGCGCTTTGGCAGAAACCGCACGTGTGCCGGCCTATGTGATCTTCCCTGATCGTACTTTGATCGAAATGGCTGAAAAACGCCCCGCTACACTGGATGACATGGCGCGTGTTGGCGGTGTTGGTGCCAAAAAGCTGGAACGCTATGGCGACACCTTCCTTGAAGTCATCGCAGGCGCGGTTGAGGCCGTGCACCCAGCCCGCCGCAAACTGGCGGGGCGGGGCCAAGGTGAGATTTACGACCGTTTGCTCGAAGTACAGTCTCAGTTATCGCGCGGCCCCGATGGGATAGATAAGCCATTGACCTGCTCGGCCTCGCAACTGGCGAAGGTAGCGCAGATGCGGCCGGATGATCCGCGCGGGATCGAGACAGTGCTGGGTGATCGGCGTCACGAAAGGTTTGGCGCTGCCTTTCTGGACGTGCTGCGTGAGGCGGGCTAGTTCGTTTTGCGTTTCAATGCTGTCAAAAGACGCTGCCTCTCCATATGGTCGACCGCGCCTTTTGACAAAAGCACTTTTGGTAAAACGCAAAACGACCTAGATACACCAAATCAGGCAAGGAAAGAGGGCGGATATGCTGGTAGTGATTTCCCCGGCCAAGCGGCTGGATTGGGCAGAGCGGGATGTCGCGGTCACACAGCCCGACTTTCAGGATGACGCGATCCGGCTGTCAAAGACCGCACGGAACCTAACACTTGGCGACCTGAAAAAGCTGATGAGCCTGAGCGACGATCTGGCACGCCTGAACCGCGACCGCTATCGCGCCTTTGTGGACGCGCCCGAGGCCGAGGCCACGCGCCCTGCCGCGCTGGCCTTTGCTGGCGATACTTATCAAGGTTTAGAGGCTGCATCTCTGGATGCGGACGAAATGGCATGGGCCCAGGATCACCTTCGCATCCTCTCGGGACTTTACGGCATGCTGCGACCTTTGGATGCGATTCAGCCTTATCGGCTGGAGATGGGCAGCAAACTGAAAACCCGGCGCGGCAAGAACCTTTATGGCTACTGGGGCGACCAGCTCAGCAAAGCGCTGAATGCACACGGCACGGAAATTGGCAGCGATGTTCTGATCAACTGCGCCAGCCAGGAATATTTTGGCGCGGTTGACCCAAATGCGCTGAAACTGCGTGTCGTCACGCCGGTGTTCATGGAAGATAAGAACGGTACGCCGAAAATCGTCAGCTTCTTTGCTAAAAAAGCACGCGGTGCGATGGTGCGTTACATCATCCAGCACCGCCTGACCAACCCCAAGGCTTTGTTGGAGTTCGACACAGGCGGTTATGCCTACCGCGCGGACCTGTCAGAAGAGGACAAACCGGTCTTTGTTAGACCCTATGCGGCCTGAAAACATCTGTAGAACAACAAAGATCAGCGATTGCGTGGCCGGAAGGAAGCGAGGGGCCAGCCCCTCGCGCTCCCCGAGGTATTTTTAGCCAGATGAAGCAGGATCCTGTTTGTTGTCACTACAGCCTCTGCTGATCTCTTCAGGATTGGTTTCATCAACGCGGGTCACGTCGTCTGGTTGATGTTGCAGGATCATTTGATGGATGAGTGTCTTGTGCAGAGGTTTGGTCAGGTAATGGTCGAGCCCGGCAGATAGGATCCCCTCATCGTCCCCTGCCATCGCGTGAGCGGTCAAGGCAACAATGGGGACGTGTCGGCCGGTTTCAACCTCGAGCCTTCGGATTTCCGTGGTGGCCTGTTTCCCGTCCATTTTTGGCATAGAGATATCCATGAATATCAGATCGGGTTCGAACTCCTGATAGATCTCAACCGCTTCGAGGCCATGCGATGCAAAGCGTAGGTCGATATTCAAATCCTTTACCATCTTTTTCAGGATCAGTTGATTGGTGCGGTTGTCTTCAGCCGCGAGAATTTTCATGTGACGGGTATTGGTTTCTTTGGTTTTGCCCTTACTGGACTCGTCAACTTTCGGCTTTGCCAAGCAATCAGCCATGGAAGACGTTTTGAGGGCCATTAGCCTGCCATAGAGTTCAGACCGGGGGATTGGTTTTTGCAAAACGCCGCTCACCAGACCGCGCGCTGGATGGGCGTGTATCAAAGCGGGATTTGCGGACATCACGATCATAGGCAGATCCCCCCAGCCTCGATCCTCGAGCGAGGTAGCAAGGTCCAACCCGTCCATGTCCGGCAGGTCGTGATCGCACAGGACCAGCTCAACCCGATCAGTTATTTTGGCCAGCGCTTCGCCCCCCGAAGTACAAACGGTGACGTCAGCACCCAGGCGGCCGAGCTGCTTCGCAAGGATGGCCCGGTTTACGGCCATATCTTCGACCACCATGACGTGTTTCACACAATCTTTCAGATCTGGAGGTTCGGGTTGCGGACCTTCGGCGGTGGGCAGCGATATGCGAAACCCAAAACAGGACCCCTGCCCCATCTCACTTTCGACCCAGACCGCGCCGCCCATCATGGAAATCAGGCGTTTGGTGATGGCCAACCCTAGCCCCGTACCTTCGAACTGGCGGTTGCGTTCGTCTTCAACTTGATTGAACTCGCCAAAGATATGGCCGATTTTTTCAGGCTCGATTCCGATGCCTGTGTCTTCGATGGCTACATGAATATCGCAGGTTTGTGCATCTGGATGAGGCACGCCAGTAACGCGGATCAAAACGTGCCCTTCGGACGTGAATTTGACCGCATTGCCAACCAAGTTGGTTAAAACTTGCCGAATCCGGCCTGGATCACCGACGAACAGAGTGGGCAGGAACAAATCATAATCTACCAGCAATGTCAGACCCTTGTCGCGTACGCTGGGCTGCAACAGCATCGCAACCTCTAGAATACAGCGCTCTAAGTCGAAGTGTTCTGGGTGCAGGACAAGTTTGTCAGCTTCAATTTTCGAATAATCCAGAACGTCATTGATAATCACAAGCAGGGCTTCACCTGAGTTTCTGATCGTATTGACGTACAAGCGCTGTTCTTCGTTCAAAGGGGTTTCGTCCAGCAGCTCGCTCATCCCGACGATGCCGTTCATCGGAGTGCGGATTTCGTGGCTCATGTTAGCCAAGAACGCGGATTTGGCGCGGTTGGCCGCCTCGGCCCGTTCACGCGCTGCTGTCAGTTCAGTCTCATGTCGCACCGAAGCCGTGATGTTAAGCGCAAGGCTGACAACGTCGCCGCCACTTCCCCGTTGGTCGATCAGACGAATGTATTGCCCATTCCACAGTTGCAACACGATCGGTAGCGGATTGGCACGGTTCCAACGCATTTGCATCTTGGCGCGCCACGCGTCAGCGGTTTCATCCCCAATGTCAACAATGCCTTCGGTTGTCAGCAATTCAAGAATTCGAGGATAAGTTATCCCGGGCACCACCTCATCCAAACCATCGAAAACACTTAGATAAGCGGTGTTGGCCCCGATCAGGCGACCATCGCAGTCAAAAAAAGCAAAACCGTCCTGAATGGTCTGAATTGAGTGCCACAGACGACGTTCTGCCACCTCGATCTTGGCATGAGCTACGGTCAGATCGGATTTGACCTTTTCATTCTCATCCCGGACGGTTTCGACCTCGGCCTGTGTTTCACCGATACGTTTGGTCAAGGCCATGGCATGCTGGCCGAGTTTCCGGTTGGCCGCCGAAAGCTCGGCCTGTTTCAGCGACAACATACGCTCGGCGGCCAGCCGCGCGCGCCGCTCCTGTGCCAATTTTTGTGCAAGACTCATCGTGATCTGTTCCGGGATGTACAGATTTCAGCATCGCGGCAGAGAATGAAAAACTGTTTAAGCCGTTGCGCAACCGGCGCGCGCCATGCAAGGCTGAGCACAAAGAGGAGGGCAGCATGCACCGCTTTGTTTTTATTTCAATAACTTATATCTTTTCACTCTTGATCCTGCCCGTCACCGCTGTGGCGCAGAACGCCGTGCCTGACTTCCGCTATATCACCACGCGGGATACCGATTTTTATGGGTCAGATCTGGATGCGGTGTTTGACACAGATCTGAAATCATGCATTCGGGCTTGCTCGGCCAATGATCGCTGCACAGCTTTCACTTATAACACGCGATCCGATGCCTGCTTTCCCAAGGACGGGGTGACCCGGCAAGAGGCGTATCAGGGTGCGCTTTCCGCGCAAAAGGTAACGACCTCGGAACAGGCTCTGATATTGGGCAAAACCCGTGCGGCGGCGTTGAGCGTGCTGGGTTCTTCTGATTTGAATCGGGCGACAGATCAGGCGCGCAACCTGGGATTCCTGCATCCTGCCGGCGGTTACGACCTGCAAACTGTGTTGGACGCAGCGAATAGCGCGGGCAGTGCGACACAAGCGATGCAATGGACCGGTGTTGCCGTGTCTCTCAGCGATGCACCGGATCTTTGGGTGGAATACGCGCGCCTGTTGCTGACCATTAATCCCTCAGGCTGGAACGAGCGGCGCGATCTTCGAAACCGTGCACTGAATGCCGCGATCAATGGTTACTTGCGGTCCGAGGCCACCGGATCACAAATCACGGCCTTGATGACTTTGGCCAACGCTCTGGAAGACGTGGACCGTGGCCGCGATATGATCCCCGTTCTTCGGCTGGCCGAACAGCTGCAGCCGCGTGAGGACGTACTGGCCGCGCTTGATGATGCAATCGGGAAATACGGGTTCCGTGTGGTCGATACCTCGGTCGAGAGCGATGCGGTCGCGCCCCGGATCTGTGTTGAGTTTTCGGAGCCACTGGTCAAGGCTGGCGTCGACTACGATCCCTTTGTGCAGCGCAACGACACAGGACTGGTTGTTCAGGCCGACGAAAAGCAGCTTTGCGTAGATGGGGTCGCGCATGGCCAGCGCTATCGCCTGACTTTACGCCAAGGTTTGCCTGCCGCATCGGGTGAGGCATTGAATCGCAACGTTGAGCTGACCCACTATGTACGCGACCGCACACCGTCGGTTCGGTTTCCCGGACGCAGCTATGTTCTTCCGAAATCTGCGGATGCGGCTTTGCCGGTCGAAACGGTCAACGTTACTGAGCTGGAGCTGATCCTGCGGCGGGTCAGTGACCGGAACCTGTTGCGCGCGGTGCAACAGGACTTCTTTGGCCGTCCGCTCAGTGAATGGCAGGAAGAGGAATTCTCGGACCAGATTGCCGAGGATATCTGGACCGGCACTGCCGAGGTATCCAATCAGTTGAACCAAACCATGACAGCGCGCCTTCCTATGGCAGAGGCCATCGCTGGCCAGTCTGCAGGCATCTATGCGCTGACAGCCCGTGTTCCGGGGGCTGATCCTTATGACGACCCCGGCGCGACGCAGTGGTTTGTGTTGTCTGATCTGGGGATCAGCACCGCACTTGGTACGGATGGGCTTCATGTGACGGTGCGCAGTCTCAGCGATGCGGCACCGCGTCAGGATGTCGAGGTTTCGCTGGTCACTAATGCAAACGCGGTCATTGCAACCGCGCGGACCGACGAAACCGGCTATGCCACCTTCGATCCCGGCCTGATCCGCGGAAAAGGGGCCAGTGCGCCTGCCTTGGTGATGGCCTCTGCCGGGGACCGCGATTTCAGCTTTTTGTCCCTCACCGATCCCGCCTTTGACCTGTCGGATCGTGGCGTCGAAGGCCGCGCGCCTGCGGGGCCGGTTGATGTCTTCCTGACCACGGACCGGGGTGCCTATCGTGCCGGAGAGGTCATCCATGTCACAGCGCTGTCCCGAGATGGTGAAGCACAGGCAATCGAAGGGCTGCCCCTCACCGCGATCCTGTATCGCCCGGACGGGGTTGAATACCGCCGATCTGTCTCAGACGGGGGCGTTGCCGGGGGGCATGTCTTTGCTCTGCCTGTCGCCGTCGACGTACCGCGCGGGGCATGGAAGATTGAGATTAAATCTGATCCCAAAGGCGATGCGCTGGCGCGTCAGACGGTACTGGTCGAGGACTTTCTGCCTGAACGTATCGATTTCGATCTGTCCCTACCCGACGCGCCCTTGCGGCCCGGCGACAGCCCACCGCTTTCCATAGATGCGCGCTATCTTTTTGGTGCGCCGGGATCTGACCTGAGCATTGACGGACAGGTCATCGCGCGCGCCGCGGATACCGTTCCGGGGTACGAAGGTTACCGCTTTGGCCGCTACGATGCTGAGGCCGTGATCAAAAGCACGTATTTCGGAAACACGCGCACGGATGCGGCGGGACAGGCCACCGTAGCCGTCGAAATTCCAGTGTTAGAGACTGAAGGAAAGCCCATTGAGGCTGAAATCATCGCACGATTGACCGATGGCTCTGGCCGTCCGGTTGAACGTCGCCTGTCTACCCCGGTCCTGCCACCGCAGCCGGTGATCGGTGTCAAAACTTTGTTCGAAGAGGTTGTTCCCGAAGGTACCGAAGCTGCGTTTCAGATCGTCGCCCTCGCTCCTGATCTAACGCCCAGCCCTATGCGCCTGCGCTGGACTCTGAACCGGGTCGAGACGCGGTATCAGTGGTATCAGCTGTACGGCAACTGGAATTGGGAACCGACAACCCGCCGCACGCGCATTGCCACCGGCGAAGTGGACATCTCTACCGATCCTTTGACTCTGGCGCAGCCCGTGGATTGGGGCCGTTATGAACTGGTCGTCCAGCGCGTCGACGGCACATATGCCGAAACCGCCGTCGATTTCTATGCAGGCTGGTATCAGGCCGCGGATGCGTCAACTACACCGGACCGGCTTGAGATGTCGCTGGACCGTGACACCTATCGCGCAGGTGATACTGCGCAGTTGCGGATCGTCCCACGCATGGCGGGCGTTGCCCAGATCGAAATCCTGTCGAACCGGCTGATCCATCGCCAGATGGTGGACGTGCCGGAAGGTGAAACCGTGATCCCGATCGAAGTGACCGAAGATTGGGGCGCGGGGGCGTATGTCACCGCCACGGTCATCCGTCCGATGAACGTCGCAGCAGGTCAAAACCCGGCGCGTGCGATGGGTGTAGCACATGCCACCATCGATCCAGCAGATCGCAAGCTGGACGTCGCAATTGATGTGCCCGAGGTCACATCTCCACGGCAAACGCAAAAGGCCCGTGTTAGGGTCGAGAACGCCTCGATGAATGACCCTGTCTGGCTGACACTGGCTGCAGTAGATGTGGGCATTCTGAACCTGACTGGATTCGAAAGCCCGGATCCGCAGGAATATTACTATGGGCAACGCCGTCTTGGCGTGGATCTGCGCGACGTTTACGGGCGCCTGATCGACGGCATGACCGGAGCGATGGGCACCGTCCGTTCCGGCGGTGACGCCGACAACGGCTTGCGTCGCCAATCCCCGCCTCCGACGCAAGACTTGATGGCCGTGTTCAGCGGCCCGGTTCAGGTCGGCCCGGACGGAGAGGTTGAGGTGGACATCCCCCTGCCCGCCTTTAATGGCACTGTCCGATTGATGGCTGTCGCGTGGTCACCCAAAGCGGTCGGGCAGGCCGAAACCGATATGATCGTCCGCGATCCGGTGGTCGTCACCGCCAGCCTGCCGCGCTTCCTTGCCCCCGGAGATCAAAGCCGAATGCGGCTTGAGATCGTTCAGGCCGATGGCACACCCGGAGAGATGGCACTTGGTCTGACGGCTTCCGGTGGATTGGAGCTGGGCGCGGCACCGACCAGCTTTGTGTTGGAAAACGGTGGCAAGGCGATCTTTGACATCCCCGTCACAGCCAGCGTTGTTGGCGATCCCGAAATCAGTGTTTCGATCACCACACCGGACGGTCGCGACCTGTCGCAAACCCTGCGCATGCCCATACGTGCCAACGATCCGGTGATTGCACAGACACGACGTTTCGCGTTGGGGGCCGACGACAGTTTCCTGTTTTCGCAGGACGTATTTGACGGGTTCCAGCCCGGTTCGGCCAAGGCCATCCTATCTGCCGGAGCTTTGGCAAAGTTCGACACGCCCGGTCTGTTGGATCAGTTGAACCGTTACCCCTATGGCTGCACGGAACAGATCACCAGCAAAGCCCTGCCGCTGCTTTATCTGTCATCCGTCGCGCAAGCCTCGGGGCTGGGGGACGGTCCGGTGGTGGATCGGCGCATCACAGAGTCCATTCGCAGCGTCCTGACCCGTCAGGCTGCCAATGGTGCCTTTGGCCTGTGGCGCGCGGACAGCGGAGATTTCTGGTTGGACGCTTACGTGACAGACTTCCTGTCCCGTGCGCGCGCTCAGGGATACCCAGTGCCGGATCGCGCCTTTGCCCAGGCCATGGATAACCTTCGAAACAGGGTCAACTATGCGCCCGACTTCGACGAAGGCGGTCAGGATATTGCCTATACCCTGATGGTTCTGGCACGAGAAGGCGCAGCCTCGATGGGTGATCTGCGTTACTATGCAGATGTCAAAGGGGATGCGTTCGACACCCCATTGGCAGCTGCACAATTGGGCGCAGCGCTGGCATCTTATGGCGATCAGACCCGGGCGGATGCGATGTTCAACCGTGCCGCTCGCATGTTGGAACAGGTCCCCGATGAGCAGGAAAATTACTGGCGCGCGGATTATGGCACGCACCTGCGGGATGCGGCGGGTCTGTTGACCCTTGCCGTGGGCGCGGGCAGCGAGGCCGTCAATCGCGACGCAATGATCCAACGAGTCAGCGCCGGTCGCGCCCCATTGTCCACGCAAGAGGCAACGTGGTCGCTGTTGGCCGCCCATGCGCTGGTGTCTGATCCGACTGGATCGGGCTTGACCGTCAACGGCTCTCAGGTGTCTGGTCCGTTTGTGCAAGTTCTGCAATCTGGTCAGGCGGATGAGGTCAACATCACGGCAAGTGACGGCCAAGCAACGGACATCACCATGACAGTCACCGGGATTCCTGAGGTTCCGCCGGAGGCGGGTGGCACCGGTTATTCGATCGAACGGCAATATTACTCGATGGATGGCGATCCGATTGACGCCAACAGCTTTGAAACCGGTGAAAGGTTTGTCACGGTTCTGACAGTGAACCCGTTCGAAAGTGGCGGGGCTCGGCTAATGATCGATGATCCACTTGCTGCCGGGATCGAAATCGACAACCCCAGCTTGTTGCGTTCAGGCGATGTGCGGTCGCTTGACTGGCTGGATCTGTCAGATGCCACCCATACCGAGTTCCGCTCGGACCGTTTCCTGGCCGCTGTTGATCTGTCCGAGCGAGAAACAGTCACGCTGGCCTACGTCGCGCGCGCGGTTACGCCGGGCAACTTCCATCATCCTGCGGCTTCGGTCGAGGATATGTACCGCCCGCAAAACCGCGCGCGTACAGCGACTGGTCGGGTCGAGGTACAGTGATTTACGCCGCGCTATATCGCTGCCCGGACGACCGTCATGCGTAGGCCGTCGCGGTTTTTGTTTGCTCTGGCCGGTGCCCTCTATCTGACGGCGCTGGCTCGGGACGGTGTCCACCGCTGGGTCGATGCCACAGTTCTTCCCCCTGTTCTGACCGAAACATCAGTCGAGATGCGGGACCGGAACGGCGACCTTTTGCGTGCGTTTCCCGTTGAAGATGGGATTTGGAGACTGAATCCCGGTGCGGTCGATCCGAATTTCACCGCAATGCTCGTCCGGTACGAAGACAAACGGTTCTGGACACATGCCGGAGTGGACCCGGTTGCGATGCTTCGCGCTGTGGGGCAAAGCCTTTGGAATGGACGCACGGTGTCCGGTGGGTCAACCTTGACCATGCAGGTCGCGCGGCTGATCGAAGATGGCTCAACCGGGCGCTGGAGCGGTAAAATTCGTCAAATTAGAGTCGCATTGGCCCTGGAGCAGCAGTTAAGCAAACGGCAAATCCTGACCCTCTATCTGACCCACGCACCCTATGGGGGCAATCTGGAAGGTATCCGAGCCGGTACCCGTGCATGGTTTGGAAAAGACGCAACTCGGTTGACCGCAGCACAGGCGGCCCTGTTAATCGCATTGCCGCAATCCCCGGAAGCTCGGCGCCCGGATCGTCAGTCAGAGACAGCCCGAGTAGCCCGTGACCGGGTTCTGCGCAGGCTCGAGCGATATGGCACCCTGACTGCGGCTGAAACCAGCGCGGCCATAGCAGAAACCATTCCAGACCACATGCGAACCTTCCCGCGTCTGGCGCCGCACCTGACCGACCGCGTGAAACGTCTGACCCCGGCAACCGGCGCGGTCGATTTGACGTTGAACGCCCGGTTGCAGGCCCGGTTGGAGGGTTTGGTGGCCCAAGCCGCTACCCGTGCCGGGCCGCGCGTATCCGGGGCCTTGATCGTCGCGGATCACCGCAGTGGTGAGGTTTTGGCCTCGGTCGGGTCCGCCGGGTATCAGGATGCCCGTCAGGGCTTTGTGGATATGACCCAAGCGCTGCGGTCGCCTGGATCAACTTTGAAACCACTGGTCTATGGGCTGGCCTTCGATCAGGGACTGGCCCACCCCGAGACCCTGATCAGCGACAGCCCCGTAATGTTCGGTCGATACGCCCCGCGCAATTTTGATGGCGCATTCCGGGGCGATGTAAGGGTTCGGGACGCTCTGCAATTATCACTGAACATTCCTGTTGTGCGTCTGACAAACGCGTTGGGACCTGCGCGCGTGATGACGGCGCTGCGCTTGGCTGGATCAGAACCACGTCTGAACGGCGGCACGCCCGGATTGGCGATCTCATTGGGCGGTGTGGGGTTGAGCCTGCGCGATCTGGTACAGATTTACGCCACTCTTGCAGCCGGTGGGCAAGGCCCGATCCTGCATCATGACGCTCTGGCGGATACGCGGCAAACTCCGCGCGTTCTGTCAGAAACCTCTGCCTGGCAGGTTGCCGACATTCTGGCCGGGCTTTCACCCCCAGCAGGCGGTGCGACAGGGGCGCTGGCCTATAAAACCGGCACATCTTATGGCCACCGCGATGCCTGGGCCATCGGCTTTGACGGGCAGCATGTCATTGGGGTCTGGCTGGGTCGTGCGGACGGAACGCCAGTTCCCGGCGCGTTCGGAGGCGATCTCGCCGCACCGCTTCTGGCCGAAGCCTTCAGCCTGCTGAAACCCGCGCTTTCCCCGCTGCGTCCGCCGCCGCCCTCGACCTTGCTGGTCGGCGCTGCGCAATTGCCCCAACCCTTGCAACGTTTCCGCCCCCGCACGGCGGCTTTTGAAAATGATCCTTCGGCGCCGGACCTGCTGTTCCCGCCTGAAAACGCCGTGTTAGAGACATTTGGAGCACCCCTAACGGTCAAACTGCGCGGGGGTGTCGCGCCATTTTCAGTGCTGGCGGATGGTGTGCCCGTGCTGACTGGACAGCGGCAGCGAGAGTTCGATATCCCCAACCCGGGGGCCGGTTTCACCTTGCTTGTTGTGGTGGATGCGCAGGGCCAATCGGACCGGGCAGCAATCAGGATTGATTAGCGCCGCCCTTCGCGCAGCCAACCGCCCAACAGGAACCCTCCTGCCAGTAGCAGAACCAGCCAGGGCGGCAACAGACCCGCCTGCGTAACATCCCGTGTTTCATACGCATTTCGTGGGGTCAGACCGATCCAACCCCGGCCAGCCGCAGGACGCCCTGCGCGCACGTCGCGGATGGATGGCAAACCGTCTTCCAAACGGATCACGCCACCCCGCATATTGGCCAAGATCGGTTCCAGAACATCGCCGGTTGCGATGGTACGCTCAAACTCCTTCGGTGCAGCAGGGCCAAGGCCAATCACGGCCATATGGTCGCCTTCCTGCAACCGGTACAGTCCGATCTCTGGCCCATAGTATTGTGCTTCGAACCGACCGGGAGAAACTTCTTCCAAGGTGATTTCCAAAGTCTCGCCATTCGGGCGCGTCACCGTCACTGGCCCAACCTCATCTTCAAGCGTCTGGCGAATGATGCGCATCGATTGCCCGTTGGCCTCGGCCCACAGCGCCTCTTCTTCCAATTCGGGTTCCTTCATCATCCAATGGGCCAGCCTGCGCAGCAGTTCCAACTGCGGGCCACCACCTTCAAAACCGCGGCTCCACAGCCAAGCGTGGTCGGAGGCCAGCATCGCAACGCGCCCCTCGCCAACGCGATCCAGAACCAGCAGCGGGCGTTCTTCAATACCTGTCATTAAAACCTCGCCCGAGCGGTGATTCACGTCAATCTGACGCAACCACGCCCCCCAATCCTCGGAATCGCCCAGATTGGTTGTCACCGGATGACGTTGCCCCAAGTCGCTGACCATTGGCACATACCGTTCTTCGAACACTCGTGCCGAAGGCTGCGCCGGCAAGATCGGCGCCAGAGGAGATCGGAAGATACTATCGGCACTGGCGAAATCGGGACCTGCCGCAATTAGAACCGCGCCCCCGTCATTGATGTAACTGGTAACGTTGTCCAGATAGATCGCTGGCAGGATGCCGCGCCGCTTGTAACGGTCAAAGATTATCAGATCGAAATCGTTGATCTTTTCCAGAAACAGCTCACGCGTGGGAAAGGCGATAAGGGACAGCTCATCAACAGGCACACCATCCTGTTTCTCAGGGGGGCGCAGAATTGTGAAATGTACCAAATCGACCGAGCTGTCGGATTTCAACAGGTTGCGCCATGTGCGTCCACCGGGATGCGGCTCCCCCGAGACCAGTAGAACGCGCAGACGATCCCGAACGCCATTCATCTGGATCAGGGCAGTGTTGTTTCGGTCGGTCAATTCACCGTCGGCCTGCGGCACAGAAAATTGGATCACGTTGCGCCCGCCATGGGGCAGCGTGATGGGCAGTTCTACATCACGACCAATGGGAACACTGAACTGCTCGGGTGCGCCGCCATCGACCGAAATCTCTAGTGGCGCAGTCGCCGCGCCCGCAGGTGCAGCACCACTGTCTTCCACCCGAAGGGTCAATGTGACCGGCTCGCCAATAATGGCAAACGCCGGCGCATTGCGGACGATAAGCCTACGATCCCAGTCACTTTCACGCCCGGTTTGCAGAAGGTGCATCGGTGCGGGCAGGTCCGGGGCCTGATCGACATCGTGCACAATCCCGTCTGACACCACCAGGATACCAGCGATCCGGGCACGGGGTTCTTCGGCCAAAGCCTCATTCAGGGCGGCCATAACCTGCGTGCCTTCATCCCCGTCCCCGTCGCCAACCTGAATGCGGCGCAGTTCCGTGTTGTTGCGCCCCTCAATCTCGGCAGCGAGTTCCTCGGCAGCCTGTGCGGTTTGTTCCGCCCTGTCCGAAAGCGACTGGCTGGCGCTTTCATCCTCGACCATCAGGACAATATCTGTCAGCGGTGCGCGATCTTCGATCTGATAAACCGGACCGGACAGAGCCGCCAGAACCACCAGAGCCGCCAACCCACGTAGCGCCCAGCCCGACAGGCCACGCCACAGGGCCAACACAACCCCAGCCACGGCAATCGCACCCACAGCGGCCAGAATAGGCCACGGGATCAGTGGGTCGAATATGACGGTTCCGGTCATTGTCCTAGCCTGTCCAGAAGGGCGGGCACGTGGACCTGATCGGATTTGTAATTCCCGGTAAGCACGTGCATCACCAGATTGACGCCAAAACGATTGGCCAGTTCTCGCTGCCGTTCTCCGGCGTAACCGCGCCCGACAGGCAGCAGAGCCTGCCCGTTGCGATCCACAGCCCAGGCCCCAGCCCAGTCATTCCCGCCGATGACGACCGGGGTCACGTTGTCATTGAGGTTGCGGAACGGCATCCCTTCGATCTGTTCCGCATCCAGTGGCGCAGCTTCGACCCAGACCTCGGTACCGGAGTAACGGCCCGGGAAATCCTGCAACAGATAGAACGTTCTGGTCAGAACGTGATCACGTGGAATCGGCTCTAATGCAGGGATATTCAACGGTGCAGCCAGTTGCTGCAGCTTGCGGCCATTCGGGCTGGACGCGCCGAAACCAGCGATGTCCGCATCACGCGTGTCAAACAGGATCATCCCACCCGAGCGCAGATAGGCGTTCAGTTTCGCATAAGCTTCAGCAGAAGGTTGAGGCTGGCTTGGGGAAATCGGCCAGTAGAGCAGCGGAAAGAATGCCAGCTCATCGCGTTCCAAATCGACGCCGATCGGTTCAGCCGGTTCCACCGACGTGCGATAGAACAAGGTTTGTGCCAATCCCCGCAAACCTGCCTGCGCAATGTCGTCCACCTGCGCGTCGCCGGTCAGCACATGTGCCAGAACCAGTTCGTGCGTCGCCGCCAAGGCGAACTCGGTGTCTTCCGGCGTCTGCGCCTGAACCTCGGGCACCAGCAGAAACGCCGCCAGAACCCCGGCAGCCGCGCGCGTCATACCCAACCGGCCGGACAGGGCCAAAGAGGCGATCACGTCGATTGTAAGCAAGATCAGGGCAAGGCTAAGCAGCAGACCTGACAGCGGCGTTTCGGTGCTGGCCTCTTGCCCTTTGATCGGCACATTGGCTGGCCAGATCACCGGGCGAAGTTCGGTATCCTCGGAAACAACGTTCAGCGCCAGTTTCTGCTTGCCGCTTTCATACAGGCCCGGACGTAAATCCGGCCCGATCTGACCTGAAATCAATTGCACCCCGTCCACACCAACCAGCGTGCCCGCGTCAGACAATGCACCAAACCCATCCATGATCTGCACCGGCTCCCACGTGGTGCCCTGCAGCTGCGCCTCTTGCCTGGATTTCGCAGCCGAGGCCACGGCCAGACGATCCAGCATTTCGACAAAAAGACCCGACAGCGGCAGGCTGGACCATTCCGCATCTGCGGTCACGTGGAACAGCACCACCTGCCCCAATCCCAACGCCTTGCGCGTTACCAACGGCGTTCCGTCGGACAAAGACGCAATCACGCGATCCGCCAGATTAGGGTCTGGTTGAGCCATGACCTGGGTCGAGACGACCACATCATCCGGGATATCCAAACCATAGAACGGTGAATTTTCGGGGAACGGGGCCAGGGTCTTGGCCTCACCCCAGCTCATCGCGCCACCAACAGATCGCCCGCCGCTGCGCAGACGTGCGGGCAATAGAGTGTCTTCGGTGTCCCGCCCCAGATCGCTGGCTGCCATGCGCGGACCGGCAAACCGCAGCAACAGGCCACCCTGTTCGACCCATTCGATCAGACCGGCCTCTTCTGTATCCGACATCTGCGCGACATCGGAAAGAACGATCACGTCCGGGTTCGCAGGCAGAACCTCAAGCAGACCCCCATCGACAAAATCCGCCGTGGGGATCAGAACCTGTGTCAGGTAATGCAGGGGCGACAACAGCTCCAGCCCTTCGCGGTTCAGGGTTCCGGCAATCAGCGCAACCTCACGCCGACGCAAGCTGTCATCTGTCAGGGTCACGGCCCCGGCGGATCTTTGGCCCTGAATTTCAAAGCGCGTGATCCGGGCGCGCAATTCCGACGGCAGTGCCAGTTCGATCTGCGCCGTGGTTTCCCCGGCTTCAAAGGTCAGGTCGACCGAATGCAGAACCCGCGCCGTGCCTGCCGGATCGCGCCCCTGTGCCAGAACCGTCACCCGCTCTTCCGGGCCGGGACCCGCGCGTTGAACCGTCAATTGGATCAGCCCGTCCTGATAGGCTGCCGGCAGGATCGCAATGGGCCTGGATGCCCCCTGATAGACCGTCACATCACCACGCGCCTGCAGGGCAGAAACCAACCCTGCATGTTGTGCATAGTCCAACCTGTCGCTGAACCAATGCGTTTCAAAGCCGCTCTCAACCTCGTCCAGTGCCGCGATGGTTTGCGAAAGCTGATCTGCGGTCGGTTGCCAAGGGTTTGGGGCCAGCCCCGGAAGGCGCCCGCGCCAGGCCTCGGCCGCTTGAAAAACGGGTTCTTCCGGCTCTGTCAGGCGCAAAATCGCCACAGTACGTCCTGCACGTCCGGCTTCGGACAGTTGAGTGTCTATCTGGTCCAGCGTGGCCGACCAGCGCGTTGCACCGGCCCAACTGGCATCCAGAACCAGCAACAGCGGACCGGTGCCGGTCTCATCCCGCGATGGGTTCAGAACCGGTCCGGCCAGACCGATGATAATGGCCGCAGCCGCCAACATCCGCAGCAGCAACAACCACCATGGGGTACGATCCGAAACACTTTCGTCATCCTTCAGCCCCAACAACAGCGTAACAGCCGGGAACATCCGGCGGATCGGTGCGGGCGGTACGGCGCGCAGGATCAGCCACAGGATCGGCAGGGTCAAAAGACCCAGCAAAACCCATGGCGCGGTAAAGCCTATGCCCGCAAGAACCGTCATCGCGCGCCCCCATCCAAGGCCCGATAAAGCCATAACAGAGCCGCTTGTGCGCTATCGCCCGTATGATGCAAGCCCAGCTGCCAGCCGGTTGCGCGGCACAACTGCGTCAGGGCATCCTTGCGGCGTGCAAGACGTTCCAAATAGCGGTCCCGCAACTCAGCCGCTTTTAGGGTTTCGTGCCGGACGGACCCTCCGACGCTTTCGAATATCGTCCGGCCCCGATACGGAAATGTCTCTTCGCCTGGATCAAGCACTTGCAACACCACACCGCGCACGCCGCGGTCAGCTGCTTTGGTCAGGGCCAATTCAACCTCATCCATGGGACCAAGGAAATCCGAGATAAACACGGCGCGGGCATGGGGGATCATGGCACGGTGTTCAGGCGGGGCGTAATCCGTTTGATCATCTTCAGACCAGGCTTGCGCCAAACGGATGATCTGCGCGTTGCCGCGCCGGGGCGGCAGGGTTGTCCCGGTCAGGCCGACACGTTCTCCGCCGCGTACCAGCAAGATCGAGGTTGCCAGCCCCAACAACCGGGCCCGATCCACCTTTGTTGGCAGCGATTTGTCAGACGAAAACCGCATAGACGCACCTTGATCGACCCAAAGCATCACCGATTGCGCGATCTGCCATTCGCGCTCGCGCACAAACTGCTGATCCCCTCGCGCAGAACGGCGATGGTCGATCATCCTGCGGCTATCCCCGATTTGCGCAGGGCGGTATTGCCAGAAATCGTCGCCCATACCCGAACGCCGCCGCCCGTGATCGCCCAACAGGACGGTTCCGGCCAAATGTTCGGCCCGCGCCAAAAGCGGCGGCAGCCGGGACGCCTCGGCCTCGGATCTTTCGCGAAGGGTCAGCGCCGCATTCACGCCGCAGCCTCGGTGCGGATCAGACCGGCAGCCGTCGAGTCAATCAGCTCGGCAAGACTGTCACCGCGCGCCCGCGCCGCAAAGTTCAATGCCATCCGGTGGCTGAGCACCGGACGCGCCATGTCCAGAACATCCTCGGCATTCGGAGCCAACCGCCCTTGCAACATCGCACGAGCCCGCACTGTCATCATAAGCGCCTGCGCCGCGCGGGGACCGGGGCCCCAGGCCACGGTTTCCGAAACGCGTTCGGACACGCCTGCTTCTTCGGGGCGAAACGCGCGGACCAGATCAAGGATCAGTTCAACCACCGATTCACCAACTGGCATCCGGCGCAGCAGGACTTGGGCCGCCAACAGGTCTTCTTTGCTGAAAATCTGATGCGCCTCTTCCTCTTCCACACCGGTTGTGGCCAGCAGAATATCGCGCTCGGTCTGCCGATCCGGGTATTCGACGTCGATTTGAACCAGAAAACGGTCCAGCTGCGCCTCGGGCAGCGGATAGGTGCCTTCCTGTTCGATCGGGTTTTGCGTGGCCAATACGTGGAAGGGCGTTCCCAGCGAACGATCTTCACCCGCCACTGTCACCGTGCGTTCCTGCATCGCTTGCAGCAAAGCCGACTGCGTTCGCGGGCTGGCGCGGTTGATTTCGTCCGCCATCAACAACTGGCAGAAGATCGGGCCGGAGATAAAACGGAAATGCCGTGAACCGTCATCGGCAGTATCCAGAACCTCGGACCCAAGAATATCTGCGGGCATCAGGTCGGGCGTGAACTGAATGCGGTTGCCGTTCAAGCCCATCACGGTCGACAGCGTTTCGACCAACCGCGTTTTTCCCAGCCCCGGCAAACCGATCAGCAGGGCATGACCGCCACACAACAGCGCGGTCAGGGTCAGATCCACGACCCTTTCCTGCCCGATGAAGCGACGGGTGATCGAGGACTTGGCCTCTTGCAGCTTGTTTTCCAGCGCTTCGATCTCGGCTACGAGGTCGGCAGGTTCGGTCATGACTTTCCCTTCCGTGGACTAATATGATTGAAGTGTATCGCGCTAAGAGGAAATGGCAAAAGCAATGAGCGGACAAAAACCTGTGAAACCGTCGCCGGATGGTCTGGCTGCATCAGTCAAAGCGGCCAAAACCAAGGGTTTACCGCCCGTTCACCTATGGAATCCCCCGTTTTGCGGCGATCTGGACATCCATATCGCAAAAGATGGCACCTGGAGTTATTTAGGCTCACCCATCAACCGTTTCGAGCTGGTGAAGCTATTTTCCTCAATTCTTAAGAAAGAAGACGGGAAATACTTCCTCGTCACACCGGTCGAGAAGGTGGGAATCACTGTTGAAGACGCCCCGTTTGTCGCCGTGGATTTTGATCGTGAGGGCGAAGGCGAGCAGCAAAACCTGACCTTTACCACTCATGTAGGCGATCATGCTGTTGCAGGTTCAGATCATCCGATCCGGATCGTTATCGACCCGGTGACAAACGAACCTTCACCCTACATCATGATCCGTTCCGATCTTGAAGCACGCATAGATCGCAAAAGTTTCTACCGCCTGGTTGAGATTGGCACCCATCACGACGGTTGGTTTGGCGTTTGGTCTGGCCAAAAGTTCTTTGGGCTGATCCCGTCAACCGAGCTTGGCTGATCCCCGGGGCTGTCGCGGCGCCCGATCCTGCGCCAAAACAACGGCCAATGCGACGACACCCGCGCCCAGCGCGCGGGTCCAGTTCCAGTCATCCCCCAGCACCAGCATGATCAGCATCACGTAAAACGGTGCGATGTTGATGTGGAACGACGCCAAGGCAACGCCCAGTTTACCGACTGACGCGATGAAAAGAACCTGGCTCAGCCCCATGGCAATCAGCGCATAGATCACAAGCATCCCAACCTGCTGCGCATCCACAGCAGCGCGCGGCATCACATCCATACCCATTTGCGCGGACCCAAAACAAAGAACCCCGGCCATCAGCAACCCACCTGTAAAGGTGATCGTGGTGCGCCCGGTTTGGCTGAGCTCGGGAAAGTCGCGAACCGTCGCCATGCTGGCCCAGCAGAAAAGTCCGGTTGACGCAATTGCACAGACAGCGCCCAGCCCCAGTTGCGCCGGAGCATTGGCGCTGGTGGCAATCAATCCGCCCACAATCGACACCAACACGCCAAGAGCGAAGTTCCACTTTAAACGCCGGGTGCCAGCGGCAAGTTCAAGCAACGTTGCTGCCAGCGGCGCGCAGGATGCAATAATTGCAACGGTCACCGGGTCCGTCAGCTTCTGAGCCAGAATCAGAAGGAACATACCGATCCCGTAGCCGAAACTGCCAACAAACATTGCCCGGCCCCATTTCGCCCTCAATACGCGGCTTGGTCCGTCAAGAATAAACCAGAGCGGCAACATCACACCGACAGCCAAAGCCAGGCGCGCCGCCAGCAGAGCAACTGGGGGCCAGCTTTGCAAAAGCACGTCGGCCGCAGGAAACCCGGCCGCCCAAGCCATCATCGACGCCACGGCCAGTCCGTTGCCCGACAGGGCCGAACTGCGCGCAGATGAGAACGATGCCACGTTCCCGCTTGCGGGTTCAGGGCTCATGGCCATGGGATCAGACCTTTTTTGTTGTTACAGCCTGGAAATGATTCGCTGGTATGGCGTGACTGTCCCTGATCCTGCGGACATGATCTGGCCGGTTTTCGACAACTTGTCGTTTTCAGTCTCTTCCCCGGAAAAGGCGTGACGGTTAGGGTCGGACTGCCAAAACCAAAGACCGCACATGCCCAGATTTGCTGCCAACCTGTCCCTGCTCTTTACTGAATTGCCCTATCTCGACCGGTTTCAAGCCGCCGCAGATGCTGGTTTCACTGCCGTTGAGATCCTGTTCCCCTATGACATGGCCGCAAAAGAAACCCGCCGTGCCCTATTGGCCAACGGGTTAGAGCTGGTACTGATCAACGCCCCACCGCCCAATTATACGGGCGGCCAACCCGGATACGCAGCGGTTCCTGGCGGCGAGGCCCGGTTTCAGTCGGATATCCGCCGCGTTCTGCGCTATGCTGATGTTCTGCGCCCGGGGCTCATCCACATCATGTCAGGATATGCCTCGGGGTCGGATGCGCTGCATAGCTTTGTCCAGAACCTGCAGTGGGCCGCTGATAGCGCCCCGCAGCAGAAATTTACGATTGAGCCGCTCAATCCAGTGTCACAGCCTGACTACTTCCTGAACAGCTACGATCTGGCAGCCGAGGTGCTGGATCGTGTGAATCGCCCGAATGTTGGTCTGCAATATGACAGCTTTCACGCCCACATGATCCATGGCGATGCACAAGCCGTTTGGGAACAATTTCACCCGAGGGTCATCCACGCGCAGATAAGCGCTGCCCCAGACCGATCTGAACCGGGGCGCGGACCAACCGATTTCCAGAACTTGTTCTCGGCCATGGACGCGTCTGGTTACACCGGTTGGGTCAGTGCCGAATACACACCTTCGACATCACGAACACCCCAAAGCCTTGATTGGATGCAGCCCTAGCACTGGTATTTCACAAGCAAATGTTGCAGATCAAAAGCAATACGACCTTCAGGATAACCGCCATGATACCAGCCCGCTATGCCCGCGCCGTATTCAGCCTGATCATGTCCGGCCTCATGTCCTTTATCGTGACAGGGATCGCAACAGTGAAAGCCATCGGGTTCGGCCCCAGCACATTCGGCGATTGGATGGCATCTTGGGCCTTCTGCTGGCCCATCGCCTTTACCGTGATTCTGCTGTTTGGCCCAACCGTGCAACGTATGGTGAACCGCATGGTCGGGCCGCAGGACTGACCCGCGACGAAGAGGGCCCGCCGGGCCGGATGAGGCGCGTCGCTAGTGCGCCTCGGCCCAATTCGCGCCTTGCCCGGCATCCACACTTAGCTTGACGTCCAGCTTGACCGCCGGGTCCGAGGCACCCTCCATCACGTCGCGCGCCACTCCGATCACCTGATCCACGGAATCCTCGGCCACTTCGAACAACAATTCGTCATGCACCTGCAGCAGCATCTTAGCCGGTAGCCCATTGATCGCCCCAGGCATCCGCACCATGGCCCGTCGGATCACATCCGCTGCAGTGCCCTGAATGGGCGCGTTGATTGCTGCTCGTTTTGAGAACCCGGCGTGAGGTCCCTTGGCGTTGATCTCGGGCGTATGAATCTTGCGCCCGAACAAGGTCTGGACATAGCCATGTTCTTTGGCAAAGGCGACGGTGTCGTCCATATAGGCTCTAATGCCCGGGAAACGTTCGAAGTAGCGGTCGATGAAGCCCTGGGCTTCGGCCCGCGGAATGCGCAGGTTCCGCGCCAGACCAAAACCCGAGATGCCGTATATCACACCAAAGTTGATCGCTTTGGCCTGACGGCGAATGTCGGGCGTCATCTCGTCCAGCGGCACATCGAACATCTCGGATGCCGTCATGGCGTGAATGTCCAACCCGTCCGAGAATGCCTGTTTCAAAGCCGGAATATCCGCAATATGCGCCAGAATCCGCAGTTCGATCTGACTGTAGTCGAGGCTCACCAGCACATTGCCCGGCTCAGCGATAAACGCCTCACGAATGCGTCGCCCTTCCTCGGTCCGCACCGGGATGTTCTGAAGGTTCGGATCGGTCGAGGCCAAACGTCCCGTATTCGCGCCGGTGATGGAATAAGACGTGTGCACCCGCCCGGTATCGGGGTTGATATGGGTCTGCAGCGCATCTGTGTAGGTCGATTTCAGCTTGGACAGCTGCCGCCAATCCAGCACCCGGCGCGGTAGTTCGTGTTCGGTCGCAAGATCTTCCAGAATGTCCGCCCCGGTCGAATATTTCCCGGTCTTCCCCTTCTTGCCACCCTCAAGACCCATTTTGTCGAACAGAATCTCACCCAACTGCGCAGGCGATCCAACATTGAAAGTCTCACCGGCCAGCTCGTGAATTTCAGCCTCTAATCCGGACATTTTCTGCGCGAATGCGTTAGACATACGGCTCAGCACATCGCGGTCCACCTTGATGCCATGCATCTCCATCTCGGCCAAGACGGGCACCAAGGGGCGTTCCAACGTCTCGTACACCGTCGTCACTTGGACCTGATGCAGTTGAGGCTTGAACAGTTGCCAAAGACGCAAGGTGATATCCGCATCCTCAGCGGCGTAGGCCGTGGCCTCATCAATTGGAACCTTGTCGAATGTGATTGCGGATTTGCCCGATCCCAGCAGCGGCTTGATCGGGATTGGCGTATGGCTCAGATAGCGCTCGGACAATGTGTCCATCCCGTGCCCATGCTCGCCGCCATGCATCGCATAAGACATCAACATCGTGTCGTCGATTGGGTCAACGTTGATGCCATGGCGCGCAAAGATCTTGGCATCGTATTTCATGTTCTGCCCAATCTTGAGGATCGACGGATCCTCGAGCATCGGTTTCAGCAAGGTTAGAGCCTCATCCAACGGCATCTGACCCTCAGCCAATGCATCCGAGCCGAACAGATCATCGGCAGTCCCATCGCGATGGGTCAGTGGGATATAGCAAGCCTCACCAGCTTCAACACAGAGCGAGACGCCGACCAAATCGGCGATCATCTCATTCAGACCGGTGGTTTCGGTATCGACAGCGACCCAACCGCGTTCATAAGCCTGATCGATCCACTTTTGCAGGGCCTTGGCGTCACGAACACACTCGTATTTCGACGCATCAAACGGAGTAAGCGTTGCCTCTGGTTTTTCAGCCGCAGGCGCAGGCGCGTCAGCAATCACCGGAGCTTCGGCCCCCAGTTTATCTGCGATGCGCTTGGTGAGAGTGCGAAACTCCATCTCGGCCAGGAACCCCAGAAGGGTTTCGGCATCCGGGTCTTTGACCTCAAGATCGTCCAGAGTGAAATCCAGCGGCGTGTTTTCGTCCAATTGCACCAGCTTCTTGGACAGCTCGATCTGGTCTCGTTTTTCCATCAGCGTCTGGCGGCGCTTAGGCTGTTTGATCTCTTCCGCGCGATCCAGCAGCGTTTCCAGATCGCCATATTCATTGATCAGCAGAGCTGCGGTTTTCACGCCAATCCCAGGGGCACCCGGCACATTGTCCACCGAATCCCCGGCCAAAGCCTGCACATCGACCACCCGTTCGGGCCCAACACCGAATTTCTCGATAACCCCGTCCCGGTCGATGCGCTTGTTCTTCATCGCATCCAGCATCTCAACGCCGTCGCCGACCAACTGCATCAGGTCCTTGTCGGAACTGACGATGGTCACACGGCCCCCGGCCTCACGCGCCTGAACGGCCAACGTGGCGATGATGTCATCGGCCTCGTACCCTTCCAATTCCTTGCATGCGATGTTGAAGGCTTTCGTCGCCTCGCGCGTCAGGGGCATCTGCGGGCGCAGGTCCTCGGGCATCGCCTCGCGGTTGGCCTTATACAGATCGTAGAGATCGTTCCGGAACGTGTGCGAACCCTTGTCGAAGATCACCGCGACATGGGTTGGCGCATCTGGTCCGGCGTTTCCCTCGACATATTTCTGCAACATGTTGCAGAAGCCCGAGACCGCCCCGATCGGTAATCCGTCGGATTTTCGAGTCAGCGGAGGCAGCGCGTGATAAGCCCTGAAAATAAAGGCCGATCCGTCGATCAGATGCAGGTGACACCCTTTTCCAAAATTGCTCATGCGCGCTCTCCCTGTCGGTCAGGGATGGTTCTGCCACAGGGGCAGGCGGGTGACCAGTCAGGAACGTGTGTTAGCCACCAAAGAGGTCGCCGAAAACGTCCGAGAAACTGTTCAGAAGCGCCATGATCACCAGAACGCCGAGGAAGGCGAAGAAAGCGAAGGCGAAGAACTGGAACAGGATCGCGCCAGTTCCAATGGCCATTCCGGCGATGGCCGGGCGTCGTTTTTCGTGACGAAGAATGCCAATCACCGAGACAACAATTGCCAGCCCACCCAGCATAGCCACACCAATTTGCAGGTAATCGTCCAGGTCACGGGTTTGGGCCACGGGTGCGGGCTGCTCCAGCCCGGCTGCGGCGCGTAGGGTGGATTTGCCAAGCTCTGCCGCCAGTTCACCCAACGAAACGCCGGTGGACTGTTGCGGCGCAAAAGGACCGGCCCAGAACACAAACAACGCAGCGAATAAAGCCAATGCAGCAAGGAAAAACCCGATCCAACCAAAAACCGGGTTGGCCGTGTCAGTGGCAGTCATGTCGGTCATCACACTCACCTACGATGGTTGTACCAACGCACTACCATGAAAATCGCGGCGAGATTTGGGCGAAACCCGGTTAGGCGGGCAATCAGCCCTGTTCTGTGCCCTTCAGAACATATTTGCAGTCGCAATAGGGGCACTCGACCCAGCCGGTGTCTTCGGGGATTTGCAGCCACACGCGCGGATGCCCCAACGCACCTTCACCGCCATCACAGGCAACACGGGTGGTTTCGACGATCTTGGTTTCCGGCGCTTCGATGGTCACGGCTGGCGATCCTTCTTCGGTTGTCGGCCTCGCGGGCATGTACTAGGTGCGTTTATGAGCGATGAGCAAACCGGGGGCAAGAGCCACATGAGCGATGCGGCAATCAGGATCGAAGGGCTGCGCAAAACCTATCGCGGCGGCAAGGGCCAGCCCGAGAAACACGCGCTGAAAGGCATAGACCTGACCGTTCCGCGCGGGTCGGTGTTTGGGCTGTTGGGGCCAAACGGAGCTGGGAAATCGACCCTAATCAACATTCTCGCTGGGCTGGTTGTGAAATCCTCGGGCCATGTATCAATTTGGGGATTCGATCAGGATCAGAACCCGCGCCAGTCGCGTGCCGCCATTGGCGTGATGCCGCAAGAGCTGAACCTGGACCCGTTCTTTTCCCCACGTGGCGCGTTGGAGGTTCAGGCCGGTCTGTACGGCGTGCCAAAGGCGCAGCGCCGCAGCGATGAGATTCTGGAGCTGGTGGGTCTCAGCGACAAGGCCGAGGCGTATGCGCGCACGCTGTCGGGCGGGATGCGGCGACGGCTGTTGCTGGCCAAGGCGCTGGTGCATCACCCGAAGATTCTGGTGTTGGATGAACCCACGGCAGGTGTGGATATCGAACTGCGTCAGATGCTCTGGACCAATGTGCGCAAACTGAATGAACAGGGCATGACCATCATCCTGACCACGCATTACCTGGAGGAAGCGCAGGAAATGTGTGATGAGATCGCCATCATCAACCATGGCGAAAAGATCGCTCAGGACAGCACCGCCAACCTGCTGGGTCGGATGGACAGCCGGACGATGGTGATCGTCCCGGACAACCCTGTGACGAAACTGCCTGCAACAGAAGGGGTCGAAGCCGCGCTGCGCGACGATGGTAGCCTTGTGCTGCAATATCAGGGCAATCAAACCAGCGCCGAGCAGGTGCTGGAAGCCGTCCGTGCCGTGGGTATCCGTATTCGCGACGTGCGTACCGAGGAAGCCGATCTTGAGGATGTGTTCCTTGCACTGACATCGTCGCGCGCCGAGGAACCTGCTGACGATCAGGATCAGCCGCGCCGGGGAATGCACCGCGTTAAGCTTTAGGCGCGGTCGATCCGCGCCTGATAGCAGTTGTTTCTGGCCGAGCGGACATGGATATAAGCGATATCCGGTCGAGCAAAGATGCCCTTCACCGCTGCGCCGATCTGCTCCATGGGCGTGATCGCCCCGGTGCCATAGACGATCCTGTCATCCGCACCATAGCCCTTGATCAGGTAGTCAGGAGAGGTGGTCAGAATCTCGGGCATCTCTTCCCCCTCATACCGCTCGCACGGTGCGGCACACAGAAAGATCGGGCCGGTTTCCGCATACGGATGTGTCTCTAAAAAAGGACGATGGGCCAATATCAGCATCTCTTCGCCTTCGGGAATGTTCTGTAGGCAGTGGCGGCAAGGGTTGCCTGTACCCGTCGAAACGGTGCGCTCGGGCGTAGCGCCATAAGCGTCCGGCGCTCCAGCTTGAAGGGCGCGAACTTCGGATGTGGGCAGTGCGGTTATCTTGAACATATCGGGTCTCCTTTTTGCCGACCCTGCCAATCTGATCGATCTCAAGCGACCCGTTTTCTGCGCAAAGGACTCGAAAAAGAACAAAACGTGAATATAATAGTGACTCGCCATGTATGCCGAGCTGTCGATCACATCGAACTTCACCTTCCTCACCGGGGCCTCGCACCCCGAGGAATACATGGAGCGTGCCGTCACCCTGGGCCTGCCCGCCATTGCGATTGCCGATGACAACTCGGTCGCCGGGATTGTCCGCGCCCACACCCAGGCGCGCGAGATTACCCGCAAGGTCCGCGAACGGCTGGAGTGGGAAGAGCAGAACACCTCCATCGGCCCACCCTGCCCTGACCACATCCCCAAACCGCCCTCGTATCCGATTCACGCAGTGCCCCGCCTGATCCCAGCCGCGCGGCTGATCTTTACCGATGCACCCACCGTCACCGCCTTGCCGCTGAACCGACAGGGTTGGGGCAACCTATGCCGCATCCTGTCCACTGGTCGCCTGCGCGCCGAGAAAGGCGACTGCATCCTGCACCTGTCCGACCTTTTGAAGTTTTCCGACGGCCTCCACCTGCTGCTCTGGCCACAAGTGGACCGATCCCAAGGCGGCGCGGATGGGTGGCGGGCACAAGCGCAACAGCTGACGCGCCGCTTTGCCGGTCGGATAAACCTGTTGATGCACCCTCGATACGATGGTGCAGACAGCGCATATTTCTCTTTATTAGAGACTGAATCAAGGGAACTGGGCATCCCCACCCTCACCAGTGCCACACCGATGATGCATCACGGCGCCCGTCGTAAGCTGGCCGACGTTCTGACCGCCATCCGCCTGCGCCGTAAGGTGGATGATCTGGGCCGCGAAGCGCTTGCCAATGGCGAACAGCGCCTGCGATCCGAGACCGAGATGTTGCGCATCTTCAAAGGTCACGAGGGCGCTGTTGCCCGCGCCCATGAACTCAGCACGCAACTCACATTCTCGCTCGACGAGCTGCGCTATGAATATCCCAGCGAAGGCAGCGAACAGGAAACTCCGACCCAACGCCTGCACCGTCTGGCGCATGAGGGGCTGAAATGGCGCTATCCTGCGGGCGCGTCGGATAAGGCTCAGAAGATGTTGGCCCATGAGCTCACGCTGATCGGCAAACTGAAATATGAACCCTACTTCCTGACCGTCCGCGACATCGTCCATTTCGCCCGATCTCGGGGCATCCTGTGCCAGGGACGCGGCTCGGCGGCCAATTCGGTGGTCTGTTTCTGCCTCGGCATCACCGAAGTCAGCCCCGAGATGGGTACGATGGTATTCGAACGCTTTGTCTCTGAGGCCCGCGATGAACCGCCTGACATTGACGTGGATTTTGAGCACGAACGCCGCGAAGAGGTGATCCAGCACATTTATGACCGCTATGGCCGCGAACGCGCGGGGCTGTGCGCCACGGTCGTGCATTACCGCGGCAAGCGGGCCATTCGCGAGGTCGGCCGTGCTATGGGGCTGACCGAGGACACGATCTCGGCGCTGTCCTCGCAGCTTTGGGGCTTCTTCTCGACCGTCGGGCTCGAAGCGCACCGGATGCGCGAGATCGGCCTCGATCCCGAGGACCGCCGTCTGAAACAGACTCTAATGCTGGTGTATGAGATTGACGGCTTCCCCCGTCATCTATCCCAGCACGTCGGCGGCTTTATCATAACCGAGGGGCGTTTGGACGAACTTGTTCCCATCGAGAACGCCACGATGGAGGACCGCACGGTTATCTGCTGGGACAAGGACGACATCGACTCGCTTGGTATCCTCAAGGTCGATGTCCTCAGCCTTGGGATGCTCACCTGCATCCGCAAGGCATTCGATCTGATCGGTCAGCACCACCAGACCAGCTATACACTAGCAACCCTGCCGCCTGAGGATCCGGTGGTCTATGACATGCTGTGCAAAGCAGACAGTATCGGCGTGTTTCAGGTGGAATCACGTGCGCAGATGAACTTCCTGCCCCGGATGCGGCCGCGCAATTTCTATGACCTGGTGATCGAGGTCGCCATCATCCGCCCCGGCCCCATTCAAGGCGACATGGTTCACCCCTATATCCGCCGCCGGAACGGAGAGGAGGAGGTCAGCTTCCCCTCGGACGAACTGGGTGAGGTGCTGGGTAAAACGCTGGGCGTACCATTGTTTCAGGAACAGGCGATGCAGATCGCCATTGTGGGCGCGGGGTTCACCCCGGAACAGGCCGATCGGCTGCGGCGGTCGCTGGCAACCTTCAAAAAGCATGGCAATGTCAGTGAATTCCGCGCGCTGTTTCTGCGCGGCATGAAGCGCAACGGGTATGACGACGACTTTGCAGAGCGGTGTTTTTCACAGATCGAAGGGTTTGGCTCATACGGTTTCCCCGAAAGCCACGCGGCCAGCTTTGCACTGCTGGTCTATGCCAGCGCCTGGATCAAATGCCACCATCCCGGTATTTTCGCCTGCGCCCTGCTGAATTCACAGCCGATGGGGTTCTATGCCCCTGCCCAGATCGTGCGCGATGCGCGGGAACATGGAGTTCAGGTGCGTCCGGTCTGCATCAATGCCAGCTTCTGGGACAACGTGATGGAGCCCGACGGCCATGGCGGGCTGGCCCTGCGGCTGGGGTTCCGCCAGATCAAGGGCCTCAGCGAGGAAGACGCCAGCTGGCTGACCGCCGCGCGCGGCAACGGCTACCATCAGGTCGACGATGTGTGGCGCCGCGCGGGTCTGGGGCCGTCGGTGATCGAACGGCTGGCCGAGGCCGATGCCTTCGCCGCCTGCGACCTGACCCGGCGCGAGGCATTGTGGCAGGCCAAGGCGATTGCAACCGCCAAGCCCTTACCCCTGTTCTCGCAGGATCTGGAAGGTGAGGCGCTGGACGAGCCCGAAGCCTATCTGCCGCAGATGACATTGGGTGAGCAGGTGGTCGAAGATTATGTCGCCACCCGCCTCAGCCTGCGGGCGCATCCGGTCGCCTTGCTACGGCATATCCTGACGCCCGAGCCGCGCGACAAAACCACGCCTGTTGCATGACGGCTGAAGGGGATACTTCCCCGGGACAGAGTCGAATTTGGTGACCTCATGACCAGACCCATCCTGCCGCCGCGCTTTCCGGCGACACCCGATCAGATCAATGCGCAGGTCCACGCCTTCTATGCCCGCGTGCGTGAAGACGCTGTGCTGGGTCCGGTCTTTGCCAACCATGTCACCGACTGGCCCGCGCATGAGGAAAAGATCGCCGCGTTCTGGCGCAACGCCATCTTGTTTGAACGCAGCTATGACGGCAATCCACAGCGGGTCCATATCGAACGGCCTGATGTAAAACCCGAGATGTTCGCCCACTGGTTGGACCTGTTCGAAGAAATAGCCACCCAGACGCTGCCGCACGACACCGCAATCCCATGGGTCGCGCTGGCCCGACGTATCGGCGTGGGGATGAAGGCAGGCGTGCAATCGGCCCGTCAACCCAAAGACGCGCCACCGATCCTGCGTTGATCCCTCTGCATGGCGGCTTTGCGATGTTAGCGGTAAAATAGGGGCTATGCGCCCCGCAAAAATAGGGTTACTCAGGGGCAAGACAGCCCCTTTGCGCTGCCACGGCACAGTGCCACCACACCGACATCACCCGAGGCCATATCGATGAGCACTCAAAACACCACCCTCAGGGGCCTTGGTTTCGCGTTTGCGGGATTCGCGGTCTTTGCCAGCCACGACGCGCTGATCAAGGTGCTGGGCGGGACCTATTCGGTGATGCAGATCATCTTCTTCGCCACGCTGTTTTCCTTTGTGCCAATGGCCGTATCCATGCTGGCCGACCGGACGCCCAGCAACTTCCGCCCGCATCATCCCTGGCTGGTTCTGTTGCGCTCGGGCCTTGTGGTCACATCCATGGTCTGCGCCTTTTACGCCTTTTCGGTGCTACCACTGGCCGAGGTCTATTCGCTGCTGTTTTCCTTCCCGCTGATTGTGACCGTCCTGTCGATCCCCATTCTGGGAGAAGTTGTGCGCGTCCAACGCTGGGCCGCGGTCGGTGTTGGTCTGATCGGCGTTCTGATCGTTCTGCGCCCGGGCGCGACAGACATCACACTCGGCCACCTCGCCGCCCTGACAGCCGCATTTTGCAGCGCGTTTGGCTCTGTTCTGGTGCGCAAGATCGGGAACGAGGAACGATCCGCCGTGCTGATCCTCTATCCTATGCTGCTGGCCATTCTGGTCATGAGCCTTGCGCAGCCGGCTGTATATCAGCCTCCATCCTTGCTGCATCTGGCGATGATGGCGCTGGTCGGCGTGTTTTCGGTCATCGCGCAGCACCTGATCATCCTCGCCTACCGCGCGGCACCCGCCGGGGTCGTCGCGCCCAGCCAATACAGTCAGATCATCTGGGCCACGATTTTCGGCATGGTCTTCTTTGGAGAACACCCGGACGGCTGGGTCGCCGTCGGGGCCAGTATCATCATTGCGTCCGGTGTCTTTGTGGTCTGGAGGGAGAGTCGCTCTAACACCACGTCTGTGAACACCCCGGTTTTGCGGGTACGGTCTCCACGATCAGATACAGGGGCGTCGCGACCGGGTGAGTGAAATCGATGCAGACTAGGCGCTACATTTTCCGAGAACAGCTCACTTTCCAGCTTTCAATCTGACTTTGTAGTCACCGTTTGCCCCTTGCTCATCAAACTTTCCTGTCGCACGAACCAAATCGCTTAGCTTGGAAAAGCCATAGCTTCTGGGGTCAAAATCAGTATAGATTTTGTTAAGCTGGCTACCCACAAATCCTAGTTTTAACCAACCTTCAGGCTCGTCAGAATTGCGCATCACGTTTCTGATCAATTGAAACGCATGGTTCAACTCGCGTTTCGGAACCTGACTATCAGATTGCTTTCCGTTCGATGCGCCGGCTTCAATATATTCAAGATAAATAAATCTATTACACGCCGCCACAAACGCCTTGGGCGCTTTAATTTCACCAATTCCAAAAACATCCAGCCCTTGCTCTCGAACGCGACTGGCCAGACGAGTGAAATCGCTGTCCGACGACACCAGTACAAACCCGCCAAATCGACCGGAATGCAGGATGTCCATCGCATCTATGACCAGCGCGATGTCACTGGAGTTTTTTCCGGACGTATTTGCAAATTGCTGTTGGGGAACGATTGCGTATTCCGCCAATGATCCAGAATTCCAACCCTGCGGCGACCCGTTCGAAAAATCTCCGTAGATCCGCCTTAGGCTGGCCTCGCCCAAGGTGGCGATTTCTTCAAAAATCTCCGGCGCGTGTTTTGCGGGTACATTCTCTACATCAATAAGGACCGCCAAGCGATCCATGCCTGCTGTTGTCACTGAAATTCCTCAAACAAAAGTAATTCGTATTGCGGAACGTAGTAACGAAAAAGGGCGAGCAAAAGCCCGCCCTTCGAGATTACTTCAGTTTTCTCAATACACTACGACCGAACGGATACTCTCGCCCTTATGCATCAGGTCGAAGCCGTGGTTAATGTCATCCAGACCCATGGTGTGGGTGATCATCGGGTCAATCTCGATTTTGCCTTCCATGTACCAGTCGACGATCTTGGGCACGTCGGTCCGGCCGCGCGCGCCGCCAAAGGCTGTGCCGCGCCATGACCGGCCGGTGACCAACTGGAACGGGCGGGTCGAGATCTCGGCACCTGCAGGGGCAACCCCGATGATAATCGATTCACCCCAGCCTTTATGCGCCGATTCTAGCGCGTCGCGCATCACGCCGACATTGCCGGTCGCGTCAAAGGTATAATCCGCGCCGCCCTTGGTCAGGTTGACCAGATAGGGAACCAGGTCGCCTTCGACCTCTTTGGGGTTCACAAAATCGGTCATGCCGAACTTCGTGGCCATCTCGACCTTCGACGGGTTCAGGTCAACGCCCACGATCTGATCTGCCCCGGCCAGACGCAGGCCCTGAATGACGTTCAGGCCGATGCCGCCCAGACCAAACACGATGGCGCGGCTGCCGATCTCGACCTTGGCGGTGTTGATGACGGCTCCGATACCGGTGGTCACGCCGCAGCCGATGTAGCAAATCTTGTCGAAAGGCGCGTCTTCACGCACCTTGGCCAGCGCGATCTCCGGCAGAACAGTGTGGTTCGAGAAGGTCGAACAGCCCATGTAGTGCAGGATCGGGTCGCCATCCAATGTCGAGAATCGCGAGGTCCCGTCCGGCATAAGACCCTTGCCTTGGGTTTCGCGGATTGCCTGACACAGGTTGGTCTTCGGGTGCAGACAGTATTCGCATTCACGGCATTCAGGGGTGTAGAGCGGGATCACATGATCGCCCGGCTTCAGGCTGGTGACGCCGGGGCCGACCTCAACCACGATGCCTGCGCCTTCATGGCCCAGAATGGCCGGAAACAGGCCCTCGGGGTCGGCACCCGACAGGGTGAATTCGTCTGTATGACAAATGCCGGTGGCCTTGATTTCCACCAGTACCTCGCCCGCCTTGGGACCTTCGAGGTTCACATCCATCACTTCCAAAGGTTTGCCCGCCTGAACGGCGACGGCGGCACGGGTGCGCATATCACTGTCTCCCTGTCTTCTTTGACCCGACCCTGCGTCAATTGCAGGGTGTTTTCAACTGTGCTTTCATGACAGACTTGCTAATTGTTTGATATTGCAGAAACGACATTGCCGGAATGAGGAACGCCAATGCACCGATTTTTACCGATTCTGATCCTTCTGGCCGCCTGCGCCGAGACCCCGACCCCCGAAGAAGCGCGACTTGCGCCCGAGGCCGCGCCGGTTGATCTGGCCTTTTGTCAGGGCGAAGCATTTGCCGACTCGGTGGGCCAGCCGGTTTCGACCATTCAGGCCGATTTGCCGGAACGCACCCGTGTGCTGGGACCTGATGACATTGCAACGCAGGATTACCGGATCGACAGGCTGAACGTCTTTGTAAATGGTGCCGGTGTAATTCAGCGCCTGACCTGCGGGTAAGCGTGGACTCGGGCGTTGATTCTCGGATAAGAACAAAATGGGAACATTTAATGTCTGCCGATGCCAAAACGCCGAATACTTTCACTGTGGTTTCCCCGTCTTGGGGCTGAACGGCTGATCCGCGCCGCGCGGGGGCTGCATTCCGGGCCGTTGGCTGTGGTCACTGAGCAGTCGAACATGCAGGTCATTACCTCGCTAAATATCGAGGCGCAGGCCGCCGGGCTGCGTGTGGGCCAGCCCGTGCGCGATGCCCATGCCATGTGCGCCAGCCTGATCACACGGCACCGCAACGCCCCGGCCGAGGCTGCGTTTCTAACCGCGCTGCGCCGCTGGGCCGGCAAGTTCAGCCCTTGGGTGGCCGAAGAAGCTCCGGATGGGCTGATCGTGGATTTGTCGGGTTGTGCGCATCTGTTTGGCGGAGAAGAGACGCTGCTGAGTGTGCTTGAAACGGACTGCGCTGATATGGGCCTCAGCGTGCAGATGGGCATTGCCGACACGCTGGGCGCAGCCTGGGCTTTGGCGCGTTATGCGGGACAAGAGGCCACATCCGACCGCAATGGCGACGCCATCAGCCAAGAGGCCCGCGCCACCCGCGCCCGTGCGGGCAAACGGCGGCACTGGACCAAAGGCGGGGCTGCACCACAGGTGATGGCCTTGGGTGGTGGCGCGCGTATTGCAGCGCCGGGGCAATCCTATGGCGCGCTCAGCCCCCTGCCCATCGCGGCGCTGCGATTGGACGACCCGGTTGTGACGCAGTTGAACCGTCTGGGCCTGCGCCGGATCGGCGATCTACTGGGACAGCCACGCGCGTCGCTGGCGCGGCGGTTCGGGCGGGGGTTGGTATTGCGGCTGGATCAGGCCATGGGCAGCGCGCCCGAGCCGGTTTCTCCGGCCCGCCCACCACATCATTTTGCGGTGCGGATGACGTTGCCCAACCCAATCGGCCTGATTGAGGATGTGATGGCCGCTGTTGATCGGGTGCTGCCCACGCTCTGCGCCAAGCTGGAAGAGAAAGATCGCGGTGTCCGCACCCTTCGGCTGGAGGCGCATCGCGCCGATCAGGCGGCCGAGGTCGTCGAGATTGGACTAGCCCGTCCGACTTATGACAAACATCGTATTCGCCCTTTGTTAGAGATGAAGATTGATAAGATCGATGCGGGCTATGGCATCGACATGCTACGGCTTGAGGCGATCCAGACCGAGCCCATCCATGCCCGCACCATCGCCGGTCACGCCGAGGCACGCCGCGTGGCCCGTAACCGGCTTGAGGGTAATACAGCCGTGGATGACCTGATCGGCAAGCTGGGTGCGCGGGTGGGGCTGGAGGCGATCACAAGACGGCATCCGGCCGCCTCTCATATCCCCGAGAAAACGGCACAGACGCTGGCGGCTGCATGGTCGGAACCCGCGCGCGACTGGCCTGCACCGCCGCGCCCACGCCCCTTGCAGATGTGGCAGCCCGAGCCGGTGATGGCACCGGAAACCCCGGATGTCCCAACCGCCTTCCGGTGGCGTGGGCGCGACTGGCAACTGGCTCAGGCCACCGGCCCGGAACGGATCGCACCGGAATGGTGGCTGGATGACCCCAACTGGCGCAGCGGCGTGCGCGATTACTGGGTGGTGGTGACGGAACAGGGCGAACGCCTATGGCTGTTCTACGGGCATGGAGGCACCATGTCGGCAGGCTGGTTCTGTCAGGGGCAGTTTTGTTAGAGTCTATTTTCCGCGATAAACCAGCAGATCCGGCAGGTAGTCGATCAGACGAATAAACCACGAGAATGGTGCCGGGAAATCGGTACGGAACCGGCGGCGCGACATCGCTTTAACCACGCGCTCTGCGGCGTCCTCGGCCGTCATCAACATCGGCATCTTGAAACTGTTCTTGTCGGTCAGGCGGGTCTTGATGAAGCCGGGATTGATAATGCGCACCGTCACACCGGTGCCCGCCAGATCATGCCGCATCGTTTCGGCCAGCGAGATCAGCGCCGCCTTGCTGGCCCCATATCCGATCGCGGCAGGCAAACCGTGATACCCGGCCAGCGACCCGATCAAAGTGATCTCTCCCTGACCTGTCTGAACAAAGCCAGGAACCGTTTCACCTAACACCCGCAACGCCCCCGAATAGTTCACATCGCTGATCCTGAGCGACGCCTCGGTATCCCAATCTCCCGAGCGCATCGGCTCGTAAGCGCCTGCATTGTAAACCAGTCCGTCGATCTGACCGGCCTCGGCCACGGCATTGCGTACAGAGTCTAAATCGGTCACATCACACGGAATCGCGCGTGCATTTGGAAGCTTGGAACAGATTTCATTCAAACGCGCGGCGTTGCGTGCAGACAAGATCAGATGCGCGCCCTTATGGCTCAACGCCTCGGCCAAGGCACGGCCCAAGCCTTCGCTTGCGCCGATGATCCAATAGGTTTTTCCGTCAAAGCTGCTCATACCCGCGCCGTTTTGTTGAAGTTATCCTTTTTACGGCCCCGCATCCGCGGTGGATCATAGGGTGACGCAAGGAAGCGGGCGCTGAAACCCGAAGTCACAAGATAGTGCATCTGTTAAAAACTTCTATCCGTATTGATCCAGCACGCCATACCCTGCGTATCTCATTGTAAAATGTCACATAACGAGGCTGGAATGTTCGACGAAACCCGGGGTGTACGAAAGAAAATTGCGATTGTAGGTGCAGGCATTTCGGGTCTCTCTGCCGCGTATTACCTTTCAGAAAACAACGACGTGACGGTGTATGAAGCCGAACCCAGGCTGGGTGGACATGCCCGTACGGTGATGGCTGGCAAAAACGGCGACCAGCCGGTCGACACCGGCTTTATCGTTTTCAACTACGCGACTTACCCTTACCTGACGCGGCTTTTTGATGAGCTGAACGTACCTGTAATCAAAAGCGAAATGAGCTTTGGAGCGACCATCGACAATGGCCGCATCGAATACGGGTTGAACAATCTGCGCACCCTGACCGCACAGAAACGCAATCTGGCGCGCCCCGCCTATTACAAGATGATCGCAGACATTCTGCGGTTCGGCAAAGAAGCGCCCGAGGCCGCCAAGGACGACGACACAACGATTGGTGAACTGGTCGATCAACTGCGTCTGGGTCACTGGTTCCGCCACAACTATCTGATGCCGATGTGTGGCGCGATCTGGTCCACCCCTGTTGAGTTCGTAGATCAGTTTCCAGCCCGTTCTCTCGTGCAGTTCTTCCGCAACCATGCCCTGCTGGCCAGTGGACGCGCCAACCAGCATCAATGGTACACGGTCAAAGGTGGCAGCATCGAATATGTCCGCCGTATAGACGCCGCTCTGCGCGCCCGTGGCTGTGACATCAGGCTGGCCGCCCCGGTTCAACACGTTCATCGCGACGACATGGGCGTCAGCGTCACCAGCCAAGGGCATACTGATCAATTCGACGAGATCATCCTGGCAACGCACTCGGACCAGTCCCTTGCCATTCTGGGCGAAGGCGCAACACCGGCCGAGGCCGCAGCTTTGGGCGCGATCCGCTACCAACCCAATACGGCAATTCTGCATTGTGACCCACGCCAGATGCCCAAGCGGCGCGCGTGCTGGTCCAGCTGGACGTATCGCTCGCAAGCCGGCGATGTGGGCGTGACCTATTGGATGAACCGGCTTCAGAACATCCCGGACAGCGATCCGCTGTTTGTGACGCTGAACGCCTCATCAGAAATTCCCGCGGACAAAATCTATGATCAGGTCGAATTTGCCCATCCGGTGTTCGACAAAGCCGCCCTGAAAGCACAAGGGCAAATCCGCGAGATGCAGGGACAGAACCGAACTTGGTTTGCCGGCGCTTATAACCGGCACGGATTTCACGAAGACGGGATTGCCAGCGCGATGCATGTCGTTGCGCGAATAAACGGCACCCCGCAAACCATCGGAGCTGACAATGGCATTTCTGGGAACGACCCGGCCATCCCTGTGGCGGCCGAATAAGGGAATTTTGCGCGCAGCGCTACTGGCAGCGGCGCTGCTGGCCCCGTCAGGGGTATTGGCATCGCCCGTAACGGACGAGTTGAAGGACGCGCAACTGCGTGGCTCAGCAACCTTTCGGTATCTGGGTTTGCCAATCTATGACGCCAAACTTTATACCCCCGGCGGCGCGCCGTTCAGTTGGAGCGAGGATATCGGCCTGCAACTAACCTACCGCAAGAACTTCAAGAAAAAAGCGCTGGTCAACTCGACTCTGGACGAGATGGACCGGATCGGACGTTCCGCCCCGGTGCGCAATCAGTTGGACCAGTGCTTCAAAGCCGTGACCAAGGGCGACAGCTTTCTCGCGGTGTCCGATGGGCCGGATAAGGTGAGCTTCTGGTTGAACGGGCAAAAGACCTGCACCATGTCCTATCCGGGCATCAAACGCAGTTTCATGTCTGTATTTCTGGGCGACAACACACGGTCCGCTTCGTTTACACAGAAACTTCAGGGGCGCTGATGCTTTACCCTCGGGTCAGCCTATATGCGCTGATGCTCGCTGCGGCGGGCATTCCGCTTTATATCCACCTGCCGCGCTTTGCGGCGGTGAATCTGGGTATTGGCCTGGGGGTTATTGGAACCGTTCTGCTGATGATCCGCCTTGTTGATCTGGTTCAGGACCCGTTGATTGGCTGGGCAATCGACAAGTGGCCAAGGGGCCAGCTTGTATTTGCTTCTCTGGCGGCGTTAGGGCTGGCGGTCGGGTTCCCTCTGCTCTTTAGCTTGCCGCAGGGTGCCAGTGTCGCCGCGCTGATCGCGATTCTGATCCTGCTGTTCTCGGCTTACAGCCTGGGCACCATCCTCTTGTATGGGCGCAGCGCAACTTTGGCAAAACGTCCAGACCCGCAAGAGCTTATGACCTTGGCCGCCTATCGCGAAGGCGGGCAACTGACCGGCGTGGTCATCGCCGCCAGCGCCCCGGCGCTTTTGGTTGCATTTGGCGCGCAAGCCCAAGGCTATCCCGCGTTTGGAGTATTTCTGGGGCTTCTGTCCGTTCTGACCCTGTTGCTGACTGTTCCGATCTGGAGGCGTACACCGATCACCGGCACCGGTCTGTCTTTTGCAGGGCTGGGTCAGGCCGGAGGGCTTCGCCTGCTGGCGCTTGCTCTGGTCAACAGCCTGCCCGTGGCCATCACGTCGACCCTGTTTTTGTTCTTTGTAGAAGATCGGTTGCAACTGCCGGGCAAAGCAGGCCCGCTGTTGATCCTGTTCTTCCTCAGCGCGGGTGCAAGCGTGCCGCTTTGGGCCAAGCTCAGCAACCGGGTTGGCCCGAAACAGACTCTGATGATTGCCATGCCCCTCTCAATCGCGGGGTTTATCGGTGCCGCCACCCTGAGTGCTGGGAATCTAGCCGGGTTTGCCGTGATCTGCCTTGCCTCGGGCGCAGCCTTAGGTGCGGATATGGTCGTGCTGCCCGCTATGTTTTCTGTCGTCCTGACTCGGGCCGGGCTGAACGCCTCTGCGGCGTTTGGCATCTGGTCTTTCGCAGGCAAGCTGGGCCTCGCCCTGGCTGCCTTTTTCACCTTGCCTCTGCTGGAACGCAGCGGCTTCAACCCCGGTCAGACCAATTCTGCTGACGCGCTAGAGACACTCAACCTTGCTTATGCGGTGCTGCCCTGCATCCTCAAGCTCGGCGCGTTTGGAATGGTCTTGACCCTGCCCACCGAGGTCACAAGCAAATGAACGCTATCGCCATCATCCTGCTGGTCCTTCTGATCGCAGTTTTCATCCGCGCCCGCCTGCTGAGCTTTCGCGCACAATCTCCTTCGGATTACACAGGAACCGGACCTGCCTTTTCACTGAAAGAGCATCTGAACGGAGAAATCCTGTCTGAAGGGCTGATCTATGGCCCCAATGGGAAGATGTCGAACAGCTTCGTCGCGCGCATGGTCGGCGAATGGAAAGGAAATTCGGGCACGCTGTCTGAATACTTCACCTATTCCAACGGAAAACAGATGACACGAAAGTGGTATCTGACACTGGGCACAGGCAACACGTTCACGGCAACGGCGGACGATATTGTCGGTGAGGGTCGGGGCATCATTTCGGGATCGACCGTCAAACTGTCCTATCGGATCATCCTGCCCGAAGATGCCGGTGGGCACACTTTGGACGTCACAGACTGGATGTATCTGACGGAACACGGCGTCATCATGAACCGATCCGAGATGCGTAAGTTCGGCCTCAAGGTCGCTGAGCTGGTTGCCACGATGCGCCCTGCTCCCGATGTAAAAACCACGCATGTGCCAGGCGCAAACGGGTATGATGCGACATCCGAAGGGAAACCACTGCAATGAGTGTTTTTCGTTCCCTTCTCACCTTTCTTGCCATAGCAAGCCTTGCGCTTCTGGCGGCCTGTTCCAGCAAGCCGAAAGTGCCCAAAACCTTCTTGTCCGACCGGCAACTGAATCTCGAAGAGTTCTTCGAAGGCAAAACAGTGGCCTACGGTCAGTTTCAGGATATTCTGGGCAATATCCCCCGCAGATTTACGGTGGATATCGACGGGACATGGGATGGTGAAACCCTGACGCTAGTTGAAGATTTCGTTTATGACGATGGCGCCACCGAACAGCGTATCTGGACGCTGACGAAAACCGGTGAAGATACGTGGACAGGGACTGCCCCTGGCGTTTTGGGCACGGCCAGCGGGATTGAACGCGGCGATACGTTCAACTGGAAATACAAGATCGACCTGCCGATCAAAGAAGGCACGATGCGTGTCAAATTCGACGACTGGATGTGGTTGCTGGATGATGATCGACTGCTGAACCGCGCCTACGTATCACGTTTTGGCGTTCGCCTGGGCGAAGTGATCCTGTTTTTTGAAAAGAAATAGGCGACGTGGGCTGACCCTTTCATTTCATCAATAAAAGATGAATTCGTCGGTCGGAACCGGCGATGATCCCTTGGTCGAGCCTGCCCTCTTCGCTCTTGTTCCATCCGATGCGGCCGCCTCGGGCGCAAGCGCGCTTTCCGCTTTGAGGCGCGCGCGCTCGATCTCGCCCCAAAGGAAAAACAGACCGTCCCTTTTGCCCATCATACGCGCAGGCACCCTGGCCCGCAAAACACGTGTTTTTGCTTGTGGCATCTGCTCTCTCACTGCCTCCGGTGTTGTCCACCTTTTTGGAAAGGCTACCGGTTTAGTTGCAAAAAATCAATTTTGCATAGGCAAAAACGCGCCCGCAACCAAGCGTTGTCAGGATGAAAAGAGTATCTCGTTTAGCGTGCCTTATACCAACGCATAAAATTGCTGAAAGCGAAGTCTTATCGTGTTTCCTTGATCGGTCGCCGAAACAGATCAAACCGCGTTTTGACCCGTTCAACCGGGACAACACAGATTCCGATTGGACCATTGATGAAACGGGGGTGCCGGGCCAGCGCTGTGAAATGTCGCGCGTTTTGCCAAGCTGTGCCGGTTACAGCGACTAGAGCGCCCATTCTCGACGGATAAACGAAAAAAGTGTACAATGAGGCAGGTGAATTTTTGACACCTGAATTTTCCAAAAGCCCTTTTTTGTATTGGATTAAGCAAATGTTAGTACAAACCACGGCGGCGTTATACGCACGCCTTGCAATCCCGTTCCTGTCCCTTCTTGCGCTGCCCGTTGTGTTATTGGCCGACGTAGAAAAACCAGAGAGTTTTGGCAAACTATCGGTCAAGTTTGAATACGAAGGCAAACCAGCAAACGGCAGCCTCATCGTGTCCAACGGGACATCGCGTCAAGAATGGGTCGATGTCTCTGAAATATTCGCAGAAGTGCCATCATCTGCGACATATATCTTCGACCTGAAGCCCCCCGACGACGATCAAACGATACCCATAACGTTCCGTGACGTTATCCCAATCCTGGAGATCCCTGATTCAGGCTCTCTCGATCTGATCGTCTCTGTGCTTCCATCTGATCTTCCCAAGCCATTTGACCCAGTTATTTTCATTCGCGAAGCAGGCGTCGATGTCACGGTATCCAACCGGGCGGAGGAAGTGTCTTCCAAACCCAACCGTCTCAAACTTACGTCTCGCATTGAAAAGTCCAAGCCGTCACTTGTTCTTTTGGATGGGATCTATTCGACCGAAGAAACAGATCCAGACGACGAACGCGACTTCACATGTGGAGACAATTGCCCACACCTCTTTCAGGACCTTAACTGCGACCCAATGTGTTACACATGTTCATCAACTTGTGTGTCCCGTGGCTACTGGAAAGCCAATTACAACATGTGCGAAGGCATCCTCACATCGGAACCGCCAGAGTCTGAGTGGGAGGAACTGCCGCCAGGTATCGGCGGTTTGCAGTTGGCCGTGGCGACAATAAATGACGGCGCGATTTACCCAAACAAGATGGAACTCAGCGGTGCAGGATACTCAGAAGTGATGGAACCGCCTTTCAAAACAAGGAGTTTCCCAGATTTCACGGCCCCTGAAGGTGACTACCTGTATTCTCTATCGTTCGATAACGCAGGGATCGACGAGACGGCTGGAACATCGAATGTCACACTTCCGCTTTCCATTCGGGACGGTCGAATTGGCAATCTCATTGTTCGCCTGCCAGTCTCACGCGATGAACTACAAGCTCCGTTCCCCATTGCAGACAATCGAATTGGTGCTGTACTCAGGGCGTATGAATTCAGCCCAGATGGCAGAAGCATCTCGCTGGATGTAACCAGCCCCGACCCCGATCCCGGCGCAATCTGGTATGCGCTTGCCCTACCGCAAGGTCTGGCAGAGGACGAAGTGAAAGTTACCAGCAATGGATACCCGGTTGAGCACAAAAGCAGATACGTTTTTGGGGTAATAACGGACCAGCCGGTATTAATTGTTAGAAGTGAAGGTCAGCGTGATGAGATAAGAATTACGTGGTAGTACCGCGGCCTTTGTCATCAAGGCGACCATCGACATATCTGTGAAACCTGCGTCGATACGCTCTTTACCCATATGGTTTCATCGATCAATACCAATGTTACAGGAACACTGGAAACCACCAGTGTCTGCGAATTTTGTCGGTGCAAGACAGTCGCAAGCTGATCAAATTGCAGCGCCACATTTTGCGGCCGGAAGCGTTTGATACAGTATGAAAAAGTGGTGAGCCGTGCAGGATTCGAACCTGCGACCCACTGATTAAAAGTCAGTTGCTCTACCAACTGAGCTAACGGCCCACTCTTTTTGCTGGATCTCTTCGATCCGTGGCGCTCTTTAAGGCAATTCCCTGATCAGGTTCAAGCCCTTAATTTGCGCCTCGTTTCACCATCACATCTTGTGTTTCCGGCGACCCGATAGGCGGCCTAATTAGGCAGGTGTCGCAGGGGGGTCAACCCCTTTTTTCACGATTCTGCGCAACAGGGTGGATTCATGTTCTGACCAGGGTTATATCGCCGCTATGCAACACAGACTCGATACCGGTTTGCCCTTCATGAAGATGCACGGGCTGGGAAATGACTTTGTCATCGTGGATGCGCGCGCCCGCGATACCCGGATCACCCCGGCTCTTGCAAAGGGAATCGGCCATCGGCAGTTTGGCGTGGGTTTCGACCAACTGGCCGTGATTGAGAACGGCCAGGCAGATGCGCATCTGATCTTCTACAATTCCGATGGATCAACCTCGGCCGCATGTGGCAATGCCACACGCTGCATCGCGCGGTTTCTGATGGATGAGACCGGAAAATCTGAACTGTCCCTGACAACTGAACGCGGTGCCCTCTTTGCGAAAGATGTCGGCGATGGTCTGACCTCGGTAAACATGGGGCAGCCTCAACTGGACTGGCAGGACATACCGCTGGCAGAAGAGATGGACACGCTGGAGTTGCCAATCGAAGGCGCGCCTACGGCAACCGGTATGGGCAATCCGCATTGCACCTTCTTTGTCGACGACGCCGAGGCAATTCCACTGACCGAGTTTGGCGCGCGTTACGAACACCATCCACTCTACCCTGAGCGCACCAATGTTCAGGTCGCACAGTTGATCGGCCCGGATAATATCCGTATGCGCGTCTGGGAGCGTGGTGTGGGGATCACACTGGCGTCTGGCTCATCCTCTTGTGCGACAGCAGTTGCAGCAGCACGGCGCGGTCTAACGGGGCGCAAAGTTCAGATCGAGCTGGATGGCGGCACGATCTGGATCGACTGGCGCGAGGATGGAGTCTGGATGACCGGCCCAACAGCGCATGTCTTCTCAGGCACTCTCACCCCTGAGTTCTTGGGGTCTTTGGGATGAACCCGCCCAAATTCACCACTTTGGGCTGCCGCCTGAACGCCTATGAAACCGAGGCGATGAAAGAGCTGTCACAGCAGGCAGGTCTGACCGATGCTGTGGTGGTGAACACATGCGCGGTGACGGCTGAGGCAGTCCGCAAAGCCCGGCAAGAGATCCGCAAGCTGCGGCGCGAAAATCCCAACGCCCGTCTGATCGTCACCGGCTGCGCGGCGCAAACGGAACCAGAAACCTTCTCCGCCATGGCTGAAGTCGACGCAGTCATCGGCAACACCGAGAAGATGCAGCCAGACACCTGGAACGGCTTGGCCGCCGATTTCATCGGTGAGACCGAAGCAGTTCAGGTCGACGACATCATGTCCGTGACCGAAACGGCGGGCCACCTGATCGACGGCTTTGGCACACGCTCGCGTGCCTATGTGCAGGTGCAGAACGGCTGTGATCACCGCTGCACCTTCTGCATCATTCCCTATGGCCGCGGCAACTCGCGCAGCGTGCCTGCAGGTGTGGTCGTAGACCAGATCAAGCGGCTGGTGGACAAGGGCTATAACGAAGTGGTTCTGACTGGGGTCGATCTGACTTCGTGGGGGGCCGACCTGCCCGCACAGCCCCGACTGGGCGATCTGGTGATGCGCATCCTCAAACTGGTGCCCGACCTGCCGCGCCTTCGGATCAGTTCGATCGATTCGATCGAGGTCGACGAAAACCTGATGCAGGCCATCGCGACCGAGCCGCGCCTGATGCCACACCTGCATCTGTCGCTTCAGCACGGGGACGACCTGATTCTGAAACGGATGAAACGCCGCCACCTGCGCGACGATGCGATCCGCTTCACCGAAGACGCCCGTAAGCTGCGCCCTGACATGACATTTGGTGCCGATATTATCGCTGGGTTTCCGACGGAATCCGAAGAGCATTTCGAAAACTCGCTCAGGCTGGTCAAAGACTGCGATCTCACCTGGCTGCACGTCTTCCCATACTCCAAGCGCGACGGCACGCCCGCTGCGCGGATCCCACAGCAAATCAATGGAACGGTGATCAAAAACCGCGCGGCCCGACTACGCGCCGCCGGGGATGCTCAGGTCTCAAAGCACCTGTCGGAGCAAATCGGCAAAACCCATCACATCCTGATGGAAAACCCCCATATGGGCCGGACCGAGCAATTTACCGAAGTGTCCTTCGCCACGCCTCAGCCCGAAGGTCAGATCGTGACGGCTGCGATCACCGGACAGACTGCAGACCAACTCACCGTCTGATCCGCCCTTCATCTGGCCCCAAATACCTCGAGGTTGAATTGGCCAAAGGCCAAGAAGGGGCAAGCCCCTTCCAAGCAACCTCGCAAATAAAAACCCCCGCAACCGGGTGGCGCGGGGGTTTCGATTTCTAACTCCGAAAAAGGATCAATCCTCAGGACGGAGTTTGCCTTTGTGCGGCGCCCACAGGCGCTTGTTCACCAGATACAGCAGGACTGACAGAACAGACAGGAAGATGACGCCAACGAAGCCTGCATTCTTGCGGTCCATCATCTTGGGCTCAGCCGCCCACATCAGGAACGCAGAAACATCTTCGGACATCGCTTCAACACTGGCGGGGTGACCATCGGCAAACTCGACCTGATCTTCTGCCAGAGGCGGGGCCATCGAAATCCAGCCACCCGGGAAGGCGGTGTTTTCGTACAGGATGGTGCCTGCCTCTTCCTTTTCCTTGCCGGTGTAGCCGTCCAGCAGCGAGGCGATGTATTCCGCGCCACCCATGCCTTTGACCAGCTGGTTGATGCCCAACCCGTAAGGACCGTGGAAGCCTGCGCGGGCTTTGGCCATCAGGCTCAGGTCAGGTGCGCCAACGGCTGTATTGGCCGGGAAGTGGTCGGTCGGGATCGCCGGGCGGAAGTCGTCCAATTCAGGGTCAAAAACCTCAAAATTGTCCGCCGCATAGGTGATGACCTGCTCTTCGTTGTAACCCAGCGCTTCCAGATCGCGCAGAGGAACATATTGCAGGCCGTGGCAGGCTGCGCAAACCTCGGTATAGATTTGCAGACCGCGTTGCAGCTGGTTTTGATCCCAGGTGCCAAACGGACCTTCGAACGAAAAGGCGAAGTCTTCGATATGCTGATCGCCACCACCTGCCGCAAAAGATGCAGCAGGGGTCAGGGCCAGAGCAAACGCAGCGCCGATTGCAAGTTTCTTGAACATGGTATCCGGTCCCTCTTCTTACTCGGCCGGCGTGGCTTCGGCGTCAGCCTTGCCATAATGCGCGTTGAAGTCTTCTTCGATGGTCTCCGGTGGGGTCAGCGGTTTTTCGATGACACCCAGGATCGGGAGGATCACGAAGAAATAGGCGAACCAGTAGGCGGACGCGATCAGAGAGAAGGTCGCATAGGGCTCTTCCGCGGGCATCGCACCCAGCCACATCAGGGCAAAGAAGTCGATGATCAGCAGGTAGAACCACCATTTGAACATCGGACGGTATTTACCCGAACGCACGCTCGATGTGTCCAGCCAGGGCGCCAGCGCCATGGCCAGGATCGCACCAAACATCGCAATCACACCAAAGAACTTGGCGTCGATGATGCCGCCGGTGATGAAGCTTGCGAATTGTACAACCCAAACCTCGCCAGTGAAGGCCCGCAGGATCGCGTAGAACGGCAGGAAGTACCATTCCGGAACGATGTGTGCAGGTGTGACCAGCGGGTTGGCTTCGATGTAGTTGTCCGGGTGGCCCAGGTAGTTCGGCATAAAGCCGACGATTGCCCAGAACACGACCAGGATTACGGCCAGCGCAAACAGGTCCTTGATCACGAAGTAGGGCCAGAACGGCAATGTGTCTTTCTCGGCCTCGGCTTTTGAACCACGGCGCACTTCAACGCCCGTGGGGTTGTTGTTGCCGGTGGTGTGGAAAGCCCAGATATGCACGATGACCAGCGCCGCAATGATAAACGGCAGCAGGTAGTGCAGCGAGAAGAAGCGGTTCAGCGTGGCGTTGTCCACAGCGGGCCCGCCCAACAGCCAGGTCTGGATTGCTTCACCCACAAACGGGATCGCACCAAACAGGCCGGTGATCACGGTCGCGCCCCAGAAGGACATCTGGCCCCAAGGCAGAACGTAGCCCATGAACGCGGTACCCATCATCATCAGGTAGATGAGCATACCGATGATCCACGTGATTTCACGCGGGGCTTTGTACGAGCCGTAATACAGGCCGCGGAACATGTGAATGTAGACCGCAACAAAGAACAGAGAAGCACCGTTCATGTGCAGATAACGTATGAAGTAACCGCCATTCACGTTACGCATGATGTGCTCGACGCTGGCAAAGGCCAGATCGACATGCGGCGTATAGTGCATCACCAGAATGATGCCGGTAACGATTTGCAGCGCCAGGCAGAACGCCAGGACGATGCCCCAGATCCACCACCAGTTCAGGTTCTTGGGGGTCGGGATCATCAGGGTGTCATACAGCAGGCCGACGATGGGAAGGCGGCTGTTCAGCCACTTTTCGCCGTCAGACTTCGGCTCGTAATGATCGTGGGGAATTCCGGACATAAACTGGGTCTCCCTTAGCCGAGTTTGATGGTTGTTGCGTCGACCCATTCCGCAGGTGGAACAGGCAGGTTCTCAGGCGCAGGACCTTTACGGATCCGGCCTGCCAGATCGTAGTGCGAGCCGTGGCACGGGCAGAACCAACCGCCAAAGTCGCCAGCATCACCCAAAGGCACACATCCAAGGTGCGTACAAACGCCCATCTGAACGATCCAGGCACCCTCGGCCTCGCCTTCGGGCGAAGGCATGACGCGGTTGGCGTCTGTTGCAGGTGCATCTGCGTTCAGGTTGAAGTTACGCGCCAGCGGATCAGGCAAGTTGCCAACGGCTTCTTCGTCCTGTTGCTGGGCTTCGGCAATCTCGGCACCGGTGCGGTGACGGATAAACACGGGCTTACCCAGCCATTTAACTGTCAGCTGTGTGCCCGGCTCAACCCCGCTCACATCCGTGCGGATCGACGAAAGCGCCTGCACGTCTGCGGACGGGTTCATTTGGTTGATCAGGGGCCATACGGCTGCACCCGTTGCAACGACACCTGCGCCGCCAGCGACGTAATACAGGAAATCTCTGCGGGTGCCTTCGTGGTCTTCTGCGTGGGACACGAGGTTATCTCCGATTGTCTGGCGCCCGCGGACGGGCAAAAAGCTCGCGCACCGCGTGAAAGCGGCGTCTTAAACGCGCTTACTATCGGGGAGAATAGTGTTCGTCCAGCGTTCATAAACGCGCAATACGCCGCATGTGCCGCTTCATTTGGGGAACGAGGCCGTTTTTTTGGTGAATCTCGCGCTCAACTTTGTTGGTCGGGTCGAATCAGGCCGTTTTGATTCGATAGCCAGCCGACACCACCGATGCCCCCGGGCAGGCGCGAAGCGTTCCAGCCATTTACCGCAGAATTGCGCCTTGAATGCTCACAATCCAACCGGCGGGAACGGGATTGTTTTCTGCAAAATCATATTCCCCAAATAGATGATTTAAATTGCAAATTGTGCAGGTTTACCCCGTTGCACTTTTTGCGCGAATACAGGACAGCGGGCAAAACGCGCGAACTCCTGTCAGGAGACCCCCTATGTCAAAAACCCTGTTGACCACAGCTTTACTTACATTGGTGCTGTCCACTCAGACCCTTGCCGCAGGTGACCCCGAAAAGGGAAAGGCGATGTATAACCGCTGCTCGTCATGCCACGCGATCATCAAAGACGGAAAAGTTCTGGTCAAAGGCGGAATCACCGGGCCGAATCTCTATGGCGTCATCGGACGGGTTGCCGGATCCGAGAATGACTACCGTTATGGCAGCGAACGCCTGCCCATCGGTATGTTCACCGACGACATGATCCGCGCCGGTGAAGAAGGTCTGGTCTGGACCGAAGAAAACATCGCCGCCTATTCCAAAGACCCCATCGGGTTCATCAAGGATTATCTCGACGATGACACCGCCCGCCCGAACATGAGCGTCAAGCTCAAGAAAGGTGCGGAAGATATCGCTGCGTATCTGGCGACGTTCAGCCAATAACGCAGACGCGGCTGCGGATGCTTTAGCCCTGAGGGCGGGTGGCCACCATGCTGGGCCGCTCGCCAAATTCCGCAAACCACTTGGCAAGCGCGTCGTTACCCTTGCGCCACCCCCGTGCATCGTGGCGCAGATCCAGATAGCCCAGCGCACAGCCGACGGCGACCTGCCCCATATCCAACGGGCCCGACAAATGCGCCATCCACCGTTGGTTCAGTACAGCACAGGCCCGGTCAATCTTGACCCACTGCGATTCAATCCAGGCATCCCACTTTTTGTCATCGGGACGCAGGCGGTCTTCGTAAGTCATCAAAAGGGCTGCATCCAGAATGCCGTCAGCAAGCGCTTCGAGTGTCAGAACATCCCAGCGACCTGCGCCCTCGGGATACAGCTTTCCACCAGCACGGGCATCCAGAAACGCACAGATTACCCGGCTGTCGAACAAGGTAGGCCCGTCCGGGCGCTCCAGCGCTGGAACTTTTGTCAACGGTGCTTTGCTAACCAGGGGCTCAGCCGGTGAGATCGGTGTGCCGGCCACGGTCTCCAGCTCAACATCTTCAAGCTGATCTGTTTCATGCAGCAATACCATGACTTTGCGAACATAGGGCGAGGTCAGACTGTGGTAGAGTTTCATCGGCAGGCTCCCTGTTTGCGCCGACCTTACAGGAGGTCCACAAAAACGAAAGCCCACACTTCGCCGACGGCTAGGCGTTGCGCATCAACTCTTGCAGAACACTCAATTCGGACCCGATCCCCGACGACGCAACCTGTTCAGACGCCCGCAAGCGCACATCATCAGGCTTGTTCTGGCTTAACTTCCAAGTGCCCTGAACATCCTCGACATGCATTCGACACGGCACGATCATCCGCATCATCTTGGTCAAAGCCTCATCTGACATCTTTCCTGTGGCCCATGGAGGTTTAGGTTGCAGGCGCTCTTCATAGAAGGCCGATTGCCGGTTCAACAGATCCAACAGCTCCTCCTGCGGGCGCAGCTCTAGCTGCCCGGTCAAATGCACGGCCACATAATTCCAGGTTGGAACCTGATCCTCCACCTCGTACCAATCCGGCGAGATATACCCATCCGGCCCCTGCACCGCGATCTTCACCGCTTTCGGCGCATCCAAGGCGCGCACGATGGGATTTGAGCGGACAAGATGAAGTTCAGCCACCAGACCATCTTCGGACAGAAGAAACGGCACATGGCTCAACAGTGGGGCACCATCTGTCGACAAGGCCAAAACACCGAATCCTCGTTCACGGGCGAACGCAATATGGCGCGCGCGGTCTTCGGCGCGAAAGGCGGGGTTGGGGTGCATGGTGATCCTCCTGCCAAATCTCTTGCAGACCAGACCCAAGATATGCAAGGTCCGTCTTGTTCTCAGGGCGGGGCGGAATTCCCCACCGGCGGTATGCGGGCGACGACCCGTAAGCCCGCGAGCGGCCCAGACGTGTCCACGATCCGAAGAGCGGCAACCGGTTTTCGGACAAAGTGTGGAAGCGCCAAAGGGTGTCAAGCAGATCTGGTGAGAGGCCAGAGCCGACGGTTACAGTCCGGATGAAAGAGAACGTGCAACACGCCGGCAATCGGCGTGCTTGCTCGTGATCGCCTTGGGTGACGTGTCTGTTGCGAAAGGAGATCATAATGACACACACCCGCTACGCTTTTGTCAAAGCCAACTGGCATTCCGATATCGTCGACCGCGCGCTTGACGGCTTCCTCGAACGCATCCCCGCCGAGCAGGTCGAAGTCTACGACGTCCCGGGCGCGTTCGAAATGCCCCTGTTAGCGCGCGACCTGGCCCAAACAGGCAAATACGCCGCCGTGGCATGCGCGGCATTTGTTGTGGATGGCGGCATCTACCGCCACGATTTCGTCGCGCAGGCCGTGGTTGATGGCCTGATGCGCGCCGGACTGGACACGGGCGTTCCTGTCCTGTCGGTCTCGCTGACACCACACCAGTATCAGGAAACCGACCACCACAACGCGATCTACCGCGACCATTTCGTTCAGAAAGGGCGCGAAGCGGCTCAGGCCGCACTGATGATCACGGATACCCGCGAGAAAGTCGCGCAGGCCGCCTAAGCTTCATCTTTTCAAAAATACTCAAATGCGCCGCCCACCGGGCGGCGTTCACGGCATCTAAGACCAAATCCGCTTGAGGCCGGGGGCCTTGCCCGCTAATCACAACCCGCAAAGGAGCACGCCCCATGTCGATGAACAGCTTTGGACACCTCTTCCGCATCACCACCTGGGGCGAAAGCCATGGTCCCGCATTAGGCGCGACGGTCGACGGCTGCCCTCCGGGCGTTCAAATCGACGAAGCCATGATCCAGCACTGGCTGGACAAGCGCAAACCGGGGCAGAACAAATTCACAACCCAACGGCGCGAACCCGATCAGGTGAAAATCCTGTCCGGCGTGTTCGAAGGCCAGACCACCGGCACACCGGTGCAGTTGATGATCGAGAATACCGATCAGCGGTCAAAAGACTACGGCGACATCATGGACAAGTTCCGTCCGGGCCACGCCGATATCACCTATTGGCAGAAATATGGCATCCGCGACTATCGCGGTGGCGGACGCAGCTCAGCGCGGGAAACCGCATCGCGTGTTGCTGCCGGAGGGCTGGCGCGAGAGGCGATCAAACAGATCGCGCCGAATGTACAAATCACCGGTTATATGACGCAAATCGGACCGCACAAAATCAACCGTGCGAACTTTGACTGGTCTCAGATCGAAAAGAACCCGTTCTGGACACCTGATGCACAAGCCGCCGAGGACTGGGCCGCTTATTTGGACGATCTGCGCAAGTCCGGTAACTCGGTCGGCGCGGTGGTCGAGGTCGTGGCACGCGGTGTTCCAGCAGGAATCGGAGCGCCCGTATACGCCAAGTTAGACACTGATCTGGCCGCTTCGATGATGTCCATCAACGCCGTCAAAGGTGTCGAAATTGGCGAAGGCATGGCGGCCGCTGAACTGACCGGCGAAGCCAACGCGGATGAGATCTTCATGGGCCAGAACGGCCCGCAATACAGCTCGAATCACGCCGGTGGCATTCTGGGTGGTATCTCGACCGGGCAGGACATCGTGGTACGCTTTGCCGTGAAGCCTACGTCGTCGATCCTGACCACACGCAAGACGATCACCAAGTCAGGCGAAGAAACCGAGATCATCACCAAAGGCCGCCATGACCCCTGCGTCGGCATCCGCGCGGTTCCGGTGGGTGAGGCGATGATGGCCTGCGTGATCCTCGACCACCTGCTTCTGCATCGCGGTCAGATCGGAGAGAATCGTGGACGGATCGGCTGATCTGCGCACGCGCCTGCGTGCGGTGGTCGCGCATCGCATGGAAACGGATCCAGCCCATGATCTGGCCCATCTGGATCGGGTCTGGACCAATGCTCAGGCCATCGCAGATGATCAAACCGATATGTCCGTGCTGCTGGCCGCAAGTTATCTGCATGATCTGGTAAATCTGCCAAAGGATGATCCAGACCGGCATCTGGCATCTCGCAAATCCGCAGTGGAATCAGAGCCTATTCTGAAGGATTTGGGGTATAACTCGAACCAGATCCGCGCCATCCAGCACGCAATAGAAGCCCATAGTTTCTCGGCCAATATTGCTCCAAAAACGGCCGAGGCACGCATCCTGCGCGATGCGGATCGGCTTGATGCTTTGGGCGCCATAGGCATCGCCCGAAACTTTTCCGTTTCAGGTGCTTTGGGGCGCACTTTGTATGACGCGGCAGATCCCTTTGCCCAAAACCGGCCTTTGGACGACCTGCATTTCTCGCTCGACCATTGGAAAGTCAAACTGCTGGGGCTGCCGGGCGACATGCTGACACAGACCGGCAGACAGATTGCGGAACAACGCACCACGCGTATGATCCGTTTTCTTGAAGAATTCGCCGAGGAAATCGGCAATTCTCTGCCTCAATCCTGGGTGAATGACTAAACCCACCCGTTGATCTTTGTCCGCCAAAGGCGCAGGTTCGCGCCGATGACAAAACCCTTAACATCGCATCGACCTCTGCTGGCTGTGACGCTGAAACTGGGCGCGCTGTTCCTGTTCACGTCGATGTCCGCCTTGGTCAAAGCTTTATCGGATGAATTCCCACCGGGCCAATTGGTGTTCTTTCGGTCCCTGTTCGCGATTCCCGTCATCATTCTTTGGCTCATCGCGCGCGGGGAATTATCCAAGGGGTTTGTGGTCAAAAAACCCATGGGCCATTTCTGGCGCGGCGTTCTGGGCACCAGCGCCATGGGGCTTACCTTTACCGGCCTAAGCCTGCTGCCCCTGCCCGAGGTAACGGCAATAGGCTACGCCACACCGATCTTCACTCTGATTCTGGCTGCAGTGATGCTGGGCGAACGCATCCGTCTGATCCGTATCGGCGCGGTGGCTCTTGGTCTGCTGGGGGTCCTGATCATGATTTGGCCGCGCCTGGGCACCACTGAAATGGAGGTTGCAGCCACCATTGGTGCGCTATGCGTTTTGGGAGCCACCATCGCGCGCGCCTTTGTGCAGATTCATATCCGGCAGCTTGTCAAAGTCGATCACCCGGCTGCGATCGTCTTCTATTTCTCGATGACCGCAACCTTACTGTCGGCGCTGACCGCGTTCTGGGGATGGTCGATGCCAACACTGAATCAGGCTCTAATACTGATCATGATGGGCCTGATTGGTGGTGTTGCACAGATTTTGGTGACGTCCTCTTATCGCTTTGGTCAGGCTTCGATGCTGGCACCTTATGATTATGCGACCATGCTGTTTGCGATTGTGATTGGCTATGTCTGGTTCGACGAACTGCCAACACTTGCTATCCTGATTGGGGCCGCTTTGGTCATCGCAGGTAATGTCGTTGTGATCTGGCGCGAACACCAGTTGGGGCTCGAGCGCGGCAAGGCCCGGTCGGTCACAGACCCAAAAGCGTGACTTTACCTTTTGTAATCTTCCCCTAGGTTGGGCCGGACAGTCAAAGAGGTTCCCCCATGAGCGACGCGCAGGATCACAAGGAAAAGATGCAGCAGGTGCAAGCCAAGCACCGCAAGAAAGTGTCCGAGGCAGTGGACCCTGGCCGCGGTCTGGTTCTGATCAACACAGGCAAGGGCAAGGGCAAGTCATCCGCCGCTTTTGGCGTGGTTATCCGCGCGCTGGGCTGGGGCCAGAAGGTCGCCGTGGTGCAGTTCATCAAGGGTAAGTGGAAAACAGGCGAGCGCCGCTTCTTTGAGGAACGCGATCTGGTGACATGGCACACGATGGGCGAAGGTTTCACCTGGGACACGCAGGATCGCGAACGCGACATCGCTGCTGCAAACGCCGCCTTCGACAAGGCGCGCGCCCTGATGTCCAGCGGCGAATATGATCTGGTTGTGCTGGACGAGGTCAACATCGCGTTGCGGTACGAGTATCTGTCTGTAGACCAAGTCATCGACGGCCTGAACGCGCGGTCGGACAAGACCAGCGTGTTCCTGACGGGCCGCGACGCGCCCCAAGCCCTGCGTGACTATGCCGATCTTGTGACCGAAATGACTGAGGAAAAGCACCCTTTCCAAACGGGGATCAAGGCCCAGCGCGGCGTGGATTTTTGATAGGTAAATGACGTGGGCTTGTTGGCCCGCTTCACTCAGCCAAAACGGCTCAGAGTCATTTCAACAATCTCTCGAAGCGAGGCGCGCGGGGTAAGGTCGTTAGGTTTTGATCTTACAGGTGGCATCGCTTCGGTTTGTTTGCGGCGCGGCTTTCGACAGTCGACATAGGCGCAATAGTCACTGTCGCAACAGGTGCATCCACATGCAGTCAACGCATCATGGCGTGCCATAATTTCATCTAGCGACTCGCTCATTTTAGCCTCGTTCTGTTTAGACAGATTCGTTTCCGGAGCGGCGGCAAGCTATCACCAATGTCATGCTAAACCTGCAAACCACCCCGAAACCATGAGCTTGATGGTACACCATCTGGCGTTGAGCATAATCTGACTATTTAAGTCGGGATTTTCAAGCCCTAAAACACCCCGAGGATTTCTCGGGGTGCAAACATGTCCTTACAAGAAATCAGAGCGCGCGATTCTGCGGGTCCAATGTTACTGACCAGAGTTCGGTATCTGCCCGGTCCATCAGCCGAACCGTCATCTGTTCGGTCGCGCCGTCAATGTCCACCAGACCAAAGAACTGCAGCCCTTCGCTGGGCGGAAGGTTTACCCCCTGCCCTTCGGCGGGCGCTTTGACGTATTTGACCTCAGGTCCGAAGGTGCCGTCCAGGGTGTTTGGACCAAATGTCCCTGCGTGCAGCGGACCCGAAACAAACTCCCAAAACGGCTCGAAATCCTGAAATTGTGCTTTGTTAGGGTCATAGTAGTGCGCAGCGGTGTAGTGGACATCCGCGGTGAACCAGACCGTGTTGGTGATGCCAGCCGTTTTGATGAAACGCAGCAGGTCCGCGATCTCCAACTCACGCCCCTTGGCCGGCCCGCTATCGCCGTTCGAAATTGCCTCTGCTCCGGCCTGTTCCTTCCAGTTGTCCCAGACGATCAATCCGATTGGCATGTCCGAGGCAATCACCTTCCAAGTCGCTTGAGATCCTGCCAGCTCTTGCTTGAGCCATGCCAGTTGTTCCGCGCCCAGAATGCGGGACTGATCCGTGATTTCATCCTCCATCGACGGGCCGTTCGGTCCACGATAGCTACGCAGGTCCAGGAAGAAGACGTCCAGCATCGGACCATAGGAAATCTTGCGATACACACGCCCTGGCTCTGCCGGCGTAATGCGCAACGGTGTCATCTCATGGAAAGCACGTCCGGCGCGGGACTGAAGAATATGCACTGACTTCTCGGTATACCGGTCATCGGAAATCAGGTCTTTCGCGTCGGACCAGTTGTTCACAACCTCATGGTCATCCCACTGGAAAAAGGTCGGACAAACGGCGTTCATGGCCTGCACATGCTCGTCCATCATGTTGTATTTCCACTGGGCGCGGAACTCGTCCAGTGTTTCGGCCACCTTGCGTTTCTCGTCGATCAGGGTTGTGTTCTTCCAGATCAATTGGCCGTCTTTCTCGACCTCATCCTGCATAGGACCGTCGGCATAGACGGTATCACCAGAATGGATGAAGAAGTCCGGCTTGTGCTGCGCCATGGTCGCGTAGGTGCGCATACCTTCGTCATCAATACCCCATCCCTGGCCGGCGGTGTCACCCGACCAGGCAAAGCGAATGGTGCGGCGCGAGGTCGGTGCAGTGCGGAATTGACCTATAATAGGCTCTGATATTGTGTTGATGTCACTCAGATCGGCAGCAACGAACCGGTAGAAAATGTCCTGTTCCGATGGCAGCCCCTCGACCAGACGTTTGACAGCAAAATCGCTGTTGGGGATGGCATCCATCGGCGGGAGTTTTCGGGCATCTGCGAAGCTTTCTGTGGTTGATACTTCCATCATCACGCGAGAGGGGCGATCCGTGCGGGTCCAGATCATGCCCGATGTCGTATCGACGTCACCGGACTGAACGCCGTGTGTGAACACAGGGCGCGATCCGGCGCGGCTGATGGCTGGCATGGCCAGTGAAGCGGCAAAGGCAGTGCTGCCTGCCAGAAACGAACGACGGTTTGGGCGTAGGATCTTGGTCATAGTAAGGCTCTCCTGTCTGGTGATCGATTCTCCGACCACGCGATTGGTGCGCCGATATGAGCCGCCAGTTTGTAAAACCCGCGGCTCAGTTTCTTGACAGTATCATGATGATACCATGACAGATGTGGATAACGTCGTCAGGCAGCGACGTCCTGCTCGGGCGCACTGAGCGAGATGACAAGCACCACAGCCGCACCGTTCAACCAGTAAAACGCCGCATCCATACCCGTGAAACCAAAGATACTGGGTGCAAACAGAAAGGTGACGCCAACCAGCAAGTCCACCGCCAGATGAAACCTGTAGGGCAGAACGCGCCAGATCCCCAGATGGTGATCGGTCAGAACCGTCAGAACAAAGGCGGCCACCCCGGTTGCAACAGACAACCACAGGGCCAGCGGATTGGACTGACCCAGCCCCAGAAGGAACGGCAAGGTCATCAGGGCAACGGCGACCGGGTAATCCAGATACGCGTGGACAGAACGTTTAACAAAACGAAGGGACATAAGATTTTCCTTTCCTCAATCAGTGATGAAAGGAAGCTAATCTGGTGATCCCGGACGCTGAATTCCTGAACGTTTCTGATTTCATGCAGATCGTTCGGAAATTTTGGTGTATCAGTGCATCGCCCTGTATGCAGCCGGTGACAGACCAACCTGCTTTTTGAATACGCGCGAGAACGCGGCTTCCGAGGCGTATCCGACTTCTGCTGCGGCATCAGCCACGTTCCAGCGTGCCTCCGTCAGACCATGGCAGGCGATCTGCATCCGCCAGTCTGTGAGGTATTGCATCGGCGTCGTTCCCATTTTCTCGGCAAAAAGCTGAGCAAAGGCAGTGCGTGACATACCGGCCTCTCGCGCCAAAGATGCGACGCTCCAATCCTCGGCCGGGGCTTGATGGAACGCGGTCAACGCCCGCGAGATGCGCAGATCGGCAAACCCGGCCAAAGCTGAATCCTGTGGACTCTGACGCTCCAGATAGACCCGAATTGCCTGCGCGAACAGCACCTCGGACAATTTCATCGCGATCAGGTCGCCGCCAATTTTCGCGCCCGAGACCTCGGAACCGATCATACGCAGGGTCGATTCCATCCAGGCCCCGGACTCCTCTCCGTAGTTTTCGATCAGGATGTAGGGCGGCAGACGGTCGATCAGCATATGCCCAGTGCCCTTCCGCCCGGCTGGACCAGTGAAGGAAAAGTGACCGCAGATCAACTGCGTATCGCGTTCGTCGTCAGGACCGCCGTAAACCAGCACACCGTCGCCTGTGTAGCCTGCCACCTCGAGCACCTGTTCCAAAGGCAACGCATCCAATGGCTTGACCTCGGCACAGAGCAACGCGTGCGGCGCACCGTGGGGAATCAGGATCAAGTCACCCTGCCGCAGCCTCAGTGTCTCGCCAGTCGTCGAGATATGCACCTTAAGCTCACCACGCTGCACAAAATGAAACCGCACCACGTTTTCGTAGCCCGGCACCTGAATGCCGAAGGGCGGTGTGAACGATGTGCGGAAGTAGAACGTGCCGCGCAGGGACAGTCGCGTGAGTATATCGCTAAGCAGATCCAACATGCGCCAAAGATACGCAATACGTGCAAATCGTCCAGCTTACCGGACGATTTGCACAAAGTTTTGCATGTTCTGCAAAGAACCCCCCGCCGAAGCGGGGGGTGAAAGCTTACGAGCGAACCAGCTTTTCGTAGTCTTCCGCAATCTCGCGGGTCAGGTCGCCCACTTCGAATGTATATTCGCCGATCTGCCCCACAGGCGTCACCTCGGCTGCGGTACCGGTCAGCCAGCATTGTTCGAAATCAGCCATCTCTTCTGGCTTGATGCGGCGTTCATGAACGGTGATGCCCTTGTCTTTCAGCATCTGAATGACTGTTTGACGCGTGATGCCATTCAGGAAGCAATCTGCGAGCGGCGTGTGAACCTCTCCATCCTTGACGAAAAAGACATTCGCACCGGTTGCTTCGGCCACATACCCGCGCCAGTCCATGAACAAGGCATCCGAGCATCCCTTGGCTTCGGCTTTGTGCTTCGAGATGGTGCAGATCATGTAAAGACCTGCGGCCTTGGCGTGAACCGGGATGGTTTCAGGGCTGGGGCGTTTCCATTCGGCAATGTCCAGCTTTGCGCCCTGCATCTTTGCATCGCCGTAGTAAGCACCCCAAGACCAAACCGCGACAGCCATGCGCACCGGGTTCTTGGCCGACGCAACTCCCATATCTTCGCCCGAGCCGCGCCAGACCAGAGCACGCACATAGGCGTCTTTCAGACCGCTGGCTTTCAGCGCTTCTTCCTTCGCAGCTTCGATTTCATCGACCGAATAGGGCATAGGCATATCCAGCGCTTCGGCTGAAGCGATCAGACGTTCGGAATGTTCGCGGCTTTTGAATATCTTGCCGTTATAGGCGCGCTCGCCTTCGAATACGGACGACGCATAGTGCATAGCGTGGGTCAGAATATGGACATTGGCCTCACGCCAGGGCACCAGCTTGCCATCCAACCAAATGGTGCCATCACGATCATCATACCCCGCCATGCGAAACCTCCTGAACCGGGTTGAATTTGCGATTGTTGCGCCGCTTAGGTCCGATGCGGACATAATGTTGCGCAAAAACTGCGATTCGATACCGCTCCGCCCTTGGAATGTCAATAAGGCTGACATAAACTCGGCCCAGAGTAACGAATGAGGCGTACCATGTCCGACATCCGCCCTGCCCCGCGTTACGGGGGCGAGAGCCTGTTGTTTTTGACCGATGAGCAATTGAGGCAGGGGATTGAGGCCATGTTCTTCGCCTATCGCGGATTTACCGCAGATCCTGACCGCATCCTGACCGAAATGGCCTATGGCCGCGCTCACCACAGGGCGATCCATTTCATCAACCGCGCGCCGGGCACGACGGTCAACAACTTGTTAGCGATCCTTGGTGTCACAAAACAGTCCCTAAACAGGGTTTTGCGGACCTTAATCGAAGATGGCCTTGTGGAAAGCCGCGTTGGCACAGTGGACAAACGTGAACGCCACCTATTTCTGACAGAGAAGGGACAGGTGCTGGAAACCACTCTGTCCGATGCGCAGCGCGCCCGAATGCGCGCTGCTTACAAGGATGCCGGTCCCGAAGCCGTGGCCGGATTTCGCAAAGTGCTTGAAGCAATGATGGATGCTGATATGCGTCATGCCTATACGAAACTTCGGGATACGACCTCATGAGCGATATGGACGCCCATCTGCTGATTGTTGACGACGACGAGCGCATTCGCGATCTGCTGAAGAAATTCCTGATGCGAAACGGGTTTTTGGTCACGGCGGCACGGGACGCGGCCCATGCGCGGCGGGTCTTGTCCGGTCTGGATTTCGACATGATCATCTTGGACGTAATGATGCCGGGCGAAGATGGTGTCAGCCTGACAAAATCGCTGCGAGAGACACATAGCACCCCCATCCTGCTTCTGACTGCCAAAGGGGAAACCGAACACCGGATTGCAGGGCTTGAGGCCGGGGCGGATGATTATCTGGCGAAGCCGTTCGAGCCAAAGGAACTGCTGCTGCGGATCAACGCCATTCTGCGCCGGATGCCAGAAACACCTGCCGAGGAAACCGCGGCGAAGATCCTCAACCTTGGCCCGATCCGATATGACATCGAGCGGGGCGAGATGTGGCAGGGTGAAGACCCGGTACGTCTGACCGCGACGGAAAGCCAGTTGATGAAAATCTTCTCGGCCCAGCCCGGCGAGCCGATCAGCCGCGCGAAGCTGGTCGAGGATCTGGGGCGCGACAAAGGCCAGGCGCAGGAACGCGCGGTGGACGTACAGATCACGCGCCTGCGGCGCAAGATCGAGCAGGATCCGAAACAGCCCAGGTATCTGCAAACGGTCCGCGGTGCGGGCTATATGCTGGCACCAGATTAAGCGTGCCGCTGCGCGGCGGTTTTGTGCCTTCGGCGAAGGTGTTTTTTAGCCAGATGAACAGGGAACCCCGATGACAACTGCCCTTTTGACCCATGCCGATTGTCTGGGCCATGTGACACCTGACGGTCACCCCGAACGGGTGGCGCGGCTGGAACATATCCTGCACGCCTTGGAAGGGTTGGACCTGAAACGGGTAACAGCGCCATTGGCGGCAGATGACGATCTGCTGCGGGTGCATCCGGAAGGTTACATTCGCGATATTCGATCCACGCGCCCGTCTGAGGGGTTTGCGCAGATTGACGGGGATACGTTCATGTCGCCGGGCTCGGTGGACGCCGCCTATCGTGCTGCGGGTGCTGTTGTCCGGGCCGTTGATCTGGTGCTGAGCGGAGATGTGTCGAACGCGTTCTGCGCCATTCGCCCTCCGGGCCACCATGCTGAAACAGACACTGCAATGGGGTTTTGCTTGTTCGGCAATGCGGCATTGGCCGCGAAACATGCGCTGGACCACCACGGGCTGAACCGTGTCGCCGTTGTCGATTTCGATGTCCATCACGGCAACGGAACACAGGACCTGCTGTGGGATGAAGCGCGCGCGCTGGTTGTTACCAGCCAGCAGATGCCCCTCTGGCCCGGATCGGGACGCACGGATGAGACGGGGGTTCACGATACGGTTCTGAATATCCCGCTGGCTCCGGGTAGCGGCGGGGCCGAGATGCGCGCCGCGTACGAGTCCCAGGCGTTTCCGCGCTTACGGGCGTTCAACCCCGATCTGATTATCATTTCCGCAGGGTTTGACGCCCATCAGGACGACCCGCTGGCCAATCTGAACTGGTCCACCGGCGATTTCGCGTGGATCACAGCCGAGCTGTGCAAGATCGCTGACGAGGTTTGTGACGGTCGTATCGTCTCGACTCTGGAAGGCGGGTATGATCTGAACGCATTGGCCGCGGCCACACGCGCCCATGTGGAAGAATTGATGAAGGCAGCACGATGACCGATACCCCAGTTGAGCAGATGACATTCGAGCAGGCCATGAAAGAGCTTGAGGCCGTTGTGGGCCAGCTTGAACGCGGCGACGTGGCGTTGGATCAGTCGATCGCGCTGTATGAACGCGGTGCGGCCCTGAAGAAACGGTGCGAGGACGAGTTGAAGCGGGCTGAAGAGAAAGTGGCCGCCATCACTCTGGATGCCACGGGGCAGCCCACCGGGACCACGCCTGTCGACGGTCAGTAAATGTTTCGCGAAAGACTGGCGCAGGATGCAGCGCGCATTCAGGCTCACTTTGACCTGATTCTGGGCGCGCTGGACGATATCGACGTCACGCGGGCCATGGCCTATGCAACGCAAGGCGGAAAACGGTTGCGCGGTTTTTTGGTGCAGGAAAGCGCGCGCTTGCATGATGTGGATGAGGGCAGTTCGATCTGGCCCGCAACGGGGATCGAGGCGCTACACGCTTATTCTTTGGTCCATGATGACCTGCCCTGCATGGATGATGATGATCTGCGGCGGGGGCGGCCCACTGTTCACGTGAAATGGAACGAAGGAACCGGGGTGTTGGCCGGCGATGCGTTGCAGACCCTGGCGTTTGAGCTGTGCACTCGACCCGAAGTCGGCGATGCGCAAATTCGTGCAGAATTGGCTCTGACTCTGGCCCAAGCCAGCGGGGCGCAAGGCATGGTTCTGGGTCAGGCGCTGGATATCGCAGCCGAAACAGCGGCTACACCTTTAACACTGGAGCAAATCACCCATCTGCAGGCAGGCAAGACAGGTGCGTTGATCGAATGGTCCGCCTGCGCAGGAGCGCGGTTGGCACAAGCCGATCCGACCCCTCTGCGTGATTATGCCCAAGCTCTTGGACTTGCCTTTCAGATTGCTGACGACATTTTGGATGTTGAAGGTGATGTCGAAAAGGCCGGAAAACGGCTGCAAAAGGACGCCGATGCAGGCAAAGCGACCTTTGTTTCGCTTTTGGGTCTTGAGGCTGCCAAATCCCGCGCGACAGAGCTGGTTGAAACGGCCTGTGCTGCGTTGGATGGGTACGGTGCGTCAGCAGAAACCTTGAAGGACGCCGCCCGCTTCGTTATTGCCCGGGACAGCTAAACCAGGAACGCGCCATATGTCTGACCGACCCAATACGCCCTTGCTGGACCTTGTGAACCGCCCTGCGGATCTCAAGCAGTTTTCGGACGCGCAGTTGCATCAGGTGGCGCAGGAATTGCGGGCCGAGACAATCTCGGCCGTGTCCGTGACGGGCGGGCACCTTGGGGCTGGTCTTGGCGTGGTCGAACTGACAACAGCGCTGCACGCAGTGTTCGATACGCCGCGCGACAAGATCATTTGGGACGTGGGCCATCAGTGCTATCCCCACAAAATCCTGACCGAGCGGCGCGATCGTATTCGCACACTGCGGATGAAGGATGGGTTGAGCGGGTTCACCAAGCGCAGCGAAAGCCCTTATGACCCGTTCGGCGCAGCACATTCCAGCACTTCGATCAGTGCAGCACTTGGTTTTGCTGTGGCGCGCGATCTGGGAGGTGTCACACCCGAAGGTCTGGGCGATGCGATTGCTGTGATCGGCGATGGCTCGATGTCTGCAGGCATGGCGTTTGAAGCGATGAACAACGCAGGCCATCTGAGCAAGCGACTGATCGTCATTCTGAACGACAACGAGATGAGCATTGCGCCACCTGTGGGCGCCTTGTCCAATTATCTGTCCCGTATCTATGCGGAAGAGCCGTTCCATGACCTGAAAGCCGCTGCAAAAGGCGCGGTTTCCCTGCTGCCCGAGCCCTTCCGCGAAGGCGCCAAACGTGCCAAGGAAATGCTGAAAGGCATGGCTGTCGGCGGCACGTTGTTCGAAGAGCTTGGTTTTTCTTACCTAGGCCCCATCGACGGACATGATCTGGACCAGTTGCTGCCTGTGCTGCGTACCGTCAAGGCGCGGGCGACCGGTCCGATCCTGATCCATGTTCTGACCAGGAAGGGCAAAGGATACGGCCCGGCCGAGCAAGCCCGTGACAAGGGGCACGCAACGGCCAAATTCGATGTGGTGACAGGTGAGCAGAAAAAGGCACCGTCCAACGCGCCCTCTTACACGTCCGTCTTTGGCAAAACCTTGGTGGATGAAGCTGCGCGAGACGACAAGATCGTTGCCGTGACCGCCGCCATGCCAGACGGTACCGGTCTGAACCTGTTTGCCGAACGCTACCCGTCGCGCTGTTTCGATGTTGCGATTGCCGAGCAGCATGGGGTGACATTCTCGGCTGCACTGGCTGCTGGTGGGATGAAACCATTCTGCGCCATGTATTCGACCTTCCTTCAGCGCGGTTATGATCAGGTGGTGCACGATGTTGCGATTCAGCGTCTGCCCGTCCGCTTCGCCATTGACCGCGCAGGTCTGGTGGGTGCCGACGGAGCCACGCATGCCGGATCGTTCGATATTGCGTATTTGTCCAACCTACCGGGTATGGTCGTCATGGCAGCTGCCGACGAAGCCGAGCTGATGCATATGGTGGCCACCGCTGTTGCGCACAACGATGGGCCGATTGCGTTCCGCTACCCGCGTGGTGAAGGCGTTGGCGTCGACCTTCCAGAGCGCGGTGAAGTGCTTGAGATCGGCAAAGGCCGCGTGATCCAGAAAGGCGCGCGCGTGGCACTGCTTTCGTTCGGTACCCGATTGTCTGAGGTGCAGAAAGCCGCCGAATCCCTTGCGGGCAAGGGCATCACCCCAACCATCGCCGACGCCCGCTTTGCCAAACCTCTGGACCGCGACCTGATCCTGGATCTGGCCGCCAACCACGAGGCTCTGATCACCATCGAAGAAGGCGCGATTGGCGGCTTTGGCAGCCATGTCGCACAGCTTTTGGCGGAGGAAGGCGTTTTTGATCAAGGGCTGAAATACCGCTCGATGGTCTTGCCCGACACCTTCATCGATCAGGCCAGCCCAGCGGACATGTATGCCGTGGCCGGCATGAACGCCGAACAGATCGAAGCCAAGGTTCTGGACGTTTTGGGCGTTGCATCAATCGGGGAAAAGCGCGCCTGAGCTGCGCGCATTAGTCTGGTGACTTCCTCCGGCGCAAGTGGGATGCGTGCTATGAGGATTGTGCCGATTGAAGTGTTCTTAGTGGAAGGAGTATCGGCGCTCCCGGTTCGTCGGTCGAAATTGCTTCACTGCAAATAAACAAACTTTAGCCGCTCCGTTGAATATAGGCGCTGAAAAAGCAGCTTAAACCTCTTCGTTGTCAGCATAAAAAAATGTGTCTGCCCCCGTTCAACTATCGGAGACGCCTTACCGTTAGATCACACCTCGTCGGGCGGCACGGCCCGCTGGTACAGGTGCCACGTGGTGTGGCCAAGGATCGGCAGAGTAAAGATCAGGCCCAAAAATGCGGGAACCAGCGATATCAGCATGGTAAACGAGATGATTGCCGCCCACGTGAGCATGACCACAGGGCTTTCCCTGACAACGCGGACAGAGGTGAGCATCGCAGAAACGAAATTGGTTTCCCGGTCCAGCAACATCGGCATGGCGACAACGGTCACCGTGAACAGGGCTGCTGACAGAAACGCGCCGACGCAGGTGCCAATGGCCAAGAAGGTCCAGCCTTGCGGCGTGAATAACACAGTATTCAAAAACCCGTCGAAATCGGAAAAGGACGCGTTCTGCAGGATGATCGCCAGCCAAAGCCGAACCTGATAAACCCACACCCAGAATATGAACAAGGTCACAAAGGCCATCCAGCCCATTTCGCGCTTGCGTTGATCTGCCATGACCGTGAGGATTTCGGACCACCCGAAACTTTCCCCATTTTGCAAGCGGCGCGACATTTCATAAAGTCCGGCAGCGGCGAACGGCGCGACCAGCGGAAATCCTACAATTGCAGGAATGATCATCCAGATCTTGCCCAGCCAAACCAAGGCCCAAACCAACAGAAGCCCGAAAACCGCATAGAACAGGCCGAAAAAGCCGCTCATGACGGGGCGCGCCAGAAAATCGGAAAACCCGGCTTTTAGCGCGGCGGTGATGTCATCCGCTGTCACTTTGTTGACCGTGGGCATGGATTGCTGCGGTGTCAGGTCGTCTGGTGGTGTGGAACCTGCGGTCTTGGATGTCATGACACATTCCTCCCAAAGCATAGCGCCGCGCTGATCCGTTGACCGACAAACCCAGCGGTGAACAGATACCAATCCTCCTAAGACAAGCATGCCTTACGCAAGGTATTGGGGCAAGGTCGGGATACGGTCGACACACGCGTGCAGGCCGCCTGCGGACATAGGGAAATGGACCTTTTCACAAAGAACCTTAGGTCGACGTCTTTGCAACCGACGCTCCGCAAATTCGAAAGCGAATACGAAATCGATACGGGGTCTTTTGAGAAACACGAGAAGAGTGGTGCCTCAAGAGGGACTCGAACCCCCGACCTTGTCCTTACGAAGGACCTGCTCTACCAGCTGAGCTATTGAGGCAATCTTTTGCGGCCGGAACTGGTTCTGTCTAGGTGCGATGGGTCATTTAAACCGTCACTCTGATGCCTGCAAGTCCAGATACACCCGCTTTTAACGTACCGCACCAAAGTGCTGATGGGAGGCAAGAGGAGGCCACCCATATGGTGGAAACTGCGTTCTGTGAATTTTTTGTAACGTCAGTCGGTTCAAATTGACTCACTGTTTTTATTTCAATATTTCATGAAATATGATAGAAAAGATTACCGATCAACTGGCTATTCTTGGCCACCCGCAGCGTATCACCGTGTTTCGCATGTTAATGCGACGGTTTCCTGACAGCGTGCCTGCTGGGGAACTGGCGTCTGAACTGGGGATCAAGCCCAGCACCATGTCAAATTATCTGAACGCGCTGCAACGATCGGGCCTTGTGACGCAAGAGCGCCTCGGAACATCCCTGCGCTATTCGATAGATATGGCTAACGTGCAGAAAATGTTTGATTTTCTGATTGTGGACTGCTGCCGTGGCCGACCTGATCTTTGTATGCCTTCAACCAAGGGAAGTGAGACGATGACTGACCGGAAGTTCAACGTGCTGTTCATTTGCGTGGGCAATTCCGCCCGCTCGATCTTTGCCGAATCTCTGTTGCGGGAAATTGGTGGTGACCGGTTCAATGTCTTTTCCGCCGGAACACAGCCTTTTTCCCAGTTGAACCCGTTTGCGGTTCAGGTCCTGCAAGACAAGGGCCACGATACGTCGGTTCTGCGGTCAAAAAATGTGTCCGAGTTTTCAGGGCCGGACGCGCCTGATCTGGATTTTGTTTTCACGGTCTGCAACCAGGCCGCAAACGAGGAATGCCCTGCTTGGGAAGGTCAACCGATCAGCGGTCACTGGGGCATGGTCGATCCTGTCAAGGCCGACGGCACAGACGCCGAAAAAAGCCTGGCTTTTCAAAACGCTTACGGCGCGCTGAAGCGCCGGATTCAAGCCTTTACATCGCTGCCGGTCGAAAGCCTCGATCGGATCGCATTGCAATCCGCTGTCGACGACATCGGGCGAACATCCTTTGAGGACATGAAATGACAACCTACGCACTAAACGGCCTTGGCCGGATGGGAAAGCTTGCGCTGAAGCCTTTGCTGGAACGGGGCGCAAAAATCGCGTGGATCAACGATGCTGTTGGTGATCCCGAAATGCATGCGCATCTGTTGGAATTCGACACCGTGCATGGGCGTTGGGATGCGGAATTCAGCCATGATGCCGATAGCATCACTGTGAACGGAACGCGTCTGCCGTTTATCGGCACCACAGACTTGGCTGCCCTGCCTTTGGATGGCGTCGATGTGGTGATCGATTGCACAGGCGTGTTCAAAACCGAGGCGAAGCTATCCCCTTACTTCGACGCTGGCGTGAAGAAAGTGGTGGTTTCCGCCCCGGTCAAGGACGGCCCGACTGCGAATATTGTCGTGGGTGTGAACGACGACACCTATGATCCTGCCGCCCATAAGATCGTGACCGCCGCATCCTGCACAACCAACTGCCTGGCACCGGTCGTCAAAGTCATTCACGAAAACCTTGGCATCCGCCATGGGTCGATGACGACGATCCACGATGTAACCAACACGCAAACCATCGTAGACCGGCCTGCCAAAGATCTGCGCCGCGCAAGGTCTGCCCTGAATTCACTGATCCCGACCACCACCGGCTCGGCCACAGCGATCACGCTGATCTATCCCGAGCTCAAAGGGCGTCTGAACGGTCATGCGGTGCGGGTGCCTTTGCTGAACGCATCGCTGACCGACTGCGTATTCGAAGTCGAGCGGGAAACGACGGCCGAAGAAGTCAACGCCTTCTTCAAAGCAGCCGCCGAAGGTGAGTTGAAGGGTATTCTGGGTCACGAGACGCGCCCGTTGGTTTCGACCGACTACACCAATGATGAACGATCATCGATTGTGGATGCGCCCTCGACAATGGTGGTGAACGGGACGCAGGTGAAGATCTACGCCTGGTATGACAACGAAATGGGCTATGCACATCGCCTGGTGGATGTGGCCTTGATGGTTGGGGCATCACTGTGACCCAACGGCCCGAAGGCATGTCGGCCTATATCGCGGTCACGGCGGCCTATTGGGCCTTTATGCTGACCGACGGGGCGCTCAGGATGTTGGTGCTGTTGCACTTTCATACCTTGGGCTTCTCGCCGGTACAGTTGGCTTACCTGTTTGTTCTTTATGAGATCGCTGGGATTGTGACCAACCTGTCCGCAGGCTGGATTGCCGCTCGGTTCGGATTGACCTCAACCCTTTACGCCGGGCTGGGCCTGCAAGTGGTGGCGCTGCTCGCCATGACGCAGCTTGATCCGAACTGGACCGTCGCCGCTTCGGTCTCCTTCGTGATGGTGGTGCAAGGGGCAAGCGGGGTGGCCAAGGATCTGGCCAAAATGTCCTCGAAATCCTCGGTGAAACTACTGGCACCGGCTGAGGGTGGAGGCTTGTTTCGTTGGGTGGCCGTTCTTACCGGGTCAAAGAACGCGGTAAAGGGCCTGGGATTTCTGCTGGGCGCGGCGATGTTGGCGACGCTTGGATTCATGACCGCAATCATTGTGATGGCGGCGATCTTGGCGCTGATCCTGTTGGCGGTCTTCCTTTTCATGCCACCGGGTCTGCCCAAAGGGCGCAAGGGCGCGAAATTCTCAGAAGTGTTTTCGAAATCCGCCAACGTCAACTGGCTGTCCGCCGCCCGCGTCTTTCTGTTTGGCGCGCGGGATGTCTGGTTTGTGGTTGGAATTCCGATCTATTTCTACGCTGTCCTGTCTGACGGCACAGAAGACGGCAATCGGGCCGCGTTTTTCATGATCGGCACTTTCATGGCCCTGTGGATCATTCTGTATGGCACCGTGCAGGCCAACGCGCCAAGGATATTGCGCGCCGCAGACCGCAGCGAAGGCGATCTGATAGGTGCCGCACGCAGTTGGGCCATTGCGCTCTTTTTTGTTCCGGCGGCTCTAACCTTGGCAGTTTTGTTGTCAGATGGGCCTGAGGTCTGGTTAACCGTGACGCTTGTGGTCGGCCTTTTGGTTTTTGGCGCGATCTTCGCCGTCAACTCGTCGCTGCATTCCTATCTGATTCTGGCTTTCACCAGATCCGAGCGTGTGACGATGGATGTGGGGTTTTACTATATGGCCAATGCCACAGGCCGTCTGGTCGGCACCGTTTTGTCCGGTCTGACCTACCAGATCGGGGGGTTGGCCTTGGTACTGGGCACGGCTGCCGTGATGGTTGCCCTGGCCGCGCTGACCTCGGGCAAGCTCACGGATCAGACGTCAGAGGCTCTGTCCTGAGCCTTCAGCTGCCACGGACCTGAAACAATTTGGACCGGCGCGGCAGTCGGGGCCATCAGCGCAGCGTTGGTGTTCAGGGCGGAATCTTCCGAAATCTATCTGGTTCGGCGCAAGCCCGATGACATGAAAGTTAAAAGACACCGGCTACAATCGGTCCGTCTGCTTTTCGAAGAGATTCCGCTTTAACCGTTCAGCGCAGCCCGAAAGGCACGCGGGGTTTGTCCGGTGACTTGCTTGAAGCTGCGGGTGAAATGCGCCTGATCCGAAAACCCGCAAGCCAGCGCAATGTCCCCGAAGGGACGGCCGGAATCCTCGATCATCTTCATCGCCTGCTCAATCCGGAACGACATAACATACTGCATAGGCGTTGACCCAAGCGTTTCCTTGAAGACTCGGGCAAAATGCGACGTACTCATTCCAGCCTCGGACGCCAGTTGGTCAACGGTGATCGTGCGATCCAGGCGCTTTTGCACATAAGCCAGAACGCGTTGATAGTGCTGGGATGTGAACCGCGACGACAGTTCAATATCTTCGGCGCGGCGTTTTCCGTATTTCTGCAAAAGCTTGACTAGAAACACCCGGCTCATGGCCTCGAACATAACCGCCGAGGACATATCATCCGTCTCCAGCGCATCCCGCAACAGAACACCTGCAACGCAAAGGTCAGGGTCGGAAAATTGCGGCAGATCCCGGAATTGCTGCGGATCAAGAAGCATCCCAAGCTCAGATTGCGCAAAACGGTCCACCTTGGCCGGGTCCAGTGTGACAACTATGACATCCGATGGCCCGAACCACCGCCAGCCTGACCGCACGCCTGCGGGCGTAACAATGACCTCATCTTTGCAAAAGGTGAAATCCCGCAGCGTGCCATCACGCCAGTTCTGCACGCGGTGGGGGCTGTCCTGCAAATTCAACAACACATGATGTTCCGCAAACACTTCTTCGGGCATCTGGTCCGGCTCTGCCTGAAAGTATCGCACAGACATCAGCGCCGCTGCTGAAGGACGATCCATCGCATCACTGTTGAGCAGCGGTTCAGACGGATAAATATCTGCGTATCTCAGCGGCACTTTTGTGTTCCCAAAGCAAGCTTGCGCAATTTACGCAGCTATCCGCCGTGCAGACAACGCATTTGATGCACCCACAAAGCCCGGGGGCATCGTGTTCCATCACCCGCCAATATCCGAAAGACTTGAAGAAAATGGCGACCCCGGCAGGATTCGAACCTGCAACCTGCCCCTTAGGAGGGGGCTGCTCTATCCAGTTGAGCCACGGGGCCGTGTGTGGCCTTCTGTAACCGGGATTTTCCGGGTTGTCATCGGCTTTGCACAATTGTTGTACACGCAGACCTGTTCACGCTACCATCGGGCAAAACAACAACACAGGTGCCTCCCGTGAACAGTGAATCCAAACGCCCGCTTACCCTTCGCGATGTGTCCGAGGCTTCTGGAGTATCCGAAATGACGGTAAGCCGGGTTTTGCGGAACCGGGGGGATGTGTCAGATGCCACCCGCACCCGCGTTCTGGCCGCCGCAAAAGAGCTTGGCTATGTGCCCAACAAGATCGCGGGCGCTCTGGCGTCCAGCCGGGTCAATCTGGTCGCGGTCATTATCCCGTCGCTGTCGAACATGGTTTTTCCTGAGGTTCTGACAGGTATCAATCAGGTGCTGGAAGACACCGAATTGCAGCCTGTTGTGGGCGTGACCGACTACCTGCCCGAAAAAGAAGAAAAGGTGCTGTACGAGATGCTCTCGTGGCGGCCTTCTGGTGTGATCATTGCAGGGCTGGAACATACTGAAGCCGCACGCGCCATGCTGGATTCAGCGGGCATTCCTGTGGTCGAGATCATGGATACCGACGGCAAGCCAGTGGATGCGATGGTCGGCATCTCGCACCGTCGCGCCGGGCGCGAAATGGCGCAGGCCATCCTTAAAGCCGGGTATCAGCATATCGGTTTCATGGGCACCAAAATGCCGCTGGATCACCGCGCCCGGAAGCGTTTCGAAGGCTTCACCGAGGTATTGGGCAAGCACGGGATCGAAATCGAAGACCGCGAGTTTTATTCCGGCGGCTCGGCCCTTGCGAAGGGGCGCGAGATGACGCAGGCGATGCTGGAACGTTCTCCCGATCTGGATTTTCTGTATTACTCCAATGACATGATCGGCGCGGGTGGCTTATTGTACCTGCTGGAACAAGGCATCGACATCCCAGGACAGATCGGTTTGGCCGGATTTAACAATGTCGAGTTGTTGCAGGGTCTGCCGCGCAAGCTTGCAACGATGGATGCCTGCCGGCTTGAGATTGGCCGCCACGCCGCCCAAATCATCGCCGAACGCCTGAAAGACCCCGATTCTGAGATTGAAACGCGCGCGACACTGACCCCAAAGATCAGCTTTGGCGACACCCTCAAGCGGCGATGACGGCCCCCCTCAAACGGCTCGATAACCGAACGGCTCGGGCCGTTTTCATGGACCGCCACGCGCTGGCAGAACAACCATCGGGAGAGGCCAAGGGCGATGCGCTTCTGGATTTGATCCAGAGGCTAGGCTTTGTGCAGCTTGACAGTATCAATACGGTCGCTCGCGCCCATGATCTGATCCTTTTCTCGCGCAGACCCAGCTATCGTGGTGCGCACCTGAAAAGGCTCTATGAAAGGGAAAAAGGGCTGTTCGAGCATTGGACGCATGATGCGGCTGTGATCCCGATGGAGTTCTACCCCCACTGGCATCTACGCTTTCAGCGCGACGCTGATTTGCTGAAGGCACGGTGGAAGAACTGGCGACGGGATGGGTTTGAACAACAGTTTGAAACGGTGTTGCAGCACATCCGAGACAATGGGCCAGTATCCTCTTCGGACGTGGGCAAGGACGAAAAGAAAGGCTCGGGCGGATGGTGGGATTGGCACCCGTCAAAAACCGCCTTGGAGTTTTTGTGGCGGTCTGGCGCGCTTACAGTTGTTGGTCGCGAGGGGTTTCAGAAACGCTATGACCTGACAGAGCGGGTTATTGAAACCCAACTCTGTCCGGGGAACATGCACTGCGATGCAGAAGCGACTGTGGATTGGCTGTGCAACGCGGCACTTGACCGGCTTGGATTTGCGACATCAGGCGAGTTGGCTGCATTCTGGGACACGGTCAGCGCAGCAGAAGCCAAAAGCTGGTGCGCCAGGGCGCTGGTCAAAGGCGACATAGAAGAGATCGAGATCACCTGCGCTGATGGGCGACACCGTAAGGTCTTTGCCCGCCCAAACCTGGCGGACCAGAGTTTGGACCTGCCCCCGCCACCCGGGCGCATCCGCGTGCTCAGCCCGTTTGATCCAATGCTGCGTGACCGTAATCGCGCAGAACGGTTGTTTGGCTTTCACTATCGGATCGAGGTCTTCGTGCCGGAACCCAAGCGCAGCTATGGCTACTACGTTTTCCCCCTGCTTGAAGGTGATCGTTTGATTGGCCGGATTGACATGAAAGCGCATCGCGACCGCGACATGTTGCACGTCAAAGCCCTATGGCCCGAACGCGGAGTACGCTGGTCCGACGCCCGTACCCGACGCTTGAACGCCGAACTGGACCGGGTACGCCGGTTGGCGGGTGTGACGCATGTCGAGTTTGCCAACAACTGGCTAAAAGACCCTAAATAGGGTCTATTCTGCATCCGTCAGGGTCAATTCGATCGGCGCGAGCCCGTCAATCTCACCGTTCAGAACATCCCCTGCCACAACCGGTCCAACACCGGCCGGCGTGCCCGTCAAGATCAGATCGCCGGGGCGCAGGTGATAAAAGCCGGACAGATGGCAGATGATTTCATCAATCTTCCAAATCAGTTCCTCAAGTGTCGCATCCTGACGTATCTCAGCATTCACACGAAGCCGGATGCGCTTGTCCGCGTCCGGAGACCAATCTTCGGCTAATGTCAGAGGGGCAAATACAGCGCCGTTTTCAACATCTTTGCCCAGATCCCAGGGGCGCTGCTTGTTTCGCTCTCGTATCTGCAGGTCACGCCGGGTCATGTCGAGGGCGCAGCCATAAGCGTATACAGCGTTCCAAGCTTGCGAACTGTTCGCGCGGAACACCGGTTTCCCGATGGCCAACGCCAGTTCCATTTCGTGGTGATAATTCTCGGTGCCCGCAGGGTACGGAACCTTTGCCCCGGACAAAACTGCGTTTGCGGCTGACTTGGTGAAGTAAAAAGGCGCTTCGCGATCGACCTCGTTTCCCATTTCAGCCGCGTGGGCAGCATAATTTCGACCAACGCAGAATATGCGCCCAACGGGATACGCGGCCGTTTTGCCAATAACAGGAATTGTGACCGGGTCAGGAAGGGAAAAAAGGCTGTTTGACATGGTGCTCTCTGACAATTGCGCTGCTTCATCTTACGAGCGTCGGGCCGGTCAGCAACACAGAAAAACACGCCGGAACTCGCCAAGGCTATTGCGATGTTTCAGCGCGAAGTCGCTCAATTCAGGTGGCCAACACAATGCCCGTTTCCAAGCCAGTTCACTTCCGCCTTTATGGCATCGTCTGGGGAAGAACACATACGACTTGGCTCAGGCATAAGTTGAACTATCTCCTTACTTGAAAGTTGTGAAGCCGACCTAACGAACGCCCGAAATCCAAACTTGCTTTTATGGCGAACCGACCTGCCTGGGCAACATTTCGGAACCACCTATCAGTCGGCATTTGGCAACACTTATTTCGGAGAGCAAAGGCATACACCCACCCCTTGGGTAAAATGCCTTGATTAGAGCCTTTCTTGGCTCGGCACACACTCCGAAGCGCAGGCCGGACCGTCAGGCTACACGTGACGCAACCGGCCTCGGGCCAGGCACATAATATCCAGTCCGAGTCTGGCCGCCCCGTCGGAGAACCCCCCCTACATTCTCCGGCGGGGTCCCTGACAAAGTTCCTTAAAGTAGACCTTGGTCAGGGGTCGAGATCCTTCAAGTCGTTCAGAAGGTCTAGCAAAAGCTCATGCTTTTCAGCCCCAAGCTGAGATCGAATGCGTTCCGCCTGTGCGATACTTACAGAGAGATTGGCGCGAATGACCTGAACGCCGCTTGCGCTGATTTTAACAATCTGCCGACGGCGATCTGCGGGATGGGACCGCCTTGAGATCAATCCGCGCTGCTCAAGTTTCTGCAAAATCCGCGTGAGGCTGGGCAACAAAAGACAAGCGCGGTCAGCCAGATGCGTTGGTTCCTGCGGACCCTCTTCGTTTAAGACACGCAACACACGCCATTGCTGTTCGGTGACACCAGCGTTAGCCAGCATGGCACGGATGGGTCCCATAACCTTTTCCCGCGCCCGCAAAAGCGCAATGGGCAAAGATCGCGACGTCAGAGGCAGATCGTCGGTCATGCTAAAATTATCGCCGAATTTCAGCTTTTTCGCAAGCAAACCGCACGTTCCCGTGAATACGCCGGACCCAATCAAGACAACAAACGGACCTGTCAAATTCAACAACGCCCCTGACAGCTTCACATTCCCGCTGGACAATTCAAAACCATCAGAGAAGATGCGCAAAGGGCCCAACCGGAGTCCTTTGAAAACCTTGGATATGTGACAAAGAGAGACCCAATGGCTGCCCCCGAAAACGCGTTTAAAATGGCTCTAAATCAGGGAAAACCCCAGATCGGATGCTGGATGAGTTTTGCCGAACCTGTCACAGCTGAGATCATGGGGACCGCAGGCTTCGATTGGTTGGTGATTGACGGAGAGCACGCTCCAAATGACATCCGCTCGATACGGGATCAGCTGATGGCATTGGCGGCCAGCCCGTCACATCCGGTGGTCCGCATTCCAATTGGCGAGACGTGGTTGATCAAGATGGTTCTGGATGCCGGGGCGCAAACCGTTTTGGTGCCGATTGTCGAAAGCGCCGAACAGGCCCGTGAACTGGTTCGCGCGTGTCGCTATCCTCCAACCGGTATGCGCGGCGTAGGCGCGATGGCGTCACGCGCGACGATGTACGGATCTGTTTCGGACTATATCCAGACGGCAGATCAAGAGATCTGTTTGCTGTTGCAGGTTGAAACCCGCGCCGGATTGGCCGCATTGGATGACATTCTGCAAGTTGACGGCGTGGATGGTGTGTTCATCGGCCCCGCCGACCTGTCCACCGACATGGGGTATCAGGGCAACAGCGCTGCGCCCGAGATGCGCAAAGTCATCAGTGACGCTTTGGCGCAGATCAAGGCCGCCGGCAAAGCACCGGGCATCCTTGCAACCAATGACGAAGCACGGCAAGCCTATAAGGATATGGGGGCACAGTTCCTGGCCGTTGGCATTGACGTGATGCTGCTGGCGCAGGCGGCCCGTTCACTGTCGGAGCAGTGGAAGGAAAAGTGAGCTGTCAGGCACGCATGGCTGCAGCGGCCTGAGCGTACCCACCGGACGCGCCATCAACAAAATGCATGTGGTCGTCGCGCGTGGCCGAGGGCACAATGCATGTCATCATCGCTTCGTCTTGTGCGTGCAGCCCATACTTGATCTTGCCACGCGCCCGCGCCTCTTCCAGCATCTGTTCGATACGCTTCAGCGTGGACGGGTCGCAATCCAGCGTCATTTTCAAACCGTCGTCAAACTTGCGAAAGTCCGCATTGCTACTGACCATGTGCTTGTAGTGGTCCGGCTCGAACTGGCCCATGCGCTTTCCCGATTTAAACAAGATCGCAATAAGCAAATTCTGAAACAGCAAAACGATTTTTTGCAGCATCATATTCCGTCCGTTGCGCGACACATGGGCATCAATCTCCAAGCCCGGTGGTGGCCATTTCATGGGCGGGCCGTTCTCGGGCACAGGATGACCCGCGCGCTCCAGTTGCTCCGACATGGACAGCACAGATTGGGCAAGATCGGCAAAGTCACGTTCTGTGGCCGACGCCGTGGGCTCCACAACCAGCGAGACGATCTGACCATGCCGTGCCATACTGTTGGACCACCTGCAGGACAGGCCGGTGAGATCCGGCTGTACCCCCGGCTCGGCACGCTCAACCATATTGCGGCCTGCTTTCATCTCAGCCTCGGCCCAGGCCAAGCCGCCGCCTGAAAACATCGCATAATCCACACCGGTTGATGGCGCATAGCGGGCTACGCGCAAGTCTCGGCCGGCGGCTCGGATATCTGCCACCGATACCAATGCTGCGCGCAGCGGCATGGAAAACTCTTCCTCCGCCCAGCGCCGCAAGGCGGCCAAAGCATCGCGTGCCGCGTCGACCTGACTGGGTGGCACGGCGAAACCAGCGCCGTCACCGCCAAAGACATAAGGAAACAGCTTACCGTCCATGGCGTTGATCATCGCTGAAATCACGGCGGCTCCGACCGTGTTAACCGTTTTGTACCGGCCCCGCGCGATTTCACCGGTTGAATCGACGATGTCTGCAACACCCAATACCCAATCGTCCGGGACAGCCGAAAACCGTGCCGGATCCGCAACCAAGGTAAAATCCCGCAAGAGGGGAAGGTTTTCATAAAACTCGGAATGGAGGTCTTTCATGGTCCCCCTCAAATCAATGTTGAGCATAAATTAGGTGGACGTTGGTCCAAGTCGCGTTTCTGAAACATACTACACACGCTTGTGCGTTGCATCATGGCATGCCAAGCCTTTGCCTAAAGTGCGCAAAAAGGGGCAAGTTATGCAGGCAGGTTTGGTGGTTTTATGCCTGGGCTATGTGCTCAGCCAATTTTTCCGCGCGTTTCTGGCTGTTCTCAGCCTCGATCTGGAACGGGACATCGGCGCAACGCCTGAAGATCTGGCATTTGCCTCGGGTCTTTGGTTTCTGGTTTTTGCCGCGATGCAAATCCCGGTCGGCTGGGCGCTGGATCGGGTTGGGCCCCGGCTGACCGCAGCGGTACTGCTGTTGATTGGTGGCGCAGGAGGTGCCGGAGTTTTTGCGGCTGCTTCATCGCCACTGCACATCAGCATTGCCATGGGGCTGATCGGTGTTGGGTGCTCTCCTGTTCTTATGGCCTCATATTTCATCTTCGCACGTGAATACCCTCCTGCTCGGTTTGCCACATTGGCTGCTGTGATGCTGGGTGTGGGGTCGGTCGGTAATCTTGTGGCATCATACCCGACAGCCCTTGCTGTAGAGTGGATGGGGTGGCGTGCCACAATGGTGGGTCTGGCCGGTATGTCCGCTGCTATTGCGGTTGGTATTTGGCTGACCGTACACGACCCAGAGAAGGCGGAAACGGATCACAAGGGGTCTTTGCTGGACCTGTTGAAAGAACCCACGCTTTGGCTGATCCTGCCGCTGATGTTGGTCGCATACGCACCCTCTGCCGCTTTGCGTGGTCTTTGGGCCGGGCCATATCTGAACGATGTCTTCGGTTTAAGCACAACACAAATCGGCACCGCGACCCTGATCATGGGGGCCGCAATGATTGCTGGCACATTTGTCTATGGGCCGTTGGATCGCATATTTGGCACTCGAAAATGGGTTATTTTTGCAGGCAATGCGCTGGGGGCCGCAGCGTTGACTTTGCTGTGCCTGTGGATTGACAACGCAATCTGGCTGTCTGTTTTGCTGCTGGCCGTCATCGGCTTTGCCGGAGCCAGCTTTCCGGTCATCATGGCCCATGGGCGGGCTTTCGTTCCGCCGCATCTGGTCGGCCGTGGCGTGACCCTTCTGAACTTGTTCGGGATCGGCGGTGTGGGCGTCGCTCAGTTCGTCACCGGCCGGATTCATGCCGCCACTGTCCAGACAGGGTCAACTGCGCCTTACACAGCGATATTCTGGTTTTTTGCCATATCGCTTGCCATTGGTTGCGTGATCTATCTATTCAGCCGGGATAGTGTCGACTGAAGCAGCCATCAGGAGAGCCCGGTGAAAGACCCCGTCGTCATAGCCCCAAATCTGAAACGCAGGCTTTCGGGCGTGACCGCAACCATCGCAAGGCTGGTTCCGCTGCAGGCACACTCCATCGACATCGCCGCAACGGGTCCGGGCCTGCCTGCTGACATCCCGCATATCCCGCTAGGTCGCCTGCCCTTTCTGTCACGCCGTCCAACACGCGTTTGGCACGCCCGCCGCAACACCGAGATGCTTCTGGGCCTGATCCTGCGGAACGTATTCCGCCTGAAACTCAAACTGCTGTTCACCAGCGCATCCCAACGCCCCCACACGGGATATACCAAATGGCTGATCGGCAAGATGGACGCGATTGTAGCGACATCGCAAAAAACCGCCGGGTATCTTGAACGCGACGCACAGGTTGTCATGCATGGCATCAACCTTGAGGACTTTACGCCCCCACAGGACAAGGCCGCCGTTCGGACGAAACTGGGGCTGCCGGACGGGCTGCTGTTGGGATGCTACGGCCGCATCCGGCACCAAAAAGGTACAGATGCCTTTGTCGACGCGATGATCGATCTGTGTGGGCAGTTCGACGACGTGTCGGGCATCGTCATGGGCCGGGCCACCGAAAAGCACACCGCATTTCTGGCCGAGCTGAAAGACAAGGTCGCGAAGGCGGGACTCTCTGATCGCATCCTTTTCATGCCCGAGGTCACGGTTGATCAAATTGCCGAATGGTATCAGGTTCTGGACCTGTTCATCGCACCCCAACGGTGGGAGGGGTTTGGGCTCACCCCCCTAGAAGCCATGGCTTGCGGCGTGCCGGTTGTGGCAACGGATGTTGGCGCGTTTTCCGAGATCGTGACCGACCCCTCGCTGGGCCGGGTCGTAGCCCCCGACGACATTCCAGCGCTGGCCGATGCAGCGGCGGAGATGCTGGAAAACCGTGATTCCCTGTCGAAGGCCAGTCAGGCCGCCCGCGCCCATGTCGAACAGAATTTCGATATTCACGGTGAAGCAGAGACGTTGGTTGCGCTCTACCAGCGACTTCTGAGCGCCTGATGCGCTTCAATTCGACGTCAAACGTTCGATTCCACGCCAAAAGCCCTTTTTTCTTCGCCGCAACGCAGCTATGAACGCGCGTCCTTAACTTTGGAGACATGAAATGGGCTATCGCGTCGTTGTCGCCGGCGCCACGGGTAACGTGGGCCGCGAAATGCTGAACATCCTGGCGGAACGCCAGTTCCCGGTCGATGAACTTGCCGCTCTGGCAAGCCGTCGTTCCTTGGGCACAGAGGTGAGCTTTGGCGACAAGACACTGACGACCCAGGACATCGACACGTTCGACTTCACCGGCTGGGACATGGCGTTGTTCGCCATCGGCTCGGACGCCACCAAAACCTATGCCCCCAAGGCCGCAGCTGCGGGCTGCGTAGTGATCGATAACTCGTCGCTTTATCGCTATGACCCGGACATTCCGCTGATCGTGCCGGAATGTAACCCCGAGGCGATCCACGACTATAAAAACAAGAACATCATTGCCAACCCCAACTGCTCGACCGCGCAGATGGTTGTCGCGCTGAAGCCGCTGCATGACCGTGCCAAGATCAAGCGCGTTGTCGTGTCGACCTATCAGTCGGTGTCGGGTGCCGGTAAGGACGGCATGGACGAGCTTTGGGATCAGACCAAAGCCATCTACAACCCGACAACCGAAGTTGAGCCGAAGAAGTTCCAGAAACAGATCGCCTTCAACGTCATTCCCCAAATCGACGTCTTCATGGAAGACGGCTCGACCAAGGAAGAGTGGAAGATGATGGTCGAGACCAAAAAGATCGTCGATCCCTCGATCAAAGTCACAGCCACCTGTGTCCGCGTTCCGGTCTTTGTCGGCCATTCCGAAGCCGTGAATATCGAGTTCGAAGAATTCCTGGACGAAGACGAAGCCCGCGACATCCTGCGCGAGGCTCCGGGTATCATGGTGATCGACAAGCGCGAAGCCGGTGGCTACGTCTCGCCCATCGAATGCGCGGGCGACTTCGCCACATTCATCAGCCGCATCCGTCAGGATTCGACCGTGGAAAACGGCATCAACCTGTGGTGCGTCTCGGACAACCTGCGTAAAGGTGCCGCCCTGAACGCTGTCCAGATCGCCGAGCTGCTGGGCCGTGAAGTTCTGAAAAAGGGCTGACGGTTCAATCCTTTCAAAGTCCAAAGAAAACCCGCTGTTTGATCAGCGGGTTTTTTTGTTTTTGCCAGCCAGACAGGTTCAAGAAACAGCCCGATGTTCTGCAAACGGAGACGGAAAAGACTTGCCTACTGTCTCGACTTGAAAACGGGATCAAATCGACATGAGCCATTTCTTGAAAATTCTCACTGTGACGCGTTCCTGATCCCCGGGTCGGCAGACAAAGTACAACCCACGATCCAATGGTACACTGCTGTCGTCAAGACGGATCAACCGGCCAAGCTTCAAGTCTCGTTCCGCCAAAAGATGCCGAGCCAATGCAACGCCTTGGCCGTCGATCGCTGCCTCAAGCAATACAGCACTATCTACGTATTTTATGTTTTGCGATTTGATCTGATCAGTGCTCAGCCCGACTTGCGACGCCCAGCTCTCCCACCCGACATTGAACGCATCGTGCAATAATGGAAGTTCCGCGACGTCCTTGGCGCGCATAGGGTGCCGTGGCGTTCCAACAAGGGACGGCGCAGCTACGACAACCAGTTCCTCTCGTCTGATTTGTTCGTGATGCAAGCCTTCCCAATCAGGTTTTCCAAACCGCAGGGCGACATCGACCTCGGACGTGTCGAAATCCGCAAAGCCATCATTTGTATCTAACAACAATGCAATACCCGGATGTTCCTGTTGAAACGAAGTGAGCAGCGGTACAAGCCATTTGAGCGCCAGTGAGGTGGACAAGGATACTGTAATTGACTGGCGATGATGTAACCGCTTCACCTCTGTTACGCCCAACTGCAATGCCGAAAATGCGCCACGCGTTGATTGATACAGGCGTTCTCCGGCATTGGTGAGTTCGACACCATTAGGACGGCGATGAAAAAGCGTCGCGCCAAGATGCAGTTCCAACAACTTGATTTGCCGACTGATCGCCCCGTGGGTGACATTCAGAACATCTGCGGCCTTGGTCAGGTTGGAATGAGTTGCGGTTTCGTCGAATGCCTGCAGGGCACGAAGGTGTCTAAGGTTTTCAGGCATGTGAGAAAACCTAATACCAATCTTCAAAAAACTCGATAGGCGATAACCAATCTTAGGAATTAAATTACCTGGTATTCAGAAAAACTCACATACTGCAATAGAATGAATGAGGACACCATGCCCAATACCAAAGTTGCCCTGATGACAGGCACAGGACAAGGCATTGGCCGGGGTTGCGCCATTGAAATGGCAAAGGCAGGTTACAAGGTTTCGCTGATGTCGCCGTCCAACCGCTCGGTCCAACTGGCAGAAGAGCTTGGAGGCATCGGCCGCCGCGGTTCAGTACTGGATGTCGATGACTTGCAAGCGATGATCAACGACACCATGAGCAAATATGGGCGGATTGATGCAATCGTCAGCAATATGGGTCATGGCGGATCGGTGCCCGAAGCCATCAAGACCGTAGGTTTTGATCCTGATTTTGATGGGCCTTTGTTAGAGCTCAGCGACGCTTTGTGGCACGAAAGCCTGGACATGTATGTGCTTAACGTTGTGAAGATCGCCCGTATTGTCACACCGATCCTGATCGAACAAGGCGGGGGCGCTTTCGTGAATATTTCGTCCATGAATGCCGTCGAACCGCGCGCTGCCTATCCCATGAGCATGTTGCGCGGCGCCCTGCACAGTTTCTCAAAGCTGCACGGGGATCGGTATGCACGACACAACATTCGTATGAACAACCTGTTGCCGGGATTCTGCGAAAACGTGAACCTGTCCGACCGGGCCCGTCGGGAAATCCCGGCTCAACGGCCAGCGACATTCGAAGAAATCGGACAAGCTTGTGTATTTCTCGCGAGCGATGCGGCACGCTATATTAATGGACAGAATATTCTGTCCGATGGCGGGATGAACCGCGCGGTACGATAACAACAAGGCGGTGAAAAATGATTGTCAAAACACTCAAGGATGTTCTTGGTTCAGACCACGATGTTTCCGGAACAGGCTGGAACAGCAGAAGGTTATTGATTGCCAAGGATGGTATGGGGTTTTCGCTGACGGATACGATCATCAAAAAGGGTGCGGCACTTGACCTGGAATACACGCATCATTTTGAGGCGTGTTACTGCATCTCAGGAAAGGGCCAAATCCGAGCTGCCGGTGATGAAACCTGGCACGCGCTGGAACCATTTACCCTCTACGCACTGGATCAACATGACCGCCATGTGGTGCGCGCCACTGAAACTGATTTGCGGCTTGTATGTGTTTTCAATCCACCGCTGAGTGGGCGTGAAGTGCACCGCGAAGATGGAAGCTATGCAGCGCCTGAAACAGAATCCTCGGTATCGTGAACCGCGCCAGTCACGGCTCTAAATTGAACCAGCGCGTCGGCACGACCCCGAACCCAACAATTCCCAACCAGTTGACAAAGATGGGCGGGCTTGCCACCTAAATACCAAGCCTTGATTGCGGCAGATGTGACAAACCAAGTCACAAGACATGCCGCGCGCAAGGTGGTTGAGGCAGAGCATGCAGGTTCCGACCGTACGCAGAATTGGCAGAACTCTGACCATCGGGTGCGCGAGTATTCTGATGGCGCTTGTCGTTGTTGGCTTTACCGGACAGATTTTTGCGGTGGGGGACTCGGTTGCCCTGCTGCGCCCGCAGGCGGGGGTTTTGCTTTTGCCTTGTGCGGTGTTGCTGCTCTACTTGCGCGCAAGATACATGGCTCTGACAACCTTGGCTGTTGCTGTGATGGCTCTCAGCTCCATTGCCGTCAGCTATGCTGCACCGTCTGTCGAATGCAATGGAACCTGCCTGACGCTGTATCAAAAGAACCTGATGAGCAAGGCTTGGCCTCGCTATCCTTTGGCGGACGATATCATCGCCTCCAACGCCCAGATCGTGACTTTGCAGGAGGTATCCAGTCACAACCAAAAATACATGAACAACCTCTTCGAACACTATCCATACAAGGCCGTATGCAGCTTTCGCCCCGAGCAGAGCGTCGCCATCCTGACGACACTGCCTATCGTCGAAAACTCAGAGTTTTGCCTTAAGGGCAGTGGATTGGTCGGCGTACAGGTCGAGGCACCCGATGAGACTGCGGTTTGGATCGTTTCGGTGCACCTGAAATGGCCGTTTCCATACGATCAGGCACAACAAAGCCAGGTTATCGCGGATCGAATCGCGGATCTGGACGGACCTGTCCTGATCGCAGGGGATTTCAACATGGTGCCTTGGGGGGCAAGCGTCCAAAGGATTGCGGCGGCGGCAGACAATCAAAGTTTTGGAACTGCGCTGAACACGCATAACCTCGGCAGTTGGAAGGTGCCTTTGCCGATAGACAACCTGCTGTTTCCCAAAGGCACAACCGGAACTGTCGAGCTGCGCCCGTTCATGGGATCGGATCATCTTGGGAAACTTGCCCGATTTCGCATTGAATAGTGTCTAAACACCGCTGTTTAGGGCGAGTTTAACGCGCGTGATCAACTGTTGTTTTCGACCAGCGCTTTCAAATTGGTCAAGCCGCGCTGGTAGTCGCCGCCCACCCAATTATCCATCATCAGCCCCATCCATCTGGACATCGGATTAAGACCCAAATCAGATTCAAAGCCCCAGGTCACCAATGTCGCCCCTCCATCCGGTTCCAACAGGAAGAACGCCGAGGCCGTCCCCATCGGACCGAAATCCAGTTCCGTTAGGACCCGTTGATTCTCAATGCTTTCGACGATCACCTGCGAACCAGTGCCAACCTGCGGATGGTCCGAGGCCCAGTTCAGGGTGTTTCCAACCCCACTGTCGGGTCCGGAATAGGCAAGTTGCGTGTCAGGATCACGGTGCAGCCAAGGAGACCATTGTTCCGTCTCTTGCATGGAATTCACGTAGGGAAAAATCGCCTCGGCTGGCGCATCTATGGTGATGCTGCGGGACACTTCGGCCTTGCCGGGCAACAGATACGACACCGCGATCAGCGCAACAACAAGCAGGCCCAATCCCGCCAGAATGCGTAAAATAACTTTCATCTCAATCTCCGAAACTGGAAACGCATGCACATATCATACAGGATTGCGGCTCTGAATCAGAACCGTAATGCGTTTCGTTTCTTCGATGTCAGCTTGGTGTCAGACCGAGACAAACTTCTTTTGATGGGGATCAAAGCATTCCAGGCCACCCGCGCCGATATCGGTCCACAAACCATGCAGGCTCAGCGCGCCCTCTTCGACCGCCGAAGAAATAAACGGGAAGGTCATCAGGTTTTCCAAAGATGCCACAACCGCCTGGCGTTCGAATTGCCTGGCTTGATCGACCGGGTCTTCGATATCCGCGACCAGCCCGTATTTTGGTTTTAGGATGTCCATCCAACGGCCAACAAAGCTTTCTTTGGCTTCCAGTTGCGGCGCTTCGCCCTTGCACATGTCGATGCACCCCTGAACGCCGCCACATTGCGAATGGCCCAACACGATCAGATGCGCGACCTTCAGCGCGGTAACGGCGTATTCAATCGCGGCACTGGTGCCGTGGTGATCGCCATCAGGCGCGTAGGGTGGAACCAGATTGGCGATATTTCGGTGAATAAAGAAATCACCCTGGTCGGCCCCGAACATCGAGGTCACATGAACCCGGCTGTCACAGCAGGAAATCACCATCGCGCGGGGGCGTTGCCCCTCTTCTGCCAACCGCTTGTACCAAACCTGATTCTCGGAATAAGTTGTGGCTTTCCACCCGTGATACCGCTTGACCAGATAGGTCGGCAAAGGCTTGGCAAAGTCCATTATGATGTCCCAGTTCTTCTCGCTTTAGGACGCTCTAAACCGAATTCAAGGAAAATTCGACCCATTATCCGATTTCCCCGCAAGGTTTTGCAAAGGAATTTACCTCCAATATCAGTTCCACGCCGTGGGGGCGTTAGAACTAGGGTGAATGTGGTGGATAAGATTACAACGCTTGAACACAAAGAATCCGTCCGGCTGGACCCGGATCAACTCAATGGGCTGTACCGCCAATTGGGGGACAAGAACGCGCTGGACGTGCTGTGCCGCACAGTTGAAGAACTGGCTGTACGCCTTTCAAACTGCGAACGGCACTGGCGGCATCGCGAATGGGCCGATCTTCGCAAATGTGCCAAATCGTTGGTCGCAATCTCTGAGCAAGTCGGGATGACGGCGCTGGCGCGTGTAGCCACTGATGTGGCCCAAACCGTCGATGCCGGTGATGCCGTAGCAGCGGGTGCAACGTTGGCGCGACTGATCCGCGTCGGTGAACGCTCTTTGACGGCCGTGTGGGATCAACAGGATCTTTCCGTCTGACAGGGGTTGCAGGCGGATCAGGCGCGGCTAGTCTGGGCTTAGAAATCAACTGCTGAGACAAATATGACTCTGTCCTTTGCCGCATCCTCCGACACCTCGATACCGCTTCATGTAATCGCCCAACCGGACCTTGAAGCGTGGCTGCACGAACAGACGCAGCACGTGCAATCCTGGGTCGCAGTAAACGGGTTTTCAGCGGCGCTGGGTCAGACATTGTTGGTTCCCGATGCAACTGGCACTGCTGAGATGGCGCTTGCCGGATACGGAACCGATGAAAAGCGCGCGCGCAAACGGTTCCCACTGGCCGCTGCTGCCCTGTCTCTGCCGGAAGGCGTCTATCATATCGCGTCTGGCCTCCCTTCGGATCGGTTAGAGATTGAGTGTTTTGGCTGGCTGATGTCTGGCTATGCCTTTGATCGCTATGCCTCACAATCCGGTGGATCAGCGGCTTTGGTCGCGCCGGATGGGGTGGATGCGGCGCGTATCGAAGCAATGGCGCAGGCCGAGGCTTTTACGCGCGATCTGGTCAATACACCGGCGTCAGATATGGGACCCGAGCAGTTGCAGCAGGCGGTAGAGGCATTGGCCGGAGAATTTGGCGCTGTGTGCAACGTTACCCTGGGTGACGCGCTGCTGGATCAGAACTTCCCGATGATCCACACCGTCGGGCGGGCCGCGGATCAGGCCCCGCGACTGATCGAGCTGAACTGGGGCACCAGTGGCCCAAAACTGACGCTTGTGGGCAAGGGCGTGTGTTTTGACACAGGGGGGTTGAACCTGAAACCGGGTGCCTCGATGGGGCTGATGAAAAAAGACATGGGTGGGGCTGCCAATGTACTTGGTTTGGCGCGCATGATCATGGCGCTGAATCTGCCGGTGCAGCTGCGCGTCCTGATCCCCGCCGTCGAGAATGCAGTTGCGGGCAACGCATTCCGGCCCGGTGACATCCTGACCTCTCGCAAGGGGCTGACGGTTGAGATCAACAACACCGACGCTGAAGGGCGTTTGGTTCTGGCCGATGCCCTAACGTTCGCGGATGAGGGTGAGCCCGATCTGGTGATCTCGATGGCCACGCTGACCGGCGCGGCGCGCGTCGCCGTGGGCCCCGACTTGGCCCCGTTCTATACGGATGACGAGACCTGTGCATTGGCTCTGTCCAACGCCGCAGTTGTTTCGGCTGATCCGGTCTGGCGTATGCCGTTTCACACACCTTACGAGGCGATGATCGAACCCGGCATCGCCGATCTGGACAATGCGCCTTCGGGCGGGTTCGCAGGTTCGATCACCGCCGCCTTGTTTCTGCGCAAGTTCGTGGGATCGCGCCGCTATATCCATTTCGACATCTACGCCTGGCAGCCCAGCAAGGAACCCGGGCGCAGCAAGGGTGGTCTGGGTCAAGGGCCTCGCGCGATTCTAAACGCTTTGCCCGAGATGTTGGGCCTATGACTCGCCTGCGCATATCCAAGCCTGTGGTCGATCTTTTGCGCGACCCTAAAGGGCCTCGCGACAGGCAGGTGCTTTTCGGTGATACGGTTCAGGTCGCAGATGAAAAGGACGGCTGGAGCAGGGTCATCGCCGACAAAGACGGGTACACTGGCTGGCTGCAAACGGATCAATTGACCCATGATATTCCCGCCACCCATTGGATTAAAGCACCGGCGACGCATGCATATGAAAGCGCAGACTTCAAAAGCCGCGATTTGGAATCGCTCAGCTTCGGAAGCAAGGTCCATGTATTGGCGGAAACAGATCGCTATCTGGAAACCGAGTTGGGCTTTGTTCCAAAGGGACACACCGCACCAATTTCTGAGACCCAGCAAGACCCTGTCGCAGTGGCCGAGTTGTTCCTTGGGACGCCCTATTTGTGGGGCGGAAACAGCCGATTTGGGATCGATTGTTCCGGTCTTGTCCAAGCAGCGCTCTTGGCCTGCGGCGTGCCGTGTCCCGGCGACAGCGGCGATCAGGAAACTGCTTTGGGCACGACACTCGCCGAAGGGTCAGCCGCACAAAGGGGCGATTTGTTGTTCTGGAAAGGTCACGTGGCCTGGGTATCCGGAGACAATATGATTTTACACGCCAACGCCAGCCATATGGCGGTAGTGTTTGAACCTATGGATCAGGCTATTGAGCGTATTCAGGCGCAGGGCAATGGCCCAGTCACGGCCCACAAAAGGCTCTAATCGGGCTTAACTGCGCGGATCAGCTTACGCTCCAACACCCGAAGAACCGCACGCAAATCGTGGCCGCGCTTCAGGATGCGACCGTCCATGCCGACCACAGAATACATCCCCTGTCGGGACCTTAGCCGCGGGTGTTTTTCGACACGATAGATCGGGTGTTCAGCAGTGCGCCGGAAGATCGAGAACACTGCCATGTCACGCAGGTTCGAGATACCGTAGTCCCGCCATTCTCCGGCGGCGACCATCCGGCCATAAACGGACAGGATTTGGGACATCTCATGCCGGTCAAAGGCGACGGGCATCTGCGCTGCACTTGCCGAGAACCGGCTGGGAGGCTGCATATTCATACATCCAGCCTTGCCGGAAATCACGTTTGAATCAAGCCTGATGCGTTACGACCCCAGAATTCAGGCAGAAGTGTTACCGCCGACCAACCTGACGGCAAATCAGGATCACCGGCAACAAACCCACGGCCAGAATGACCAGTGATGGCACGGCCGCGCCCTCCAACCGCTCATCCGAAGCCAACCTGTAGGCTTGCACGGCCAAGGTATCAAAGTTGAACGGCCGCATGATCAGCGTGGCGGGTAATTCCTTCATCACGTCCACAAAAACGATCAACAGGGCGGTCAGCAGGGATGGCGTCAGAATAGGCAAATGAACACGCCGCAAGGTCCCCAGCGGTGACTGACCCAGTGACCTCGCAGCAGCATCCATATTGGCGTGCACCGTGCTTTGACCCCCTTCATAGGCGCTGAGCGCGGCTGCCAGGAACCGCACCATATAGGCAGCGACAAGCAACCAGATCGAACCTGTGACCAGCAATCCGGTGGACACATCGAATGTCTTGCGCATCCAGGCATCCAGCGCATTGTCGAACCCGGCAAAAGGGACGATCAGACCCACCGCAATCACGCCCCCCGGCACGGCATATCCCAACCGCGCCAGATAAGCCGTCGCAGAGGACGCCCGCCCGGGCCTTAGACGTTGGAAGAACCCGATGCTGATCGCCGCAAAGACAGTGATGACCGCTGCTGTTCCGGCCAGGGTCAGCGAGTTCTGGATAAACCCGATATAGCGCCGCGACAGCAGGTTTTGTTCCGATTCCAGCCCCATCTCGACCAGAATGATCACAGGCAGCAAGAACCCGAACAGAACCGGTATCGCACACAGCAGAAAGGCCCCAAAGGCGCGCAGGCCCGTCAGATCGGCTGCCGGTTGCGCCACATGTTGTTTTCCTGCCTGATAATACTTCGCCTTTCCGCGTTGGGTGCGTTCAGCCACAGCCATGACCAAGGCAAAAACCAGCAGGCACAGCGCCAATTGCGCCGCCGCCGCGCGGTCCGCCATGGAAAACCAACTGGTGTAGATACCGGTCGCAAAGGTCTGCACGCCGAAATACGAAACGGTGCCAAAATCCGCGATGGTCTCCATCACCGCCAACAGAACGCCGCCCGCAATCGCCGGCCGTGCCATTGGCAACGAAACGCGCCGAAACGCCAGCCACGGGTTGTTCCCCAGCGCCCGGGCCGCCAAAAACGCCGTTGCGCTTTGCTGCAGAAACGCGGCACGCGCCAGCAGATAGACATAGGGGTACAGAACAAGGATCAGCATCACCGCTGCACCTTCGGTCGAGCGTATTTCCGGGAACCAATAGTCGCGCGGACCCCAGCCCGTTACGTCCCGCAATGTGCTTTGTACGATCCCCGGATGGTCCAGAATGAACGTGTAGGCATAAGCCAGAACATAGGCCGGGAAAGCCAATGGTAGAACCAGGGCAATCTCAAGAAACCGCACACCCGGAAATCGGGTCATCGTCACCAGCCAGGCCGCGCCGGTGCCGATGCAGAACGTACCTGTTGCGACAAGCACCACAAGGATCAGGGTGGTCACCGTATAACTCGGCAGAACCGTTTCCATCAGGTGCGAGATCGTATCGGTCCCACCCGTCACCGCTGCCAGCACCACCGCAACCATGGGCAGCAGGCAAGCCGCCGCCACAAGGTAAGCGATCCCAGCCAGCAGGCGGGTTCCGCGTACGCCACGATTGCGCGATCCGTTTTGTGAGTATTCGATCTGGGCCATCATCCCGGCTTGTGACTGGCAAAGGCGAAAGGTCCGCCTTTAATCGACCAAAAAGCTCGGAAACACCAGTGCGCCCGGCAACAAATCTGCGGCATTTAACGCCGCAGACGTGTTTTTTGCAGCTATTCGTAGACCCTTTGATCCTCGATGACCAAACCGTCTTTGGGAAGTGAGCCCGGGGCTACAACCTCGATCGCGCCTTTCAGCTTCAGCACTTCGGCCACCGACTTGGCATAGGCCGGGTTATCCCCGCCTGCGCTTTCGATTTGTACGGTCATCGTGTCCATCTCGCCTTGACGCATCGCGATGACGCGGGCTTTGACAATCTCGTCATGTTTGTCGACCAGTGCTGCCACCTGTTCCGGGCGCACGAACATACCTTTGATCTTGGTGGTCTGGTCCGCGCGGCCCATCCAGCCCTTGATCCTCGTGTTGGTGCGGCCACAAGGCGAAACCCCCGGCATCACCGCCGACAGATCCCCTGTCGCAAAGCGGATGAGCGGGTAATCAGGGTTCAAAGAGGTCACAACAACCTCGCCCACTTCACCCGGGGCGACCGGAATACCAGTTCCGGGGGTCACAATCTCGACGATCACATGTTCGTCGATGATCATCCCTTCCATTGCTGCGCTTTCGTAGGCGATGTTACCAAGATCCGCCGTCGCATAACATTGCAGGCACGAAATTCCGCGATCCGCATATTCCTGACGCAATGACGGAAACAGCGCCCCGCCGCCAACAGCAGCTTTCGAGAAATTCAGCGAAACGCCCATCTCATCGGCTTTGTCCAGAATGATTTTCAGGTAATCCGGCGTTCCTGCGTAGGCCGTACAACCGACGTCCCGCGCGGCTGTAACCTGCAGCTCGGTCTGACCAGTTCCAGCTGGCAGAACCGCCGCCCCGACTGCACGTGCACCGTTTTCAAAGATCATGCCCGCCGGGGTCAGGTGATAGCCAAAGCAGTTCTGCACAATATCACCGGCGCCTACACCCGCAGCATTCAGGAACCGCCCCATGCGCCACCAGTCGTGATCCGTGCTGCCCGGTTCATAAATTGGGCCCGGCGACTGGAATACATGATGAAAATGCCGCGCGGGCTTCACCGTAAACCCACCGAAGGGCGGCCGTTCTGCCTGCGCGCGGGTCAGGTCCGACTTTCGCAACACCGGCAAAAGCGGCAAATCTTCGGTCGAAACCACTTTATTAGTGTCTGAATCCGTCAGATGCGCCGCGAACCCGGGCGCGGATGACACGCGCTTGATCTGTTCGACAAGCGCTGCCGCCTGATCGGAGGCGCGTTGGTCTGCCGAACGGGTTTCGAGTGAATCGAAATAGGTCATCGCAATATCCTCCATCCGCTCACAGCCACCTCTTGCGACGGCGGTAAGACCGCACGTCACGGAAGCTTTTGCGGCCTTCATCTGACATGCCGAGGTAGAATTCTTTAACATCCGGGTTCTCGCGCAGCTCGGCAGCAGGGCCATCCATCACCACGCGTCCGGATTCCAAAATGTATCCGTAATGCGCAAACCGCAGAGCCACGTTGGTGTTCTGCTCAGCCAGCAGGAAAGACACACCCTCTTTCTCATTGAGGTCTTTCACAATGCCAAAAATCTCTTCGACCAGCTGCGGCGCAAGACCCATCGAGGGCTCGTCCAACAGGATCGTTTCAGGCCGCGACATCAAGGCCCGACCCATGGCAACCATTTGCTGTTCACCGCCCGAGGTATAGCCCGCTTGTGACTTGCGGCGTTCTTTCAGACGCGGGAAATAGTTGTAGACCAGTTCCAGATCCTGCTGGATCGCTGCAGACCCATCTTTGCGGGTATAGGCCCCCGTCAGCAGGTTTTCTTCAACAGTCAGGTGTTCAAAACAGTGGCGACCTTCCATCACCTGGATGACGCCCTTTTCCACCAGATCAGCCGGGTCGCTTTCATGCACGCTTTGACCGCGATACTTGATCGACCCTTTCGTGACCTCTCCGCGTTCCGAATGCAGCAGGTTTGACACAGCCTTGAGGGTTGTCGTCTTGCCTGCGCCATTGCCGCCCAGCAATGCTGTGATACCGCCTTTGGGCACAGTCAGGCTGACGCCCTTCAGCACGAGGATTACGTGATTGTAGATCACCTCGATATTGTTGACTTCAAGCAGGGTTTCCGCCTGCACGTCAGTGGTATTTGCCGCATCCAGCATCAGCGCGTGTCCTCATGCCTTGTTCTGTAGGAGCGGCAGAAAAACCGCCGCTCCGAACGGGTTACGAGGTCCAGACAAGATCTGGGCCTCGGGATTTGCTTACTCGCAGCGCTGCGAGATGTTGTTTTCGGCCGCATAGGCTGCCGAGTCTTCCTCGATCAGCGCGTTGATGACCTCGACGTCAGTTGGCTTGAAATCCTGAACAGGGTTCCATGTTCCAGCGGCGGCATCCCACTGGACAACACCGACAAGACCCGGGCCTCCGTGATTGTCACACGAGACCGCGAATTCAGGTCCAAACCCGGCCATGCCCAGCGCTTCCATCTTGGCGTTGGTGATTTCAAGCGCTTCCATGCCATCGCGCATCATCGACGCGTCGATATCTGCGGTGCCGTGCATCTCTTGCGCGGTTTTCACCGCTTCAGCGGCAAGCATCGCGGCATAAAGACCACGGTTATACTGCACCGTGCCCAGCTGATCGCCTGCACCTGCAGCCTTGCCAGAATCGACAACGTATTTCTGCAGATCGTCATAAACCGGGTAATCGTCACCCAGCCCGGTGAAGGTCAGCGCCTTGTAACCGGTGGCCTTTTCACCTGCGGGTTGCACGTCGAATTCAGCGCCGGACCACCATACACCGATGAAGTTTTCCATCGGGAAGCGGATGTTGGCAGCTTCCTGAACCGCAACTTGGTTCATGACACCCCAGCCCCACATGATGACAAAGTCAGGCTTTTCACGACGAATTTGCAGCCATTGCGACTTTTGTTCCTGACCAGGGTGGTCAACAGGAAGCAGTGTCAGGTCATAGCCATGCTTTTCGGCCAGTGTCTCGAGCGTGCGGATCGGCTCTTTGCCGTAAGCCGAGTTGTGGTAGACCAGCGCAATCTTCTTGCCGCTCAGATCTCCGCCATTTGATTCCAGAAGATAGTTGATCGCGCCTGACGCGCCATTCCAGTAGTTGGCAGGATAGTTGAACACGTGGCTGAACACTTTACCGTTCGCCGCCGAGGTTCGGCCATATCCCATCGTGTGCAGCGGAATGCCGTCTGCGGTCACCTTGGGAATCAGCTGATAGGTAATGCCGGTCGACAACGGCTGATACACCAGCGCGCCTTCGCCTTTGGTCGATTCATAGCATTCCACACCTTTTTCGGTGTTGTACCCGGTTTCGCATTCCAGCACGCGGGCAGGAACGCCACCGATGCCGCCATCGCGTTCGTTCAGCAGGGTGAAATAGTCGGCGTAACCGTCAGCAAACGGGATACCGCCTGCAGCATAAGGGCCAGTCCGGTAGCTGAGCGACGGGAACACAAGGTCGGCCATGACCGGACCTGCGGCCATCACGGCGCCCAGCGCCAGGGTTGCCAGTTTCTTGTTCATCGGGTGTCTCCTCCCTTGATTGATCCGATGTTGTGTTTCAGGCTTTCCGCCTGTCTTTTCCTTGGGCCAGCCCCTTAGTGCGGGAATGGCCAGAGTCTGAGTTTCTCTTTCGCAACGCGCCACAATTGGGCCAACCCGTGTGGTTCGAGGATCAGGAACATGATGATCAGTGCACCCACAATCACGAGGTTCAGGTGCGCCACGATATCTGTCGGCCAGCCAAGCAGGTCGACACCAAGCAGCTTTAGAACCACAGGTAGCAAAACCAGGAAGGCCGCCCCGGCGAATGACCCAAAGATCGAGCCTAACCCGCCAATAATCACCATGAAGAGCACCAGGAATGATTTCTGGATACCAAAGACCTCACCCACTTCGACTGCACCCAGGTAAACCGCAAAGAACAGCGCACCTGAGATGCCGACAAAGAACGAACTGACAGCAAATGCAGTGAGTTTGGCCTTGAGCGGGTTCACTCCAATGATTTCGGCTGCGATGTCCATGTCGCGGATCGCCATCCAGGTCCGACCTGTTGTTCCACGGGTCAGGTTACGCGCAATGATGGCGCAGACTGTCAGGAAGATCAGACAGAACAGGTATGTGGCCCAGGCTGGCGCATTCGGACCGGTGATGATGATGCCGAACACGTCCCGTTCGGGCGCGTTGATCTGACCTGATGCCGAATAGTTGTAGAACCATGGCACCCGGTTGAAGAGCCACACCAGAAAGAACTGTGCCGCCAACGTGGCCACGGCCAGATAAAACCCTTTGATCCGCAGTGAGGGCAGGCCAAACAAGACGCCCACAATGGCTGTGATGCCCCCAGCGAGGATCACGTGGATGAACATGCTGACATCGGGGAAAGCGGTCATCAGCTTGTAGCAGGCATAGGCCCCGACCGCCATGAAACCACCGGTGCCCAAACTGACCTGCCCGCAATAGCCCACCAAAATGTTCAACCCGATCGCGGCAATCGCATAGATCAGGAACGGCAGCAGCAGTGCGTTCGCCCAATAGTCGTTGATGATGAAGGGAATGATCCCAAATGCCACCGCCAGGACGACGTAATACCGGTACCGGTCGAACTTGATCGGGAAGGTCTGGCTGTCATCAATGTACGAGGTTTTGAAATCCCCGGCCTCACGATAGAACATGTCTTACTTTCCCCATTCTTCCTGCGCCCTGTTCCGGGTCGCGGCGTCCAGCTGGTTGGACCCTTTGGCGTATCCGCTCGCCTCTGAGGAGCGCACCAGTTTCAAGTAGGCCAGAACCCCCATGATCAGGCCCGCAAAGGCCAGAATCGCGGCGATGGTCAGCTGGCCTTCGGTCAGATCATCCGAAGTCAGGGCGATATACCCGAAGGCCCAGAACCCTGCCCATGCGATCACGTTGATGATGGCGATCAGCTTGGTCATGCACTACACCCTCTCAATGATCTTCTCGCCGAACAGACCTTGCGGTCGAAACACCAGGAAGATCAGTGCAAGAACATAGGCAAACCAGTTCTCGGTCGCGCCGCCCAAGGCGGGGCCAAGCGCGAATTCAAAGAGCTTCTCGCCCACACCGATGATCAGCCCGCCCACAATGGCGCCGGGGATCGAGGTAAACCCACCCAGCATCAGCACCGGCAGCGCCTTGAGCGCGATCAAAGACAGCGAGAACTGAACGCCTGATTTGGTGCCCCACATGATCCCTGCGACCAGTGCGACGAAGCCCGCCACCGACCAAACCATGATCCAGATAAAGTTCAGAGAAATGCCCACCGACAGCGCCGCCTGATGGTCATCCGCCACCGCGCGCATCGCGCGGCCTTGCTTTGTGTACTGGCTAAACGCGACCAGTGCTGCCACCAACAGTGCTGCGATGACCGTCGCAACGATGTCCAGATTGTCGATGAAGAAGCCGTAATCGAAGATGTTAAAGGTCGTCTCGTCGATCCACAGGTTGATGCCCTGCGGCAGGCCCACATCCAGAGTCTTGATCTCGGACCCCCACATCAGGTCGGCCACGCCTTCAAGGAAATAGGCCAGACCGATGGTCGCCATGAACAGGATGATCGGCTCTTGTCCGACCAGATGACGCATCACGAAGCGTTGCACCGCCCAGGCCAACAGCACCATAACCGCCATTGTAAGAATGATCGCCACCAGCGCAGGCACGTTCCAGCCGAAGTAATGAATATGAGTGCCGAAAATCGCGTTGATCAGATGTGCAAAGGGCACCTGACCTTTCATTATCCCAACCAGCGTCATCGCTGCGAACAGGGCCATAACCCCCTGCGCATAATTGAAAATCCCCGAAGCCTTGTAGATCAGCACAAAGCCCAGCGCGACCAGAGCATAGAGCACCCCGGCCATGAGACCGTTGAGGATGACCTCCATCGCAAATACGAGTTGTTCAGGCATCTGCGCCTCCCCAAATATCTGTCTGGATATCAATCATGGCTGACCCCCAGATAGGCGTCGATGACCTCTTGATTGTTGCGCACCTCATCAGGTGTGCCGTCCCCGATCTTCTTGCCGTAATCCATCACAACCACCCGGTCGCTCAGGTCCATCACCACGCCCATGTCATGTTCGATCAGAGCAATCGTTGTGCCAAACTCATCATTCACGTCGAGGATAAAGCGGCTCATGTCCTCTTTCTCTTCAACGTTCATGCCTGCCATGGGTTCATCCAGCAGCAGCAGCTTGGGTTCCGCCGCCAGCGCTCGCGCCAGTTCGACGCGTTTTTTCAAACCATAAGGCAGGCGGGACACGGGCGTTTTGCGGATGTGCTGAATCTCAAGGAAATCGATAATCTTCTCGACCGCCTCACGGTTCTCCGTCTCTTCCGCCTCGGCCTTGCCCTTCCACCACGCCTGCTGAAACATGTTGGTTTTCATAAAGCTCAACCGCCCGGTCATGACGTTGTCCAGAACGCTCATTCCTTCGAACAGAGCAATGTTCTGGAACGTCCGTGCGATGCCTTGTTGCGCAACCTCATAAGGCCGCATTGGTGGGCGCTTTGATCCGTGGAACCAGACCTCCCCCTCTTGCGGCACATAAAAGCCCGAGATCACGTTCAGCATCGAGGACTTACCCGCCCCGTTCGGCCCAATGATCGCACGGATCTCACCTTCGCGAATGTCGAACGAGATATCCTTGATCGCCACCACACCACCAAAACGCAGCGTGATGTTCTTCATTTCCATCACCACACCGCCAATCTGGCGGCCGTCTTCGGTGACATATCCTTCTGAATTATCCAGCATCAGTTACTCCCTGACACGAAAACGAGAAGATGGGCGGCAGGTCGAGCGGCGCTCATTCCGCCGCAACCTTGTGCTGCGCGACCGGCACAACCGGTGCGTCTACGATCTCCAGAGTTGCAGAAATCGAGCCCTTGCGGCCATCCTCATAGGTCACTTCGGTGGTGGTCGAAACGCTCTCGGACCCGTCATATAGCGCGGCAATGATGTCGTGGAACTTGTCCTCGACAAAGCCGCGGCGCACTTTGCGGGTCCGGGTCATCTCGCCATCATCGGCATCCAGTTCCTTGTGCAGAACCACAAAGCGATGGACCTGACAGCCCGACAGCATTTCATCTGCCGCGACCGATTTGTTGACCTCTTCCACATGGCCGCGAATCGTCTCTAACACGCGGGGATGACCCGCCAGTTCCTGATATGACGCATAGGCCACGTTGTTACGCTCGGCCCAGTTCCCCACAGCCGTCAGGTCGATATTGATAAAGGCGACACAGCGATCCTTGCCGTTTCCGAACAGCACGACCTCAAGGATATCGGGATAGAACTTCAGCTTGTTCTCGACATATTTCGGCGCAAACATCGACCCATCGGCCATTTTGCCCACATCCTTTGCCCGGTCGATGATCCGCAAGTGACCCGAGGTCTCCTCAATGAACCCCGCATCCCCGGTGGCCACCCACCCCTCGGCATCCTTTGTCGAAGCCGTCGAATCCGGGTTGTTATAGTACTCAACAAAAACTCCGGGTGAGCGATAGTGAATCTCACCCTTGTCGTCGATCTTCAGCTCCACATCCGGTGCGGGAACCCCAACTGTGTCGGCGCGCACTTCACCATCGGGCTGCACGGTGATGAAGACGGTTGCCTCGGTCTGACCGTAAAGCTGTTTCAGGTTGATGCCCAAAGAGCGGTAGAAATCAAAGATTTCCGGCCCAATCGCCTCACCCGCGGTATAGCCGACGCGAAAACGGCCATAGCCCAACGTATCCTTGAGCGGGCCGTAGACCAGCATATTGCCCAACGCGTATTTCAGCTTATCGCCAAAGCCCACCGGTTTGCCGTCCAGCAGCAATCCTCCGACCTTCTTGGCGTGCGCCATGAAGTGGTGGAACATGCGCTGCTTCAGCTTGCCCGCATCCTCCATCCGGATCATCACATTGGTCAGCTGCGTTTCGAACACGCGCGGCGGTGCGAAGAAATAGGTCGGCCCGATCTCGCGCAGGTCTGTCATCATCGTGTCGGCGCTTTCGGGGCAATTCACGCAGAAACCGCACCAATAGGCCTGACCAATCGAGAAAATGAAATCCCCAACCCAGGCCATCGGCAGGTAAGAGAGAATGTCTTCGTTCCGCGTCAGATGATCAAACTCGGCTGAGTTCTTGGCGCTCTCGATAACGTTACGGTTCGAAAGCACCACACCCTTGGGTTTGCCCGTGGTGCCCGAGGTATACAGCATCACGCAGGTATCGTCGTAAGTGATCGCAGCGATGCGCTTGTCCAGTTCCGCATCAAAACGCGCGTGGCCTGCACTGCCCTCGGCCATGATGTCCTCAAGCGCGTTCATCTGGGAATGGTCATACTTCCGCATTCCACGCTTGTCGGTATAGAGGATGTGTTTGACCTGATGCAGGTTTTCCTGAATTTCGATGACCTTGTCGACCTGCTCTTGATCACCGCACACGACGTATTTCGCACCACAGTGTTCCAGCACATAGGCCATCTCTTCGGCGACCGAGTCCTGATACAGGGGCACCGGAACTGCGCCGACCATCTGCGCAGCCACCATCGACCAGTAATGCGCGGGACGGTTGCGGCCTATGACGGCGATATGGTCGCCTTTCTCAACGCCCAATTCCAGAAACCCAAGCGCAATCGCGCGGATTTCCTTGGCGGCTTCCGCCCAGGTCCAGCATTGCCAGATCCCGAATTCTTTTTCCCGATAGGCCGGGGCATCCCCGAACTGGGTCACGTTGCGGTGTAACAGCGCCGGAAGGGAGCTTAACCCCTCAGCGCCCGACTGCATCTGAGCCAATCTTTTTCTCCTCCCCATCCGGCCCCTCCTCCGAGCCGGAAACGACAGATCAGGAACACGCCCCGAATGCCGATGTCCCGATAAGGGACGCAGGAAAGATCAACGTCAAGTTTTGCCTGATGTTTTCTCAATTCTTACGAATTGTAACAGGGTTGGATGGACGGTGTTTCGAGCTGTACAAGCTGTGCAACCTGTCAGAATTCATTGGCGGTTGGCGGTTTTTGGCAGGAAAATCAGGTTTGATCTCTTGATCTGCAGGACGGATTTTCTCCTATCATGTGATCAGCAATGACCAAATTTGAAGGGATCGACTTGTGCATTTTTTCAAACTTTTCTCTGATCACAAAGGCGAAAGCCATTGGGAAGATGTGCCCGTGATTCTGAACGAACGCAGCTTTGCCCCACCGGCCCGAGAGATCGAGATTTCGGAACCAGAGCCCGCCCGACAAGTTCTATTTCTCAGGTTGAGGGCGGGGTGGAACGAGCCAATTCATCCTACACCTGTCAAACAAAGACTCATCTGCTTGAAAGGCGCGGTGAAAGTTACCGCAAGCGATGGTGAAGCTCGGGAAATCAGGCCAGGCGACGTGTGGCACATGGAAGACAAACACGGGAAAGGCCATCACACAGAGGTGATCAGCCGAGGCGATTTCGAAGCGGTGATTATACAATATGAATGATCCTGGCCCGCGCGATCGTTGCGATCAGGACAGATCATAAAATAAACTAAGTTAGGTCTAAGTCGGATACGCTTCTTAGGTACAAAAACGCTGCTCGAACCTACAACCAATCCCGCAATATCGGGATCAATGGCACATCCGCCGCAGGCATCGGGTAGTTCCGCAGATCGTTCGCGCGCACCCATTTCAGCGCCTGCCCTTCTTTCGACTGCGGTATTCCCTCCCATTTGCGGCACGCAAACAGAGGCATCAGCAAGTGGAAATCGTCATAGCTGTGGCTGGCGAAGGTCAACGGCGCGAGGCACGAGGCCCAGGTGTCGATGCCCAGTTCCTCATGCAATTCGCGGATCAGCGCGGCTTCGGGGGTTTCGCCGGGTTCGATTTTTCCGCCGGGGAATTCCCACAGACCGGCCATGGATTTGCCCTCGGGACGTTGGGCCAGCAGGACGCGCCCCTCGATGTCGATCAGGGCAACGGCAGACACTAACACTGTCTTCATGAACGATAATCCGCGTTGATCTCGATATATCCATGGGTCAGGTCGCAGGTCCAGACGGTGGATGCGCCCTCGCCCAGCCCCAGATCGACCGCGATCACAAGGTCCTGACCCTTCATATATTCGGCCGCATCCTCCTCACGGTAGTCAGGGTTGACCCAACCTTTTTCCGCCACAAGAATGTCGCCGAACGAGATGCTCAGCAGGTCACGATCCGCCGCCGCGCCAGATTTGCCAATTGCCATGACGATACGACCCCAGTTCGGGTCCTCACCCGCGATGGCGGTTTTGACCAGCGGAGAGTTGGCGATGGCCAGCCCGTGGGTTTTGGCGTCAGCGTCCGTGGCGGCTCCGGTCACACGAATTTCTACGAATTTCGTGGCCCCTTCCCCGTCACGCACGACCTGTTGCGCGAGGTCCAGCATCACGGTTTCCAAAGCCTCGGCAAAGGTGGAATTGCCAGTGGCGTCCACGCCAGATGCCCCGGTGGCGCAAAGCAACAGGCTGTCCGAGGTCGACGTATCGCTGTCTACGGTAATGCAGTTGAAGGTCCGGTCAGTCTGCGCGCTCAGCATGGACTGCAGCGCCGATTGCTCGACCTGTGCGTCGGTGAAGATATAGACCAGCATCGTCGCCATATCGGGCGCGATCATGCCGGACCCCTTCGCAATCCCTGCAATAGAGACTGTTTTTCCGTCAATCTCGACCTGTGCTGATGCGCCCTTGGGGAAGGTGTCGGTGGTCATGATGGCACGCGCCGCATCCTCGATGGCATGGCGGCTCAGGCCGGATTTTAACGTCTCAAGCTGCGATACAATACGGTCATGCGGCAGCGGTTCGCCGATCACGCCGGTGGACGAGGTAAAGACACGTTCTACCGGAACGCCAGTGGCCTTGGACACGGCTTGTGTCACTTCGGCCACCGAGGTCTGGCCATAGTGACCTGTAAAGGCATTGGCATTGCCCGAGTTCACCAGGATCGCCGCAGGCCCTTCGCTGGACCCACCGATCTTGTCCTGACAATCCAGCACCGGCGCAGCCCGTGTGGCCGAGCGGGTAAAGACCCCGGCCACCGAAGTGCCTGGGTCCAGAACCGCCAGCATGACGTCGGTACGGCCCTGATAACGCACGCCGGCCTCGACAGTTGCGAAACGCACACCGTCAATCGCGGGCAAATCGGGGAAAGACGCTGGGGCCAGCGGCGAAACCTTGGTGATCTTGGCCACGGGTCTTTACTCCTGAATCAGATCCAGTTGGCGCATGATCTCGGGGCCTGCGCCTTCCAATGCGGGACGCTCGATCTGGGCCTGCTGCGTCAGTTCATCAATGCGGGCCTGAATGACTTCTTGCTGGATCGTCTGAACAAGCTCTTCGCGCACAACGTCTAATTCAGGCGCTTCGGTCTTGCGCTTGTCGTTCAGCTTGACCAGATGCCAGCCAAATTGGGTCTGAACCGGGTCCGAGATCTGCCCTTTTTCCAACGCGATCACAGCGCCTTCGAATTCGGGTACCATCTGGCCTTTGCCGAACCAGCCCAGCGCACCTCCGTTTGGGCCGGACGGGCCGGTCGAGTTCTCGCGTGCAAGTTCGGCAAAGTCGGCACCATCATCCAACTGCGTCTTAAGCTCTTTTGCTTTTTCCTCGGTCTCGACCAGAATATGGCTGGCGTCAAATTCATCTTCGCCTGCGAAATCTTTGAACTGCGCATCATAGGCCGCCTGAATGGCCTCATCCGTCACCGCAGCTTCCGTCAACGCAGTGACAGTCTGTACTGCACGCAACGAGCGTTTTTCATTTTCCAACCGCAGGGTGTTTTCGGTGGTCAGATCTTCCTGCTGCTGGCCCAGCAGTTGTTGTTGAATCATCTGCTCCAGCACAAAGTCGAACAGAACATCATCTTCAGCCTGCAGGTACTGCTGAGGCAGCGCAGCAACGGTCGCAATCAAGTGACCAAGTGTGATTTCGTCGCCATTCACACGTGCCAAAACTGTGGACGCGTCGGGCTTGGTTTCGGCGGCCAGCGGCAGCGCCATCATGGCAGTCAGAGCCAGCGATGGCAGAAAAGTGAGGCCTTTGGGCATTGAATCATCCTATTTCCTTGCCGCGACAGGGCGCAGCGTTGACACTCTGGAACCTGCCGCTTACATCGCTTTGAAGCCTTGGACAGGGCCGCCTTTCACCCCCCGTATCTATGGGTTGCGCGCAAGGTGGGCAAGCCTGTCGAAACCAAGACAAGAACAGATCCGCTGGAGTGAACATGCTGGGACTCGGAACGCTCGCCAAAAAGGTGTTCGGAACACCGAACGACCGCAAGATCAAGGCGACCCGCCCCCTGATCGAAAAGATCAACGCATTGGAGCCAGAGTTCGAAAAACTGTCGGATCAGGGCCTGATCGACAAGACCGAAGAACTGCGCAAACGCGCTCTGGATGGCGAAAGCCTGGATGATCTGCTGCCGGAAGCCTTTGCAAACGTGCGCGAAGGGGCCAAGCGTGCTTTGGGCCTGCGCGGCTTCGACGTGCAGTTGATGGGCGGCATCTTCCTGCATCAGGGCAACATCTCGGAAATGAAGACGGGTGAAGGTAAGACACTGGTTGCAACTTTCCCTGCCTATCTGAACGCACTGACCGGCAAGGGCGTGCATGTTGTCACGGTGAACGAATACCTGGCCAAGCGCGACTCAGAATGGATGGGCAAAGTATTTGCCGCTGTGGGCATGACCACAGGCGTGATCTGGTCGGGTCAGCCCGATGCAGAAAAGATGGCCGCTTACAAGTGCGACATCACCTACGCCACCAATAACGAGCTGGGTTTCGATTATCTGCGCGACAATATGAAGGCAGATCTGGAACAGGTTTATCAGAAATACCACAACTTCGCGATTGTGGACGAAGTCGACTCGATCCTGATCGACGAAGCGCGGACGCCGCTGATCATCTCGGGACCTGCACAGGACCGTTCGGATCTGTACACCGCGATTGACGCGCTGATTCCAACGCTCAGCGATGATCATTTCACGCTGGATGAAAAGTCGCGCAATGTGACCTTCACCGATGAGGGCAACGAGTTTCTGGAAGCTCAGCTGCTTGAGGCTGGGCTGATACCAGAAGGCCATTCCTTGTATGACCCGGAAAGCACGACAGTCGTGCACCACGTCAATCAGGGCCTTCGCGCACACAAGTTGTTCCAACGCGACAAAGACTACATCGTGCGTGACGGCAACGTTGTTCTGATCGACGAGTTCACTGGCCGCATGATGCCGGGCCGCCGCCTGTCGGAAGGTCTGCACCAGGCGATTGAGGCCAAGGAAGGTGTGCAGATCCAACCTGAAAACGTGACGCTGGCCAGCGTGACCTTCCAGAACTATTTCCGCCTGTATGACAAGCTGGGCGGTATGACCGGGACCGCGTTGACCGAGGCTGAGGAATTTCAGGAAATCTACGGTCTGGGCGTGGTCGAGGTTCCAACCAACAAGCCAATTGCCCGGATCGACGAGGACGATCAGGTCTATCGCACCGCAATGGAAAAATACGGTGCAATGATCAGCGAAACCCAAAAGGCTCAGGAAAAAGGCCAGCCTGTTTTGCTGGGCACTACGTCCATTGAGAAATCTGAACTACTGAGCCAAATGCTGACCAAAGAAGGCATCGAGCACAATGTTCTGAACGCCCGTCAGCACGAGCAAGAGGCGCAAATCGTTGCGGATGCAGGCCGTTTGGGTGCCGTGACAATTGCCACAAACATGGCTGGTCGTGGTACCGACATTCAACTCGGCGGCAATGTCGAAATGAAAGTGCTGAAGGCACTGGCCGAAAACCCCGAGGCTGATCCATCCGAACTGCGGGCCGCAGAAGAAGCGCGCCACGCTGAGGAAAAAGAAAAGGTTCTGGCGGCGGGCGGCCTGTACGTCATGGCGTCTGAACGCCACGAAAGCCGCCGCATCGACAACCAGCTGCGTGGTCGTTCGGGCCGTCAGGGTGATCCGGGCCGCACTGTGTTCTACCTGAGCCTTGAAGACGATTTGATGCGTATCTTTGGCTCGGAACGTCTGGACAAGGTTCTGACGACGCTAGGCATGAAAGAAGGCGAGGCAATCATCCACCCTTGGGTGAACAAGTCGTTGGAACGCGCGCAATCCAAGGTCGAGGGCCGCAACTTTGACATGCGCAAGAACGTTCTCAAGTTCGACGACGTGATGAACGACCAGCGTAAGGTGATCTTTAGCCAACGCCGCGAAATCATGTCGGCCAATGACCTGTCCGAGATCGTCTCGGATATGCGCGAACAGGTGATCGATGACCTGATCGACGAATATATGCCGCCAAAGTCCTATGCGGATCAGTGGGATACAGACGGGCTGCATGAAGCGATCAAAGACAAGCTGACCGTCGACGCGCCGGTTCAGAACTGGGCCGCTGAAGAAGGCGTGGACGACGAACAGGTGCGCGAGCGCCTGATCAAGACCGCGGATGAAATGATGGCGCAAAAAGCTGTCGCCTTTGGTCCGGAAAACATGCGCAACATCGAAAAACAGGTATTGCTGCAAACCATCGACAGCAAATGGCGCGAGCATTTGCTGACGCTGGAACATCTGCGTTCGGTTGTCGGTTTTCGCGGTTATGCCCAGCGCGATCCGCTGAACGAATACAAAAACGAAAGCTTCCAGTTGTTCGAAGGCATGCTGGACAGCTTGCGCGAAACCGTCACGCAGCAATTGTCACGCGTGCGCCCTCTGTCTGAGGAAGAGCAGAAAGAGATGCTTGCCCAGATGGCCGCACAGCAGGCTCAGGCGCAACAGGCGGTGGACAAAGCCGCCGATCAGGCCGAAGCCAAAGCCGAAGCCGCTGCGTCTGGCGATGCACTGCCAGGGTTTGATGAGACAGACCCGTCAACCTGGGGCAACCCGTCGCGGAACGATCCCTGCCCCTGCAGTTCAGGCAAGAAGTTCAAACACTGTCACGGCAGATTGACCTAACGTTAACAAACTCTGATCACATTGAGTCCGTATCGCGGCCATAAATTGGCCGCGATTCGTGGCGAGAGTGCAAGCTGCTCCTTCAACTGGGGAGGGTGTCTTGTTTGTAGTTCGCAACTACGTGACCATGTGCGGAACGGTGGTATGTGCTTTGGGCATCGGCTACCTGATGCAAAACGGATCTTCTGCGCAACACAACGCCGCGCAGGGCGGTATTGATGTCGCATCGGCGTCAGAGCAGTCTTCGGTTTTGTCCGGGCTGGAGGATATCGTTTTGACCTCAGCCACACCGTCTGACGCAATTCCCAGCAATGCAGCTCCTGTACCTGGTGGGGTTCCCTCTGCGGTCAGACCGACGGATTGCAACATCAGCGCCCGCGCTACCGCTATTCCGGGCGCGATGGCCCGCCTAACACTTAAAGCGCCTTGTAACGCGGAAGAGCGTGTTGAGGTCCATCATAGCGGTCTGACGGTCAGTCAGATGACCGACGCGTCCGGCGCACTGCAAATGACGATCCCGGCCTTGTCGGAGTATGCGATTTTTCTGATTTCATTCGAAGACGAAAGCGGCACTGTCGCCACCACTCACGTTTCTGACATTGTCGAATACAATCGCGTTGCCCTTCAATGGCAGGGTGAGACCGAATTGCAGATCCATGCTCTGGAGTTCGGCGCCACCTATGGCGGCGATGGCCACGTTTGGGCTGATGCTTCGGCGCAAGGAACAGGCGACATTGTGCGACTTGGTCAACAGGGATTGAGCAAAACGCAGAATATCGAAGTCTATTCTTTCCCGGCCAGTGCGTCGGACCAGTCTGGCACAATCGATCTGACGGTCGAAGCCGAAGTGACCGAGGCAAATTGCGGGCATACTCTGAACGTGCAAGCGTTAGAACTTTTGTCAGACCGCCGCCTCCGGTCCCGCGACATGTCGCTGGACCTGCCCGATTGTTCACACGCAGGTGAGTTTCTGGTGTTGAATAATCTTCTCTCAGACCTGACAATCGCGGCAAAGTAATCCGCAGGCAGGTTTGACTCTCTTATGACATTATTCCGTGTAGCGGCAGCTGCGCTGATTTCATTTGCCACTGGCGCTTTGGCGCAGGACATCACGCTGACGTCGCATGACGGCAAGGTCGAAGTGACCGGCAATCTGCTGGGTTTTGACGGCGAGTTTTATCGCGTTGAGACTCAGTTTGGCCCGCTGACAGTAGATGGCTCTGGCGTCACATGCGACGGCCTCGCCTGTCCAAACCTGACGGATTTTGTGGCTGAGCTGTGGTTTTCCGGCTCCTCCGTTATGGCTGAAACGGTTCTTCCCGCACTCATTATAGGGTTCGCACGGCAAGAGAACCTGACAGCAACCCCAGCCCGCGTAGATTCGGACAGTTTTGTCTATGAGCTCAGGCAGGTTGACCGCTCAGCACCACTTGCACGTTTTTATTTTGACGTTGGAACAACGGCGCGTGGGTTCAGGGATCTGGTTGCGGATCAGACAGATATTGTGATGGCCCAGCGGGAAGTGCGCGAGTCAGAACGAGAGGAAGCCGAAGCTGCCGGTCTGGGTGATCTGAAACGGGCGCGGCGCTCGCGGGTCATTGCGTTAGACGCTATGGTCCCGGTGGTCGCTGCCGACAGCATGATGCAGCAAATCTCGATGGCAGATTTGGCCCGTATCCTGTCCGGGGAAGTGACCAATTGGGTGGAATTGGGCGGACCGGACGCGCCGATTGCCCTGCATGTCCCGGAAACAGGATCCGGGCTTGCACAAGCTGTTGAAGACCAGGTCCTGAAAACCGTGGATGCAGATTTGTCGCCGTCAGCGATCCCGCACAGCCGAATCGGAGATCTGACAGACGCCGTGGCCAAAGACCCCTTCTCAATTGGGATAGCCAGCAAAGCCACAGCTGATGGCACGCGCCCCCTGCCGTTGACCGGAGGCTGCGGTCATCCGCTTGCCGCCACCCGACAATCAATCAAGACCGAGGATTATCCGCTAACCCTGCCGATGTTCCTCTACCTGCCGGATCGACGCCTGCCACGGATCGCGCGGCAGTTTCTGGCATATACCCAAGGCCCCGGAGCACAGATGGCGATACGGGGCGCTGGTTATGTGGATCAATCGCCCGAAACTCTGCCAATTGGCGTGCAGGGCGACCGGCTTGCCAACGCTATTGTCACCGGCGGCGCTGAGGTCGAGCTGGAAGAATTGCAGCGTATGATCGACACGCTGCGTCCGCTGTCGCGCCTGTCCTTGTCCGTTCGGTTTGAACCCGGATCATCGCGGCCCGATGCGCAGTCTCGTTCAAACATCCAACACTTGGCGCAAATGCTTGAAACCGGAACGCTGAAGGCGCGCAAGCTGGTGTTTGCTGGCTTCAGCGACGGTGATGGCGGGGCCGCTGCCAATGCCCGCATCGCCTTGCGGCGCGCTCAAACCGTGCGAAATACTGTGCTGGCAGCTGTGGAATCGTTACTGCCCGAAGGTATCGAGGTTTCAGCAGAAGGGTTTGGTGAGGCGATGCCAATGGCCTGCGATGACACGGAATGGGGCCGCAAAGTTAACCGCCGTGTCGAAATCTGGGTGCAGTAGGCGTTACAAATAACCTTCCGACCGAAAACTCAATTCGGTCGATTTCCCAATGATCAGATGATCGTGCAAGGTTAGCCCCAACGCCGAACACGCATCCTGAATACGGTTGGTCATGTCGATGTCCGACTGCGAGGGCGTCGGGTCACCAGACGGATGGTTATGGACCAAAATCAAGGCCGAAGCATTCAGCTCCAGCGCGCGTTTGGCAACCTCGCGCGGATAGACCGGCACGTGATCAACGGTGCCTTTGGCTTGCTCTTCATCTGCGATCAGAACGTTTTTTCGATCCAGATAGAACACGCGAAACTGCTCGGTCTCACGATGGGCCATGGTGGTGTGACAATAGTCCAGCAGCGCATCCCAGCCCGAGATCACATGCCGCTTCATCACCCGCGCACGCGCCATCCTGTGGGCACAAGCCTCAAGGATTTTCAGATCAGTGATCACCGTATCGCCCACGCCTTTGATCTGGCGCAGTCGTTCTTCGGGCGCGGTCAACACGCGGTTGAAATCGCCAAACGCATCCATCAACGCACGCGCCAGCGGCTTCACGTCTTGTCGCGGGATGGATCGGAACAGCACCAGTTCCAGCAACTCGTAATCCGGCATTGCCGCTGACCCACCTGCCATGAACCGTTCGCGCAGCCGCTTGCGATGGTCTTTGATGTAGGAGGGTAACCGACCAGAGGGCAGCGGCTGCGCGGGCGCTTCGTCCGCGTCAAACAGCATAAGGGCTTCGGCAAAGGCGTTCTGGGTCATAGCTTCACCCTGACGCAGAATCGGTTTCTGATTGGTTAACTCGCCTCGCCTGCCATGCGCGCGGTGGCGCGGCGGACGATCATATGCAGAAGGATCGAGAACACACCCAGCGTCAGCATTGCCGCAAACATCAGGTCGGTCTTGGCGCGGCCATTGGCCAGCAGCATCAGATAGCCCAAACCTTGCGACGAGCCGACCCATTCGCCAATCACCGCCCCGATCGGAGCATAAACCGCCGCCAGACGCATGCCCGAAGCCAGCGAAGGCAGCGCCGCCGGAATACGGATGTGCCACAGCACCGACCGTTTGCTGGCCTGCATCGTGCGCGCCAGATCCAGATAACCCGGTGGCGTACGCATCAGCCCATCAAAAAACGACGAGGTGATCGGGAAATAGATGATCAGCACCGCCATCGCGACCTTGGACCACAGACCATAGCCAAGCCACAGGGTCAGCAACGGTGCCAGCGCAAAAACCGGCAGCGCCTGAGTGAACACCAGCATCGGCTGCACCAACACCCGCGCAGCACGCGAATTCGCCAATTGAAGCGCTGTGATGACGCCCAGTACCGTCCCGACGGCCAGACCTATGACAACTTCAACTGCGGTGATCCACGCATGTTCGGCGATCAACCATCTGTTTTGCCACCAGGTTTCGGCCACCAAAGCGGGGCCGGGCAGAATGAATTTTGGCAAACCTGTCAGGGTCACGATCCCTTGCCAGATGATCAATGCAAACAGTGCAGCTGCGAGGGCCGACAGGTACTTCATGCTGCGTCCTCCCGCAGAAGTCGCAGCAACGCACCCTGAGTTTCCAGCGTTTCCAGATCATCCACGCTGCGTGGGGCCGGAGCATGAGGCGGGTCGCAAGGGGTCAGGCCGTGTTCGGTCATGACAACAATGGACTGCCCCAAGCGCGCGGCTTCACCGGGGTCATGCGTGACCAAAAGGACAGTTCGCCTTGCCAGAGCCTCGGCCGCCAAATCCTGCATATCGGCGCGGGTCCGGGCGTCGAGCGCTGAAAACGGCTCATCCAACAGCACGATAGGCCGATCTTCCATCAGCGTACGGGCCAGCGCGACGCGCTGTCTTTGGCCCCCCGACAGCTCGGTCGGTTTCTTGGTCATGTGATCCTGCAGGCGCATCCGTTTGATCAGGCGGTCACGCCGATCCAGATCAGGCTTTTCGCCCCGCAGCCGCGCACCAAGTGAAACGTTCTGCGCCACAGTCGCCCAAGGCAGCAATAGGTCGTCCTGCGCCATGTAAGCCACCCGATCCGAGACCGGTAAACCGTCGCTTGCTGTGATCTGGCCCGAGAACTCGGCCCCGGTTTCCAACCCGGCAATCAACCGCAAAACGGTCGTTTTTCCCACGCCCGATCCGCCCAGCAAACAGGTCCATGCCCCTGCCCCAAGGGTCAGGGTCAACGGAGCGAACAAGGTTGCGCCGTCGATTTTGGCAGACCCGTTTATGGTCAGATCAGGCGCAGGGGTCACGGGGTCAGTCCCATTTGCCAGAAATTCACTTCCAATTCCGTCGCCGTTCGGAAGGTTTGGCACAAACGATCCCAGCGGGGCGAAGATTCAAAATCCGCCCCTAGACGCCGTGTTAGAGCCGAATCCAACAACTCACCTACCGCTTGGCACGCGCCTTGATACTCTTCACCGGCATAGGTGTTGATCCAGTCGCGATAGGTATCGGACGTCGCTTCCTCCGCCAGCCGGGTACCGATCTCACCATAGCCCATAACGCAGGGGGCCAGCGCTGCCAGCAGGTCCAGCAGATCGCCGCTGTATCCGGCCTCAAGTACAAACCGCGTGTAGGCCAGGTTTTCAGCGCGTTCAGGGGTGGCGAACAATTCATCCTGTGAGATTCCAGCAGCCTCACAGATACCGATGTGCAGTTGCATTTCTTCCGCGACCAAAGCGTTCACGGTACCGACCGCTGTCAGCATTTCGGAATGCGTTTCCGATTTCACTACCGCCAAAGCCCAGGCACGAGAAAAATGGATCAGAAACACGTAATCCTGTCGCAGATAGTGAAGAAACGCCTCACGCGGCAGCGTGCCGTCTTTCATTCCTTCGACAAAGGCGTGGCGGGTATAGTCCCGCCACGGTCCCTGCGCCGCGTCACGCATCAATGTGAAGGCTTTGCCATACCCGTTCATTGCGCGGTCACATCGATGGTCAGATCACTGACCGGAAGAATGCTATCGATCATGCCGCTTTCGTTCAGGAACGCCTCGAACCGGGCATAGCGACCAGCATCAAAGCCTGCGGGGCGCAGTGCAAAACGTGGCAGCGTGTCGACCCAGGCGCGGGCGTTCAGCTCATCTTGCAGTTCAGGTGACGTGCTTGCAAAGATCTCCCAGCTTTTTTCCGGGTTGTTGACGATATACTGGGTCGCCTTTTCGGTCGCGGCCAAGAAGCGGGCGATCTTGTCTTTGTCCATCGTCTCGGGGTTGGCGACATAAATCAGTTCGTCGTAGGATGGCACGCCTTCTTCCTCGATGTAAAAACAAGTGCCCGGACGACCTTCGATATCCATCTGGTTGAGTTCAAAGTTACGGTAAGCCCCGATAACCGCGTCGACCTGACCGGTCATCAGCGAGGGCGAGAGCGAGAAGTTGACGTTGATCAGCTCCACATCGTCCAGAGCAACGTCATATTTGCCCAGAACGGTGCCAAGGATGGCCTCTTCGACACCTGCGACAGAGAAACCGATCTTCTTGCCCTTGAGGTCGGCGGGCGATTTGATCGGGCCGTCTTCCAGCACCAAAAGGCAGTTCAAGGGTGTTGCAACCAGCGTGCCAACGCGTTTCAGGGGCAGGCCCTCGTGGATTTGCAGATGTAGCTGCGGCTGATACGACACGGCCAGTTCTGCCTGACCGGCAGCTACCAGACGCGGCGGGGCGGACGGGTCCGCAGGTGGGACGATTTCAACCTCAAGCCCCTGCTCGGCGAAATAGCCGTTTTCCTGCGCCACAATAATAGGGCCGTGGTCAGGGTTGATAAACCAATCCAGCAGAACGGTCATCTTGTCTTCGGCCCAAGCTGGCACGGCGGCCAGAAGGGCAATGGCTGTCATCAGCTTTTTCATGTCTCGCGTTTCCTTTTCACTCACGAGGTTGAGGCCGCGACAAGGACGATCTCGCCCGGCCAATCTGGTTGTAACTGTTCGGCGGCGCGCCAAGACCGCAGGCCCGTCGCGCAGCAAAGTGCAAGCCTTTTGCCTTTGTTAGGGTCTAGCTTGTGAAGTTCATTCGGCAAAAAGCGAGCGGCGTTTGGATGGGTTGCAATCGGCGCTTCTTCGACACCGCGCAGCTCCACGATCTGGTCGGTATCCGTCAGTTGACTGGCAGAGAGGAACCGAAAGCACGTATTCGGCTCGGGTGCATCGTCAAACCGGAACCCGGTGCTGCGCAGGGTACGCGCGTCATACTGCACCATCTGCCCCAAAGGTGACGGCTCCAACCCGAGGATCAGGTTCAGCACCATCTGTGCCTGCATCGCCCCGATCACGCCAACCACAGGACCCAGAACGCCCGCTGTCGCGCAACTGGCCCCACTGTCCGGCGCATCCGGGAACACAGCGCGCAGGGATGGCGCACCGCCACAGAACCCGCCGACATAGCCGGAAAGCCCCAGAACCGATGCGCTGATCAACGGTTTGTCTTGCTCCAGGCACGTGTCCGACAGGATATAGCTGGCCGCGTAACTGTCAGCGCAATCCAAAACGGCATCGGCTTGCGCGACCAGAGAGGCCGCATTTTCACTGGTAAGCGCGTGATTGAAGGCAACAACTTCAACCTCGGAATTCAACGCGCGGCACCGGTCGGCGGCCCGCTCTGCCTTGGGCTGTCCGCAATCGGCCTCAGCAAACAAGGTTTGCCGATGCAGATTCGACAGGTCCACGTTGTCACCATCTACAATCGTGATCTGCCCCAAACCAGCCCCGGCCAAAAGCGGAAGGACCGGCGCGGCCAACCCGCCCGCGCCAACCACGAGAACATGAGCCGAAGTCAGGCGACCCTGCCCTTCTTCGCCCACTTCTGGCAAAAGCGTCTGACGGGCATAGCGGCTCATCGCGTGGCCTCGATCCACGCGCGCACCCGCGCTTCGGGGTCAGCATTCAGAGTAATGTCCGTCACGGCCGAGACAATATCGGCCCCGGCCTCTATAACACCTGCCGCGCGCTCAACACTCATACCACCGATGCCCACCAAGGGAATGTCGCCAACGCGAGCCTTCCATTCGGTCACGCGGGGCAGGCCCTGTTGATGCCATTTCATCTTTTTCAGGATGGTTGGATAGACGGGCCCTAACGCCACATAGTCGGGATCCATGGCCAACACGCGCTCAAGCTCAACATCGTCATGGGTAGAAACGCCCAGCTTTAGACCCGCTTTTCGGATGGCTTTCAGATCTGCATCGTCCAGATCCTCTTGCCCCAGATGAACCCAGTCGCACCCCAGATCAATGGCATGTTGCCAGTAATCATTGATCACCAGAACCGACCCATGATCGCGGCACAAATCGCGCGAAGCCGCTATCTGGTCGCGCACCTCATCATCCGGCTGATCCTTGACGCGCAGCTGCACCAGCTTGATACCCAGCGGCAACATCCGTCGCAGCCAGTCCGAGTGATCGAAGATCGGATAAAAACGGTCCAGCGTCATGACAGGAATGCCTTTCCAACAACAGGGGTAGAAGGTTCAGCCATATCGCGCGCCTCGATCGGGTCAGCCTGATGGGCCAACTGCCCGGCCAGCGTCGCCTGCGCCATCGCTTTGGCCATCAGAACAGGATCTCCGGCGCGGGCCACGGCAGTGTTCAACAGCACGGCGTCATAGCCCAGCTCCATCGCGTGGGCCGCATGGCTGGGCAGGCCAATACCGGCATCGACCACCAGTGGAACATCTGGAAACTCGGCCCGCATCGCGCGCAAGGCATATTCGTTGTTCAGACCACGCCCAGACCCAATCGGCGCGCCCCAAGGCATCAGCACCTCGCACCCTGCTTCCAGCAGGCGTTCGCCCACGATTAGATCGTCTGTGGTATAGGGAAACACCTGAAATCCGTCTTCGGTCAGGATGCGGGCGGCTTCGACCAACTGGAACACATCCGGTTGCAGGCTGTCGGTGTGTCCAATCAGTTCCAGCTTGATCCACGAGGTCTCAAAAACCTCGCGGGCCATATGGGCCGTGGTCACAGCCTCTTTCACTGTGTGGCAACCAGCGGTGTTGGGCAGGATCAGGACGCCCAGTTCCCGGATCATCTGCCAAAAGGTCTGCCCGGCACCGGATTCACGGCGCAAGGATACGGTTGCAACACCCGCACCACTGTCGCGGAAAGCCTGCTCCAAAATGGCCGGGCTGGGGTATTGGGCCGTGCCGAGCATCAGCGGGTTGGGCAGTTCCGTTCCATAGAAGGTTTTCATCCTTATCCCCCCTGCATCGGCGCAACGACTTCGACCCGATCACCATCGGCCAGTTTGTGCGCAATGCGTAGACTGGACGGCACGAAATCCTCGTTCACTGCGGTAGCGACGCGGCCAGTGAAACCGCATTCGTCCAGCAGCTCGGCCAGGGTTTCGGCGCGCACGTCCCGCGCCTCTCCGTTAAGCACGATCTTCATCGACCATCTCCGAATGTGTGTTGTCCAACGCCAGATCCGCCACACCCTGCGCCAACGCCGGGGCCAGCAGGTAACCGTGTCGATAAAGCCCGTTGGCATAGATTGTCCTGCCCAAGCGGCGGATGCGGGGCAAATTATCGGGAAAGGCAGGGCGCAGGTCGACGCCTATTTCCAGCACCTCGGCCTCACCAAAGGCCGGGTTCAGGGCATAAGCCGCACTGAGCAGTTCCAGCATGGACCGGGCCGTGATGCGGCTGCTGTCTTCGCTTTCGATCATGGTCGCACCCAGCATGTAGATGCCATCGCCCCTCGGCACGATGTAAAGCGGCATTCGAGGGTGCAAAAGGCGCACAGGACGGTTCAGCGTCACGTCGGGGCAGCGTACGACCAGCATCTCACCCTTCACGCCTCGAAGATCATGAAGATATTCTCGCGCGTGCAGTCCGCGGCAGTCGATTGCGTTCTCAAGCTGCGCGGGGGCCAGTTTACGATGGAATTCCACCCCTTGCTCTTGCAGACCTCGGTGCAAATCCAGCAACGCCTGACGCGGATCAAGGTGGGCTTCCCGGTCAAAGAACAGGCCCTTCCCAAACCCGTGCAAATCAGGCTCTAATTCGGCAACTTTCGCTCGGTCAGCATCCACATACGCCTCAGTCCGGCGCGCAAATCTGCGTAGGTCTGGCAGGTCTCTTGCACTTGCAACGACCAAGGTACCGCACCGCTGTACCTGTGTGCGACCAGCCCACCAGTCGATTGCCTGCTGACCCAGTCTCAGCACCGGTTCTTCCGCGTTTTCATATTCACACCAGGGGGCCAGCATGCCCCCGGCCCACCACGAACACCCGTGCGGGCCCGGCGGGCCGCCGGGATCAAACACCTGCACCTTCGCGCCGCGCAACACCAGTTCGCTGGCGACGGCCAAACCGGCAACCCCGGCTCCTATGACAGACCAGACGGTCACTTGGGCCAGACCTGATGGAAATGATGCACCGGACCATGCCCGGAACCCACGTTCAGCTCATCTGCGCGTCCAATCGCGCCTTGCAGGTATTCATGCGCCTGCGCAGCGGCCTCCTTCAAAGGCAGACCCTTTGCCAAACCAGCGGCAATCGAGGATGACAAGGTGCATCCGGTCCCATGCGTGTTTTTGGTGTTCAGGCGCGGGGCCAGAAACTCTGCCACGATACCTGTCGGGTCGATCAGCAAATCATGACACACCTCACCCGCGCCGTGTCCGCCTTTCATCACCACAGCGCGCGCACCCAAAGCGCAAAGAGCCTGACCCTGTGCGGCCATCTCCTCGGGAGTTTCGGCCTCTTGTGCATCCAACAGGCAAGCGGCTTCGGGAAGATTTGGGGTCAAAACCGTCGCCATCGGTAACAGCACATCGCGCAAGGTTTGAATTGCCTCTTGCGCCAGCAAGGCGTCACCGGACTTGGCGATCATCACCGGGTCCAGAACAATGGGGCCTTGAAAGTCAGCCAGCCCCTTGGCAACGGTTTGAATGATCTCGGGTGTAGCCAGCATACCGATCTTTACGGCTTTGACGTCCAGATCGCCCAGCACCGCGTGAATTTGCGCCTCGATCACGTCCAGAGGGATACCATGCACTGCTGTGACAGCCTGGGTGTTCTGTGCGGTGACGGCAGTAATCACGCTGGCCCCAAAAACACCAAGTGCTGACATGGCCTTCAGATCGGCCTGTATCCCGGCACCGCCTCCGCTGTCGGATCCCGCAATGGTCAAGGCAATTGCAGCCATGTCGTCGCTCCATCTTCTCTGGGCAACGATGTAGGAAAACTGTCTGTGTTCATAAGACCGTTCCCTACGCCGGAATTGCCCGGATCAGGTTCGATGGGTTAGCGCAGCCGCGCCTCTCAGCCCTGCGATCAGGGCACCCCAACGGTTGGCGCAGACAATCTCAGCCACCGACGCCAAACGCAAGAGCCAATTGGGCGTAATCGGCCTGCAAACTGGATATATCGCTGACCCGTTTTGTCACACGCATAGCAAGGCGGCAGGCGCACAATGAAAGAGGCGCGGCACCCGGGACCGGGAAACCGCGCCTTTTATCGGTCTAAAGGCAATCAGACGCGCGTTGACGTCTGATGCAAATCGATCAGCTTTTACCTTTCCAGGGCACCAGAACACGTTCGGCCCAGCGCATCAGCATGTCGATACCGAAGCCGATGACGCCAATCAGGATGATGCCCATGATCACGATGTCGGTGTTCTGAAATTTCGAGGCAACCATGATCATCATGCCAGCCCCTTTTTCAGCAGCGACCAGTTCTGCAGCAACAACCGTGCCCCAGCAGACCCCCATCGCAACCCGCGCACCGGTGAAGATCTCGGGCAGCGAATTGGGGATGATCACGTAGCGCATCACCTGCCACTTCGACGCCCCAAGGGAATAGGCCGCGTGTACCTTCGAGATGTTCACGCCGGACACACCAGAACGGGCCGCAATCGCCATGATCCACAGCGCCGCCAGGAACAGCAGGATGATCTTGCCGCCCTCACCAATCCCGGCCCAGATGATCACCAGCGGGATCAAGGCCAGCGGCGGAACCGGGCGCATGAACTCGACGATCGGGTCGAACCATCCACGGAACCAGTTGGACAGGCCCATTGCATATCCCAACGGAATGCCCACAAGCGATCCCAGAAGGAAGCCCACGATCACGCGGAACAGCGAATAACCCAGATGTTCCCAAAGGGTGAAGTTCCGGAAGCCTTCGCTAGCAATCTCACCCAAGCGTTCGAAAACGTTTTCCGGTGCGGGCAGCCAGATCGGTTCCATCTGCCAGCCTTTGTCCGGGTCAATATTGAGCGTGCCACGCTGCGACATGACTACACGGCCGAAATCGGTGTTCACAACGCCACCGGGTTCAATCGGCTGACCATTCACAGCAACGATCTTGGCCCCCTCGTCGCGACCGACCTCATCATTTCGGTCAAGGCGGGCCAGCTTGCTGCGATAAGCCTGAACCACTACGGCATCGTCTTTGGCAAATCCGTCACCGGGTGCGACCTCGGGTTCGTCCACCGGTGCGTCCGCAGGGTGCACAATTACCGTCACCGTGGCGTCATCGGTCTGACCATCTGCCGTTTCAACCGTGTAGGTGAACGTACCTTCTCCGACAAACGGCCCCGGCGCGTGCAAGAACGACGGCAACAAGGCCGACCCGGTGAATGCGCCCCAAAGCACGAAGATGGCGATGATCGAGATGATTGACGCCTTACGATCCGAGACAACGGCGCTTTCATCGCCAAAGGTGACCGTCTTAAGTGACGTGAAATCATGGCGGTCTGTGCCTGCGGTCACCAGTTTGACCACAAAGAATGCGCCGATGAATATCGCGATATAGATCAGAATGGGGATCATTGCGCTGCCTCCGTCCGACCCATGATTTCTTCTTCCATGTCCCAAATCATGCCCAGGATTTCTTCGCGGTTGGTGGCGAAGTCGGGGTGTTTCTTGACCTCACGCAGATCCTGGTCGACGCCCATATCTGCGAAGGGAAGGCGATATTCCTTGTGAATGCGCCCCGGTCTGGGTGCCATCACCAGCAGACGCTCGCCCAGCAGCAGCGCCTCTTCGACCGAGTGGGTGATCAGGATGATGGTCTTGCCGGTCTCTTTCCAAAGTTTCAAAACCAGCGATTGCATTTTTTCACGGGTCAGCGCGTCCAGCGCACCCAGCGGTTCGTCCATCAGGATGACATCGGGGTCATTGGCCAGACATCGCGCCAGCGCCACGCGCTGCTGCATCCCGCCAGACAATTCGTAGATCGCCTTTTCCTTGAAGTCCTGAAGGCCCACGACCTCAAGTAGATGATCGACCTCGGCCGCGTATTGCGCTTCTTTCTGGCCCTTCATCCGGGGACCAAAACTTACATTGTCACGCACGCTCATCCATTCGAACAAAGCGCCTTTTTGAAACACCATGCCACGTTCGGCATCAGGGCCAGTGACTGTGTGGCCATTCATCACGATCTGCCCTTCGGTCGGGGCCAGAAAACCCGCAACGATGTTCAGCAGTGTGGTCTTGCCGCAGCCCGAGGGGCCCAGCACGCTCATCAACTCGCCTTCGTTCAGATGCAACGTAACATCTTTCAACGCTTGCACTGCCGTTCCATTGGGCAGGTCGAAACGCATGGAGATGTTTTCGATGGATAAACCTGTCATATCCGTCTCTCTTTGATACAGGCGCCCTCACGCGCGGGCGGCGCGCCCAATTGCCGGGTCAGCACCGGCGGGCGCATCGAAATGCGCCACGCCGGACTCTGTTATTTGCCGTCGGCAATCGTCATCGGTTCAGTGTTGACCGAGTTGGCATAGCTGTCCAGCGCCCCGTCGATGCTGCCGGCTTCGACAAACACGTCGGCCACACCTTTCATGAAGGTCTGCACATTACCGCCCAGCCATTTCTCGGACAGCTGATCATCCATGCTGGGGAAGCCCATTGTCCCAATAGCGGCGCGTGCGCCGTCAAGGTCCATGCCGGATTCCTTGGCAACAACCTCAAGCATCGCATCACCGCCGGCACCCGAGTTCCAGCGCTCGTTTGCATCTGCAGTTACCTGCAGGAACTGTGCGACCAGTTCCGGATTTTCCGAGATAAAGCTTTCCGGGGACGAGGTTACGTCGAACACCAGAATGCCCAGTTCTTCTTTCTCGGCACCGGTCAACAGAACGTTCCCGTGTTCTTTCATACGGGACAGACCGCCGCCATAGCCGCAGGCGAAGTCAACCGCGCCCTGACTCAGGGCTGCCGCGCCTTCAGGCGGGGCCATGTCGACAACTTCAAGGCTGGCCAAGTCGATGCCGAAATGATCCATCTGGCGCAGGAAGCCATAATGCGCAGCTGTACCCAGCGGAACAGCGACCTTTTTGCCCGCCAGTTCGCTGGCGTTTTCCTTGTCGATCTCCAGCGCTTCCGACACGACACAGTTGTCATTCTCGGAATACGTCACGGCGACATCAACCACCTGAATCGCCTGGCCGGCGGATGCAGCAACAACGAAAGGCGGAATGCCCTGGCTGACCGCAATCTGTACGTCGCCCGAAGCCATCGCCGCGCTCATCGCGGTGCCGGTTTCAAAACTGACCCAGTTGACCTTGAGGCCAAGCGCTTCGTCATAGGTTCCGTTGGCTTTGGCTTCCAGCATGGGCAGGGGCCATTCCAGGAAGTATGCGACTGTGATTTCTTCCAGATCCTGCGCAAGCACCGCATGGCTTGTCAGTGCAAGCACACTGGTCGCTGCGAGAGTAGCGAGTGTCTTCTTCATAGTATCCTCCGGTTGGGTCACTTTTTGTTTTCAGCGCGAACCGCCGTTTTATCTTTTGAGGGAGCGTTGGTTGCGTCTTGCGACACGGTGCCGATTCTTTTGCACACCGCTTACTTTGAAGCCCTTCGCTCTATCGTGGTGCAGAACAGTTGTTCTGGAATAAAACACTAGAGAGTGCGCGTTCTTTCCGTCAACTGTTTATTGTTCAACTATACATAAACAAGCGCTCAAAAGCTTGAAATGAACAAAAACTCGTCGTAGTTCTGCAATGTAGTAGATGTGAGATCAGGTATGGCAAGACCCACAGACAGTTCCATCGTCGCAAAATGCGCAAGGATCATGGATGTTCTAACCCATGCGAAACGGCCGATGGTGTTTTCAGACATTGTCGCACAGACGGGCTTTGTCAAAAGTTCGTGCCATCGCGTTCTTGCCGTTCTGCAAAGCGAAGGTCTGGTCGAGTATGAGAAAACCGGCAGAACCTACAAACCCGGGCCACGATTTCAGGCATGGGCGCGTGCAGGGTTCCGCCACCCCGATCTTCAGCAAGTTGTCGCCGAACCCGTTGACCGCCTCAGCGAAGTGACCGGTATGAACATTGCGCTGTCTGTTCTGGATGGCGATACCATTCTGTACCTGCGAACGTCCAACCATGTCGCGATTCGATATGCTGCGCGAACAGGTGACCACGCGCCGCTACACTGCACCGCCGCAGGCAAGGTTTTCCTGGCGTTTATGACCGAGAAACAGCGCGATTCCGTACTGGGGTCATCTGGGTTGGAAAAGTTCACCGAGTTCACCAGAACCCTCCTGCCCGAGCTTGAAGCGGATCTTGATGTCGTTCGAAGCCAGGGTTACGCGATGGTCGTCAAAGAAGAATTCCTGCAGGTCATGGGCATGTCCGTCCCGATCTGGAATGAACAGGGTAAAGTAGCCGCCTGCTTGTCAATGTGGACTTTGACGGCAGACAACACACCTGACGAATTGCGCACAAATCTCAACTTGCTGAAACAAACCGCCGCCGAGATCTGCGACCAGATCGGAGGTGAAGCACCGGAAAACTTCGGCTTGACGACCTGAGTTTTACTATCGAATAATGGAATGAATGTTCCGTAATGCGAGAGTAAAATGCTTGCAACGCCGCCCGCCGTGGCGACACGGCCAAATTCGCTTTGGGCTACCACGGCACCAAAGAAGCCCGATAGCCCGCAATTGTCCGGCGATCTGCGGGCGGATGTGGTCATCATAGGCGCTGGCTTCACTGGTCTACGCGCAGCGCTGGCCCTTGCCGAAGCAGGAACGTCTGTTGTTGTGCTTGATGCCGGTGACGTCGGCTGGGGTGCTTCGGGTCGCACGGGCGGGCAGGTTAATCCGATGCTGCCCTTCAACTCGCCCAAAGACTTACAGCGTATGCTTGGACAGACATATTTTGAACGCCTGACCGAAGCGTCGCTGAATTCCGCAGACGAACTGTTTACCCTGATCGACACCTATCAAATCCCGTGCCAGGCCCGGCAGAAAGGGTGGTTGCGCGTGCTGCATAATGACCGGGCATTGCGCAAGGCCGAGGCAGATGTGAAAGCATGGAACGACTTTGGCGCAGGAATGGAGGTTTTGCGCGGGGATGATCTGCGAATCACATCAGGCACCGCTGCCTATTCAAGCGGTGTCGTGACCCCACGCGGCGGCGCGGTACAGCCAATGATGCTGGCACGCGGCGTGGCAAATGCCGCCCAACAACGTGGCGTTTCAATTTTCGGAAACAGCGCTGTTACCTCGATGAACAAGGTAGGCGGCAAGTGGCAACTGCGCACGGATCACGGCTCGGTCACGTCCGACACTGTTATTGTTGCAACCAACGGCTATACAGGCCCGCTGGTGCCGAAACTACCCAACAGCATCTTGCCCCTGACCCCGATTCAGATCGCAACAGACCCGTTGCCGGAAGACGTCATCGCTTCGATCCTGCCGCAGGGACACACGATCTCAGACAGCCGACGTATCATCATGTACGCACGGCGAGAGCCGGACAATCGGTTGGTCTACGGTGGGTTGGGGCGCGTGGATGGCGCAGGCAACTTGGGCGGTTTCGATTGGCTTCAACGAGACGCCGAACGCGTTTTCCCTCAGTTGAAAGGTGCCAATTGGTCCCATCGCTGGGGAGGGCGCATTGCGGTAACAGACGACCACTTGCCCCACCTGCATGAACCTCAGCCGGGTCTTTTAATCGGGCTAGGATACAACGGACGCGGCGTTGCCATGTCACATGTGATGGGCCGTGTTCTGGCCGAGCGCGCCCTGGGCGCTGACCCTAAGTCTCTGACCTTTCCAACAACCCCTGTGCGAACCATGTCCTATCGCCCGTTCAAGGTTGCAGGTCTGGGAACAGCGATCTGGTCGATGCGTTTGATGGATTGGCTGGAAACCAGATAGCGTCAAACGACGCCGTGTCGTGTTGGTTATCACAACAGCCAAAACGTAAAAGAGGCGGCAATCGCCGCCTCAGTCTCAGCCTTTCATTCCGTCCCAGAAGGATTTGACGGAAGAGAAAAAGCTTTTGGATTCCGGGTGGTTGTCTTCGCCCAAATCTTCAAATTCGCGCAGCAGCTCTTTCTGACGACTGGTCAGATTGACCGGAGTTTCCACCGCCAGTTCGATGAACATGTCACCAACGCCACCACCACGCAGCGCGGGCATACCTTTGCCACGCAGACGCATTTGGCGACCTGACTGACTGCCTGCCGGAATCTGGACACGTCCCCGTCCGCCATCAATGGTCGGCACTTCGATCGAACCGCCCAGCGCCGCCTTGGCCATGCTGACCGGAACCCGGCAATAGAGGTTTACGCTGTCGCGTTCGAACAGCTTGTGGTCAGAGACCTCGACAAAGATATAGAGATCGCCCGGAGGACCACCGCGCATCCCAGCTTCGCCCTCGCCAGCCAGCCGAATCCGTGTTCCGGTTTCAACACCAGCCGGGATATTGACGGACAAGGCACGGTCTTTTTCGACACGACCTGATCCCTGGCAGGATTTGCAGGGGTTCTTGATGATCTGACCCAGCCCTGAACATGTCGGGCAGGTGCGCTCGACTGTAAAGAAGCCCTGTTGCGCCCGCACCTTACCCATGCCCGAACAGGTGGGGCAGGTTGTGGGTTCAACGCCACCTTCAGCGCCGGTTCCGTCACAGGACGAACAAGCCACAGCGGTGGGGACGTTAATGGTTTTCTGCAGGCCCGAGAATGCCTCTTCCAGCGTCACGCGCAGATTGTAGCGCAGGTCTGATCCGCGTGCGGCACGACGCCCGCCGCCGCCACCGCGTTGACCGCCCATGAAATCGCCGAACAGATCATCGAAAACGTCCGAGAATGCGCTGGAAAAGTCGCCCTGACCAAAGCCGCCGCCGGGACGCCCACCGCCGCCCATGCCGTTTTCAAAAGCGGCATGGCCAAAGCGGTCATAGGCGGCCTTGCGCTCAGCGTCCTTCAACACGTCATAGGCTTCGTTCGCTTCCTTGAACTGCGCCTCGGCATCCGGGTTGTCTTTGTTGCGGTCGGGATGCAACTCTTTGGCCTTCTTGCGAAAACCCTTTTTGATCTCGTCCGCCGATGCACCCTTGGCTACGCCGAGCACATCGTAATAGTCGCGTTTTGACATCAGCGTTTCCTTCTGCCTCAACGTAATCGGGCCGGCCCGGCGAGCGGACCGGCCCAGATTGGCCCGGTTACCCGTTACTTACGCTTGTCGTCGTCCAGATCTTCGAACTCAGCGTCGACAATGTCATCGTCACCTGGTGCGGCATCTGCGGCGGCAGGCTCATCTTCACCCTCTTCGGCTTGCGCCTTGTAGATGGCTTCGCCCAGCTTCATGGCCGCTTCGGTGACGTTCTGGATGCCCGACTTGATCTTGTCGGCATTCTCGGTTTCCAACTCGTCCTTCAGTGCGGCAATGGCCAGCTCGATGGCTTCGATGGTAGTCGGGTCGACCTTGTCGGAATGCTCTTCCATCGACTTCTCGGTCGAGTGGATGAGGCTTTCCGCCTGGTTCTTGGCGTCGACCAGCTCGCGGCGTTCCTTGTCGGCTTCCGCGTTCTCTTCGGCGTCCTTGACCATCTTTTCGATATCCTCGTCGGACAGACCACCCGAAGCCTGGATAGTGATCTTCTGCTCTTTGCCGGTGCCTTTGTCTTTGGCCGAAACCGAGACAATGCCGTTGGCGTCGATGTCAAAGGTCACTTCGATCTGAGGCATGCCGCGCGGTGCGGGCGGAATGTCTTCAAGGTTGAACTGACCCAGGATCTTGTTGTCCGCAGCCATTTCACGCTCACCCTGAAACACGCGGATGGTCACGGCATTCTGGTTGTCCTCGGCGGTCGAGAAGACCTGAGACTTCTTGGTCGGGATCGTGGTGTTGCGGTCGATCAGACGGGTGAACACGCCACCCAGCGTTTCGATGCCCAGCGACAGCGGGGTCACGTCCAGCAGAACAACGTCTTTGACGTCGCCTTGCAGAACACCGGCCTGAATGGCGGCGCCCATGGCAACCACTTCGTCCGGGTTCACACCTTTGTGCGGCTCTTTACCGAAGAATTTGGTGACCTCTTCGATCACTTTCGGCATCCGGGTCATACCACCGACCAGAACAACTTCGTCAACGTCAGCAGCCGACAGGCCGGCGTCTTTCAGAGCAGCGGCGCAAGGCTTCATCGACTTCTTGATCAGGTCCGCAACCAGCGACTCCAACTTGGCACGGGTCAGTTTCATGACCATGTGCAGCGGCTGACCGTTCGAACCCATCGAGATGAACGGCTGGTTGATTTCGGTCTGCGAGGTCGACGACAGTTCGATCTTAGCTTTTTCAGCAGCTTCTTTCAGACGCTGCAGGGCCATCTTGTCTTGGGACAGATCGACGCCGTGTTCCTTTTTGAACTCATCCGCCAGATAGTTGACGATGCGCATGTCAAAGTCTTCACCACCCAGGAAGGTGTCGCCGTTGGTCGACTTGACCTCGAACAGGCCGTCGTCGATTTCCAGAATGGTCACGTCGAAGGTACCGCCACCAAGGTCATAGACCGCGATGGTTTGGGTTTCTTCTTTATCCAGACCATAGGCCAGAGCAGCCGCTGTCGGTTCGTTGATGATCCGCAGCACTTCCAGACCGGCGATTTTACCGGCGTCTTTGGTGGCCTGACGCTGTGCGTCGTTGAAGTAGGCCGGTACGGTGATGACCGCTTGCGTGACTTCCTCACCCAGATAGCTTTCAGCCGTTTCCTTCATCTTGCCCAGGGTGAAGGCCGAGATCTGGCTTGGAGAGTATTTTTCGCCGCGGGCTTCGACCCAAGCGTCGCCGTTGCCGCCATCAACAATGGCATACGGCACCATTTTCTTGTCTTTTTCGACTTCTGCATCATCCACGCGACGACCGATCAGACGCTTGACGCCAAAGATCGTGTTGTCGGGGTTGGTGACCGCCTGACGTTTTGCAGGCTGACCGACCAGTCGCTCATCTTCGGTGAAGGCGACGATCGAGGGCGTGGTCCGCGCCCCTTCAGCGTTTTCGATGACCTTCGGCTGCGAGCCGTCCATGATGGCCACACACGAGTTGGTGGTACCGAGGTCAATCCCGATTACTTTTCCCATTTTTGCAATCCCTTTCTCTTCAAGGCGATGTCCCGAGAACCGGACCCGTTACGGCATCCTGTCCCCGATCTGATGTGCGCGACAGCACTACCATCGCGCGTCCCGGCGTATATAAGGGCCAGACCAAAGGCCTGCAAGCACCGTAAAAGGCAGGTTTTCGGGAATCTGTGGCCTTTTTTGGCAAGGATTTGGAAAGGATTGGGGTTTCCGGAATGGCGCGGCTGATTTTGCGTGGGTTCGATATCAGAAAAGGCTATCTGGATCCTGCCGCCCAGACGCAGGTCATTGCCGATTTGCGACCGATTCTGAAAGCGGCACCCTTGTTTCGCCCCGTTACGCCTTCGGGTAAAGAAATGTCGGTGCGTATGACATCGGCCGGGGATTTGGGTTGGGTGACAGACAAGGCAGGCTATCGCTATCAGGAACAGCATCCCAAGGGCGGAGTTTGGCCCGGCATTCCCGACAGTATTTTGGGTATCTGGCATGACTTGGTCAGTACGGAACGTGAACCGGATTGCTGTTTGGTCAATTACTATGGCGAAGGCGCAAAGATGGGCCTGCATCAGGACAAGGACGAGGCTGATTTTTCCTGGCCCGTGTTGTCAGTTTCTCTGGGCGATGACGCCCTGTTTCGCATTGGCAACACGACCCGCGGCGGCAAGACCGAGTCGATCTGGCTGAGCTCGGGGGATGTGGTCGTTATGGGTGGGCCCGCACGGTTGGCATATCACGGGGTGGACCGGATCAGGTTCGGATCGTCGCGCTTATTGCCCAAGGGCGGGCGGATCAATCTGACATTGCGGGTGGCGCGTTAACGGCGGGCATTCCAGCTTTGCGAAACATGCTGGCGCGTAAAGAACTCACCCATCAATCCGATCATCAAAAGGGCGATCCCAACCCACACCGCGTACTCCCAACTGGTATTACGGGGGAAGTAGTTGCGGAAAATGAAGCCGCGACATTGATCGATGATGTGGAAAAGCGGATTCCACGCAAACATCATCAACAACCAACCACCCATAGTGTTTGCGACAAACATCTTTCCCGAGAAAATCATGTTCATCCGCCGATAAATATTCGTCAGCATGGAAACAGTTTTCGGGAACCAGGGCTTGATGGCCATGAACACAAGTCCGATCGCGCACCCCGTAAACCACGCCAGCAGCACCATACCAAAGGCGCCACCAGGGTTCTCAATCTCTAACGGAGCGACCGCGACACTGTATATGAACAGAAGGACGAACATCGCCATCACCTGCTTGTACAGAGTGCTGAAAGCGGCCGATAAGATCAGAACCATTACGTTCATTGGTGAATGCAACGTCATTGGGTTGTTGGCAGCACCAACCCCCGAGATTGCCCCAATCGACTGTATGTGGATCATGAATGGAAAGACGCCGGACAAGATATACAGCAGGAATTCACCCCTGATCTTGGCAATGCCACCCCGGCCCATCAGCGTTATGAGCAGGTAGAACACCATGCACATCACAACCAGCTGCACGATGTTCATCAGAATTGCGATCACCGCATTCGGATGTTGCGAGCGTACGTTCCTGACGACTGCATGGAACACCAGTTCAGCAGTTGTAAACGCGCCGCCCAGCAGCGATTGATTACGCTTGAAGTAATACACTCGAAGGTCTTTCCTGCCTCGCCGCCCTCAATCTGGCATGAATATCTTGCCGTTCCGTAACCGCCGCATCATAAGTCGGTCATGAGTTTGGATCAACAAACCACAGGAACGGAGCATTTTTGTGACTTACGACGCGCTTATCCCGGTCATCCGACGTCTGGCCCTAGAAGCAGGTGACAAGATCATGGAGATCTATGAGGCGGATGATTTTGATGTCAAAGTCAAATCGGACTCCAGCCCGGTAACCGAAGCGGATGAGGCTGCGGACGCATTGATCTCCGCCGGTTTGCGCGCAGCTTTCCCAGACATCCTGCTGGTTACTGAAGAGCAGGCCGCGTCACACTCGGAAAAAGGCGATACTTTTCTGATTGTGGATCCACTGGATGGCACCAAGGAATTCATCAACCGCCGTGGTGATTTTACCGTCAACATTGCGCTGGTTGAAAATGGCACGCCAACGCGTGGCGTGGTGTATGCGCCAGCACGGGGGCGTATGTTCTATACGCAAGCTGACGGCCGGTCGATCGAGGAAACAGGCGCGTTTGATAAGGACACACCCGGTGTGCTGACTGAAATATCAGTCTCTAAACCGGACAATTCAGCACTTTTTGTAGTGGCTTCGAAATCCCACAGGGATCAGGCGACCGACGATTACATCAACAAATACCAGACCAAGGACAGCAAAAGCGCCGGGTCGTCTCTCAAGTTCTGCCTGGTGGCGACAGGTGAGGCGGATGTCTACCCGCGCGTTGGGCGCACAATGGAATGGGACACCGCAGCGGGCCACGCGGTTTTGGCTGGCGCCGGTGGCCGGGTTGTGCGTTTTGACGACCATTCGCCGCTGCTCTATGGCAAGGAAGGATATGCCAACCCGTTTTTTATCGCCTACGCTCCGGGTGTTGAACTGAAGGAAGCCTGATGTCTGTTCTGATTGCCATCCCTGCCCGATACGCTTCGACCCGCTATCCGGGCAAACCATTGGTGCCGCTATCTGGTGCCACAGGTACGGCTATGACGTTGATCGAACGGTCCTGGCGTGCGGCCAAGTCTGTGTCGGGCGTTGATCGGGTGGTCGTTGCAACGGACGACGACCGTATCCGCGAGGTCTCGGAGGGGTTTGGAGCCGAAGTGGTCATGACCTCTGAGAATTGTCAGAATGGCACCGAACGTTGTGCCGAAGCGCATGAAATTCTGGGGGGTGGGCATGATATCGTGGTCAACCTGCAAGGCGATGCACCGCTGACGCCGCACTGGTTTGTCGAAGACCTGATCGCAGGTTTGCGCGCCGCACCAGATGCCGGTGTTGCGACACCCGTTCTGCGCTGCGACGGCGACGCGCTGAACAGTCTGCTGAACGACCGTAAGCATGACCGTGTTGGTGGGACAACGGCCGTATTCGGGCGCGATCACAGCGCGATGTATTTCTCGAAAGAGGTCGTACCGTTTACATCGCAGATCTATGCGGGCGACGAACCGACCCCAGTGTTTCATCACGTGGGTGTATATGCTTATCGGCCCGATGCGCTTGCGGCATATCCAGGCTGGCCCACTGGCCCCCTGGAACAACTGGAAGGGCTGGAGCAACTCAGGTTCATGGAGAACGGCCGCAAGGTCCTATGTGTCGAGGTCGAAGCCAAAGGCCGCCAGTTCTGGGAGCTGAACAACCCGCAGGACGTGCCCAAAATTGAAGAGATGATGGCGGCGATGGGGCTGGAGTAACCAATTTTCCCCATGACATCCGGCGGCCCCCACATCTTTTATACAAGCAATTTGGTTCCAAAGGACGCACAATGACAACTATCCTCGTAACTGGCGGCGCCGGGTATATCGGCTCGCACGCGTGCAAGGCGCTGGCGAAGGCAGGCTACGTCCCGGTGACCTACGACAACCTGGTCACAGGTTGGCAGGATGCGGTGAAATACGGACCGTTTGAGCAAGGCGACCTGCTGGACCGGGACCGTCTGGATCAGGTGTTTGCCAAACACAAACCAGCCGCGGTAATGCACTTTGCGGCCCTCAGCCAAGTGGGTGACGCAATGCGCCAGCCCGGGCTGTATTGGTCAAACAACGTCACGGGTTCGTTGACCTTGATCGAAGCTGCGGTTGCAGCCGGGTGCCTGGATTTCGTGTTCTCATCCACATGCGCCACCTATGGCGAGCATGACAACGTGGTTCTGGATGAATCCACTGCGCAGTATCCTCTGAACGCCTATGGTGCCTCAAAACGCGCAATCGAGGACATTCTGAATGATTTCGAAGCGGCCCACGGCCTGCGCCATGTCATCTTTCGCTATTTCAATGTCGCCGGGGCAGACCCGGAAGGAGAGGTGGGCGAATTCCACCGACCCGAGACCCACCTGATCCCCCTGATGCTGGATGCGATTGACGGAAAGCGTGAGGGCCTGACCGTCTTTGGCACCGATTACGACACACCCGACGGCACATGTATCCGCGACTATGTACATGTCTGCGATCTGGTCGACGCGCATGTGCTGGGATTGGACTGGCTGGAACAAGGCAAGGAAAGCCGTGTCTTCAACCTGGGCACCGGATCGGGATTTTCCGTGCTTGAGGTGATCGAGCAATCCAAATCTGTCACAAATCGCCCCGTGCCTTATTCAACCGGGCCGCGTCGGGCGGGCGATTGCACCAAGCTGGTCTCGGGCTCTGTGCGGGCCGAAACCGAACTGGGATGGACGCCAAAACGCTCAACGTTAGAGACGATGATAGCGGACGCCTGGCGCTGGCATCAGAACGGCCATTACGAAAAATGAGCCGTCCGTGACCTCCGACTCCCTGCAGAACCTGCCCCTGATCAGTTGGCGGCAAAAGTATCTGCTGCGTTGGAAACGTCGACGGCTGCTGTGGCGGTCCTTGCGCAGTCGGCACCAGTTGACGTGCCTGAAAGACCAGACCCGCGAAATCCACGCGGGCGATGTGCTGGCCTTTATCACCTTGCGCAACGAGATTACCCGCCTGCCCTGGTTCTTTCGTCACTATCGTCAATTGGGTGTGCGTCATTTTCTGATCGTCGACAACGGCAGCGATGACGGTTCAACTGAGCTTCTGCTGAATCAACCGGATGTATCTGTCTGGCAAACCTACTCCAGTTATCGGGGATCTCGGTTTGGACTGGATTGGCTGACCTGGCTTCAGATGCGATATGGGCACAATCACTGGTGTCTGATGGTCGATGCGGATGAACTGTTGGTTTATTCCCAGTGCGATACCCGACCCCTGCAGGATTTGACGGCCTGGTTGGACCGACAAGGCCGGGTGGGTTTTGGCGCGTTGATGCTGGACCTCTATCCCAAAGGTCCGTTGGGCCGTGACACCTATGATCCAGATACCGACCCGACAAATCTGCTGTGTTGGTTCGATGCCGGCCCCTATCGCGCCCAAAGGCAAAGCCCGATGGGCAATCTTTGGGTTCAGGGTGGGGTTCGGGAACGGATGTTTTTCAGCACGACCCGGCAACGGTCACCGACACTGAACAAACTCCCCCTGATGCGCTGGTCGCGACGCTATGCATATGTGAACTCATGCCATTCCGCCCTGCCGCGCCACCTGAACAACGCGTATGACGGGCCGGGCGGTTCGGCGCCTTCTGGGGTGTTGCTTCACACGAAATTCCTGCCCGAGGTTGTTGAAAAGTCCAGATCCGAAAAGCAACGACGCCAGCACTTTCATGATCCGAACCAATTCGGCGCGTATTATGACGGCATACTTAATCAACCGGACATGTGGACACCACAATCGGTGCAATACACTGGCTGGGCACAGTTGCAAGAATTGGGGCTGATGTCAGACCAAGGCTGGGTCCGACAATGAAAACGCATCAGTCAACGATACGTTTACCTTTACTGGGGTCTAAATTGTTGCCTCAGAAGATGCAAAAGTGGCATAAACCGGTAATGCCTTGTCGTGCCAACAGCAAAGACGAGGTCGGGGAAAGCTCGCGTTATAAAAAGGGTTGGGCAGTCACGTGAGCCTGTTTGAGTCCTACAAAATGAGATTGCGGCGCAAGCGCCGCATTTTGCGTTGCCTCAGGCGACGCCGTGAACTGAAACCCGCCAGCGTCAACACATCAGCAATTCGGCGCGACGACATCCTGTTGATGAGCGTTATCCGTAACGAAAAAATCCGCCTGCCCTTTTTTCTGGAATATTACCGCAAGCTTGGCATCGACCACTTTCTGTTCGTCGACAACAACAGCGATGACGGAAGCTTTGAGTTCCTGAAGGAACAGGCCGACGTGTCAGTCTGGCGGACAACAACCAGTTACAAACGCGCGGGATATGGTTTGGACTGGTCGAACTATATCCTGCGCAAATACGCCCATGGCCATTGGGTTTTGACCGTCGATCCCGACGAGTTCTTCATCTATCCGTATTGCGATACCCGCCCGATCCGCGCCTTGACGGATTGGCTGGATGGCAGCGCCGTGCGCAGTTTTGGAACCATGTTGATCGACATGTACCCCGAAGGCTCGGTCGATGCCGAACCCTACCGAGAAGGTCAGGACCCGTTCGAAATCGCGCGTTGGTTCGATCCCGGGAACTACATGATCACCAAAAACCCGGATTACAAAAACCTTTGGATTCAAGGTGGCCCCAGGGCGCGCGTGTTTTTCCGAGAAAACCCATCCAAGGCTCCGGCGTTGAACAAGATTCCCTTGGTCAAATGGGATCGGCGGTATGTCTATGTCAGCTCGACACATTCACTTTTACCCCGTGGATTGAACCAGGTTTATGACGAATGGGGCGGAGAAAAAGCCAGCGGGTCCCTGCTTCATGCCAAACTGATCAACACCCTTGGCGACAAGGCACGCGAGGAACTGGAACGTGGTCAGCATTATCGCGGTTCGGGTGAATACAAAGCCTACGCTGCGCAGCTAGAGGAAAAGCCGGTTTTCTGGTGCGAATGGTCCGAGGCATACATAAACTGGAGGCAACTTGAGATTCTGGGCCTGATGTCCAAGGGAAACTGGGCATGAGCGGTCTGGGCATCGTCATGTTGGTCCATACTTCGCTGGACCGAGCCGAACAGGTGGCGCGTCACTGGACGGCCGCAGGATGCCCGGTCGTGATCCATGTGGACCGCAAAGTAGCCGACGGTGTCTATACGCGCTTTAAAGCGTCCTGCTCGAACGATCCGGGAATTGTGTTTTCTGAACGCCACAAGTGCGATTGGGGGGGATGGGGTATCGTTGCCGCCTCACAAAGCGCATCCGAGGTGATGCTGGACCAATTCCCAGACGTACGGCATGTGTTTCTGTCCTCAGGAGCCTGCCTGCCGTTGCGGCCCGTTCAGGAACTGATCGATTACCTGGCCGACCGACCCCGTGTTGATTTTATCGAGAGCGCGACAACATCCGATGTCAGCTGGACGATTGGAGGGCTGGACCATGAGCGATTTACCCTGAGATTTCCGTTTTCATGGCGCAAACAACGTAAGCTTTTTGACGCTTACGTCAGGCTGCAACGTGCGGTGGGGTATCGCAGGCGCATTCCCGACGGGTTAGTGCCACATATGGGCAGCCAGTGGTGGTGCCTTACCCGCCAAACACTCTCGGCTATTCTTCAGGACCCCAAGCGCAAGCAGTATGACCTGTATTTCCGTCATGTTTGGATCCCGGACGAAAGCTATTTCCAAACCCTGGCCCGGCAGTATTCCACACATATTGAAAGCCGGTCCTTAACTTTGTCCAAGTTCGACTATCAGGGCCGCCCGCATATTTTCTACGACGATCACCTGCAATTGCTGCGACGCTCGGATTGCTTTGTCGCCCGAAAGATATGGCCTCAAGCAGAGCGGTTGTATCAGGCGTTTCTGACGGACCAGACCAGCGCTATGAAACCGGCAGAACCCAACCCCGGCAAGATTGATCGCATCTTCTCGAAAGCCGTTGAAAGACGGACACGTGGGCGCGACGGGTTGTATATGCAAAGCCGCTTTCCGCGACACGGCAGCGAAAATGGCCTGACATCTTCACCCTATTCCGTGTTTCAGGGCTTTTCTGAATTGTTTGAGGATTTTGAAACCTGGCTAGCAACGGCCACAAGCACAACGGTCCATGGCCATCTGTTTGGACCCGACCGGGCCGAATTTGCACAGGGCGAAACCATAACAAACGGGGCCTTAAGCGATTGCGCATCTTTGCGCGACTATAACCCCACAGCTTTCCTGTCTAGTTTGATCTGGAACACGCGGGGTGAACGGCAGTGTTTTCAGTTCAGCCCTCGGGACACACAGGAAATCAACTGGCTTCTCGCACGTGACAAGAATGCTCAGATTTCGATTATCACTGGGGCATGGGCAATTCCGCTGTTTCGGTCAAACCTGAACTTTTCGGAAATCCGATGCGAAGCCGCGCGGTTGCAGCAGATTGAAACCAAACAGCTTGAGGTGATGACCTCGGTCTGGACCAAAGCCCGTATGCGCAACTGGACTTTGGCCGACTTCATTGAATCGCCGATGGATCCGTTGCAGACGATCCTGGACGAGATCGGTGCAAATCAGGCCAGCCACCTGACAGAAGTGCCCACCATGGTTGACTTGTCCGGGTTCGGAAAGTTCCTGCAAAACCTCAAGAACCAGGGCATGCATCCTTATCTAATGGGAGATTTCCCATCTGACGATGTGTTTGGTCGGCAAACAAAACCTTTCCGCAAACCCTATCTGGTGCAGTGACGGTCGATGGCAGCCAACTATGATTACTTCGTCGTACTGGCGGCCATGCGCACAGGATCGAATTTGCTAGAGGCAAACCTGAACGCGCTGGACGGCGTGACCTGCCATGGTGAGGCGTTTAACCCACATTTTGCCGGTAATCTGAAATCTGAAACTCTGCTGGGCCTGTCGTTGGAAGACCGTGACGCGGATCCGGCAAAGTTGCTCAAGGCCATTCGCTCGGCCCCCGGTGACATCAACGGGTTCCGATATTTCCAGGAACATGACCCACGCATCCTGAAACCGATCCTGAATGACCCTCGCTGCGCCAAGATCATTCTGACACGCAACCCTCTGGACAGTTACCTTTCGCTGAAAATCGCGCGGGCAACCCAGCAATGGTTGCTTAAAAACGTCAAACGGCGCATTGAGGCCGAGATTGCTTTTGATACGCAAGAATTCACGGACTATCTGGATCAGATCCAAAACCACCAGCACATGTTGCGGCGACATTTGCAGAAGACGGGTCAGAACGCGTTTTTCGTCACCTATGATGATCTGACCGAGTTGGACGTTCTAAACGGTCTGGCGGCATGGCTGGGGGTAAAAGCGCGTTTGACCCGGCTGGATGACACGCTGAAACCGCAAAACCCGGCCCCTGCGGTTTCAAAAGTCACCAACCCCGAAGAAATGACCCAAGCTTTGAGGGATGTTGATCGCTTTGGATTGCATGAGACCAAGGGCTTTGAGCCGCAACGCGGGGCCGCCGTACCGCAATACATCGCAGCGTCAAAATCAGCCCTGATGTATTTGCCCATTCGTAACGGATTAGAGCCTGTTATTGCCCAATGGTTGACCGATTTGGATGGCAGCTCGGCTAACGATTTGATCACCGATCGAAACAGAAAACAAATCCGAACCTGGCTGAAGGATCATCCCGGTCATCGAAAATTCACCGTCCTGCGTCACCCGCTGGCACGGGCGCATACGGCATTTTGCCAACACATCCTGAGCACAGGGCCGGGCAGTTATAAAATGGTGCGAAATTATCTTCGCAATCGGCTCAAGATGCCGATCCCCGGGCAGGTGCGGGACACGAATTATTCGGTCGAGCAGCACCGGGATGCGTTTGCGGCTTTTCTGGGCTTCTTGCGCCTCAACCTGAACGGTCAGACGCCAATCCGCGTTGATGGGACGTGGTGCAGCCAATCCCGGGTTTTGGACGGGATTGCCAGTTTCCTTTTGCCGGACCTGATCCTGCGAGAAGACGAATTGGCAACAGCGCTTCCCGCACTGGCACGCGAAGTTGGGCATTCGAACCCGCCCGAGCCGGACCAATGCGCACCCGATGTGCCATTTACGTTGAGCCAGATTTACGACGCAGAGCTTGAGGCGCTGGCAGCAGAGGTCTACCAGCGCGACTATGAAGTGTTTGGGTTTGGTGCCTGGGCGCCGGACGCCACTAAGGGCGCAAGGTGATAAGCGTACCTTTGTTCACCATGGCATAGATCTCTTCCATCTCGTCATTCTTGACCGCGATGCATCCCGCCGTCCAATCCGGCGTTTTGCGAGCACGCTTGAACTCGGACCGAAGATTGGGCTGGCCGTGGATGAAAATATCGCCCCCCGGATCAACGCCCGCTGCCTTGGCCTGCGCGACATCCTGAGAGTTGGGGTACGAGATGCCCAGCGACAAATGATAACGGCTGCGGGGATTCCGGCGATCGATCAGATAGCTGCCCTCGGGCGTTCGACCATCGCCTTTCTTGGTCTTTGTTCCGCGTGGCGCAAAGCCCAAATCAACTTCATATTCACGCAATACCTGCTCATGATGCAGCAGATAGAGTTTGCGCGCGCCCTTGTTGACCACCAAAGAGGTCACTTCGGGCCCATTATATGTCAGAAATCTTGGGCTGGCTGAGGCACAAGCCGAAAGGCTCAGCGTTGCCATCACCCCCAATCCGAATGCTCGACGATCCATTTTTTCACTGCCTGCTCTGTTTTTTGGAGATTAATATGCCAAAAACCTTCAGAAACGGAAATCACTTTTTGCTGTTTATCTGCTCGGTCAGGCGACGTTCGATATTTTCCAGCCGTTCCAGCACCTCATCACGATAGGCGTCGGTTTTAACCTCGTCTTCTGCATGATGGGCATCCTGCATCGAGTTCACGATCAGACCGACCAGCAGGTTCACCACGGCAAAGGTCGTGACCATGATAAATGGCACAAAAAACAGCCATGCGTAGGGATAAACCTCCATCACGGGGCGGACGATGCCCATGGACCAGCTTTCCAACGTCATGATCTGGAACAGGGTGTAAGCCGACAGGCCCAGATCACCGAACCAGACGGGAAATGACACCGAGAACAGCTTGGTCGAGATCACCGCACCGATGTAGAACAGGATGGCCATCAGCAGGAAGACACTGGCCATCCCTGGCAGGGCCGAAATGAATCCTTCGACCACGCGCCGTAGACGGGGCGCAACAGAGATTACCCGCAACACCCGCAGAATTCGCAGAGCCCGCAGCACAGACAAACTGCCGGCACTGGGGACAAGCGCGATGCCCACGATAAGAAAGTCGAAAATATTCCAACCGCTGGTAAAGAACCTGCGCCCGGTCGCAATCAGCTTCATCGTGATCTCAGCGACAAAGATCGCAAGGCACAGCTTGTCCAGCGTGACAATCAGCGGTCCTGCTGCCTCCATCAGGGTGGGCGACGTCTCCATCCCCAAGAGAATCGCGTTGAAAATGATGACAGCTGTGATGAAACGTCCGAAAGCCGGGGCTTCGATGATGGTCAGCAAGCGCTGTTTGACACCCATGTGTCGCGTTCTCCTGTCTGTTCAAGATGCGGCGTTCAGGACAAACCGCGCAGCAAGTTCCGTATGTGACGACCATCGAAATTGGTCAACGACCTGTACCCATTCAAGGGTGTAGCCTGCGTTAACAAGGATTTTCGCGTCCCGTGCAAAGCTCACCGGGTTGCACGAAACGTAAGCAATCACCGGGCGCTTTGCTTTGGCCAGTTCTTCCACCTGCGCCTCGGCTCCGGCACGGGGTGGATCCAACACGATCGCGTCAAACGCCTTCAACTCATCGGGCATCAATGGACGACGGAACAGATCGCGGGCCTCAGTCGTTACGCGCTTCAAACCATGCGCCTTGCGCCAACCCTGATCCAATGCCTGACCCATGGCGGCCTCGCCTTCCACAGCGTGAACTTCAGCAGTTTGGGCCAAGGGAAGGGAAAACGTACCGCTACCTGCAAACAGATCGACAACGCGCTTGGCGCCCTCTGTTGCCTTCAAAACAGCCTGTAATAGAGCCTGTTCTCCGTCCTTTGTCGCCTGCAGGAACGCGCCGGGAGGCGGTGTGACGTCAGCCGTTCCAAAACGTTGAAGCGGCGCTTGTCGCATGGCGATCACTTCATCATCCCAACTCAGCCGCGCCAACCCGTGTTTCTCTGTCGCTTGAGCGAGCGCCAGTTCCAGCGGCCCGTCCAATGGTTTGCCGCCTTTGACGGCTACATCCAATCCCCCTTCGGAGAGTGTAAGCGTCACCGCCAGAATACCCTTACGGCTTCCTCCCAGAACGGCCAGCGCCTCGGCCACAGGAATGGCTGCGATCAACTCGGGATCAAGCAACCGGCAGTCGGGGATTTCAGTGATCGTGTCCGACGCGCGACCATGAAACCCGGCCAATGTGCCCTTCTTTGTTCGTCTTACAGCAACCGTTGCACGCCTGCGCGACTGTTCGGGTGACGTGTGGATCGGGCACATCTGTGCATCCAGACCCTGCGCGGCCAAGGCGTTGCGCACAATTTCAAGCTTCCAATCGGCCACAAAAGCGTCAGACGCATGCTGCAACTGACACCCGCCGCAGGCTTTGTAATGGCGACACGGCGCCTTGACCCGATCTTCGGATGGCGTTTCCACCCGGATATCGGTCAGCACTTGACCCGTCAAAGTGCCGCTTACGACCTCGCCGGGCAGGGTGCGCGGGGCATAGATCGGGCCATCGGCAATGCCGTCGCCCTGATGGCCAAGCCTTGTGATTGTGAATTGCTGTGTCATTAAGGGCCTGATAGCCGGGCTTCCACGTCAACAAAACCCCTTAGGGCGTTTTGCGTTTGCATTGGATCGGAATACGCTGCCTCTCCCTCCGGTCGAACGCGCATTCCGATACGGTGTGGTTAAGAAAACCGCAAAGGTTCTTATTCCGCAGCTTCCGCCTGAATGAAGCCGCCTGATTGACGATGCCAGAACCGCGCATAAAGCCCGCCTTGATCCAGCAGCGCCTCATGCGTTCCGCTTTCGACAATCCGCCCCTGGTCCAGAACAACGATCCGATCCATCTCGCTGAGGGTGGACAGGCGGTGCGCAATGGCCAGAACGGTCTTACCCTCCATCACCCGATGCAGCGCGGTCTGAATCGAGGCTTCAACCTCGGAATCCAGCGCCGAGGTCGCTTCGTCCAGAACCAATATCGGCGCGTCCTTCAAAATGGCACGGGCCAAAGCGATCCGCTGACGCTGCCCGCCGCTGAGTTTTACACCCCTTTCGCCCAGATGAGCGTCATAGCCTTGGCGACCATTGGCATCCTCAAGGCTGAGGATGAATTCATGCGCCTCGGCCTTTTTCGCGGCGGTGATCATCTCATCCTCGGACGCATCCGGGCGACCGTATAGGATGTTTTCGCGCGCCGAACGGTTGAACATCGCCGTTTCCTGCGTGACCATACCGATCTGGCGGCGCAGGCTGTCTTGTGTCACCTGCGACACGTCCTGCCCGTCAATACAAATAGCGCCATTTTCCCTGTCATAGAGTCGAAGCAGCAAGGAAACGAGCGTCGATTTCCCCGCCCCTGAAGCGCCGACAATACCCAGTTTTTCGCCGGGTTTTATGGTCAGGGACAGATCGATGACGCCACCAACATCCCGACCGTAAGCAAAACTGACATGCTCGAACGAAATAGATCCGTCGTTCACGGCCAGGTCTTTTGCGTCCCCCACATCCTCAACCCGGTCCCGCTTGGCCAGCGTTTTCATCCCGTTTTCGATTTCGCCCACATTGGCATACAGACCCATCAGCGTGAAACTGACCCAACCCGTCATTTGCGCGATGCGGATTGAGACCGCACCGGCCGCAACAATATCTCCTGCGGTTGCCATGCCGAGTTGCCACAACCAAAGCGTCGCTCCCAACAGCAGCACGGGCAGTACCCCGGCCAGCGTCATCAGGATGAACCGGAAACTGGCGGACAGTTTTCCAAAATCCAGCGACCGTTCGCGCAGCTCCACCATCGAGTCGCGCGCAGCCTGATCTTCGAAAGCCGAATGCGCAAACAGCTTTACGGTCTTGATATTGGTGATCGTATCGACCACCTGCCCCGACACCATAGCCCGCGCCCCGGCCCGTGCGGCTGAACGTTTTCGGATACGCGGCAGATACCAGCGGACCAGCATAAAATAGACAACTAACCAAGCGGCAAAGGGCAGCATCGCAAGCGGGTGAATAGACCCTAACAAAAGCAAAGATCCCGCCAAAGACGCCAAAGCGAACACAATGGCGCTGATCGTTTCCGACACGACCGACGCCATCGCGTTCGACGTTTGCATCTGCTTCTGCGCAATACGCCCAGCAAAATCATCGTCGAAATATGTCACCGACTGGCCCAGCGTCCAACGGTTCAGCTTGGCCAACACCAAAGGGGTGATGTTGGGCATAACGATGTAGTTGTTCGACAGGGACGACAGGCCAAACAAGATCGGACGCACCAGCATAAAGAACGCAACCGCGCCGAAAATCATCCACATGTTTTGCGCGGTCAGAAACTGTTCCGGACCGCTGGATGTTGCCACATCAATCACGCGGCCCAAAATCCAAGCTGTTCCAGCCTCCATCGCACCGGCTGTGGCCGAGAAGAAGGCTGCAACAAACAACATCGGCCAGGCCCCGGACAGGCTCCAGCGAATGAACGCCCCCAACGTCTGTGGTGGGGGCGTTTCAGTGGTTTTGAACGGTTGGATGAGGTCAGCAACCCTCATTCCGCGGCCTCCGGGTTCATGAAGCCGCCAGATTGCCGCGCCCAGAACTGCGCGTAAAGACCACCTTGCGCCAGAAGGTCAGAATGCGCGCCTTCTTCAACGATACGCCCACCATCCATGACCAGAATACGGTCCATCTGCGCGATCGTGCTGAGCCTGTGCGCAATGGCGATCACGGTTTTGCCTTGCATCATGCCGTAAAGGGTTTCCTGAATTGACGCTTCAACCTCGGAATCTAGGGCAGATGTTGCCTCATCCAACAACAAAATCGGTGCATCTTTCAGGATCACCCGCGCCAGTGTCACGCGCTGCCGCTGCCCGCCGGACAGCTTCACGCCCCGCTCACCAACATGCGCATCGTACCCGGTGCGTCCCTGCGGATCTTGCAGGTCAAGGATGAAGTCATGCGCTTCGGCCTGCTTGGCGGCCTCGATCATCTGATCCTCGGTCGCATCAGGGCGGCCATAAAGGATATTGTCCCGCACCGACCGGTGCAGCAAAGCGCTGTCCTGCTGAACCATGCCGATATGACTGCGCAGGCTGTCTTGCGTGACATCTGCGATGTTCTGCCCGTCAATCAGGATCGCACCGCGTTCGACGTCATAAAACCGCAAAAGCAGCTTGACGAGGGTCGATTTACCAGCACCAGACCGCCCGATCAGACCGATCTTTTCGCCGGGCTGAATGGTCAGGTTGATATGGTCCAGACCACCGGCTTCACGGCCATAATGGTGCGACAGGTCGCTGATTTCGATCTCGCCTTTGTTCAGCTTTAGCGACTTGGCATCAGGCGCATCCAGCAACTGGATCGGCTGGGCAATCGTCTCCAACCCCTCGGCAACTACGCCAAGCTGGCGGAACAGGCTGGTCAGCGCCCACATGATCCATCCGGTCATGGCATTCAGGCGCAGGGTCAACGCGGTTGCAGCCGCGACCACGCCAACCGAGGCTTGGCCCTGCATCCAAAGCACAATCGCCCAACCAACTACCCCGACGATCAAAAAGCCGTTCAGAGTGACCAGAAACGCATCCATAATGGTGAAAATCCGCATCTCAACCTGCACGGTTCGGCGGGTTTCTTCGATTGCCTCGCGGGCATAGATCATTTCTTGATCCGCATGCGCGAACATTTTGACCGAATGGATGTTTGTGTAGCTGTCGACGACACGCCCCGTCACAGTCGAACGTGCATCAGATGCCGCCTTGGACGCCGGACCAACACGCACGATCGCCCATCGGACCAACACCGCATATAGCGCAAACCAGATAACCAACGGCAAAAGAAGCCGCGGATCGGCGGCCATCAGCAAGATAGCAGCCCCAATCAGATAAGCGAGCGAGAAGGAAATCGCGTCAAAGACCTGAAAGACCACCTCACCTGCGGCAGGCGGTGTCTGCATGATCCGGTTGGCAATCCGCCCGGCAAAATCGTTTTCAAACCAACTGACCGACTGACGCAAAACGTGTTTATGCGCCCGCCAGCGGAACAGAGTGCCGTATTGAGGCAGGATCGCATTGTTGATCACCAGCACATCCAGAATATGCAGAATCGGCCGCAGCAGAAGGATGAACGCCGCCATCAGCAGCAATTCGGTCCCGTGATCCTGCCAGACTTCGGTGGGAGAGCCGACAAGCAAATCTACGACGCGCCCCATGTAATAGATCAGACCGACCTCAACCCCCGCCACAACAATGGATAGCAGCGTGGCCCAGACAAACACGCGGAAAAACGGCCGGGAATAGTCCAGCATGAACGGCCACAGCTTTGTCGGTGGCGCGTTGGACTCTTTGTAGGCGACAAAAGGGTCAATGAGGTTTTCGAAATAGCGAAACATGGAGAGTGCTCCGATTGAGCAGAAATGCAGACGTGCGAAGAAGAATGGCGCCTGAACACCACCCTTTACGGGGCAAGTGTCCTGGCTTTAGCCGAACCAGATCCCGTAATACATTCGCTGTCCTCCATCCATGTGACAGCCGCACGTAAGCACAATCTTTTTGATTTGTCATCCCCTTTTGAGACTTAGCGCTAACTTGCCAGCAACTCCTCGCGCGACAACGCAAAGCCGGACGCGATCCAGCGGTTTTCAAGCTCGGCCAATTTCTGGCCCAGCGCTGGTCCTGTGAAGGTGGGGATCAGATCTTTGGCTTGAATTGGGAAACGGGCAGCCGCCCCTGTATGTAAGTCATGCCTCAGGTCTTCGGACCAAGGTTGTTCCAAAAAGGCGCAACGCAGAAGAGTCTCGTGCAAACCGCCTTCGTCGCCATAGCGATAGCCCAACTCGGCCACGCTTGTGGTGGCTTGTGCCTCCTCTCGCATCCGGGTCAGACGTTGCAGCTGCGAACGGCTCAACCGCAATGTCGCTGCGTCTTCGGGCGTGGCAATGGCTGCCAGCCGTCGCACCGGATCGGGATCAGCACCTGCGGCTTGTTCGAGGGCGACAAGAGGCGAAAGGGATCGGTCATTTGCACCCGGCAACAATTGCGCCAAGACACCCGTGCTGCGCATTGTAGCAATGGCAGGGGCGGGATCGGGCGCTGCCAGTAGTTTCAGCAGTTCCGCCCCGACCCGTTCGCGCGACAGTGATTTCAACCCATCAAGATTGGCACCAATTGCGGCCAGAGCGTCGGGATCAAATCCAGCGTCCGCGTCACCATACCAGGCATGAAAGCGGAAGTAGCGAAGCGAGCGCAAATAATCTTCGCGTATACGATTCTCGGCCGTTCCAATGAACCGAACCCGACGTGCCTGTAGGTCGGGTAATCCACCGAGCGGGTCTAACACTGCGCCATCGGGCCGTGCGTAGATCGCGTTCATGGTGAAATCGCGCCGGGCCGCGTCTTCCTCGACGTGATCAGAGAACGCAACAACAGCGCGCCGCCCGTCGGTTTCCACGTCACGTCGGAAAGTGGTGATCTCGTGAGGGATACCGGCACTGACGACCGTGATCGTACCGTGATCGATGCCCGTTGGAATAGCCTTGAGCCCCACAGCCTGCGCCATCTCAACAACCTGCTGGGGTCGCGCGTCGGTGGCAATATCGATATCCGAGACAGGTGCGCCCAAAAGCGCGTTGCGCACACAGCCACCCACAAAAAGTGCCTGCGCACCAGATGCAGTCAGGGCGGCGCACACCAGTTGGGTCGCTGGTTCACTGACCCAAGGCTCGTTTATCTGCATCATTCATTCACCCGTGCTGCAAGCCCGCGCAATATGCGGGCCGTCGCGCCCCAAATATAATAAGGGCCGTACGGAACTGCGTAGTATCTGCGTTTCTGACCGCGCCAGCGACGCGACTCAATCAGATAATTCTCGGGATTTAGAAGATGGGCAAGAGGGGTCGAGAAAACCTCGTCCACCTCGCCGGGCTCGGGCACAGGCTTGAATGTGTCTCGCACGATTGCGACCACAGGGGTGACGTTGAAAGAGGTGACGGTTTCATGCGCCGGCAGAAACCCCAGAACCTCGGGCTGGTCAACGGGCAGTCCAATCTCTTCCTGTGCCTCGCGCAGGGCGGCTGCGGTTACGTCGGCATCACTTTCATCCTGCTTACCGCCCGGAAAGGCGATCTGACCTGGGTGATGCTTCAGGGCTGAGGACCGTTTGGTCAAAAGCACCCGAGGCGCTTCATAAGCCAGAGAGATGGCCACCAGAACACCGGCTGGGCGCAGCCGCCGCCCGGGTGGCAAAACAGTGTCAGGGTTCAGGTCAAAGTCGCTGGACCCGTGACCGGGGCGGCGCAAGGCCGCCCGGATCTTTTCAACCGGATCATGCACCTTTGCTGTCTTCAGCTTCAAAGCCCACAGTTGCCGGATCCAGCACGTAATGCGCACCACAGAACTGGCAATCAGCGGTGACCAGACCTTCAGGCGTTGTCATCTTTTCGATGTCCTTCGCCGAATAGATCGACAAGCTTTGACGCACTCGGTCCTCGGAGCAGGTGCACCCAAACTGGACCGATTGCGCGTCATAGACACGCGGCTGTTCCTCATGGAACAGACGAACCAAAAGGTCGGTCGGCGCAACCGAAGGGCCGATCATTTCCGGATCCTCGACAGTATCCAGCAGGATATTGACGCGGCCCCAGTTCTCACCCTCTTCGCCGTCTACCAGATCGCTGGCGGTCAGGATCTCACCCGTACCTTCACCCGATGCAGCAAAGGGCGACGCTTTGGGCATGTGCTGCAACATGATGCCGCCGGCACGCCAATGCTCGCCCACGCCGGGCTCGGTCGATTTACCAAAGCTCAACGAAAACCGCGTCGGCAACTGCTCAGACTGGGCGAAATACGCCTCGGCACATGCGCTCAGCGATCCACCCGCCAGCGGCGTGATGCCCTGATACGGCTGCGTGCCTTCGCCCTGGTCGATCATGATGGCAAAATACCCCTCGCCCACCTGATCAAAAGGTGCCGCGTCGGTCAGCCGGTCGCGGTCAAAGCTGGCATATGCGCGGATTTGGGCGGCTTGGCCTTCTTCCTGCGGCGCGTAATAGTCGGTCGCGATCATGCGCACCGCCCCTTTGGACTGCACCTGCAACGACAGCTTCCAGCGCAACGCAACGGTCTGGCCGATCAACGCGGTCAGCAAAGCCATTTCAGCCACCAGCGCTTCGACTTGCGGCGGATAGTCGTGCTGCTTCAGGATGCCATCCAGCACGCCATCCAAACGGGCCACGCGGCCGCGCATGTCGGATGCATCAAGTTGAAAGGGCAGGACGGTATCGTCCCACGCGATTTTTGTTCCAAGAGACATGGGGTTTCCTTACACGCCACAGGTTGGCATACCGGCACCATATAGGTCGTACAGATTGGGTTTTAAGGGGCCATACATGATCAGACGGTTTGGTGAAACCCCTCAGGCAGGGCAGAAATACACGCAACGACCCGGCGTGTACGTGCTTTTGCCTCGTGGACGATCATTGCTGGTGACATGGTATGACGACGGCCTCAACCCAGAGCTGCAACTGCCGGGCGGTGGAATTGATCCGGGCGAATCGCCAATCACGGCCCTACATCGCGAGGTATACGAAGAAACAGGCTGGCTGGTTGCCAACCCGCGCCGGGTCGGTACCTTTCGCCGCTTTACCTATATGCCTGAATACGATCTGTGGGCGGAAAAGGTCTGCATGATCTATCGCGCGCGTCCCGTCCGCCGCATCGGACCACCAGCCGAGGCGTTTCACGAAGCACGATGGATAGATGCGTCAGATGCGGTGGTAAAGCTTGGCAATGACGGTGACCGACATTTTGCCAAGTTGCATCTTTGGTCGCTTTAAGGGCCGTTATATTCGAAGAACACGGCCGAAACGTCATCGCCGATTCCTTCTTTGGGCGACATGACCTGGGTCAGTCGCCAAAACATGTCATCCAAAAACTCGGACCCGCCATTCTCTGAAACACAGTTTTGCGCCATTTCTTGCAAACCGCCTTCATCCAACAGGCCACCATCTGCCAGAGGGCATTCGGTAAATCCGTCAGAATACAACAACAGCTTGTCCCCGGGTTGCAGTTTCGTCTCGATCTGATGGAAGCCCGCATCCTCGATCAGGCCTATAGGCAAACCACCATCGCCCAGAAATTCACTGCTGCCATCTTTGCGTAACAAAAGGGGGTGCGGATGCCCGGCCTGCACCATCTTCATAAGACCGTTGCGCAGGTCAACAATGGCATAGACCATCGTAAAATATTCTTCGATCCCCGTATCTGCCATCAGGCGGGAGTTGAGCGTTTTGGCGACATCCTCGGGCGGCAAGAGCGCGTAGAACTTGTTGAACCGCTGTTCCATCGCAACATTCTGGTCAAAGTGCTTGCTGGACAGATAGCCACCCAATCGGGCCGTCATCATGGCCGAGGTGATGCCGTGGCCGGACACATCAATGCTGTAGAACCCCAAGCGATTCACGCCAGGCGAGAACATGCCAACAAGATCGCCGCCAATATGGCCGCATGGCTTTAGCAAAAGGCTGACACGCGAGTTGCCAAAATCTCGCGATAGCTCGGGCATCAGAGATTCCTGAATCTTACGCGCCTGCATCAGATCTTTGTCGATTGCGTCATGCGCCAGTTTCAGCTCTTCCAACGCGGATTCGATCAGGCGGTTTTTCTGCGAAAGCTCGCGCTGCATGTCAAGAATACGCGCCCCGGCGGAAATGCGCGCCCGGAGTTCGTCGGCTTCCAGTGGTTTGATCAGAAAATCATCCGCCCCGGCATCCAGACCGCGTGCCACCTCTTGCTTTTCGCTTTTGGACGTCAGCAGGATGAAATAGCTGTATTGATCCGTTTCCAATGCGCGAAATGCGCAACAGAACTCCAGCCCGCTCATCCCCGGCATAACCCAGTCGCTGAGCACAAGGTCGGGCGGGTCTGTCCGACACAGCTCCAACGCGGCCTCGCCGGTATCAGCCTCGACTACGTCAAACCCCCATTTTCTGAGCGAAGCCACAAGGATGCGCCGCTGCAAACGGCTGTCATCCACAACCAGCACCTTGCGGATCGCGCCGAAGTCCAGATCTGATCTGGTGTCCTCAAGACTCGCCCCTGGCACCATTTACCCTCTGCTCTCCTGAGATTGACCGGTCAGGGCGACCCTAGCCTTCGCGGGTTTAACATCCGGTGAAGACATGACCCACGTTCAGACATTGCCGTTAACTGGGCTTTTACCAGCCGTGGCTTACCCAGAACCTTACAGATTGGTCGACGGGTAGCGCATCATGATCCACTGGGACAGAGTCAGGCAATTGCGGGACGAAGTTGGCCCGGATGAATTTGACGAGGTGGTCGAGATTTTTCTGGAAGAGGTGCAAGAGGTCATTGCGCGCCTGCATCACGATACCAACCGGATCGAATTGGAACAAAACCTGCATTTCCTGAAGGGAAGCGCGCTCAGCCTTGGCTTCGATCAGTTCTCGAAACTCTGTCAGGACGGCGAACGGCAGGCCGCAGCAGGACAGGGAGCGGAGGTTGATTTGCCAGCCCTGCTGGCCGTTTTTGAAAGCTCGAAACTCAAATTCGTATCAGAGCTGTGCGAAAACCTGAGTTAGATTACAAACTGCGCCAGTGTCTCATCTTCGGTGATGTCGGTATAGGTGAACCCGGCCTCGTCCAGATGCGCAAACAGGCGCATGAAATTTTCAGGCTTTCGGGTTTCAATCCCGATCAGGACCGAGCCGAAATTGCGCGCTGATTTTTTCATATACTCAAAGCGGGCAATGTCATCTTCGGGGCCGAGAATGCCAAGGAACTCTTTCAACGCACCCGGGCGCTGCGGCAGGCGCAGGATGAAGTACTTTTTCACCCCGGAATAGCGCTGCGCGCGTTCTTTGACCTCGGGCAAACGTTCGAAATCGAAATTCCCACCGGACGTCACACAGACAACCGTCTTGCCGCGCACAAAGCTTTGGACGTCACCCACCGCCTCAATCGCCAAAGCTCCAGCCGGTTCAAGCACGATGCCTTCAACATTCAACATTTCAATCATGGTGGCGCAGATACGGTCTTCGGACATGACAAGCACATCCGACAGATGCCGTGACTTGAGCAGTTCGAACGGCTTCTCACCAATTCGTCCGACCGCCGCGCCATCGACGAAGGTATCCACATGATCCAGCGCAACGGGATGCCCTGCCGCCAAGGCAGCACGCAGACATGCGCCCCCAGCGGGCTCGACAAACAAGCAATGACTGCGATCCCCGAACCACGTCGCCACGCCGGAGGACATTCCGCCACCACCAACCGGCAAAACGACATGATCCGGTACACCGCCCATTTGCTCTTCGATCTCAACCGCCAATGAGGCCTGACCTTCGATTACATCCGCGTCGTCAAACGGTGACAGGAAATGCCCGCCCTGCTGTGTGCACCAAGCTTGGGCAGCAGCCAGCGTGTCATCGAAATAATCGCCGGTCAGGTGAATCTCGATATTGTCGCCGCCAAAGATTCGGGTCTTTTGGATTTTCTGCTGTGGCGTCGTGACCGGCATGAAGATCACGCCTTTGACCCCCAGATGCTTGCACATGAACGCCACGCCCTGCGCGTGATTACCCGCACTGGCACAAACGAACAGATCCTGGCCCTGCTGCTTGCGCATCGCATTGAACGCGCCCCGGATCTTGTACGACCGCACCGGGCTGAGGTCTTCGCGTTTGAGCCAGATGTCCGCACCATAACGGTCGGACAAATGGGCGTTCCGCTGCAACGGCGTTGCTGGAAACACAGAGCGCATCGCCTGTTCGGCTGCGCGGGCGCGGGTCATGAAATCAGTCATGACCGTTTCACTGCCGCATCACCGCGTTAAGGGCAAGGAATACATATGTGTACGCGGGTCAGGAGAGTTCGCGTTTTTCGATGAACACGCCGTACATGGTTGTAAAAATGCTGACATTGATCATCGGAAGGATAAGCGTGCCGAAAAACACGGTCAGCAATATCCCCAGAACCGGAATGAAGGCCAGCAATGTAAAAACAAGCTGAACAGCAAACTGAAACAGAAAGGCTACGATGAGCAGGACTAGAATCGCACCGGCAGTTCCTGCTGTGTTTTTCCAAGCTTCGCCAAGTGTTATGGGGCTGCCAATAGCTGCTGCGGGCAAAATAATGGAAAGACGATACAAGCAAACGGCCAGAAACAGAAGATATGCAACAAGCAATAGAATTCCGAGAACAAGCGAACTTTGAACGAAAGTGCCGAGAACCACGCCACCCGGAAGCCACGCGATTGCCATCAATAGTACAAGCAATATAGCGCGCCCGAAATATGCGAGAATTCGGTCAGAACGGAATGTTGGCAATATACCGTTGGGATACTCTTCCAGCAGAATGAACCTGTGCCACGACACCGCAATCCAGAACATGGTTACAAAGATCACCGCAATCAGCCCAAAAACCAAAAGCAGGATAGAGCCAGGCGACGTGCCGGGCGGCAATTCTCCCGTTTCTGCTTCAAACGCTTCCAGCGGAACGCCTGACACCATGAACAATGCGACAATCAACGCGGTGGCAATCAACGCAGGACCAAATGTGATCTGTAGCACCTGCTTGAGATTTCCAAAAACCATCCGCACCGAATGCACAAAAATCTGCCATCCCAACATCCGAATACTGCCCCTTCAACCAAACATTGTTTTAATTGCGTATGTTTCACCTTAATTCCCGCTCTGCGTCAATCCACACAGCTTGCCCCCGCGTTCAAAACCCGCTAGGGGCCAATCGTTCTACGCATAAAGGGAAGTCAGATGTCCGCGCCCAAGAAAGTTGTTCTGGCCTATTCCGGTGGCCTTGATACCTCGATCATTCTGAAATGGCTGCAGACCGAGTATGGTTGTGAAGTTGTGACCTTCACCGCCGATCTGGGTCAGGGAGAAGAGCTAGAGCCCGCCCGCCAAAAGGCCGAGCTGCTGGGGATCAAGCCCGAAAACATCTATATCGAGGACATCCGCGAAGAATTCGTCCGCGACTTCGTGTTCCCAATGTTCCGCGCCAACGCGCAGTATGAAGGGCTGTATCTGCTGGGTACGTCCATCGCGCGCCCGCTGATCTCGAAACGTCTGGTTGAGATCGCCGAAGCCACCGGCGCCGATGCCGTGGCCCACGGCGCGACCGGCAAGGGCAACGATCAGGTGCGGTTCGAACTGGCAGCATACGCGCTGAACCCCGAAATCAAGGTCATTGCCCCCTGGCGTGAATGGGACTTGACCAGCCGCACCAAGCTGCTGGAGTTCGCCGAACAAAACCAGATCCCGATTGCCAAGGACAAGCGCGGCGAGGCGCCGTTCTCGGTCGATGCGAACCTGCTGCACACCTCGTCCGAGGGTAAGGTTCTGGAAGACCCTGCCGATATGGCGCCCGACTATGTCTATCAGCGCACCGTCCACCCCGAGGATGCGCCGAACGAGCCCGAGTTCATCGAGATCGGCTTTGAAAAAGGCGACGCGGTCAGCATCAATGGCGAGGCAATGAGCCCGGCCACCATCCTGACAAAGCTGAACGAATATGGCGGCAAGCACGGCATTGGCCGTCTGGATCTGGTCGAAGGCCGCTTCGTGGGCATGAAGTCGCGCGGCATCTATGAAACACCGGGCGGCACCATCCTGCTGGAAGCGCATCGCGGGATCGAATCCATCACCATGGACCGCGGCGCGATGCACCTGAAAGACCAGCTGATGCCGCAATATGCCGAGCTGATCTATAACGGCTTCTGGTATTCGCCCGAGCGTGAGATGCTGCAAGCCGCTATCGACAAATCGCAAGAGCACGTCACCGGCACCGTTCGTGTGAAACTGTACAAAGGTCTGGCCTCGACCGTGGGCCGCTGGTCGGATCACTCGCTGTACTCTGAGGCGCACGTGACCTTTGAGGAAGACGCTGGCGCATACGATCAGACAGACGCAGCCGGTTTCATCCAGCTGAACGCCCTGCGCCTGAAACTGCTGGCCGCACGCGACAAGCGTTTGTCCAAGTGATCGACGACGAAGATACCGACGACGAACTCGATATGTTCATCGAGGCGCAGGACACGGTTTGGGCCGATGTCCTGCGTGAATTGAAACAGGGGCAGAAAACCAGCCACTGGATGTGGTTTGTGTTTCCGCAACTGGCCGAGCTGGGCCAATCCCATATGGCGCAGCTTTACGGCATCGAAGATCTGGACGAGGCAACGAGCTATCTGGCCCACCCCGAACTGCGCCGTCGGCTGACAGAAGCGGCGTCGCTGATGCTGTTGCACAAAGGGCGAGATGCGGCTGACGTCCTGGGTGGGGTTGATGCAAAGAAGTTGCGATCTTCGATGACGCTGTTTTCTTCTGTCGCGGATGCTCCGGTCGAATTTCAGGCCGTTCTCGACGCCTTTTACGATGGTCAAGCCTGTGATCGGACAACCCAGATACTTGGTGCGTCATAAAGCCAAGCTCCCGTTGGGTCAGCCTTGCCTGCGCGCCGTCTGACCCTTTACGCATTCGGAAACTGCGAAAGGAACCCGGATGCTTCAAGACATCGCTGATGGAATTCAAAAGGGCTTAGACGGCAAAACCTTTGATGGCTCGTTGAAATTCGACTGTGGCGCAGACGGGGTGATTGTTCTGGCCGACAATCAGGCCACGACGCAGGATCAGGACACGGATTGCACCATCCGTATCTCACAAGACAACCTGACCAAGCTGCTGACCGGGAAACTAAACCCGACGACGGGTGTCGCTATGGGCAAGCTCAAGATCTCGGGCAATATGGGCGTCGCGATGAAACTGGGGCAGTTGCTGGGCTAAGTTCAGCGCAAATCTGCAATGGATTTCTGCATCGCCAGAATCAAAGCGTCCCGTTGCCCGGACAGCTCGGCTTGGGTTTTCCCTGCGGCCTCATCTTTCACACCATCAGCAAGTTGCTGGGCGACTTCATCTGTTAAATAGACCTGACCCAGATCGTCCCACCAGCCGTTGAACGTAGCGGTAAAGTGGTCGCAGAACGCCTTCAACCCACCTTCCCCCGCGCCGAGATTGAATAACATGGTCGGCCCCATCGCCGCCCACCTGACACCCGGTCCGGCCCAGACGGCCTTGTCCACGTCCTCAACTGATGCAACCCCCGAAACAACAAGGTGGATTGCTTCACGCCACAACGCGGCTTGCAGCCGGTTGGCAACATGGCCGGGCACCTCTTTGTTGACCCGGATCGTGGTCTTGCCCACGCTTTCATAAAACGCCTGCACCGCATCAACGACGCCATCGGCGGTTTTCTCATTCCCCATCACCTCAACCAGCGGGATCAGGTGCGGTGGATTGAAGGGATGCCCTAACACAAAATGCGACGGGTCAGACCAGCCGGGCTGCATTTGCCCCAGAGTTAGACCCGATGCAGAGCTGGCGACGATCGCGCCCGTGGACAAAGCTGGCTCAATCTCGGCAAAGGTTGTATGTTTGATCTGCAAACGCTCAGGCACGTTTTCCTGGACAAACCCCGCATCAGCCACTGCGGCAGCAGCGCTGGAATGAAACGTTATGGCGTCAGGGTTTCCGTTGCCCGTCAAGCCCAGCGCATCCAGCGTCGGCCATGCATTTTCTACATACTGGCGTACTTTCTTTTCGACGTCCGGGTCAGGATCAAAAAGGGCAACAGAACGCCCGGATGCCAGAAAAAGAGCTGCCCAACTGGCCCCAATGACGCCTCCGCCCAAGCAGGCCGTGTGTTGTATTTCCATCAGAACAATCCCGGGTTCAAAGGTGAAGCTGCCGTCATACCGCCATCCACGGTGAAAAGCTGACCTGTGGCAAAGCTTGCCTCATCTGACGCCAGCCAGACCGCCATACTCGCGATATCCTCGGGCTTGCCAAAGCGGCGCGCTGCATGGCGGGCGATTGCATCCCTTCGCGCGGCGTCGGGGTCGTTAGCCAGCTCGAACCCGGCGTCCAGCATTCCTGTTTCAATCCATCCGGGGCAAATCGCGTTGCAGCGGATCTTTGGCCCGTGATCGACCGCAATAGAACGGGTCAAGCCATGCACAAATGCCTTGGACGCGTTGTAGAGCGCCATGGACGGATCAGCGGTATTCCCTGAAATAGAGCCTATATTGATGATCGCAGCACCCTCATCCATCCGAGGTATGTGAGCCCGGCACATATTGAAGACGCCCTTGCAATTGGTGCCTATCACAGCGTCCCAATCCACGTCCGAGCTGTCTGGAACAGTCTTTTCAACCTGCACACCTGCATTATTCACCAGAATATCGGTGCCATCTGTGGCCTCGGCCAACGCTTCGACAGCGTCTGCGTCCGTGACATCCAGCGGATACCAGATGATGTCGCCAGCCAACCCATCGGGCCGCGCCCCGCGCCCGCATGTTGTTACTGTAGCGCCTTCACGGCAAAAGGCTTCGACTATTCCGCGACCAATGCCTTGCCGCCCACCTGTCACAAGCGCTCTTTTCCCAGCCAACCGCATCAGTGTGCCACCATCACATGGCGCACGGACGTGTACGCATCCAGCGCATAAACCGACATGTCACAACCCGTGCCAGACCCTTTCATCGCAGCCCAGGGCATTTCCGCCGCTGGCATTCCGTGCGTATTCACCCAGGTCATGCCGTACCGCAGCTGCGCCGTCATTTTCATCGCGGTCGAGATATCCTTGGTCCAGACAGACGACGCCAACCCGTACCGCCCCGCGTTTGCAATCCGAAGGGCTTCGTCCGCCTCGGTAAATCGCGACAGAGTCACGACCGGGCCGAACACCTCGCTACACGCGATCTCAGCGTTATTATCCACATTTGCGACGACGGTCGGCTGATAGAAGAACCCTTCCCCTTCACCAACCTTGCCGCCTACGGCGATTTCAGCGCTGCTGCGGGCGCGATCGACAAATCCGGCGACCCGGTCGCGTTGGGCGGCTGAAACGATAGGCCCCATTTCTGTTCCATCGGCCCTTGGCGCACCGATCCTGATCTGACCAACCTGATCAGCGACGGTAGCAACCACTTTGTCGTATACATCATCCTGCACCATCACCCGACAGGGCTGCGCACAATCCTGACCTGCGTTGAAGAACGAACCGTATCGGATCGTCTCGGCCACGGCGTCGATATCAGCATCATTGAACACGATGACCGGAGCCTTGCCCCCCAGTTCCAGATGCACATGGCGGATTTGGCTGGATGCCGCCCGCATCGCGGCCATTCCGGTCGCAGGAGAGCCGGTGATTGAAATCCCTTCAATCCGTGGGTCATTGATCAGGCTGTCACCAACCGACATGCCCCGACCATGGACTACGTTCAACACACCTTTGGGCAATACATCTGCCAGCAACTCTGCCAGCCGCAGCGTGGCCAGCGGCGTGATTTCGGATGGTTTCATAACAATGGTGCAACCTGCCGCCAGGGGCGCAGCGATCTTCCATGCCGCCATCATAAGCGGATAGTTCCATGGCGCGATGGAAGCCACTGGGCCAATCGGATCCTTGCGGATCATTGACGTGTGGCCCGCTGCGTATTCTCCGGCCGCCGACCCGCTCATCGTGCGTGAGGCACCGGCCATGAAGCGGAAAGTGTCGATGGTCAGAGGCATCTCTTCATCGCGGGCCATCGGCCATGGCTTGCCAACATCAAGCGTCTCTAACTCGGCCAATTCATCGATGTTTTCTTCCATTACATCCGCAATCGCGTGCAGATATCCCGACCGTTCGGAAGGCGTAACAAGCCGATAGGCGTCAAAGGCTTCATGGGCAACACACGTTGCAGCTTCGATCTGCTCGGGCGTCGCTTCGGGCACATGGGCCACGGTTTCACCGGTAGATGGATCCAGAACGGGCAGAGCATCGCCCTGACCTTCTACCATCTCTCCGTTAATCAGCATCTTTGTCTGCATGTCGTCCCCCGTCAAAAAGCTGTCTGGTCGTTGCCCTTCAGACCCAGCCGTTGGCGGGCCTCGTCCGGCGTTGCGACCGTCAGGCCAAGATTTTCGATGATTGAGCGAATCTTGCGGACCTGATCAGCGTTGGACTTCGCCTTTTCGCCGGGCCCGATGTAAAGGCTGTCTTCCAGCCCAACCCGTACATTGCCACCAAGGATCGCAGCCTGTGTCGTGAAGGCCATTTGGTGGCGACCTGCGGCCAGCACCGACCATTCATAGCTGTTTCCAAACAACTTTTCGGCGATTGTGTGCATGTGCATCAGGTTCTTGGGATCAGCCCCCACGCCACCCAGAATGCCAAACACCATCTGGATGAAAAACGGCGGTTTCACCCAGCCTTGATCTACCACCCAAGCCAGGTTGTAGAGGTGCCCCAGATCGTAGCATTCGAACTCGAATTTCGTGCCGTGACCTTCACCCAGTTCCTTCATTGCATATTCGATATCGGCAAACGTGTTGCGGAAAATGAAGTCGCGAGTCATGTCCAGAAACTCGGGTTCCCAGTCATGTTTCCAGCCTGAATATTTCTGCATCATCGGGAAGATGCCGAAGTTCATCGAGCCCATGTTCATGCTGGCCATTTCGGGGCTGGCCCGTAGTGCCGCACGCAGGCGTTCTTCGCGGGTCATGCCCAACCCGCCACCGGTTGAGACATTCATCACAGCACCGGTTGCTTGCTTGATGCGGGGCAGGAACTGCATGAAAAGGTCGGGGTCCGGATCAGGCCGACCGTTTTCCGGATTGCGGGCATGAAGATGGATGATCGAAGCCCCGGCCTCGACGGCACCAATACTGGCCTCGGTGATTTCGCTTGGCGTGATGGGCAAGTGTTCTGACATGGTGGGAGTATGAATCCCACCAGTCGGAGCACAAGTAATGATGACCGGTTTGCTCATAGCTTCATCTGCTGGACTTGCGCGCTCAGCCCTCCGTCCAGAACCCAAAGTTGACCGCTTGCATAGCGCGCCTCGTCCGAAGCCAGCCAATTCACCAGATTGGCGATATCATCCGGCGTGCCATAAGTGCGCATCGGGTGCACATCGCGCACAGCCTGCTGTAACTGGTCAATGGTCTTGCCGCCGCCACCCGAGCCATCGCCAGTGAAGAAACTCTGCAACATGGGCGTGTCGACATAGCCGGGGCATATGGCATTCACGCGAATACCCTCCGGCCCGTGATCACACGCCATCGCACGCGTCAGTGCGTGAACCGCACCTTTGGTCGCGCAATAGGCGGCAAGGCCGGGGTCCGCAATGAACCCATCGTAACTCCCGAAATTGATGATTGAGGCTGACGTTCCCGACGCGGCCCCTTTGCGCAACAGCGGCAATGCATGTTTCGAGGTCAAAAACGTGCCCGTGACATTCACTGCAAAGGACAGGTTCCATTCCTCTAGCGTTGTCTGTTCAACAGTCTTTTCAATCTCGATGCCAGCTGCGTTGACCAGAATGTCCAATTGGCCAGCCTCGGCCGTAACCTGATCCATCGCGGCTATTGCATCAGCTTCTTGCGTGACGTCCAGTTTCACAAAGATGCTGCCGTCGTCATCATGGGCTGACAGGGATCCTTCGGGCGTCAGGTCAGCCGCATAGAGCCGCGCACCTTCCCGCAGAAAACGTGCCACGATCGCGCGCCCGATCCCGCCGCGCCCACCGGTTACAAGCGCTGTTTTGCCGTCCAGCATCATTCTTTGGTCTCCTTCAACGGCGGATAGCGATAGCGAGTCGCTGCAACTGTCCAATCCATGTGATTGCGCACATATTCCTGCGTTGCATCTCGTGGCGGGGTGTAATCCCAGGCCTCTCCGGCACCCGCCTCCATCGCGGCGTGCAAGGCGCGACGAGACTTTTGCGTTGCAATGACATCCGCGCGCAGGTTTTCGCTGTTCCAACGTCGCGCCACGTCTTCAGCAAACTGCGCGGACTGCTCAGCGTAAGTCGGGTCATCGGCCACATTCACCTTTTCCAACGGGTCCTTGGACAGGTCATAAAGCTGAGGTGGGTCCGGGTCGCAATGAATATACTTCAACGGCCCGCGTCGGATCATGAATACCGGATAAGGCGTCATCTCGGCGCAATACTCACCGATGGCTTCATCCACAGGGTCGCCTTCCCCGCGTGCAAGCGGCATCAAGGATCGGCCATCAATCGGTTCCCCGAAGATCGCGTCAGAACCGCCGGCGATGTCCACGAATGTCGGCAGAAGATCGAGCAGGGAACAGGCGTTGGCAGCACAGCCTTTGGCAACACCGGGGCCAGCCATGATAAGCGGCACACGGGCCGAGTGTTCAAAGAAATTCATCTTGTACCACAACCCACGCTCACCCAGCATATCGCCGTGGTCTGCGGTGATGATGACGATGGTATTGTCTAACGCACCGATGTCTTCCAAGGCTTTGACCATCGCGCCGACTTTGCTGTCGAAGTAACTGACATTGGCCAGATAAGCGCGACGCGCGCGGCGGATTTCTTCCTCGGTCAGAGGGACATAGCTTGCCTCGATCCCATCCATCACACGGCGTGAGAACGGGTCTTGTTCCTCGGGCGTTAGTGTAAATTCCGGCATCTGGACGTCTGCGTCGGAATACAGGTTCCACCACTCGGGCTTGGCAACATAGGGGTCGTGCGGATGGATAAAGCTGGCCACCATACAGAACGGAGCATTGTCCCCAGCCGCCCGGTCTCGCCCCCTGTCGATCAGCCAGCGGCGCGCGGCAAATTCGACCTCGTCGTCATAATCCGTCTGGAAGCTAGCGACTGCCTCGCCACTTTCCTTGACCGTTTGCATGTTGTGATACCATTTGTCGATCCGTTCATCCGGGGCTTCCCAGTCCGGGGTCCAGGCAAAATCGGCGGGGTAGATGTCGGTGGTCACACGGTCCTGAAACCCGTGTTTCTGGTCCGGCCCAACAAAATGCATCTTGCCCGACAGGCAGGTCCGGTAGCCCAACGCCTTTAGGTAATGCGCAAAGGTCGGGACCGATGCGCGAAACTCGCTGGCGTTGTCATAAGCAGCGATCCGGCTGATCAGCTGCCCGGACATGAACGCAAATCGCGACGGCGCGCAAAGGGGTGAGTTGCAATAGGCCGCGTCAAATCGCATCCCGCGCGCGGCAAGCGCGTCGATGTTCGGGGTCTTGACCGTTGGATGGCCGTAGGCGCCGCAAAAATGCGGCGCCAGTTGATCGGCCATAATCACAACGATGTTCGGCCGTGTCACGGTGCGGCCTTTGCATATGCATCCAGTACAAGCCCGTGGAAATGATGCACCGCATGTTCCGATTTGCCCGAGCCATTGGGATCATGCACGATCCGGCCTTGCGCAAAGGCCGGGGTGCTCATCCCGCGTTGTACGCTTTCGACAATGTCGATGTCTTCGCGTTGCAGAACCTCATCAAGATACCGGATTGCTTCCAGCTCGGCCTCATCAGGTTCCGGGGTTTCAAGGAAGAAATCATAGGTCTCCAGCGTCCGGTCAGGACCAATCGGGATAATATTCAGCACGATCATCGAAGACCGCCCTGGATAGCGCATCAGACATGTCGTGGGCCACAACCACCAAACTGCATGGGTTCGTACTGTGGCATTGGACACGTCATAAGCGGTGTTAGCACCCTTACCCGCCTCGGCCATATGGCTGGAGTAGATGCCGTATGTAGTCACCTTGTAGGTGTCCATATCGACCAGATCACAGAAATCCTTGTGCGCTGTCGGGCAGTGATAGCATTCAAGGAAGTTGTCGACGACGTTCTTCCAGTTCGACTTGATGTCATAGGTCAGGCGGTGACCAAATGTCAGCTGCTCGATATCCGGTGCCCAATGGCGGATTTCGGTTTCCAGATTCCCGGAAACTTCGCGCAAAGGTGCTGCGTTAGGGTCTAAATTGACGTAAATGAACCCGGCAAACTCTTCGACCTGTACTTGGTCCAAACAGATATCCGACGTTTTGAAATTAGCCAGGCTCTCGGTCTCGGGCGCGCGCACCAATTGGCCGTCCAGCTTGTAAACCCAAGCGTGATATGGGCACATGATGCGCGTGGTTTCGCCCTCGCCCGACAGCAAATGATGAGCGCGGTGTTTGCAGACATTATAGAACGCACGCAATGTGCCCTCGCGGTCGCGCACAACAGCAATTGGACGCCCGGCGATTTCGACGGTTGTGTATGACCCCGGAGCGCGCAGCTTTTCAACGTGGCACACCCATTGCCAGGTCTTGGCTAGCACTTCGTTTTGATCGACCTGATACCAGGACGGATCGACATAGGCTTCGGCCTTCAGGGAACTGGTATTGAAGGGATCGGTGCTAAAACCATCGGAAATCCGCTCGAACTGGGTTTTGGACGGCAGCTGGCTCATGGGTGGCTCCACAGCTCAGGGACAGGCTTTGCCCCAATGATTGACGTGTGGCGCGTATGATCTTCTGAGTCTTTGTCGGCTACTTAACTTTTTCCGCCTGATTATTTTCTATTTTAGCCAAATTGATGATCGTGATGCCGCTAGTCTTTAGGTTTGCGATGCATCGGCCAGGCGCGGAATTCGAATGGAACCCTGCCCTCGACCCGGTCGCGCGTCGGGGGCAGGCCAAATCTTTCCTTATAAGCCCGGCTGAAATGCACGGGGCTGGAAAAACCTGACGCCATGGCGACCTCTGCAATGGGAAGCTCAGTCTGCGTGACCAGGCCACGCGCCCGATCCAAGCGAATGTCACGATAGTAAAGCGCGGGCGTTTTCTTGATGTAGGTCGCGAACAGCCGATCCAATTGGCGATGAGAAATCCCGGAACGTCTGCAAATCTCGGGAACCGGTACAGGTTCCTCCAGATTGGCCTCCATTACTTGAATCGCCATCTTTAGCTTGGCAGGAACCGTTATTCCCAAAGGTTCATTACCTTGTGGCTGCTGTTGCTCTGCCGGTCCGCGCAAACGGTCGTGAAACACGTATCTGGCTGCAGCGTTGGCAAGCGCGCTGCCATGTATCCCTTGAAGGATTTGCAACCCAAAGTCAGTTGCTGCAGACCCACCGCAACACGTAAGCCGATTGCCGTCCATAACATAGAGATTCTCAACAACCTCTACCTCTGGATAAAGCTCCTGCAATGCATCGATATGCTCATAATGAACGGTGGCGCGCCGTCCGCTCAACAACCCGGCCTGCGCCAGTATGAAGGCGCCCGTATCCAAAGCGCCCAAAGTCGCGCCGCTGCGCGCAAGTTGGCGCAAAGTTGTTCCCAGTTTGGACGTCAGGTGCCGTTCCGGTGTCCAACTGGAAGATACAATGACAATGTCGGCCTCGGTGAACGAAAGCGCGTCAAGCGGTTGAGTTTCGATGCCAGCACCGTTGCTGGACACACAAAAACCACCTGCTTCTGATACGAAGTCCCATTTGAAATAAGGCTTTCCATCCAGATAGTTGGCGGCGCGAAACGGATCTATGAACGCCATGGTGGCCGCCATATTGAAGCTGGGCGCAACTATGACCAGCACGCGCGTCGAAACCTGCATCTCCTGTGTCATCGATCCTGAATCCAAGCTTGCGTCACCACATCTCAGAAAAGGTCTTTTGACTGCGATACACAAGGTTTCTTCGAACTTGGCTGAAGTTGATAAACTCGTCTCACCAGCGCGTGACATGAGATGTCAGGCAATTGCATGTTGATCCAAGTCGGGTCACCTTGGTCGTGAAAGGAGACCTGACATGACACGGACTGCTTACCTCGACACGCTTAAACCAGCCCTTCTGTTCACGCTGATCGCCTTGGCGGCGATGTTGCGCGCTTTGCCCGCGCCGGCAGCGGGAACAGAAACTCTGACAGTAGCCGGAGGATGTTTCTGGTGTGTTGAATCTGATTTTGAGTCTGTCCCCGGCGTCATCGAGGCCGTTTCAGGCTATACCGGCGGCAAATCAGCAAATCCCACTTATGATCAGGTCTCAAAAGGAGGAACCGGCCATTATGAAGCGGTTCAGATCACATTCAATCCAACTCAAGTCTCACGTGAAACGCTTCTGAACATGTTCTTCCGCTCGGTCGACCCCACAGATGCCGGTGGTCAATTCTGCGATCGCGGTGATAGCTACCGCACTGCAATATTCGTCTCTAACACAGGGGAAAAAGCTTTGGCCGAGAAGGCAAAAGCGGATGCACAGCGGGCTTTGGGCCAGGCAGTGGTAACGCCGATCCTGAGCGAAGGAACTTTTTACCCAGCCGAGGCGTATCATCAGGATTACTACAAGGGGAACAAACTGATCTTGACCCGCTTTGGGCCCAAGCGACAGCACAGCGCGTACAAAGCTTACCGCAAAGCCTGCGGCCGTGACGCGCGCGTCAAACAGCTTTGGGGTTCTGACGCACCGTTTGTCGGATCTTAGTCAAAGGACGCGTCGCGCACCTCTTTCAAATCGGGGATAACATCAGCCGTTCCGTGCCGCGTGACCATCAGGGCCGCGGCGCGGTTTGCTTGCAGAATAGCCTGTTCCATCGGCATCCCACGATCCATGCCTGCCAGTACATAGCCGGTGAACGTATCGCCCGCCCCCGTGGTGTCGACGGCCTGCACCTTGTGCGCTTCGAACTCGACCGGATCACTGCCATTCTGCAAATACCGCGCGCCTTTTGAACCCAGCGTGACAATCACGTGCCGCACTGGCAGGTCAGCGGCATTTAACCCGGTTTCCTGACGTAGCTGGTCAGCCTCGACCTCGTTGAGGATCAGAAAATCCAGATAAGGCAGAACCGCCTTTACCGCCTGGGCCTGAAACGGAGCAGCAGCATAGCACACGGTTAATCCCATCCGGTGCCCCAACTGCGCGGCTTCAACCTGTGCGTTGGTTTCATTCTGCAGGATCAGCAGGTCACCCGTGCTTGCCGACGACAGAGCTTGTCCCAGATCGCTGACCTCTAACGCATGATTGGCACCGGGATACAGGATGATCAGGTTTTCGCCCTCAGCATCCACGGCAATAATCGCGTGCCCGGTTGGTACATCTGCCTCTGAAATATAACGCGTATCCACGCCATATTCCGTCAATCGGTCTTTCGCCCAGCGCCCATCATGGCCGACAGCGCCAATATGGCTGACACGCGCACCCGCCCGTGCCGCTGCAACCGACATATTGGCCCCCTTGCCGCCCAGAAACCGGTCCAGTCCAAGGGCGGCCAGAGTTTCCCCCGGCGCAGGCAAATGCGGCAGGTCATAAACCATATCCGCGTTGATCGAGCCGAGGTTCCAGATCGTCATGACTTATCCAATATCGCATGAGGCCAAAATGGCCATGTTGAGAATGTCATTCGCAGTCGAGACGGTGGAACAGATCTGAATTGGCTTATCCACGCCCGACAGGATCGGGCCAATCACGGTCGCGCCACCCATTTCCTGCATCAGCTTGGTTGAGATCGAGGCTGAGTGCCGCGCCGGAACGATCAAGATGTTCGCCGGACCTGTCAGACGCTGGAAAGGATAAGCTGCTTGCTGATCCACGTTCAGGGCCACATCAACCGTCATCTCGCCTTCATACTCGAAATCCACGCCGCGCTGGTCCAGCACTGCGGGCGCGCGGTGCATCTTTTCGGCGCGTTCCGAGACCGGGTAACCAAAGGTCGAGAAACTGACAAACGCAACCCGTGGCTCCAGACCCATGTGTCGGGCGACGGCTGCAGAGCGCTCGGCGATGTTGGCCAGATCGTTTTCGTCCGGCCATTCATGCACCAGGGTGTCCCCAATCAAGACGATCCGACCTTTGTGCAAAAGGGCCGTCACGCCAGCAGCCCCATGCGCAGCATCGGCATCAAAGACGTGGTTGATCCGATCCAACACATGGGCCGACTTACGCGTCGCGCCTGTGACCAGCCCGTCCCCGTGACCATGCGCCAGCATCAACGAAGAAAACACGTGCCGATCCCGTGCGGCAAGGCGGTGAATGTCCTTGCGGTCAAAACCCTTACGCTGCAGGCGCTCATAGAGGAAATTAGAATAAGTTTCGAGATGGCTGGTATTTGCGGCGTTCACAACCTCGATTTCTCGTACCGCATCCCCAAGACCCGTGGCTTCCAGCTTGTCTTTGACGTCATCTGCCCGACCGACCACAAGCGCTTTACCAAAGCCTGAACGCTGATACATGACCGCAGCGCGCAGCACCCGTGGATCGTCGCCCTCGGCAAAGATCATCCGGCTTTGGGCCTGACGCGCACGGGCGTTCAAACCGCGCAGGATGCTTGCGGTCGGATCCATGCGGGATTTCAGGCTTAGTTCATACGCGTCCATATCAATGATCGGACGCCGCGCTGCACCAGTATCCATTCCGGCCTTGGCAACGGCTGGAGGGATACGGTGGATCAGGCGCGGGTCAAACGGCGTCGGGATGATATAATCGCGCCCGAACGTAAGTGATTTGCCATAGGCCATGGCGACCTCATCCGGCACATCCTCACGCGCCAGATTGGCCAGCGCGTGGGCGCAGGCAATCTTCATCTCATCATTGATGGCGCGGGCATGGATGTCCAATGCACCCCGGAACAGATAGGGGAAGCCAAGCACGTTGTTGACCTGATTAGGGTAATCGCTGCGCCCGGTGGCAACGATAGCATCCACGCGCACCTCGTGCGCTTCTTCCGGCGTGATCTCGGGGTCAGGGTTCGCCATCGCGAAAATCACCGGGTTGTCCGCCATGCTGGCGACCATTTCTTGTGTGACCGCACCCTTGACCGAAACGCCCAAGAACACATCCGCGTCCTTCATCGCATCTTCCAGCGTACGCAAATCCGTGGTGATGGCGTGGGCGGACTTCCACTGATTCATACCTTCGGTTCGGCCCTGATAAATTACGCCTTTGGTGTCACAGACGATGCAATTCTCGTGCCGTGCGCCCATCGCTTTCAGCAATTCGATACAAGCGATCCCTGCCGCGCCCGCACCGTTCAAAACAATCTTTACATCCTCGATTTTCTTACCCGAAATATGCAGCGCGTTCAGCAAACCCGCAGCACAAATCACAGCCGTGCCATGCTGGTCATCATGGAAGACAGGAATATCCATCTCTTCCTTCAGGCGCTGTTCGATTATGAAACACTCGGGCGCTTTGATGTCTTCCAGATTAATGCCACCAAAGGTTGGCCCCATCAGGCGTACGGCGCGACAAAACTCATCCGGGTCTTCGGTGTCCAGCTCGATGTCGATCGAGTTCACATCGGCGAAACGCTTAAATAGAACGGATTTCCCTTCCATCACCGGCTTCGAGCCCAGCGCGCCAAGGTTTCCCAGACCAAGTACCGCCGTCCCGTTCGAGATCACAGCCACCAGATTGCCCTTGTTTGTATAGTCATAGGCAGTCTCGGGCGCTTCGGCGATAGCTTCACAGGGAACAGCCACACCGGGGCTGTATGCCAATGACAGGTCTCGCTGCGTGGTCATGGGAACAGTGGCTTGCACTTCCCATTTTCCGGGGGTGGGGTCCAGGTGAAAGGCCAGCGCCTCTTCTTTGGTGATCTTCGCTTTGGGCATCGGAAATGTCGTTTCTTTGCATCTGTTGGGCTGTTGCCTCATAGCGCAGGCAGGGGCGCGCCTCAACGACAATACGTTTTCGCCTTTCGTCGCAGGGGCCGGGTTTGTAAGGTCACGCCCGGAAACGCCAAAAGGGGGCCGCCTTTGTCCACAGTCACGCCGATGATGGCGCAATATCTCGAAATCAAAGAGGCCCACGCCGACGCCCTGCTGTTCTATCGCATGGGCGATTTCTACGAAATGTTCTTCGAAGATGCCGTCAATGCCGCCGAAGCGCTGGACATCGCCCTGACCAAGCGCGGCAAGCACAATGGCAACGACATTCCCATGTGCGGTGTGCCAGTGCATTCAGCCGAAGGGTATTTGCTGACCCTGATCCGCAAAGGCTTTCGCGTTGCTGTCTGCGAACAAATGGAAAGCCCTGCCGAAGCGAAGAAAAGAGGCTCTAAATCAGTCGTAAATCGCGATGTCGTGCGTCTGGTGACGCCCGGAACGCTGACCGAGGACGCCCTGCTCGAAGCCCGCCGCCACAACTTTCTGGCCGCCTATGCCGAAGTTCGGGACGAGGCCGCTCTGGCCTGGGCCGATATCTCGACCGGTGCATTTCACGTGATGCCTTTGACCGGCGCGCGCCTGAGCCCGGAACTGGCACGGCTGGCCCCGTCCGAGTTGATCGTTGCAGACGGGGTGCAAGACAAGTTGCAGGAACCCGTTCGCGATCTTGGGATTTCTCTGACGCCGGTGGGACGTGCCAGTTTTGACAGCACAGCGGCAGAAAAACGTATATGCGGTTTGTTTCACGTCGGTGCATTGGATGCATTCGGGAACTTCGGTCGCGCCGAAGTCTCGGCAATGGGTGCACTGATCGATTACCTTGAGATCACGCAAAAGGGCAAATTGCCTCTACTGCAGACCCCTCTCAAGGAATCAGAAGACCGCGTTGTTCAAATTGATGCTGCAACACGCCGCAATCTGGAACTGACGCGATCGCTCTCAGGTGGTCGCGCCGGATCGTTGTTGTCTGTGGTCGACCGCACCGTCACACCCGGTGGCGCACGGTTGCTGGAACAACGCCTGTCCAGCCCATCGCGCAATCTGGACGTGATCCATGCGCGCCTGGATGCGGTAAGCTTCGCAGTTGAGGACGGCCTGATTGCGTCAGACCTGCGTGAAGCACTACGTAAAACGCCGGATCTGGACCGCGCCCTGTCGCGGCTGTCGCTGGACCGAGGCGGTCCGCGCGATCTGGCCGCCATTCGTAACGGGTTGGCGCAAGCGGCTAAAATTGCGGAATTGTGCGAAACCCAAGATTTGCCAGTACTGTTATCGACCGCCATCCAAAACCTGACCGGGTTTGACGACCTTCTTGGACTGCTCGACGAGGCACTTGTCGCCGAGCCGCCCCTGCTGGCGCGCGATGGTGGTTTCATCGCCCCAGGCTTTGACACTGAATTGGATGAGGCCCGCACCCTACGCGATGAAGGCCGCTCGGTCATCGCAGGTTTTCAGCGAAAATACGCGGAACACACGGGCATAACCTCGCTGAAGATCAAGCACAACAATGTGCTGGGGTATTTCATCGAAACCACCGCGACCCACGCCGAGAAGATGCTAAACCCGCCGTTCAGCGAAACCTATATCCACCGTCAGACCACCGCCAATCAGGTACGGTTTACAACCGTCGAACTGTCAGAGATCGAAACCCGCATCCTGAACGCGGGCAATCTGGCACTTGAGATTGAAAAGCGGCTCTATCAAAGGCTTTCTGATCAGATTTTGACCTTGGCAGCCCGTCTCAACCAAGCCGCTCGAGGGTTGGCCGAGCTGGATTTGACAACGGCACTGTCCGATCTGGCGCGTGGGGAAAACTGGTGTCGCCCACATGTGGACACATCACGCGCGTTCAGCGTGCACGGCGGCCGCCATCCGGTTGTGGAGCACGCCTTGCGTCAGCAAAGTGGCGATGCCTTTGTCGCCAACGACTGCGATCTTAGCGCTGAACAGGGTGCCGCCATCTGGTTGCTGACCGGCCCCAATATGGCCGGTAAATCGACTTTCCTGCGCCAGAACGCCCTGATCGCGCTTCTGGCTCAGATGGGAAGCTATGTACCCGCCGAACACGCCCGTATCGGCGTCGTAAGTCAATTGTTCAGCCGCGTTGGTGCATCGGATGATCTGGCTCGGGGTCGTTCGACCTTCATGGTCGAAATGGTCGAAACTGCCGCGATTCTGAACCAGGCCGATGACCGCGCGCTGGTTGTTCTGGACGAAATCGGACGTGGCACCGCCACCTATGACGGCCTCTCAATCGCGTGGGCCACACTGGAACATCTGCACGCCTCCAACAAATGCCGCGCTCTGTTTGCCACGCACTATCATGAGCTCACAGCTCTGGCCGGTAAGCTGGAAGGCGTGGATAATGCAACCGTTGCTGTCAAAGAATGGGAAGGCGAGGTGATCTTCCTGCACGAGGTTCACAAGGGCGCTGCAGACCGGTCCTATGGTGTGCAAGTCGCCCAACTTGCCGGCCTGCCAGCCTCGGTTGTCGAACGCGCCCGTGTCGTTCTGGATCAACTCGAGAAAACGGAACGCGAAGGTGGAAAGCAAAAAGCTCTGATCGATGATCTGCCGCTGTTTTCAGCCGCGCCGCCACCCCCGCCACCTGCCCCTAGGGCCTCGCCTGTCACGGATATGTTGGATGATATCTTACCGGACGAGCTCACTCCTCGTGAAGCACTCGATCTGATCTACAAGCTGAAAGAGGCGGCCAGATCCTGACCGCCCCTTCATCTTTTCCAAAATACTCTCGCCGAAGGCTTGGCCTCGCAGGGGCCAATCAGCTTGCAGGCGTCGACGACACGCCAACCTGCGCCGGACGCAGCAGGCGGTCATGCAACATGAACCCTTCGGCAGACACCTGAATGATGTCCCCCGCCCTGGTGCCGGGCACCGGCGCTTCGAACATCGCCTCATGCACGTTTGGATCGAACCGGTCTCCGACCTCAGGCGTGATCACTTCAATCCCGTGCTTCTGGAACACGTCCTTCAGCGCACGCATGGTCAGTTCGACACCTTCCAGCAACCCAGCGGCCACTTCTTTCTGCTCATCCGTCGCAGCTTCAAGCGCACGCTTCATGTTGTCATAAACCGGCAGCATGTCTCGGGCCAGCTTCGACCCGCCATACTGTTCCGCATCCCGGCGCGCCTTGTCGCCGCGCTTACGCGCATTCTCAGCATCCGCCAGCGCGCGCATGAACTTGTCTTTATAGTCATCCCGCTCGGCGCGCAGCTCATCGAGCTCCAGCGCTTCCTCGCTGATCTCTGCAAACTCTTCGGCCAGCTCTTCCGCTTCCGCAGCCATGATGTCGTCCAGAAAATCTTCGTTCTTGGGCTCTGCCATCTCTTACCCTCTAGCTCCGGTCGGATATCAACTTACCGACCAGTTGCGCCGTATAATCCACGATCGGCACGATCCGTCCATAATTCAGACGCGTGGGCCCGATGACCCCGACCGCACCGATTATCTTACGATCAGCGTTCATATATGGAGACACCACCAAAGAGGAACCCGAAAGTGAGAAAAGTTTGTTCTCAGACCCAATAAAAATGCGCACACCTTCGCCATCCTCGGTCAATTCAAGGAATTCCGCGATGTCACGTTTGCGTTCCAGATCGTCAAACAGGGTTCGAATCCGGTCAAGCTCCTCGGCCTGACCCGGTTCGTTCAACAGATTCGCTCGCCCACGCACGATCAATCGGGCCGAGTCGCCGCCGTCTCCGTCCCAGGCAGCCATGCCACTTTCCACCATCTCACGCGCCAGAATGTCTATTTCCTGCTTGCGTGCATCGATCTGCGTCTGCATCTGCCGACGCACTTCGCCAAGGGTCCGCCCCTCGATCAGCGCATTGAGGAAATTCGCCGCCTCGCGCATTGAACTGGGGGTTTGCCCCGGTGGCGGGGTAAACAGTCGGTTTTCCACATGACCATCCGAGAAAACCAGAACCACCAAAGCCCGATCATGACCCAGAGAAACAAACTCAATATGCTTGATTTCCGATTCATGCTTGGGCGTCAAAACCAGCGAGGCGCCTTGTGTCACGTGTGACAAAGCAGAGCCCACTCGGTCGAGCATTCCGCCGACATCGCCTGTGTTAGAGCCTAATGTCTGTTCCAGTTTCTGCCGATCATCGGCACCCAGATCGCCAACTTCAAGCAACCCGTCCACAAACATCCGCAAGCCCTGCTGCGTTGGAATTCGACCTGCACTGACATGTGGGCTGTCCAGAAGGCCCAGAAATTCCAGATCCTGCATCACATTGCGAACGGTCGCGGCGCTGACTTTTTCGGACAAGGTACGCGTCAAGGTGCGGCTGCCAACCGGCTCACCGCTTTCCAGATAACTCTCGACAATCAACCGGAACACTTCGCGCGACCGGTCGTTCATCTCATCCAGAATCTTGCTCGCTTCGCTCATGCGTCTTCCCCTGCTCGTTCGTCATTAAATAGCAGGCAAATGAAAGGTCAATCGGGGTTGCATCGTAACGCTGCGGGGCGTTATCCCCAACCCAGCAAACAAAGGAATTCCGATGCGACCCTCTGGAAGAGATTTAAGCGAAATGCGCGCCGTTTCAATCGAGACGGGGTTCACCAAACATGCCGAAGGTTCCTGCCTGATCAAAATGGGCGACACGCACGTTTTGTGCACTGCAACGATTGAAGATCGCGTGCCGCCCTTTATAAAAGGCTCGGGCCTGGGCTGGGTCACGGCAGAATACGGTATGCTGCCCCGCGCCACCAACACCCGAATGCGGCGCGAAGCTGCCAGCGGCAAGCAAGGTGGTCGCACCGTGGAAATCCAGCGCCTGATCGGCCGCGCCCTACGCGCTGGTGTGGATCGGGTCGCGTTGGGTGAGCGTCAGATCACTGTGGACTGCGACGTGATCCAAGCCGATGGCGGCACCCGATGCGCGTCGATCACCGGCGGCTGGGTGGCCCTGCGTCTGGCCGTGAACAAGCTGATGAAAGCGGGCGACGTCATCTCTGATCCCCTGGTGGATCCAGTTGCGGCTGTGTCCTGCGGTATTTATGCTGGTCAGTCAGTTCTGGATCTGGATTACCCGGAAGACAGCGAAGCGGGTGTTGATGGCAACTTCATCATGACCGGATCCGGCAAGCTGATCGAAGTGCAGATGAGCGCCGAAGGCTCGGTCTTTAGCCGCGCGCAAATGGATCAGCTGATGGATCTGGCCGAAAAAGGCGTCGGCGAATTGGCTGCCGCGCAAAAGGCCGCAACCGCATGACCCGTAAGTTCGATGGGGACAGGCTGCTGGTTGCCACCCACAACAAAGGCAAGCTTGAGGAGATGGCGCATCTCCTCGAACCTTTTGGCGTCACTGTCGTCGGCGCGGGCGAGATGAACCTGCCCGAGCCGGAAGAGACCGAAGACACATTTGTCGGCAACGCGCGGATCAAAGCCCATGCCGCCGCCAAAGCCACTGGCCTGCCTGCCCTGTCGGACGATTCCGGGATCACCATCGACGCGCTGGATGGCGCGCCGGGGGTTTACACTGCCGATTGGGCGGAAACGGCAAATGGTCGTGATTTCCTGATGGCCATGACCCGCGCACATAATGAGCTGGAGGCTAAAAACGCCCCTCACCCACGCACAGCGCAATTCCGTTGTACATTGGTTCTGGCCTGGCCCGACGGACATGATGAAGTATTCGAAGGCATCGCACCGGGCCACCTGGTCTGGCCGATCCGCGGCAAGGACGGATTCGGGTATGACCCGATGTTTGTTCCGGACGGGCACGACATTACCTTTGCCGAAATGGATCGCTGGGAAAAGAACAAGATCAGCCACCGCGGCCGCGCGGTTGAGAAGTTCGTGAAAGGCTGCTTTGGCGGATGATTGGCGCAACGGGGGCTTTGGCCTTTATATCCATTGGCCTTTTTGCGAGGCCAAATGCCCCTATTGTGACTTCAACAGCCATGTTTCAAATAAAATAGATCAAAAACAATGGCTTGCTGCTTATCTAAGCGAGCTGCGCCGTGCTGCCTCTGAAGCGCCGGGTCGGGTCCTGAACACGATTTTCTTTGGGGGTGGTACCCCGTCTCTGATGGACCCGGAAACCGTTTCTGACGTGATTGATGAGGCGCGCGCGCTCTGGCACCCGTCCAATGACATGGAAATCACGCTCGAGGCCAACCCCGGATCGGTCGAGGCTGGTCGGTTTGCAGCCTATCGGGACGCAGGCGTTAACCGAATTTCGATGGGCGTTCAGGCCCTGAATGACGAAGATTTGCGTCGGCTGGGCCGGATCCACACAGTCACCGAGGCCCGAGCGGCATTTGACATTGCACGTGCCTGCTTTGATCGTGTGAGTTTTGACCTGATCTATGCCAGACAGCACCAAACACCCGAAGCTTGGCGCACGGAGCTGAACGAGGCCCTGTCAATGGCCGTGGACCACCTGTCGCTGTACCAATTGACGATCGAGGACGGAACGGCTTTTGGTGATCGCTATGCCATTGGAAAACTGCGTGGCTTGCCCGAGGATGACAGCGCCGCCGACATGTATCTGATCACGCAGGACATTTGCGAAGCCCACGGTTTGCCCGCCTATGAAGTATCCAATCATGCGCGCGCAGGCGCGGAATCCCAACACAACCTGACCTATTGGCGTTACGGAGACTATGTCGGCATCGGACCCGGTGCTCATGGACGGGTCACCCTGAACGCCCAAAAATACGCAACCGAAACATACCTGAATCCGCAACGTTGGCTTGATGCGGCCGAGCGCGGCAACGGGGAAAAAGATAGAACGTTACTGTCCTACGAAGATCAGGCAAACGAATACCTTATGATGGGTATGAGAATTTCAGAGGGGCTAGATATAGACAGATGGGAAACCCTATCCGGTCGAAAACTTCCAAAGAACACTATTGATCATCTCTCTGAAATAAAAATGATTGAACATAGTAACGACAGGCTTCGGGCGACTGCGGACGGCCGGGCCGTTCTGAATGCCGTCATCCGGGAACTATTGAGCTAACCATGCACTATCTGTGGGCAGGACTGGGACTATTTTGCGTTGCTCTGGCGATGGTTGGGGTTGTTCTTCCCCTTCTGCCAACCGTGCCATTCCTGCTTTTGGCAGCGTTTTTCTTTGCCAGATCATCTTCGCGTCTTCACACTTGGCTGCTGACTCACCAACTGTTCGGACCGTTGATACAAGATTGGCAAAGCTCTGGTGCTATACGGCCTGCGGCAAAAAAGGCGGCAACTGTTTCCGTCGCCGCCGTTTTTGGTCTCTCAATTTGGATGTCCGCCCCGGTTTTCGTTTTGGCCATTCAAGCCGTTGTCCTGGGCGGTGTATTGGCCTTTATCTGGACGCGGCCTAACGGCTGAGTTTGGCGCACAAATCGTCAAGCTGGTCCAGGTTCTCATACGTCAGAACAACCTGACCCGTTTCTGTTCCAGCCTTGTGATTGATCGAGACCTTCATCGCCAGAATTGCCGACAGGTCTTTTTCCAACGCCCTCGTATCGGCATCCTTACCCGCATCCAAGTTTCTGGACCGAGGCGCAGGGCGTTCGGCGTCACCTTGTTGTTGTTTTTTGACCAAAGTTTCGGTTGCACGCACCGAAAGCCCCTCTTTGACGATCTGCTTCGCCAATTCCGAAGGGTTTTCGGCAGTAATCAGAGCTCGCGCATGTCCAGCAGATATTTTTCCTTCAATAACAAGTGCTTGAACATCCATTGGCAAGGACAAAAGACGTAGAAGATTTGCAATATGGCTACGGCTCTTACCCAAAGCTTCAGCCAGCTTTTCCTGCGTGTGGCCAAAACGATCCATCAGCTGCTTGTAGCCAGCGGCCTCTTCCACAGCGTTCAGGTCCGCGCGCTGGATGTTTTCGATGATCGCAACTTCCAGAACTTCGGTGTCGTCAAAATCGCGCACGATGACCGGGATATCATGCAGCTGCGCCATTTGCGCCGCCCGCCAACGACGTTCCCCCGCAACGATTTCGTATTCATCAGCTCCGGTCGACCGGACAATCAAAGGCTGGATGATGCCCTTTTCCTTGACCGAGGCAGCCAATTCGTCCAGCTGCTCGGGCAGGAACGTGCGGCGCGGCTGATTGGGGTTCGCTTTCAGCTTTTCGATTGGAACTTTCAGATCAGGCCGGCGCGCTTCGGTTGGCGCCCTTCCTTCTGCTTCGGGGTTCACATCCGCCATAAGGGCCGACAGGCCGCGCCCCAAACCTCGGGATTTTGCTTTCTTGGCGCTCATGTCGCCCTCCTCACTTCCGCCTACGCAGCGGTTTTATTGTTCTTGTGCATGATCTCTCGGGCCAGATGCCGATAAGCCATTGCGCCAAGCGAACCCGAGTCGTATTGCAGGACCGGCAACGCATATGACGGAGCCTCACTGACCCGCACGTTTCTGGGTATCTTTGTCTTAAAGACCATCTCACCCAGATTGTCACGCGCATCCTTTTCGACCTGACGGGACAAGTTGTTGCGGTTGTCATACATGGTCAACACAACACCTTCGATTCTCAGGTCAGGATTTGCGGTTTGCCGAACTTCTCTGATCGTCAGCATTAGTTGCGACAAACCTTCCAGGGCAAAGAACTCACTTTGCAGCGGTACAAGAACGGAATGTGCCGCCACCATTGCGTTGACGGTCAGCAGATTCAAAGAAGGTGGGCAATCGATAAGGATGAAATCCAGATTAAAGACATCGACCGCAGTTTGCCGCAACGCATCGTGCAACAAATAGCTGCGCTTTTCATTGGATATCAATTCAATGTCGGCAGAACTCAGATCTACGGTTGCCGGAACAACCAGAAGGTTTTCGATCTCTGTCTCTTGAACAACGGCCTCCAACGGCGCGTCGTCAAGGATGAGATCATAGGTTGTCCAATCCCGATCCTCTACACCCAATCCGGTGGACGCATTCCCTTGAGGGTCAAGATCAACCACCAGAACCCGGCAACCGGATTCCGCCAGCCCTGCCGCCAGGTTGATTGCCGTTGTTGTCTTCCCCACTCCGCCCTTCTGATTGGCGACCGCAATAATCCGAGGTCCTGAAGGTCGGGACAGATCAACCACGTGATACTCCTTTAATTTTAAGGATAACGGCCTGAGGTTCAGTTAAACTTGTAATCGGCTCGGCGTGGAAATTCCATTCCTCTTGCGCATCTGACAGTTCTTTTTTCCAGTTTGCGCCTTTGGGCAACAAGGCCGTACCATTTTTACTTAAATGCCTGTCACAGAACGACAATAACACCCGCAACTCTGCCAATGCGCGCGCTGAAAGAACATCGGCACCCAATGGATCGACACTTTCGATTCGTTTGGAAATCACGCGGCACTTAATTCCACACTCCCGAGCAACACTGCGTAAGAAGGCAGACTTCCGTTGATCGCTTTCAACAAAAGTAAATTGCGATTTTGGTGACTGATCTGCCGCGATCAACGCACAAACCATACCCGGAAACCCGCCCCCACTGCCTAAATCCACCCAGCTTACGAACTGTTCCACGCAGCCAAAAACTTGCACGGAGTCAAAAATGTGGCGCTCCCAAATGTGTTCAAGACTGTTGCGAGACACAAGATTGATCTTGGGATTCCAACGCCTCACCAGTTCAACGTAGGCCTCCAGGCGCTCGAATGTTTCACGTGAAACATTCAACCGTTCAAATGCAGAATAGTCGGGCGTCATGCCTGTCGAACCCTCTGGTCCCGGCGGAGTTTTGCAAGAACAAGGGTCAGCGCAGCGGGTGTAACCCCTTCTACACGACCCGCCTGCGCAATGTTTTCGGGCTTGGCTTGCGAGAGCTTTTGTTTCATCTCGGAAGATAGACCATCCAACGCGAAATAATCGAAATTCCGGGGAATTTCGTAGGATTCATCCCGCTTCATTGCTTCCACATCACGTTTCTGACGCGCAATATAGTTTGCGTAAAGCGCGTCGCGCTCAATCTGTAGTCTGATCTTTTGGTCTACGTCTTGGAGATCCGGAATCAAAGGCAATAAACTATCGAAGGATACGTCCGGAAAAGCCAAGATCGCCATTCCATCCCTGCGATTTCCATCCTGGTTAACGTTTATTCCGGCGGACAACACTTCTTTTGGTGTATAGGTACGTTCTGCCAATTTGGTTTTTACTGCATCAAGTTGAGCCATCTTGTCTTCGAAATGCAGCCGACGGCTGGACCCAACGCATCCAAGATCAATGCCAATCGGTGTCAAACGCTGATCTGCGTTATCCGCGCGCAAGGACAGACGGAATTCAGCTCGTGAGGTAAACATACGATATGGTTCAGCCACGCCACGCGTCGTCAGATCATCTATCATTACGCCAGTATAGCTGTCAGATCTGGTGAAATGCACAGGATCACGGCCTTGAACCTCCAGCGCGGCATTAAGGCCAGCGACCATCCCCTGAGCAGCTGCCTCCTCATAACCCGTTGTTCCATTGATCTGGCCCGCCAAATACAACCCGGGAACTTCGGGCAGCGACAGAGTCGCGGTCAAGACACGAGGGTCGACGTAGTCATACTCAATTGCGTATCCGGGCTGCAGGATCTCTGCGTTTTCAAGGCCTTTGATGGATCGGACATACTGCAACTGCACATCTTGCGGCAATGACGTTGAGATACCATTGGGGTAAATCGTATGATCATTCACACCTTCGGGTTCCAGGAAAATCTGATGCGATTCCTTGTCAGAAAACCGCACAATTTTATCCTCAATAGAGGGGCAATACCGAGGACCTATGCCATCAATATGACCGCCGTACATTGCGGATTTCGAAAGATTGGCCTCAATAATCTCGTGCGTTTTCGCGTTGGTATGCGTGATTCCACAAGAAATCTGAGGTGCCACCACGTCTGTCGATAGAAATGAAAACAGTGTTGGCTCTTCGTCCCCGTCTTGACGCTCGAGATCAGACCAGTCAATTGTCCGCCCATCCAAACGCGGCGGCGTGCCTGTTTTCAACCGACCCAGTGGCAGATCATAACTATCCAAACGTTCCGCAAGCTTGATGGAAGGGCGATCACCCATGCGGCCACCGGGGCGAGATACATCTCCGATATGAATAACACCGCGTAAAAACGTGCCAGAGGTCAGAATGACGGCGCGCGCGGAAATCTCTGAGCCATCCGCAAGCGAAACTCCGGAAACGCGCGAGCCGTCCATGATAAAATCAACGACCTCACCGACAATAACAGACAGGTTGGGTTGAACTTGTGTTTCTTTTTGCATTGCTGCCCGGTAAAGGGCGCGGTCCGCTTGCGTCCTGGGGCCCTGCACCGCAGGACCCTTTCGGCGATTCAGCAGACGGAACTGAATGCCAGCTTGGTCTGCAACACGTCCCATAACGCCGTCCAGGGCGTCAATCTCGCGTACCAGATGGCCTTTCCCTAAACCACCAATTGCAGGATTGCAGGACATAACTCCGATATCTGATGCAGACAGCGTTACCAGCGCGGTACTTGCCCCCATCCTGGCAGACGCGTGCGCAGCCTCGGTACCGGCGTGCCCGGCTCCAATAACGATCACATCGAACTTTGAATGTTTCACGTGAAACACTCCTTACTTTCCCAAACAGAAGCTAGAGAAGATTTCGTCCAGCAGTGTTTCGACATCTATTCTACCAACCAGAGATTCAAGAGCTCGAATGGCAGTTCTAAGCTCTTCTGCCGCGATATCATACAGGTCCGGACCTGATTCCAGAACCGCGATTGCAGATTGAAGCGAGTCCAGTGCCCGACCAATTGCCACGCGATGGCGTTCCCGCGTAGCGATACCATGGGTAGTAGTTCGTTCACTCAAAACACGCGAAATCTGGTCAACAAGCGCATCAATCCCCTGCCCAGTCTTGCCAGATACACCCAGACCTTCATCACCTCGAAGATCAGCTTTGGGCAGAACATGAATGTCACCAGCTTGCATCCCAACACCCAATTCTTCCGGCTTTTCCGATAGAAAAACACGAAGGTCGGCCGCCTCCGCTCTTCCGCGTGCCAGCTCGATGCCCAGGTTTTCGACGTGATCTTCGGTTTCTCTCAACCCGGCCGTGTCCAACAAGGTCACTGGCAATCCTGCTAGATCCATTCGCACTTCGATCACATCCCGCGTGGTTCCAGCGTATTCCGAGGTAATCGCCGCCTTCCGACCGGCCAGCGCATTTAGAAGAGTGGACTTGCCTGCATTCGGAAGACCAACAATTGCGACTTCAAACCCTGTCCGGATACGCTCAGCGATTTTCACACCGTCGGCCTCACATCTGAGGTCTGACATCACACCATGGATCAATTCTCGTACCTCAGGTGTCACATCTGTTGGCACCTCTTCATCGGCAAAGTCGATGACAGCTTCCAACAAGGACGCTGCTCGTATCAAATCCCGGCGCCACCGTTCTGCCAGTGTACCCAGTTCGCCAGCCAGAATGGTTTGGGCCTGCTTACGCTGAGCTTCGGTTTCCGCGTCTATCAGATCCGCCAGACCTTCGACCTGAGTCAGGTCCATCTTACCATTTTCAAGTGCCCGGCGAGTGAACTCACCCGGCTCGGCGATGCGCAAGCCGTCAATGTCTGATAAACACCGCAGCACGGCGTTAACAGATGCGGTGCTGCCATGGATCTGCAGCTCCGCCACATCCTCTCCGGTGAAACTGGCCGGGGCTTGGAATGTCAGAACCAACCCGTCATCCAGACGCGCACCTTTCTCGTCCCGCAACGTGCGCAGGACCATGCCACGTTTTGGAAGCGCATCCCCTGTAAGGCGTGCCGCTGCAAAATGAGAGTCAGGGCCGGAGAGGCGGATCACAGCCACTCCAGCTTTACCTTGCGCGCTGGCCAAGGCGAATATCGTATCCATTCGAAGGCCTCGCTTGGGTCTAAGACCTGTGTCAGGTGTTCATCGAATCGAAGAACTCGCCGTTTGTCTTCGTCTGTTTCAACTTCGACAGCAGGAACTCGATTGCGTCGGTGGTACCCATCGGGTTGAGGATACGGCGCAGAACGAAGGTCTTGGCCAGATCGCCCTTGTCGACCAGCAGGTCCTCTTTCCGGGTACCGGACTTGAGGATGTCGATGGCCGGGAACACGCGTTTGTCTGCGATTTTACGATCCAGAACGATTTCCGAGTTACCGGTGCCTTTGAATTCTTCAAAGATTACCTCGTCCATCCGGCTGCCGGTGTCGATCAGCGCGGTGGCGATGATGGTTAGCGATCCACCCTCTTCAATGTTCCGTGCCGCACCAAAGAACCGCTTGGGCCGTTGTAGAGCGTTTGCATCCACACCACCGGTCAGAACTTTACCCGAGGATGGGACCACAGTATTAAAGGCCCTACCAAGTCTTGTGATCGAGTCGAGAAGAATAACAACATCTCGTTTATGTTCGACCAAACGTTTGGCTTTTTCGATCACCATTTCCGACACCGCGACGTGGCGTGTTGCCGGTTCATCGAAGGTCGAGGATACAACCTCACCCTTCACCGAGCGCTGCATGTCGGTCACCTCTTCCGGGCGTTCGTCGATCAGAAGGACGATCAGGTAACACTCCGGGTGGTTCTGTTCGATCGAATGCGCGATGTTCTGCAGGATCACAGTCTTACCGGTCCGCGGCGGCGCCACGATCAGCGAGCGCTGGCCTTTACCGATCGGCGACACAAGGTCGATCACACGCGCCGACTTGTCCTTGATGGTCGGATCTTCGATCTCCATCTTCAGACGTTCATCCGGGTACAGAGGCGTCAGGTTGTCGAACAGGATCTTGTGCTTGGCCTTTTCAGGATCTTCAAAGTTGATCTTGGTGACCTTGGTCAGCGCAAAGTAACGCTCATTATCATCAGGTGCCTTAATCTCACCCTCAACAGTATCACCGGTCCGTAGCGAGTGCTGGCGGATCATGTCGGGTGAAACGTAGATGTCGTCCGGACCCGGCAGATAGTTCGCCTCGGGCGAGCGTAGGAAGCCGAAGCCGTCTTGCAGCACCTCAAGTACACCATCGCCTCCAACGGTCCAGCCCTCATCCGCGCGTTCGCGCAGAATCTGGAACATCATCTCGCCTTTCCGCATGGTCGAGGCGTTTTCGATCTCCAGCTCTTCGGCCATCGCCAGAAGGTCTTTAGGGCTTTTGGCTTTCAGGTCGGCCAGATTCAGGGCGTCAGTTGTCATGATATATACCTTCACCGCGATCAGCGCGGCACGAAGTGGAATTTCAGTACGGAAGATACGCCGCCCGGACGGGCGTGTTGATCCCTACATAAGCGCGACAGCTTTCGGAGTCAAACGGGCCTTCAGAACTTCAGAATGACCGCCAGAACGATGATAATCATCAAAACGGTCGGAACCTCGTTCATCATGCGATACTGCCGCCCAGTGAGCTTATTTCGGCCTTCCAGGAAATCCTTGCGCCGGGCCATCAGCCAGTGATGGAACCAGGTCATGCCGATCACGGCCGCGCCTTTGACCCAAGGCCAGGACCAATCCCATCCAACAATGCCCGGTGTGAACACCATGATCAGGCCACACACCCACGCCACGATCATCGCAGGGCGCATAATCACACGCAGGAGCTTTTCTTCCATTTCAAAGAAAATTTCTTGTGCCCCGTCGACAGCCTGAGCTTTCTCAACGTGATAGACGAACAAGCGTGGTAGATAGAACAGACCTGCCATCCACGAGATTACGGCCATGATATGAAGTGACTTCACCCACGGGTACAGCGTGAAAAGAAGATCAGTCATTTTGGCTCCGAGCGTTGTTCGGAACTCTCCCTAATAAAAAAATAAGAAAAGAAAAAGGAAGATGGTTTTGTAGGGCGTTCAAAAACCGTGGATTACTGTTTTACCCATGTGTTTTCCCCAAGGTGGACAGAACAATCTCACTTTCCGATGATTCTGTTGAAGTTATCTTTTTTATATTTAAAAACAATGTACTATCCCATAACAACAGGCTGATGATCTGGGGATAAATCTTTGGCTATCTTGGGATGGTTCAGTTATCCCGGTGATCAGACTTATCCTTGTCCCGGTTGGATGGGATTTGAGCGACTCGGGGATCTTTGACACGATTTTCCCGGGGTTGCGTGTCAACCGGAAAACCATACAAAGCACCCCAGAACTCTCATCGACTTGCACACGGGGTTTTCCACATGTCTGTCCCCATTATTCTGGCGTCGGGATCTGCGATACGGGCGCAGCTGCTTGAGAATGCAGGTGTACCATTCACCGTTCAAACCGCGCGCGTGGATGAAGACACAACCAAGCGCGCCTTGCTGGCTGAAAACGCGTCACCACGGGATATTGCCGACACGCTTGCTGAAATGAAAGCGCGCAAGGTCAGTGACAAAAACCCTGGCGCTATGGTGCTGGGGTGTGATCAGGTTCTGGATTTTGACGGTCAGTTGCTGTCAAAACCTGAAACCTCGGAACAGGCAGTCGCTCAGCTAAAAGAGCTGCGCGGCAAACGGCACATGCTTTTGTCTGCGGCCGTGATCTATCAGGACGGCGAACCGATTTGGCGGCATGTAGGACAGGTACGGTTGCGGATGCGGGCCAGCTCTGATGCCTATTTGAAGGATTATGTTTCACGGAACTGGGACAGTATCCGCCATGCCGTTGGAGCATATAAGCTGGAAGAAGAAGGTGTCCGGCTGTTCGCCACCATTGACGGCGACTATTTTAACGTTTTGGGTATGCCCCTGTTGGAGCTTCTCAACTTTTTGGCTGTCAAAGGGGTGATCGATCAATGACGGACTACCGGGTTCCTCTGGCCGGGGTGATCGGACATCCCATTGGGCATTCGCGTTCACCGAAATTGCATGGTCATTGGCTAAAGACGTATGGCCTCGCCGGGCATTACATCCCAATGGATGTTGCCCCTGCCGATCTGGAAACCGTGCTCCGCACCCTGCCCAAGGCGGGCTTTGTCGGGGCCAACGTGACTGTTCCCCACAAGGAAGCAGCGTTGAAGATCGCGGATCACGTATCCGACCGCGCAACGGTGATTGGTGCTGCGAATACACTGGTGTTCCGCGAAGATGGCTCAATCCATGCAGATAACACTGATGGGTACGGGTTCATGGAAAACCTGCGCAACGGTGCCCCCGACTGGAATGCCAAAGACGGCCCGGCCGTAGTGTTTGGGGCCGGCGGGGCGGCGCGCGCTGTTCTGCAAGCCTTGTCCGATGCAGGTGTGCCGGAAATCCTGTTGACCAATCGAACGCGTGCCCGTGCCGATCATCTGAAAGAGGAATTTGGCCAACGAATCCGCGTTGTTGATTGGGTTCAGGCCGGAAACGTCATCGAAAATGCGGAACTGGTGGTCAACACGACCTCATTGGGGATGCAGGGCCAGCCGGAATTGCGGGTTCCTCTGGATGGGTTGCAGCCCGGCGCCGTTGTCACGGATCTGGTTTATGCCCCGTTAAAGACAAACCTGCTGAAAACTGCGGAAGATGCAGGCTGCACGACGGTTGATGGTTTGGGCATGTTGTTGCATCAGGCGGTTCCGGGGTTTGAGCGGTGGTTTGGCGTGCGTCCCGAAGTGGATGCAGAGACGCGCGCGGCGGCTTTGGCATGAGTTTTGCCCTTGGCCTGACCGGTTCTATCGGCATGGGGAAAAGCACCACAGCACAGATGTTTCTCGAAGAAGGCTGTGCTTTGTGGGATGCTGACGCAGCAGTGCACCGGTTGTACACGTCCGGAGGTGCTGCGGTTGAACCAATGCGAGCAGCCTTCCCTGCCGCGATTGTCGACGGAGCTGTAAGCCGGGACGCGTTAAAGCGGATCATTGCTGCCGACCCCGAAGCGTTGAAAGCAATCGAAGCGATTGTGCATCCTCTGGTTGCGAAAGATCGCGCAGAATTTCGTGAAAACACAACAAGCGATATTTTGGTGTTCGACATACCACTTCTTTTCGAAACGGGCGGAGATGCAGCCATGGACGCCGTCGCCTGCGTTTCGATCCCGGCTAACGAACAAAAGCGCCGAGTTATGGAACGGGGAACCATGTCCGAGGCGCAGTTCGAACAGATCCGCGCCAAGCAGATGCCGAATGCAGAGAAATGCGCGCGGTCGGATTTTGTAATCGTAACAGACACGCTGGACCATGCCCGTCAGCAGGTGCAGGATGTGGTCAGGCAAATACGGGCGGGGATGAAAGATGCGTGAGATCGTACTCGATACCGAAACCACCGGGTTCGATCCCGAAAGCGGGGACCGGATTGTTGAGATTGGTGCCGTTGAGCTGTGGAACCACGTCGCGACGGGTGAAACCTATCACGTCTATATCAACCCTGAACGCGGTATGCCGGATGAGGCGTTTGGCGTGCATGGCATCGGCCCGGATCTGTTGGAAAACCCGCGTCCACCGGAAAAGGGTGAGGTAACGCTGAAAGACAAACCGGTGTTTGCCAAGGTGGGTCACGGGTTTCGTGAATTTGTTGGGGATGCGCGGTTGGTAATCCACAACGCATCGTTTGACATGAAGTTCCTGAACGCTGAACTGAAGTGGATGGGCGCGCCGTTGATCCCGATGGAACAAGCGCTGGATACGCTGGCAATCGCCCGCAAACGGTTTCCCGGATCCCCAGCATCTTTGGATGCGCTGTGTCGTCGATTTAATATCGACAACTCGAACCGTGTTCTGCACGGTGCTTTGCTCGACTCTGAAATACTGGCCGAGGTTTATCTTGAGCTGATCGGAGGGCGGCAGCCTGATTTTGGCCTGTCCACGTCCGCATCATCTGCATCCGGTGGCGGTGAAGACTGGCGACCGGCGCCGCGTAGCGCGGCATTGCCATCCCGGATCACCAAAGATGAACGCGCAGCACATGAAGCGTTTGTAGAGAAGCTGGGCGAAAGCGCCCTGTGGACCCGCGCCTGATCCGGTCAGGCACGGGTCGAAGCCTTAAGCGTCGGTCTTTTCGGCCTGAGCGGCCTGACGACGCATCAATTCGTTGCGATACAGCGCCACGAAATCGATATTGTCCAGGTTCACCGGCGGGAAGCCGCCATCACGGGTGATGTCGCTGACGATGCGGCGCAGGAACGGGAACAGCATCCGCGGGCACTCGATCATCAGGAACGGGTGCATCTGATCTTCTGGCACGCCTTCCACGTGGAACAGCCCACAATAGTCCAGTTCGCACAGGAACAGCACATCATCCATGCCTTTTGCTTTGGATGTCAGGTTCAGCTTGATGGACACTTCGAACTGATGTTCAGCGCTGCGCTTTTTCGCGTCCAGGTTCACCTGAACAGCGATTTCCGGCTGCACGTCGCCTGACACACCCTTTTGCGCCATCACGTTTTCAAAAGACATGTCACGGATGAACTGCCCCAGAACCCGCATTTGAACTTGCGGGGCGGCTTGGGCCGCAGTGTTTTCTGCAGCGTTTTCTTCGGCCATGGATCTACTCCAAAATTAAATTTCGCTACTGCTTAGCAAGTTGGGCGCGGCACCTCAATGCTGGTGGGGCCCTTCCACCCATTTCGACGGCTTAGAAGGGTCTTTTTTCGGGCGAACTTCGCTGAATTCACCGTCAATGATGTCCCCCTGCTCGAAAGGGTTTTGTCGCGATTGAAATCCTGTGCCCGGTCCCATCTGAAACTGTGCCACGGTGACTTTCGACTTCAGGTAGCGGAAAACAGCGACACGAACGCCCGGTACCAGCAAGGCAAATCCTATGGCATCGGTGAAAAAACCCGGTGTAAGCAGCAATGCGCCGGACAAAAGGATCATAGCACCATGGGCCAAAGGTTCGGTCGGGTCGTCCAGTTCAGCGAACGATCGCTGCAAATTTACCAATGCCATGCGACCTTGTGTCCGCACCAGAACCGTGCCCAGAACGGCGGTCAGCACAACGATGGCAAGAGTTGGCCAAAGTCCAATCAGACCACCTACTTGAATAAACAGAGCGATCTCGATGATAGGCACCAATAAAAATGCCAAGAACAGATACATTTGCGCTATCCTTTCCCTAAGGCCGGGCTGTGGACTTGCCACCCACGCTCACCTACATAGTAGCATGAGGCCGCGTATACAAAGTCGCGGTTCTGAAAAGAGGATGAAATGAACGAACCCATGATCCAGCTACTGGTCCTGGCCGGAATTGCCGTTTTCCTGATCCTGCGCCTCAAAAGCGTATTGGGTACGCGTGAAGGTTTTGAGAAACCACCTTTGCAGCAACAGCCTGAAGCGCATAAATCGCGTCGCGATTTCGAGGTGATCGAAGGCGGCCCGGATCATGACATCACTGACCATGTCGCCGAAGACAGCGAACAGGCGCAAACCCTGGCCGCGATGAAACGGGTTGAGCCCGCCTTTTCTGTCAATGAATTTGTTCAGGGCGCACGCGGTGCCTATGAGATGATTGTGATGGGGTTCGAAAAAGGCAACCTGGACGAAATACAGCCGTTCCTGTCGGAAGAGGTATTTGAAACATTCGTCTCGGTCGTCGCTGCCCGCGAAGATCAGGGCCTGACCATCGAAGCTGAATTTATCGGTGTACGGGAAACCACCCTGTCGGATGTCAAGTTCGACAAAGACACCAATGAGGCCGAGATCACCATGAAGTTTGTGGGTGAACTGACCTCGGTCGTGCGGGATCGCGGCGGTGATATTGTCGAGGGCAACCCCAACACCGTGAAACGCCAAAAGGACAGCTGGACCTTTGCCCGTGTGATGGGCAAGGACGATCCGAACTGGCTGCTTGTTGCCACGGACGCATGATTGCCACGCTCCGGTCGCTTTTTCTGGTGGGTGCAATGACCGCCGCCAGCGCTGCCGGAGCCGAGGCAACGCGCTCCATTCTGTCGTTTGACGATCTTCAGGGCTGGGCCGAAGATGACCACGGCGCGGCCCTTTCCGTTTTTCTGAACACTTGCGGCGATCTGAAGGACCCGGACTGGCGTGCGTTATGCGGAGTTGCGGGAACGTATGAAGCGGATGCAGCACGGGCGTTTTTTGAACTCTTTTTCCGCCCCGTCTTGGTCGAGGATGGCAAAGACGCCCTGTTCACGGGGTATTTTGAGCCAGAGCTTGATGGTGCGCGCAGCCGGACTGATCGTTTCAAGTACCCCATTTACAAGATGCCCCCCGAAGCGCGAGACGGGCCATGGCTCAGCCGTCGGGAAATCCTGACTGGTGATGTGATGCAGGGTCGCGGGCTTGAAATTGCCTGGGTCGATGACCCGGTCGAGCTGTTTTTCCTGCAAATTCAGGGTTCGGGACGTGTGCGGCTGCCCGATGGTGGTGCCTTGCGAGTGGGATACGGGGGCGCAAACGGTCATCCGTACAGATCTATCGGTGTCGAACTGGTTCGGCGCGGGATTTTAGGCGCGCATGAGGTCAGTGCTCAGATGATCCGAGCCTGGGTGCGCAAGAACCCTGAGGCCGGTGCCGAGCTGCTGTTCCACAATCCGTCCTATGTGTTCTTTCGTGAAGTCTCGCGCGTTGCGCCCGAACTTGGGCCATTGGGGGCCATGAACCGATCGATTACAACGATGCGCAGCATTGCGGCGGATCCGGCCTATACGCCATTGGGGGCACCGGTCTGGGTTGAGAAGGATGGCAAAAACCCGATGCGTCGCCTGATGATCGCGCAGGACACAGGGGCCGCCATCAAGGGTGCCCAGCGGGCAGACATCTTTTTCGGAACGGGTGACGAGGCCGGGCAAGCTGCGGGCAGGTTAAAAGATCCGGGTCGGATGATCGTTTTGTTGCCTATACAGCGGGCCTATGCCCTGCTGCCGGACGAATTCTGATGACCCGGCGCAAACTGACGACAGAAGAGATCGAGCTGTGGCGCAAGGTCGCCAAACAAGCCGAACGGATGCATCCGGAAATTCCACAGACGGTGCATCCGACCTCATTGCCGAAACCCAAGCCGAAAAAAACGCCGAGGCCTCGGTTCGAAGCGTTTGAAATTGGTGAAACTCATCAGACCAAACCAAAGCCAAATGATTTGAAGCCATCGGTCACAGATGCGCTGCGCAGAACGCCGGTTCAGATGGACAACAAAGCTTTTGGCCGAATGAAGCGCGGTAAACTCAAACCGGAAAGCAAACTGGACTTGCACGGCATGCGGGTCGACACGGCGCATCCCGCGCTGATCCGTTTTGTCCTGACAGCGCAAGCCCAAGGCAAACGTTTGGTTTTGGTTGTGACCGGCAAAGGAAAGGATCGGGACGAACCGGGCCCGATTCCGACCCCACGCGGAGTACTCCGCAATCAGGTGCCGCATTGGCTGACCATACCGCCACTGGCACAGGCGGTGATGCAGGTTACGCCCGCCCACATAAGCCATGGTGGGGATGGAGCTTATTACGTTTACCTGCGGCGTCTTCGCTAAAGGGATCGTGCCGCACGGGTGACACCAACACGGACCAGCGTGCAGACCAGAACAAAAAATCCTCCGGTCCACAGGAACTGAGTATCCAACGAAACGCCCCAATCGATCAGCACTCCGGTCAGACCCGGACCGATCGCCGAACCCAGAACCATGACCGCTGTTGCCATCGCTTTGATCGCACCGATGTGTCGGGTGCCGTAGAACTCGGCCCAGAAGGCGCTGGGCAACGTGCTGTTTGCCCCGGCGGTGAGTGCCAGAAGAACCAGCCCAAGCGTCGCCCCGGCAATCGAGGTCGTCAGGGCAAGAGTCACAAAACCCAGCGCAATCGGCAGCTGGTAATAAGGCATCATCCGTGCTGTGCCCCATTTGTCCAACGCCCAGCCGGCCGCAAACATCGAAAGCAGCGATACCCCGGTGTAAACGGGAAACAAGGCGACCAATTGGATGTGAGCCCATCCTTTCACCTCGGCCAAATGGACCTGATGAAAAAAGAAGGCCGTGACAAAAGCCGAAGGCCCAAGGACAGCGGGTGCCATAAACCAGAACAACGGGTGTTTTAGCGCATCACTCCGAGTCCAGTGACGGCCTTGCATACCGGTGGCTGAATATTCGCTTGCAAGGCTTTGCGGGGTGCGTTCTTCCCTGAGAAGGCGCATCAGAATTGGAATACCCAGCAATACGATAATGGCTGCAAGCCCCCACAGCCACCGCCAGTCCAGAAACACCATGGCCGTGACAAATGCCAGCGGCAGCAGCGCCTCTCCGATCGCGTATCCGACCGAGGCAATGGACAAGGCCTTGCCCCGTGTTGCGGTGAACCAACGGGCCATTGCAACCATCGCAAGATGGGTGCTCATGCCTTGCCCAAACAGGCGCAAAAGAAAGATCACCGCGGGCAGCAGCAATACCCAGCTGTTCAGCGACATGGCCAGTGCCGCCAACGCCAACCCGGCCAGAACCACAGGTCCCAACATGCGGACGCGGAAAACATCTGTCAGCCCGCCCGCCCAGATCATCACCAGTGCCGCTACGAGCGTGCCCAGAGAATACAACCCACCCCAGGCCCCGTGGCTGAGGCCGTTAGCAGTGCGAATTTCACCGGCAAAGACCGAGATAAAGAAGGTCTGCCCAAAACTGGACAGGAAGGTCAGCAGGACTCCGGCTCCCAACCACGCCGCATTGTCAGTTAGAAACCGACGCAGATTAAACTGCGTCACGGTGTGGTCACCTCGGCCTGTCCGGTTTCGGTCAATACAATTTCAGTGGCGCCATCGGGATTGCGTTCGCTGGGCGGCACGAGAATATCGATGGCCTGCCGATCTTCGCGCCCGAACGTGCTGTTGATGCGCCGCAACGAGCTGAGGATCGACAGCAGTGCCGGAGAGGTTGCGGCGACGAAATGCGAGGACGCAGCATCGCTGTTGAAAGCGGTGGTATCGATCACGCTGATCGGGAATTCTTCAAGCGAGGCGATCGAGCTGATGTTTCCAAGCCTTTCACCCTCATCCGTGCCGCGCAGACGAGCCGAGATATTCAGGATTTTGTCCTTTTGGGATACCATAACAAGAAACGGGTCGGGTGGATTGTCGATGCGTTTCATTTGCGAGCGAAACAGATCCAGATCCAGATCCGGTGAGATCAGCACGACACCTTCGAGGTTTCTTTTCGCCCACCCGGGTTCCTGCAGCTCAGCTTGTCGCATCATTTCCATCGACAAGGCGCCGCCCATGGAATGTGCGACCAGAATAACACGCTTTACCCCCATGGCCTTGAGTTCGCGGATGGTCTGCTCCAGCCCGTCGCGGGCGAACAGCATGCTGTCCAGGTCATAGGCATACCCATAGCCGGTTGCTCGGCTTGGCCATGAATACACCAGCGTAGATCCCGGAAGACCAATGTCATGGGTCAGTTGAGCGGCGCGGAAGATGGTTTCGGTCTGAGTCGAGTTATAGCCGTGTACAAAAATCGTAACGTCATCTTGACCGCGCAGGTGTTCGCGCAGACCCCGCGGGCCGTCCAGCTCGGTCACGCCTGTCAGTACGAATTCCTTCTGCGGGTTGGGGTTTGCATATGAGAATTTGAGCGTACCCGGAGTATGTGTTGGCGGAATCGAAACCGTCGTTTCCAGAAACTGGAGCGTCTCGCCACGCCGGAACCCATAAGATCCATCGACTTCGCGCGCTCGGGTCGTACTGGCAAAAATCGTTTCAGGTGTACCAACAGCCACAGCCGATGGAACAATTTCGGACACAGTCCGATCAACACAGGCGCTCAGCGAAAGGGACAAGAGTAAAACGATGAAATAGCGCAGCACGTGCCAGCCCTCGGGTTGAATCGTGCTTACGCTATCTTATTCTCACTCCGCGTCCAGCGTCGAACGTCTGAAAGAGCGGCAAAAAACGGCTGGCCCTGTTACAAAACGTAACGGCTCAGGTCTGCGGACTTGGTCAATTCACCAAGATTGTCACTGACGAATTGCGCATCGACAGTGATCTCCGTTCCGGCCTTATCCGGTGCAGCAAATGAGAGGTCTTCGAACACCCGCTCCATCACCGTGTAAAGCCGGCGCGCGCCGATATTTTCAACGCTCTGGTTCACGTCTGCAGCAATCCTAGCCAGTGCGGCAATGCCGTCTTCAGTAAAGCTGACCGTGACCTCTTCGGTCCCCATCAGGGCGGTGTACTGTCTGGTCAGGGCGTTGTCGGTTTCGGTTAGAATGCGCACGAAGTCCTCTTCGGTGAGCGCACGCAGTTCAACGCGGATGGGCAGACGGCCCTGCAGTTCTGGCAGAAGGTCCGAAGGTTTGGCGATGTGGAACGCGCCTGAGGCGATGAACAGGATATGGTCGGTTTTTACCGGGCCGTGTTTGGTGCTGACGGTGGTGCCTTCGATCAGAGGTAGCAGGTCGCGCTGCACCCCTTCGCGGCTGACATCGCCACCGCGCGCGTCCGAACGGGCGCAGACCTTGTCGATCTCATCAAGGAAAACGATCCCGTTTTGCTCGACCGCCTCGAGGGCAACCCGATTGACGGTTTCGTCATCCAGCAGCTTGTCGGCCTCTTCTCCGATCAGCGCGTCATAGCTTTCAGCGACCGTCATGCGTTTCTTAACGGTTCGTCCGCCAAACGCCTTGCCGAAAATGTCACCCAGATTCATCATGCCCATCTGACTGCCCGGCTGCCCGGGAATGTCGAACATCGGCATCGGGTTTGAAGTGTCGGAGAGCTCCAGCTCGATCACCGTGTCGTCCAGTTCTCCGGCTTTTAGTTTTTTACGGAACATCTCGCGCGTGCCTTCGCGGGCGTCTTCGCCTGCGATTGCGGCAATCACACGATCTTCGGCGGCCTGATGCGCGCGCGCTTTAACATCCTCGCGCATGTATTCGCGGGTCTGGACAATGGCTGCATCCGCCAGATCACGAATGATTTGCTCGACATCTCGACCGACATAACCAACCTCGGTGAACTTGGTGGCCTCGACCTTGATAAAGGGCGCACGGGCCAGTTTGGCCAGACGTCGGCTGATCTCGGTCTTGCCGACACCGGTCGGGCCGATCATCAGAATGTTCTTGGGGTAGACTTCGTCCCGAATGTCATCGGCCAGCTGTTTGCGCCGCCACCGATTACGCAAGGCAACGGCCACCGCTCGTTTGGCATCCTTCTGGCCAATAATAAAGCGGTCCAGTTCCGAGACAATCTCGCGCGGGGTCAGGTCGGTCATGTGTATTCAATCCGGTTGTTTCGAAACGGAACCTAATCATAAGACGGGAAAACACAAGCTGATCACGGAAAACTCACGCCAACTCAGGGGGTGCACACGGAAATTCGTGCCGATGTGAATCGCCATGGGTGCAGCACGTACGGCATAGTTTTTGCGACGGGCAAACCTGCCTGCATCTATCAATGGAGATATCAAATCATGATGACTCGTCGATCGCTTTTTGTGAAAGCTGCTGCCACGGGCGCAGCGCTCACCCTGGCCGGTACCACCACTGCCCTGGCCGGCGGCGCCAAAAAGAAAGGCTCGTTCGAGGGTCGCTCGAACCACATCACCACCGGTTCGGTGAAACTGGTCAAGGATGGCGACCGTTACATCGTTGAACTGGGCGAGGACTTCTCGCTGGACAACGGCCCCGACCCGCGTGTCGCATTTGGTAAAGATGGCAAATATGCCCCCGACAGCAAACTGGGCGCACTGCTGCACCTAACCGGCAAGCAATCTTATGCCGTGCCGCCGACCATGGATGTGTCGGGTTACAACGAAGTGTACATCTGGTGCGAAGTCGCCGGTGTGCCGCTGGGCGTTGCATCGCTGAAGTAACCACTCAGGTCAGAGGCCGACCCCCCCGGCCTCTGACAAGCCTTAACGCGCTTCGGCTTTAACTTGCGACGTGAATACCCTGCCACGCTTCCGGCGTTCTCGGGACTTTCGCGTCGCAGTTTGATTCAGATAAAACCCGAAACGCTTTAGGTAACAGAGCAACTGTCTGTTACACTCGCCTCAAGGTATTGGAACCGGGGGCGTTTTTAATGACCAAGATTGCCAAGATCACCTTATTGTTCGTGGTATTTGTCGACCTGATCGGGCAAGGGCTGGTCTTTCCGATCATCAACTCGCTCATCATGGAGACCAAGTCCGGGTTCCTGCCAGACAGCACACCAGTCGGGCGACGCCACTTTTATTATGGCCTCGTGATTGGATGTTTCTTCCTGTCCTGGTTTCTTGGGGTCGTTTACGTCTCCAAAGTCTCGGATTCCATCGGGCGCAAGAACGCGCTGTTGGTCTGTCTGGGTGGAGCACTGGTCGGTTATGCACTGACCATCGCGGCGCTTTACATGAATAGCCTGTTGCTGCTGATCGTCGGGCGCTCGATCACCGGGTTCACGGCTGGCAACCAGCCCATCGCGCAGGCGGCGATGATTGACGGCAGCACCGATGCCGCCGACCGCGACCGGAACATGGGTTATATCGTGACCGGCGTCAGCTTTGGTCTGGTGGGCGGCCCGATTATCGGAGCGGTCCTGTCCGACGCGGCCTTGTTGGGCAGTTACGCAACCCTGAAAACCCCGTTCTATGGCGCATTTGTTCTGGTTCTGATTGCCATTTTCCTGGTCACAACCTTTTTCAAGGATACCCGGACCGAGCGTGAACCCTTTGTGTTCCGTCCACGCGACATCACCGACAGTCTGATCGCCGTGCGCGGGCATCCGATGGTTCTGAAAATCCTGCCGGTCTATGCATTCTTCATGATCGCCAACGTGACTTTCTATGTTTTCGTCGACAACTTCCTGACAAGCGCTTTTGGATACGGTGTGATCGGTGGCAGCATGGCCATGGTGGTGATCGGCTTTGCGTTGGCGTTCTCGAGCACGTTCCTCGTCAAGCCCGCGCAAGAGCGTTTCAGCAAACACCAGATCATCTACACGTCTCTCATCGTGATGGTGATTTGCGGCCTGGCCTTTGCCTTCAGCCCCAGTGGCGTGCTCAGCTATGTGCCGGTCTTCTTCTTCTACTTCCTGTTCGGTGTCGCATATCCAACCATGTTGGGCCTGTTCTCGTCCAGCGTTAGTGAGACGGACCAAGGCTGGGTCATGGGCGTGACCACGGCGGTCTTCTGTCTGTCTGGCGGGATTATGTCCCTTATCGGCGGCGGGTTGATGAGTATCGACATCCGCGTGCCTTACTACATCGTGGTCATCGCCGCGATCTTCGGGTTGATCGGAATGCACCGTCGCTGGAAAGGGAAAGAGATCAAGGCATTGTTAGCCTGAAATGGTTTCAACCGTCAGATTGCCGTTTGTATAGACGCAAATATCGGCAGCAATCGCCATGGCTTCGCGCGCCACCTGCTCGGCTTCTTTGTCGCTGTCCATCATCGCGCGGGCCGCGGCCAGTGCAAAGTTTCCGCCCGATCCGATGGCGGCCACGTTGTGTTCAGGCTCTAGCACGTCCCCTGCCCCGGTGATGACCAGCAGATCATTGCCGTCGGTGACGATCAGCATCGCCTCAAGCTTTTGCAGGTATTTGTCGGTGCGCCAGTCCTTGGCCAGTTCGACCGAAGCGCGGGCCAGTTGGCCGGGTGTGGCCTCAAGCTTGGCTTCCAAACGTTCCAGCAGTGTGAAAGCATCTGCGGTCGATCCGGCAAAACCTGCCACAACCTCGAACCCGCCGGGCGACAAACGGCGCACTTTGCGGGCCGTTCCCTTGATCACGGTCTGACCGAGGCTGACCTGACCATCACCGGCTATGACAACCTGACCGTTCTTTTTGACGCCAATGATCGTCGTGCCGTGCCAACCGGGAAAGTCGTTATCTGCCATGATCGTCTCCGTTTTCGCTGGCGGTATATATGGGCCGGGTAAGGTGTTGGCGCAACCCGTTCTTAAAGTGCCCAAAAGATATGCAGAAAATGCAATCCGGGGTTACCAGACCAGCAATTGTGAGTCCAAGCGCGCGGGACTACATGAGGCTTACAACCGACAACGGGTCGGCTGTTTCACATCTAAGGACTGCGCACATGGCAACCACAGCTAACATTCATGCGCCGCTCGGAGCAGCTACCATCCTGCACGTGGCGGACGCGTTCTCAAACGTCGTCAAATCTGTTGCGAAATGGAACGACGCACGTAAAACACGGAACCTTCTGTCGGAGCTCAGCGACGCACAGCTGGAAGACATCGGTCTGACCCGCGAAAGCATCGCAAATATCTGATCCTTCGTCTGGATTACCGAATTGGAACAGCCGCCCGGAACCCCGAGCGGCTTTTTCTTTGTCAGCTTTGTACGTATTTCCCCGACAGGTCGGGTAGGAATGCTTCGACCGCTGCGGTCGCAATCACGTGGCGGGTTCCAGCGTCGCTGTCCGTTACGTCCAGCCCGCCTTTGACCGCGCGTACTTCGGCACGGCCCCGCGGCAGATCGACAGCAACCAGATCACAATCCACCTGATCAGGCTTTTGGACACCGATGGTCACGCTGACCCGCATCTGGGAATGATCAATGCCCAGTTTGGAAAACAGTGTGATTGATGAATGATGCAACGCATCCTGCACCGCGCGCCGCGCCGCTTTGGTATAGTCCTGACCATACAGGTCGTTGCCTGTTCCCATCTCCAGAATGATGCGTTTTTCACTCATTGCGCGGGCTCCATGTCAAAGGAAACGATCAGGGCGGCGTTTGCGATGACCGTGCACCCGTCCCCATGTGGCTTTTCGATATCCAGCCCACCTCTGGTGACGGTGATATTCGGCTGACCATAAGGAAAGATTGCCTTCAGCGCGTCAGTGTCCACCTGATCTGGTTTCTGCACACCGATTTCGGCATCGATGATCATTGCCTCTTTAGGAAACCCGAACAGTTCGGCCATGTTGACCGAGTTGTGCCACAGCGCATCCTTGATCGCCCGTAACGACGCCTCGGTATAGTCCATTCGGCGCAGGGATGTACCCATGCCGAATTCTACAAGAACACGCGTTTTTGCCATTGGTTTCTCCGACATATACAACAAAAAAGGCGCCCCGATCTGAGGCGCCTTTGAAACGTTCTGCTAGGACCAGATCAGATGGATTCGTCGATCCAGCTTTGCAGCGCGGCCTTGGGTGCTGCACCTGCGCGGTTGGAAACAACCTGACCATCCTTGAAGATGAACAGCGCGGGGATACCGCGTACGCCCATCGCAGCGGCAGAGTTTGGGTTGCTGTCCACATCCACCTTGGCGATTTTCACCTTGTCGCCATACTCGGCGGCCAGCTCTTCCAGTGCGGGGCCGATTTGCTTGCATGGGCCGCACCATTCTGCCCAGAAGTCCACGACCACGGGAACGGTCGAGTTCTTGACTTCGGCGTCAAAGGTGTCGTCGGTAACGGCTACGGTCGACATATTCTGTCTCCTGAATGGGGTAAACTCGGGAACAGAACGTAGGTGCCGCGTGGGGTAAGGTCAAGGTATCCGAGCGCGGGTCAGGGCATCCGTCACAAGATCGTGTGGCAACCACATGAGGTTCGCGGTTCGGGTCCAAAGAATGGCGGTTCGAATGCTGCGGTCAGGATAGATCTGAGCAAGCGCCTGCGCATAAGCCCCCATTTGGCGTAACAGGCCCTCAGGGCAGTCTTCAACGCGAATTGGAACAGTTGCATTTGTTTTGAAATCAACCACTTGCACGTCCGTGTCCGAAACGACCAGCCGGTCGATGACCCCATGCATGCGCTGCCCATTCAAATCTGCGGTTACTGGAACTTCGGCCAGAGTTTCAGGTGCAAAAATATTCCTCAGCGGTTCAGCCGTCAGAACCCGGGCGGCTTCGGTCAAAAGCTCTTGCCGGTCTGTGTCCTGCATGTCCGGTAGCAGCCGCGCGCAAAGTTCGGGCCAAGTCTCCGGTTCAGCTATCGGCAAGTGCTCCAGCAACAGGTGAATACGTGTTCCACGCAGTTTCGCAGCGTCTTCATCCAAACCGACATCACCGGGCAACGCTTTGGCCCCCCCCAGATCCGAAGGGCTGAGCGTGCTTGTGGTTTCAGTGGGTTCGGGTGCCGGATGCAGAAATATGTTTGGTACCCCGAACGATTCAGTCGCCAATTGTGGCTGTTCAACTAAAGGCAGCGCATCCCAATTCCCGTGAGACAGGCGGCGAATGTCGGAACCCGGCAGCTGTGCGGCTCCGGCCATCTCCATCGCGGCCTCGACCATTTGGTACCAGCTGTTGCCGTCTTTCCCCAATTCGCCGGCTGCGGCCACGATTAACCACTTTTCGGCCCGTGTTAGAGCCACATATAGCAACCGGAGCCGTTCATTTTCCTCACGCGTACGCGCCTCTTCCCGCGCCTGAACGATCAGTTTGGGCGAGACATCTGTCGACACTTTCCACAGCGGAATGCCTTCGGTCACCATGATCTCGGCATCGCGCGGTGCTTGGCGTTTGCCGGTATCCGGCAGGATCACGATCGGAGCTTCAAGACCCTTTGATCCATGCACGGTCATTACGCGGATCATATTGCCCACACCGCTCATCTGCCGTTTGATTTCCAGATCGTCGGTTTGCATCCAGACCAAAAACCCGGTCAAGCTGGGGATATCGGTGCGCTCATAGGCCAGCGCCTGAGACAGCAACGCATTGATGCCGTCTTCCGCTTCGGCGCCCAGGCGGCCCAGCAATTTGCGCCGCCCGTCATGGCGGGTCAGAATGCGTTCGATCAGGTCATAGGGGCGCAAAAAGTCGATCTGGCTGCGCAAATCGTTCAAAATGGCGAGCGTTTCGGGAAACTCCTCAGCCCGGTTGCGCAACGCAGCCCAGAGGAATTGTTCCTGCCGCCGGTGCGCCAGATCGAAAAGCTGCTGTTCAGACCATCCGAACAAAGGGGATTTCAGAACCGTTGCCAATGACAGGCTGTCTTCGGGCGTGGCCAGAAAGCTCAGCAGCGCGGCCAGGTCTTTGACCGCCAGTTCAGCGCCCACCTTAAGCCGGTCGGCCCCGGCGATGGGCAGCCCGGCTGATTTGCAGGCGCGGATGATTTCGGCGAACAGGTCTGACCGCCGCTGCACGAGGATCAGGAAATCCCCCGGCTTCACCTTTCGTCTTACAAACGTGCCGTTCTTATCATCCTCAGGGATCGTTTCGCCCCGTTCGATCATGGCCTTGATCGATTGTGCAACTTGCTCGGCCAGAATGACGGTATGGTGCCGCGCACCGGGGCGATCCACCGGATCGGTCCAGTCGCCTTCCTCGGCCTCTTCGACCTTTTCCACGACAGGCCAAAGATCAACCCGGCCCGGCAGGTCAGCTTTGAAGGCGCGGTGCAGGCTGTCCTTGTGAAACCCTGCCTCGATCCGGTTTTCAAAAAGAATATCGACCAAAGACAGGATGGCGCTGGAGGAGCGGAACGAATATTCCAGCGTCATATCCCAAAGTTTAGAGTCTGATTCAGCCAGTTTCCGGCCAAACTCCTCTTGCATCCGATCAAACGCCTGCGGGTCGGCGCCCTGAAAGGAATAGATCGACTGTTTCTTGTCGCCGACCACAAAAATAGTGCGCTCAACCCCGGATCGGGCCCCTTCCCCGCTGGTGAATTCCTGCGCCAGCTTCTCGACCACGTCCCATTGGTCCGGACTGGTGTCCTGTGCTTCGTCCACCAGAATATGGTCGATGCCGCCGTCTAACCGATACAGCACCCATTCGGCCACCGCCGGGTCATTCAGCACTTGCCGCGCGCGCAGGATCAGGTCGTCGAAGTCCAGCCAGCCCCGCAATTGCTTGCGTCGCTCGTACTCTGGCAGGAAGGCTGCGGCAAAGCGGTGCAGGACGGCGGTTTTCTGTGCCGCGACCAAGGCAAGGCGCTGTTCGCGCGCGGACTCGACCCGCAGCATGAAGGATTTCAATTGCGGCATCCGGTCGGCCAGCTCGCCCTCACGCAGGGGTTTGGTTGGAAACCCGTTGATCTTGGCGGTGAAAGGTTCCTTAGCTTTAGCTCCGGTTAGGAATACGCTCTCCAGCATCGGCAGATGCATCAATCGCGCTTCGGTGAAACTGGCCAGCTTGGCCGCTGCCTTGGCATCGTTGACGCCGCTTTCTGTCAAAGCGGGCAGCATGGACTGGATCAATTCGACTTCGCCGCCCAGAAACACCCGCTCGGCCAGGGCCGTTTCGTCAAAGCCATCCGGAAGATCGAACCGTTTCAATAGGTCGGACCAGCCCAATGGCAGTGCAAACAGGTTGCGCCTGTGCGTGATCGCGGCGGTCAATTTGTCAAAGCCCGTATCGGTCACGAACCGGGCTACATCTTCAATCAACCCGGCCTGCGGACCTTCGGCGAAGTCCTCGACGATTTCTTCCCGCAAAAGCGCTGCTGCGCGGTCTTCCATTTCGGAGAACTGAGGGCTGACCCCAGCCTCCAGCGGGAACCGCCGCAGCAACGAGGCGCAGAACGAGTGAATGGTCTGGATTTTCAGACCACCCGGCGTTTCGATGGCGCGGGCAAACAAAGTGCGGGCTTGCGCCAATCTGTCCGAGTCGATGTCGCCGGGCACGCCCAGATCGGTCAATTGCTCCAAAAGAGCAGCATTTTCCAGCATTGCCCACTCACCAAGGCGCTTGAACAATCTGTTCTGCATCTCGCTGGCGGCCGCCTTGGTATAGGTCAGGCACAGAATGTGCTGCGGTTGGACCCCGCCCAGCAACAGGCGCGCCACGCGGTCGGTCAGAACCCGCGTTTTACCCGACCCCGCGTTAGCCGCCAGCCAGGTTGAGGCATCCGGTCGCGCCGCCTGCACTTGCCGTTCGGTTGCATCGTTTCGCGGGCTCATTTCAGGTCCTCAGGGCAAGTTTCAGCGGTTCGGTCCCATTCGCCGAACCGTGCCAGATGATCATAGTCGCCGATATCTGTGTCTTTGTGCAGCATCCGGCGGGATGAAAACCCCTGATCAGGCTCTAAATAAGCTGAAATCAGCTCTTTCAGCTCAGCAATAACTTTATCGGTCGGCTCTTTGATCAAGGGTGCGGCGACCTCTTTGTAACTGCCGCCCATGCCGATGAAGATGGCTTCGGCCACGTCTATCGGGTCAATGCCTTCGATGCCGCCCTGCTCGGCCATGGCCGCCTCGATCAGCAGCTGTTTGTCGAACTTGGATTGCTGACTTTCTGTGGGCGGCGCGCCGGTTTTGTAATCGATGATCCGCAGCGCGCCCCAGCTGTTGCGATCAATCCGGTCCGCACGTCCGACGATGGTAAAATCCAGAGGGTTCAGCACCAGTTTCATAGCTGCTTCAAACGCAATTGGCCCGCCGTCACCCCGGCGCGAGAGTTCAGCGCTCAGGAAGTCGTCTGCGATCCGTTCCAACCGGGCCAGCCAGAGTTTGCGGGCGGTGGGCCAGGCCACATGCTGGTCCAGAAGGCTGTGCGCCCGTTTCAGGAAATTCTCACGTGTCAGCAAAGCGCCGTCGAGAACGCTGTCTTTAACGAAATGCTCAAGGATTTCATGGATCACGATGCCCCGCAGCAAGGCATCGGGGGCCTGCACCAAGGGGTCAAGCGGTTTCAGGCGCAACACGTGTTTGGCATAGATCGCATAAGGATCGCGGATCAGCCGCTTGATTTCGGTCACTGACAAGCGACGTGGGCGTGCAGCGACCGGCGGGCGTGGCGACGGGCGAGGAGCGGGCTCAATGCGCGGCGCTTCTTCCAAAGCTTCTGACCAGTCCAGCCAGCGCTGACCACGCGCACCCATTTCTTCCAGAGCGTTGCGACCGCCCTGCTCCGGCAACCCTTGCAACAGGTTTGTCAGCCGGTTGAGCCAGCGCGACGGCACCGTTTCCGCGTCATCCGAGCGGGTCGCGCGGGTCAGCCAGACCTCGGGCGCGCCGATGGCTTGCTGGAAATCATGTGCCGACAGGCCGATCCGGCGTTCAGGCAGCAGCAATCCGGCTTTGTCCCGCATCTGGCGGTTCAGCCACGGATCTGGCGACGGGGCCTCAGGCCAGCTTCCTTCATTCAAACCGCCTAGAATCAGCAGGTCGGCACCCTGCACTCGCGCCTCAAGGGTACCCCAGATCATGATATGTGGATGCGGGGCATCGCGATCACGAACCTCTTCGCTGGCCAAAAGCGCGCCCAGAAGATCGGCAAAATCATGGGCCGTCATCGGGCCACCATGCTGCGCTTCATCTCTGAGAGAGTTCACGACTGCCTGCGCCTTTTGACCTGCGTTTTTGTCCCAAAGCGTGCCGGTTTCACCTGTGCTGCCAGCCGAGATCGCTTCGGCCAGTGTTGTCAGTCGGTCTACCCAGTCGGACAGATGCAGCTCGCCGCTGATGTGCTGGTCGCAAAAGTGATGTACGACCCATTTGACCCAGCTTTCAGGTGCTTCTTTGCGGATCGCAAATGCCGTCAGGCTGATACTGTCGGGGAATGGCGGGCCATGGCGGCGAAGGTTCAGTTCCAGATCACGCGTATGCAACAGATGAGTGCCACGCTCACCGCCGTCATGGCACAGCGGGTGTTTCAGCAGCGTCAGCAACGCCTCGCCTTCAAGGCGGCGCGTGAACAGGTTGGCCACATGGCGCAGAAAACGACCGGGCGGTGAGAGTTGCAGAGGCAAGCCCGCACTGTCATCCGGTAGGATATTCCACCGATCCAGTGCGGCGCTGACCTGACGGGTCAACATGCGATCCGGTGTAATCAGGGCAGCGGTTTGACCGTCTTCAGCGGCTTGTCGCAGGCGCAAGGCGATGGTCAAAGCTTCGGCGCGGGGCGATTGCGCCTCGACCAGGGTCAGGGCTTTGGTTGCACCCTCCAGGTCGGTAAGTTCAGGCCCTTCGGTCATCCAGGCGTCAGTTACCGGTGCCGGGCGTAAAGCGAGCGAAACCAAACGGTTGCGCGCGCGTGAAGGCGAGGACAAGTCAGTCCATGCAGCAACCTGATCAGGCGCAAGATCCAGCGCGCGCATCAGTTTGTGGAACCGGTATTGTGGGTGGTCTTCCGATGTCAGCGCATCGTCCAACCCCTGCCAAACGTGATCGGGCTGGTCGAAATCATAACCCGGCAGGACCAAGGCCCCCTGTGGCAGACGCGCGATGGCCTCCATCAACATAAGCGTTGTTCCGCGCGACCCGGTGGAGCCTGCCAGAATGACTGGGTGCTGCGGAGGATTCTCCTGCCAGCGCGCGATCAGGTTTTCGACAACGCGGCGTTGGCGGGCTTGCGCATCCATCGCATTTGCGCCGGTATCGATGAAATGATCGGCAATGCCGATGAAAGCCTGCGCTCGTGCCCAATGCCCCGACATGTCGCTGACATCCAACTGCCGAATGGCCTCGGGCGACACACCTTCGCCCTGCATTTCATCAATGAGGGCCGCCAAGCTGTCCGAGAGGTCGAAGACCGAAGAACGCGCCGCCAGATCCGGCTGTTGCTCCAGCAGTTTGGCCACCAGCTGCGTGAGTTCCAGACGTCGTCGAAGCGGTGGAATGGCAGGGGGAATCTTTGCCAAATCAACGCTTTCCCCCAAATCCGTGACCAGCGACAGGCGTGGTAGCAGGCAGGGTGGCCCTTGATTGAACAGCTCGCGCACGCGCCGTTCCATACGCCTTGTATTCAGAACCACTTCCACCCGCGCCAAGGCTTCCGGCGGGCCAGAGCAGCGCTGCCGTAGGCCATCCACCAGTGCTTTCGGGAAATCTGTGCCGGGCGGCACAGCAAAGACGCGGGGCAGGGTGCTGGGTTCAAACATCTGTCAGCAGACCTTCGGCCAGTGCGATCCCTTCGGGGCGACCGACGTCACACCATCGCCCCGGATACTCTATAGCAAACAGGCGATTTTGATCGTGCATCTGGTTCCAAAGCAGGTTCAACGAGAACGCGGATTGCGGGAATGCGTGCAACCCATCTGTTTTGATAATCTGCGCCCCCCCATAGACCAAACCCGGCCCGCGCGTTATACGCCCGTCTGTGTCGGCCGAGAAATCTCCGTCCCCCGTGTGACCAATGGTTTGGGCAATTGGAACACACATCAAAAGCGCATCCATACGGGTCGGATCCCACGCTTTCTGCAACAGGGTCAGAGGGTTTGGGCCCGACCAGATGGCATCGGTGTTCAGCGTGAAAACGGGGTCGGTGCCCAACAAGGGCAGGGCGGCTCTTAATCCGCCGCCGGTTTCCAGAATCTCTGGTTCTTCGCGTGAGATTATTACCCCTTTGGGGTTGAGATGCGCATACAGCTGATCGGCATGGTAATGCACGTTCGCCACGATGCGCACAGGGTCAAGTTCGTAAACAAGATCCAGCGCATGATCAATCAGAGGGCGCCCGGACACGTTGATCAACGGCTTGGGATGGTCCTTGGTCAAAGCGCCCATACGTGTGCCAAACCCTGCTGCAAACAGCATCACGCCAAAGGGTGAACCGGTCATTGCACCCTCAGCTTGTTCAAGTTTTCGGGGGTTGGGCTGGGCAAAGCCTCGTGCAGCAACGGTGCGATCGAAACCAGGGCCGGATGATCCAGATCGCGCATCAGATGGTCCCAGACCGCTGGTATCATGTCCACGTAGTGCGGTTTGCCAAAGTCCGTGGCAAGGCGTGCGAACACACCTAAAATGCGCAGGTTCCGTTGTGCGCCCAGCACACTGTAAGCGGTGCGAAAATCGTGATCGTCCATGCCAGAGGCCGCAATATACCGATTGATCATCTGCATTTCGACCCCGGGAGAGACCTTGCGGCGAATGTCCTGCAGAAGAGAGACCAGATCATAGGCGGGATGCGCCAGAACGGCTGATTGGAAGTCCAGCAGGCCAACGCGTTTTAGCCCGTCGCGATCCGGGAGCCAAATCAGATTTTCCGCGTGATAGTCCCTGAGCGCGACCACTTTCGCACCTGATGTTTCGCGGTGTAGAACATCCGCGAAACGGTGTTCAAACCGGCTTAGTGCACGTGCGTCGTAAGACCCCACAATTCCGGCCGCGTAACTTGTAAAGGCCAGCGTGCACAGTTCGGTCATCAGCGGCGGGTCAAAGGATGTCAAAGACAAAGACGGCGCTTGATGCAGGTGCAGCAAAACGTCTGTTGCCGCTTCATACAAAACACGTTCCTTCGAAGGATCCTTTGCCAGCACTCGGCTAAAAAGATCGTCACCCAGATCTTCCAGCAACAGAAAGCCGTATTGCGCATCTTCTGCGTAGATCTCAGGCGCGCTCAGGCCGACCGAACGCAGGTAATTCCCGATGCGTACAAAGTCCTCGACATCCTCGCATTTTTCAGGTGGTGCATCCATCAAAACGGCCGTTTGTCCGCTGGCCTGGTCGGTCAGCCGTTCGTAGCGGCGGTCCGAAGCGTCGCCCGCCAACGGTGCACGGGTGGCATCGGCCCATTGGGTTTGAGCAATCAGGGCCTCGGCAAGGATCGTCCTGTTTGTCATCCGAAGGTCTCCAGTTTCTTCGTCCATTTCGGATCAAGCCATGACAGGGTCAGATGGCGCATATCTTCAGTGTTAGGGTCTGTTTCAAAGGTCAGTTTCAAAGCGGCACCTGGTGTAAGTGGACCAAGTTTGTCAGGCCACTCAACAAGGCAGATAGCGGTTTCGAAAGCGTCAATCAGGCCCAGTTCCTCAACCTCGTCTACCGCACTCAGACGATAGAGATCGCTGTGCCATATTTCACCAATTGGCGTATCGTAGACCTGCACCAAGGTAAACGTGGGTGAGGGGACATCTTCGGGCTCGGACATGAGCGACTGAATAAGCGCGCGCGCAAAATGTGTCTTGCCGCTGCCGATCTCACCTTCCAACAACACAACATCGCCCGATTGCAGGTTTGCACCAATACGCTCGGCAAAATTGGCGGTTTCTTCGGGGGACTGAAACGTCAGGGATCGCGGCTTTGTCGTCATGGCGCCACAATGGCCTTGCGTCTGACGGGCTGCAACCCGGTTCAAGCGCTGATCTGTTCTATCTGCTGGATTTTCGACGGGATTCTAGAAATGGAAAAACGAACTATGGTCGCGCCGTTCTGGAGCGGAGTGACCGTGCATTGAACAGGGGTACCGGTTCTCAGTTGAATTTCAGCCGACCATTCCGCCCGATCATCACGCAATTCCAAAAAGTCCCTGATCTCGCCCAGGATCGGGGTCGCAAGGCAGAGATCCTGCCAGCGTCGTGTAACATCTGTGGCCGTGTCAGTTTGAAAGCCGGCATCTTCTGCGTCACCCCAAAGTTTTTGATACGCGTAGTTGGTCAATGCCAGGGTACCGTCATCTGCAAACACGGCAATTCCATCTGCAAGCTTGTCCAATATGGACTGCATAAGGTCCATTTCAGACCGAAAGCGGCGCGTCAGGGTGATCTCGGCTGTGATGTCCTCAAACAAGAACGCCACGGCCCCGTCGGGATGTGGTCGACCACTGACCGAATAGACCGAGCCGGATGGGAGCGACCATGTCTCGTGATAGTTTCCATCTTCTGCGGCTTCGAGAAGGTCATTCATCTGGCGCCGCCAACTGCGATAGTTCTTGGGCTCGGGCATCATGTGCTGATCCCGAAGGCGGTCGAAAAAGCTGCTTAGACTCGGACGACAGCTTAGAAAATCTGGCGGTAGGGTGGTCAGGTCGATCAAAGCCGGATTGAACAGTGCAAGCTGCCGGTTGCGATCGAAAATGGCCAAGCCGATTGAAAGCTGCGCAAAGGTCTTGGTCATCGTCTGGACAAATTTGCGCTGGGCGGTTTCTGCTTGGACGATGGCGTTGATGTCGACGGCATAACACAGGTGGCCGGACGCGTGTTCTACCTGAGTCAGATCGAACCAAAGCTTGTTACTACTGCCTGAAACTTCAACAGATATTCTGGTTTTTCCAACGGATCGTTCCTCGGGCGTTGAAGGGAATAAGGGGTCGGTCAGGTCGGTGTCCTGATCGCGAGCTTTGCGCACGAGTGCGACATAGGCGGCGTTGCACCATTGTACCCGGTTGTTCTGACCCAGCAGCCACACTGGGTATGGGGCCTGATCCATGGCCAGCCGGGTTGGATCGTTCTGCGCTTCTGACCCTGCGGGCTTGGCCTTGGCAGCTTCACGCAGGCGGACACGGACAATTCCGTCAATCCACTCGCAAAGAACATCGCGCTCGACAGTGCAGTCGATAGGAGACACCACAACATATCCCTTATCGCGCACAGCGCCCTGAGATTCCGGAAAGGTCGGGAAATCCCTTTGTAGCAATCGGCGCAAGTCGGTCCAGTTTCTCACATGTTCGAAACCTGCCAGAGCGATGTCGGAATGGCTGATCAGCCTTTCTTCGTCGAACAGAAAAACTGCGTCAAACAGTGAAGTGTTTGAAAATAGCCCAAACGCATGGTCCCTTTGCGCACGACGCGGTAAGAGCCACTGAACGGCAAAACAGCCCGAGACAATGCTGATCGCGGCCAAAATGATCCAATCGGCCATTGTGTTCCCCAAAGCAGACTCCAACCCGCTTGAACTATGAGCAGGATTGGTTAACGGTCTCTTAACTCACACCTGAATGCGTTCGTTCAGACCCGATGGGACAGGCGTATCGCCCTTTTGTGCGTCAATCAGCTTGCGTGGCCAGGAGACTTTGACAATGGCGCCTCTGCGGGCGGGGTCGTCAGTCAGGCGTTGATAGGGATCAGCGCCATTGGCGAACTCCAATTCAGCACCACTGCGTTCCAGCAAGGTTTTGGCGATGAACAGGCCAAGGCCCATGCCTTCATATTCGGGGCGGGCCTTTTGGTCCGTTTCTGCCCGCCTGCGTCGCATAAAGGGATCACCGATGCGACCAATCATATGAGACGGATATCCGCGTCCGTCGTCCATAATACTGACGGTGATAAGGTTGTCGGTCCATTCAGCCTCGACCCAGACATTGTACCGTGCAAAATCCACTGCGTTCTGAATCAGGTTTCGCAATCCGTGGATGATTTCAGGCTTTCGCAGGATCGAAGGCTGTTGCACATCCCCGTCCTGCGCTGGCCCTTCGTAAAAGTGGACCTCTTTACCGCGACCGACATGTGGTTCTGCGGCTTCATTCACCACGGTCGAAAGCGGGGCCTGCCGCAAATGAAGGTCGTCTTTACCAGCCCGGCCCATGTCCCTTAGAATGTCTCGGCACCGGTCGGCCTGCTCGCGGATCAAAGCGGCATCTTCCTTGAGGTCGGGGTGGTCGTCCAGTTCCTCGATCAGTTCCGCGCTGGTCAGTTTGATTGTGGCCAGCGGCGTGCCCAACTCGTGCGCGGCGGCCGCAACAACGCCACCCAAATCAGTCAACTTCTGTTCACGCGCCAGGGCCATGTGCGTCGCAGCCAATGCTTCAGACATGGACTGAACCTCAGCGCTGACGCGGTGGGAATAAGCTCCGATAAAAACAATAGCGATGACGATCGCGGCCCAATTGCCGAACAGAAGAATATCCGGAATATCCAGAACCAGCCCCAGGCTGGTGCGCAGCGGCAGATGGAACTCGGCCAGCAGGGTCGTCAGCACAATCGCCACCGCGCCAACGATCAGGGTCGAACGCGTGCTCATGACATTGGCCGAGATCGTGACTGGCCCCAACAGCAGAAGCGCAAACGGATTGTTCAGCCCGCCGGTCAGGTACAGCAATATGGACAGTTGCAAGAGGTCAAACAGAACCATCAAAAAGTTTTCAAACTCGGTCAGACGCTTGTTCTGTGGGAACAACAGGATGGCCGTCAGGTTGCCCATGACCGAAATGCCGATGGCCAGATAGCACAGGCCCAGTTGCAACTGCACATCGTAATATTGTTGGGCAACGGTAATTGCTGTGAATTGGCCAATAATGGCCACCCATCGCAACAGGATCAGAGTGCGCAGGCGAATCCAGCTGCTCCGTTCCTGGCCGCGCCAAAAAGTCTGGTTGGATTCTGCCATCGGTTCCTTATGTCCTGTTGCAAAGGCTGATCATCTTGATAGGTGTCCCGGCCGAAACGATCAACAACCCCCTTGTGACCGGAACTCTGAAATGACCCGTCTATACGCAATTCTCGCAACTGTTGTATTGGCAATTGGCCTTGGGGCCATGTGGCTTTTGACGCGGGGCAGCGGTTCTGATGACCAGTTTGCGCAGTGCCGGTCCAGCCAGATCGCAGGGGGATCGGCCACGATCGGCGGGCCGTTTGAGCTGGTCAATGGCAAGGGCGAAACGGTGACTGACGCAGATGTGATCACCGAGCCGACGCTGGTTTATTTCGGCTACACGTTCTGCCCGGATGTCTGTCCTTTTGACATGTCGCGCAATGCTGACGCCGTGGATATTCTGGCCGAGCGTGGATATTCCACCACGCCGCTGTTCATTTCAATCGACCCCGAACGTGACACGCCAGAGGTGGTGGATGACTATGCTTTCAACCTAGGGGGCAAGACCATCGCGCTGACAGGCTCGCCCGAGCAAGTGAAGGTGGCAAGCAAGGCTTACAAGACCTATTACAAGGCGCATGACAAAAGCGACGAGTACTATTTGGTCGATCACTCCACCTTCACATATCTGGTCACGCCCGAACATGGTTTTCTTGAATTTTTCAAGCGCGATGACACGGCCGAGCAAATGGCGGACAAGGTTGGATGCTTTTTGGATCAGGCCGCTTCGTAACAAGGTTGTTTGACCTTTGTTCCCGCGCTGCTATTACTCATGTTCAAGCCAACGGCATGAAATAGCAGAAAGACCTAAGTATGGCAGACAGTTCTCAGCTTGATATTGGCCCTGATAAATCCCTGCTTCTGGTGGATGATGACGAGCCGTTTCTGAGACGTTTGGCCAAGGCCATGGAAAAGCGTGGGTTCGAAGTTGAAACCGCCGGATCCGTCGCAGCAGGCCGCGCTATTTCTACTGCACGCCCCCCGGCTTATGCCGTGGTTGACCTGCGGCTTGAGGATGGCAACGGCCTGGACGTGGTTGAAGTGCTGCGCGAAAAACGCCCGGACAGCCGGGTTGTAGTTCTGACGGGCTATGGCGCAATTGCGACTGCCGTGGCCGCCGTGAAGATCGGTGCGACAGATTATCTGTCCAAACCCGCCGATGCGACTGACATTACCAATGCGCTGCTGGCCAAGGGCGATGAACTGCCGCCGCCGCCGGAAAACCCCATGAGCGCAGATCGCGTGCGCTGGGAACACATCCAGCGGGTTTATGAGCTATGTGATCGGAACGTCTCGGAGACGGCGCGACGGTTGAACATGCACCGCCGGACGTTGCAGCGGATTTTGGCAAAGCGCAGTCCCAGATAGAGAAAAACCGTTGGGTTCAATCCCCTCAGGGTCCTCTTCGGGGGATCCGCACTAAGGCTGCGCGTCAGGATTCGGATAAATAAACCCGTTCACCGGGTACAAGCTGCCATATTGGCCCGGAAGGCTTTCGACCCGTACCAGCGTCCAGTCATTGTTTTTGGACACGTCTCTGACGCCCATCTTCAATGACACTTTGTTGCGGTGCCAATTGGCGTGGTTCACGATGACTTCGCGCTCGGTGACAACATCGGATACGACAGCCACATGGCCAAGTGGCATCCCGCGTGTTGCCCGAAACGACATGACAGAACCAACAACCGGCTCGTTGCCCCGATCAAACGCACTGCGCGCCTTGCCCCACCAATCCTTGGCGTTTCCACGAATTTCGATACCGCTGAGGTTGCGCGCATAGGGTACGCACCACACCCTTTGCCCGCGGGACTGCTTTTGCGAGACCTCGCGTAGCGCCATCAACTGACGATCCGGGTCAAGCTGCTCATCGGTTGGGCCATGGGCGCACGCAGAAATCAGACTCAAAAACCCCACCGCAATTGCGGCTCGGGTTGTGCCGGACAAACGCGGCCAAGTCGTGTCTGTTTTGCGTATGCCTGTGTTCAAGAATCTTCACTGCCCATTCGAAGACATGTGAGTTTTAGGGCTAACATGCGAGCTGTGAAAAGAGGTCTGCAAATACGCGGCAAGATTTCGCCGGTTCTCTGTTGCATCGTTAAGACAATAGTGGCTGATCTTGACCAAGCGCCGCCTGTGGTAGGTCTCTATCAGAAGTTGTTATTGGGTGTCGCGTTGTGAAAATGAAGCAGCACTTAGTAAGTCTAAGAATTTCACTTCGATTTCATCCAAAGAATGAAGATATTCACCTTTTGAAACTTTCATGTCGATTCCGAATAGAAACATTGACGCCTCCTACAAAGGGGCTCGATCTTGGTCTGGGTAAAAGCTGAGAACACCTTTGTCTTCGGCCCGCACAATGCTAGAGGCCCAACGGTCAGCATTTTCTAATGAAATATCTCCATCAGCTACACTTTGGTAAACCTCACGTAAGATCCGCCAATTCAGTTCCATCAAATTTTCTCCAACAATGAAGCGTGCCGCGCCAAATACGCTTCTCGCACCTCAACCGGCGGCCTTAGCGTAATCGTCAACCCCTCCATTACCACCCGATCAGGACGGCCAAAGAACTTCGTTGCCTCGGCTTCTGAAAATCCGGCAATCTGTGTCGCCTCCATCCAGGCGCTGATCTTATCGGCTTTCTTGATCTGCTGTTTCACCGTCTTCGGTACTTCGGCAGGCAAGCCGAACCGGATGTGGATCGCCGCCGTTAGACGGTCATCCAGCGCGCCATAATCCGGGCCGACGGCGGATTTGACAGGGGAAATCATGTCGCCGATCACATATTCCGGCGCATCGTGTAACAGCGCGGCCAGCCGCCATTTGATTGGCGCTTTGGGCGAAATTCGACCAAATATCTCTTCGACCAGCAAGGAATGCTCGGCCACAGAATAGGCAAAATCACCGTTGGTTTGACCGTTCCAGCGCGCCACAAAGGCCAGTCCGTGCGCGATATCTTCGATCTCGATATCCACCGGGGTCGGGTCCAGCAGGTCCAGCCTGCGGCCTGACAGCATGCGCTGCCATGCTCGGGGTTGTGTTGCCATTTTGCCATGCCTTGTGAAGTCGGACACATAAAAATCGTATTTTTCTGCTATGATGTACCTGTCAGGATCACCAGCTGCCAACGTTTTCTTGAGCGTTCGTGCTTTGAAACATCACCACTTGATCCCGACATTAAAACCGAGGGGGGCACACGCTTCTCCCGGTGTGCTCCTCTCGCAAGCGAAACGCGAAACGAAAGGAGTTCGCCATGTTCAAGCGTTTGTTCGCCATCACATTGACCTTTGGTATGGCTGCCACAGCCCCACCTGCTTTTGCCCAAAACTGCGCAGAGCGAGAATCGATCATCACCAAATTGCAGGAAAGCTACGCCGAGGAATTGGCCTTTGGTGGTCTGCAAAAGACGCGCGGTGCGCAATCGGTGATGGAGGTTTGGACCTCGAAGAAAACTGGTAGTTATACCGTTCTGGTCACCAATGCGAATGGCATCAGCTGTATTGTTGCCGTTGGCACGGATTTTTTTGAAGCAATACCAAAGATAAAAATTGACGGCACCCCAAGCTGACAAAGGCCCGTAGCCTTCGGTTTCAACTCATCGACATTGCCACCTGCCCCAAGGAATGCTAGGGGCAGCCGGGACTGAGTAAAACCAGAAAAAATGGAGCGCCTGATGGCCGGGGACTATATCGTTAAGGACATTTCACTGGCCGGGTTCGGTCGCAAGGAATTGGACATTGCAGAAACCGAAATGCCGGGGCTGATGTCCCTGCGTGCGGAATACGGTGAAAGCAAACCTCTGAAAGGTGCGCGTATCGTTGGATCGCTGCACATGACCATCCAAACTGCCGTTCTGATCGAAACGCTGGTGGCGCTGGGCGCGGATGTGCGCTGGGCCTCGTGCAACATCTTCTCGACCCAAGACCACGCGGCGGCTGCAATTGCCGAGGCGGGTATTCCGGTCTTCGCCATCAAAGGTCAGACGCTGGAAGAGCATTGGGATTATCTGGACAAGTCCTTCCTGTTCGACGAAGGCCCGAACATGATCCTGGACGATGGCGGCGACGCGACGCTTTACATCCTGCTGGGTGCTCGCGCTGAGGCGGGTGAAGACATTATCCCTGTTCCGGGCTCGGAAGAGGAAGAGGTGATCAAGAAGCAGATCGCGAAACGCATGGAAGCATCGCCGGGCTGGTTCACCAAGATGCGTGACCAGATTCAGGGCGTATCTGAGGAAACCACCACTGGCGTGAACCGCCTGTATCAGCTGGTGAAAGACGGCCACCTGCCGTTCCCTGCGATCAACGTGAATGACTCGGTCACCAAGTCGAAATTTGACAACAAATACGGCTGCAAAGAGTCGCTGGTCGACGGCATCCGCCGCGCCACTGACACCATGATGGCCGGCAAGGTTGCCGTGGTTTGCGGTTACGGCGACGTGGGCAAAGGCTCGGCCGCTTCGCTGCGCGGCGCCGGTGCCCGCGTGAAGGTCACCGAAGTTGACCCGATCTGCGCCCTTCAGGCTGCGATGGACGGTTTCGAAGTCACCCTGTTGGAAGACGAAGTTGCCAGCGCCGACATTTTCATCACCACCACCGGCAACAAGGACGTGATCCGCATCGAGCATATGCGTGCGATGAAGGACATGGCGATCGTTGGCAACATCGGTCACTTTGACAATGAAATCCAGGTTGCCAGCCTGAAGAACCACAAATGGACCAACATCAAGGAACAGGTGGACATGATCGAGATGCCTTCGGGTAACCGCATCATTCTGCTGTCCGAAGGCCGTCTGCTGAACCTCGGCAACGCCACTGGGCACCCGTCGTTCGTGATGTCGGCATCCTTCACCAACCAGGTTCTGGCGCAGATTGAGCTGTTTACCAAAGGCGACCAGTACAACAACGAGGTCTACATCCTGCCCAAGCATCTGGATGAGAAAGTGGCCCGCCTGCACCTGGATCGCATCGGCGTGAAGCTGACCCAGATGGACGCCGATCAGGCTGCCTATATCGGTGTGAAGCCGGAAGGTCCCTACAAGCCGGAACACTACCGCTACTAAGCGCTGTCTGACGATGACTCAGACTTCTGGACGCCGCCGGTTTTTGTACTCGGCGGCGTCTTTCATTTTCAGGCTGGCAGTCGTGGTGATCCTGTTGGGCGGAGGGGGATGGTGGCTGCTTGCGCATCCCAATACTCCGGTGCCTTCTTATTGGAATCCGTTGCGCGATCTGAAAATCAGCGCGCCGGTGACGCCGGTCACAAAATGGCAGCTGAAACGCGCGCTGGCGCATGAGGCACAGTGCCGGGCGGCTTTGGCAGAGGCTGGTGTGCAATTCCCGGCAATGCAGGATCTGGTTGTAGATCAGAATTGTGGCATCAGCGGCCGGGGTTTGCTGTCGCAACTGGTCACGGCGCGAATGGAGCCTGTGGAAACCAGCTGCACCACCACCTTGCGCCTGGCCATGTGGGAACACCACGTCGTGAAACCCGCTGCGCGCGATCTGCTTGGGACCGACATAACCCGATTGCGTCACATCGGCAGCTATAACTGCCGCCGTATGCGCACCGCGCAGGGTGAAAACAGCGGTTGGAGCAGCCACGCCCGCGCGGACTCGATCGACATTATCGGTATGGATACGGCTGATGGTCGAACGCTGACCTTGTTGTCTGACTGGCAGGGCGCAGAACCGGAAGCCGCTTTTCTGCGCCAGATCTGGCGCGGGGCTTGCGAGTGGTTTCGCGTTGTTCTTGGCCCTGATTTCAATCGTTTGCACGCGGACCATTTCCACCTGCAAGGCCCCGGTTGGGGATACTGCCGATAGACCTTTTGGCAGTTACTGTTCCAAACGCGATTTTGGGGGGAGAAATCGCGGATTTTTTTCCTTTTGGAAAAACCGTGGACGCGGCTACTCTTCCGGCCATCGGTGAGGATTGCCGGATTTATGGATTAAGGAGACTGGGATATGGGCAAGCGCGACGAGTTGATCGCTAAATACGCAGAAGATTTGAAAAGCAAATGTGGGATGGACCCCGATATGGACCTGTTGACCAAGGTCACCATCGGTTGCGGTCCGGCGATTTACGACGCAGATGCGGCAACAGTTGCAGCCAGCCAAGACTCCGAACTGGAAACAGTCAAGAACAACTTCCTGATCAAAAAGCTGGGTTTGGCCGACGGGCCGGAACTGATGGAAGGGATCAATAAAGCCATGGAAACCTATGGCACGTCCGAGCGCAACAAATACCGCGCCGTGGTCTATTACATGCTGACCAAGCATTTTGGGAAAGAAGCGGTTTACGGCTGATTTGTCGATAAATTCATGCAACGCCCGTCTTCTTCGGCGGGCGTTTCGCTTTTGAATCGTAGTTTAAATATTTGAGGTTTGAACCACTGGCAGCGGTTGGGCTAAGTTCAAACTGTGACCAGGACGGTCAGAACCAGACATTTCCATACGCGTGTGGTGAGTAGGGAGCACGCGGGGGTAGGGAAGGTTCTGCACCGTCGGAACCTTCCCTTATTTATTGTCTTAGCTCATTGAGTATGCGGTCTATGAAGGTCTCGAAGCTTGTCGGTTGCCGGTCTGAATCGCGGCTTACCCCTCCACCCGAGCCAGCCAGATAGACTTCAATGCGTCCAGGGCGTGTTTTGCTGCCAGAACCTGTGAAGTCCCGCGCAATACCACCCAAAGCCTTGGCAGCAAGATCGGCGTTTTCGGCGTCTGCCGGGTGATAGTACCGCACCTGAGTTTCTCTGATCCGATAGCCTACGCGCGCCGTCGCAACCACATTCGCCCGGCTTTCGTTCAATAGTTCGAATGCCCGGTCGCTGGTGTCTTGCGAGACTCGTGCCGGAACGAACAGTGACACTTCAAGGTCGATCGAAGGTTTAGCGGGTTGAAGTGGTTTTACCTCAGAGTAATTCGGAGTCGCTGATTGCGTGATCTCTTTGGGCAATGGGTCGAAGACTGCTTGTGTCGGCTGCAAAGAACTACGCTTTTTCAGCAGGCCGGAATCGGGATATGGCGGCGCAACGGGAACTGAAAATGACACCGGTTTGGCAAGCGTTTCCGGATCCTCCAAAACAGGTTCAAGTGAGGCGGGAAGAAACACAATCGGCGGGGCAAGTGACGCTTCGGCTTCTTGCAGTGGTGTTTCATCAATTTCAATGGGAGGCGGAACTGGCTTTTTCTCAAGAATCGGAGCTTGTATTTCTTCCTCAGGCGCGGGCGCAGCAGGATCCTCTGGAATTTGCTCGGTTGATGCCGCTGTAGGCGAAAGTGTTTCGTCCAATGCAGGTTCGTCGACAGGATCATTCGATTGCACGACAGAGTTTTCTGGCGTGGACTGTCGGGTTTCAATCAACTTTGTTCCGGCCCAATGCAACAAAGCCCCACAAAGCAGAGCCGCCAAAATGATAGGGATTCGGCTTTTCGAAGGCGGTTTGCTGACGGGTTCGTCCAGATGGAGTGAGCGCACCCGTTCGGACACGATCTCGTCGATCTCAGTGTCATCTGTTGGCGGTAGAAGGTCTGTCTCAGTTGGTTTCAAGCGCGGTGGTTCGCGCGCTTCGACCTTTCCATCAGCCAGCGCGTTTGCACGCTTTTCGCGCGCCTCTTTCAGGCGCGCTTCCCAGGTTTTTGTGTTCTTCGCAGCGACGGCGTCTTCGAGAATCCCACTGCCGCCTTCAACGTCAGACATGGGGTCACACTTTCAAGAAAGACCGAATTTTATTCGAACACCACCAAGCGTCTGCGATTACAAGAAACAGCAGATGGCAAGCCCCCACCCGGCGAAGCCCAGAGAAACATAGCATTTTGTCGAGCGCTTGAGAAGTTTTACGCCACACACAAGGTTTGCACGTCAATCAGGCTGCGTGTCGCCCAGTGCGCAAATCACCTTCCATTCGTCCTCAGTCACCGGCTGCACCGACAAGCGCGAGTTCTTGACCAGCACCATTTCAGCTAGACGTTCGTCCCCCTTGATCTGGTCCAGCGTCACCGGTTTGGCAAAGGGCCGAACTGCCTTGATGTCCACGCATTCCCATCGATCATCATCGGTGGTGCTATCCGGATGAGCTTCGGCGCAGACCTCGACGATGCCTACCACTGATTTGTCTTTTTGCGAGTGGTAAAAGAACCCGCGATCCCCAACGGCCATCTGCCGCATGAAATTGCGCGCCTGATAGTTTCGCACGCCATCCCATTCCTCGCCGCTATCCCCTTTTGCGGATTGCTGATCCCAGCTCCAGGTTGAAGGTTCGGATTTGAACAGCCAATACGCCATCAGCCAATCACCTTTTTCCACGGAATCAGCTCAACCGATTGAAACAACCCCGCCTTGGCGTAGGGGTCATTGTCGGCCCAGGTCTGCGCGGCGGCCGTATCGGCGACGTCCAAAATGATCAACGACCCGATCATAGCATCACCATTCAACAGGGGCCCTGCCTGAGACACCACGCCCGTCTCTTCGATATACGCCAGGTGAGCGGCGCGGTTGTCCAGCCTGGTTTGCAGCGCGTCGGGTTTGTCTTTGGCGATGAGAGCGATCAGCATTTATTCCTCCTTGAGGGGTCGATTGAGCAAGGTTTGAATGGCCTCAGACACACTGTATGCACCGTGGCTCAGATCCGCCACCGTAGTGCTGATAGGCATGTCCAACCCTTCTTTTTCAGCGATGTCCGACATGGCGCGCGCTGTGGCGACACCTTCGACTGTCGTCTGGCTGTCAAAACTCTGGTTTAGACCCAAACTCAGGCCAAAACGGTAATTTCGGGACAAGTCAGACGAACAGGTCAGAACAAGGTCACCCAGTCCCGACAATCCCATCAGAGTATCAGGACGCGCGCCTCGGGCCGTGGCGAATCGCTGCATTTCGACAAAGCCGCGGGTCAGCAATGCCGCGCGCGCGCTGTCGCCCAATCCGGCCCCCATTGTCGCGCCGCATGCGATGGCCATAACGTTTTTTAGCGCACCGCCCAGCTCGGCCCCAACCGTGTCGGTCGTGCGATAAAGACGAAGATTTGTCGTTGTTAGTTCGGCTTGCAGCGTTTTGCCGATCTGGGCATCTGCACATGCCAGTGTCAGCGCAGTTGGCAAGCCGCGTGCGATGTCGTCAGCAAAGCTGGGCCCGGTCAGCAGCGCGATGTTGGCAGTTGGTACAACGCTTTCAATCACGGCTATCGGCCCGAGGCCCGTGGACAATTCGATCCCTTTGCAGCAGGCAACCAGTGTTTTGCCCTGCAACAAGGGTGCATGATCCGTCAAAGCCTGTCGCAGTTTCTGCATCGGCACAGCCAGAAGAAGTGTATCTGCTGTGCACGCTTCCTGTATATCTGCCGTAGCGGCAATGTTTGGCGGCAAGGTTACACCGGGCAGGCGGGCCTCGTTTCTTCGTGCCTCTTGCATTTGTCGCGCTTGGTTTTCGTCACGCGACCACAGCGTAACCTGCCCATTGCCCGCCAATGAAATCGCCAGTGCGGTTCCAAATGCGCCAGAGCCCAGGACAGAAATGCTCATGCCTTGGCCCCTTTCTTGCCACTGCCCAGCATTGCGGGGCTGCGCTGATCCAGAGGCCAACGGGGACGTGCGGTCAGGTCCAGACCGTCGCGCGCGCCGGTGCGAAAACGCTCCAGCCCGGCATAGGCGATCATGGCGGCGTTGTCCGTGCACAAGGGCAGCGGCGGGGCCGTGAATCGCGTGCCTTTTTCCGCACAAACAGTCTCTAACGCAGCACGAATGGCTGAATTTGCCGCGACGCCTCCGGCAACGGCGATGACGGGTTCGGAAGGGTTGAGGACCAGATACTGGTCCATCGCGCGTCGGGTTTTCTCGGCCAAGGTGTCCACAATCGCTTGTTGGAATCCGGCGCATAAATCCGCGCGGTCCTGACGGGTCAGCCCGCCCTTTTCGGCAACGATCTGGTCGCGCATCCGCATCAAAGCCGTTTTCAACCCCGAGAAGGACAGATCGCAACCGGGCCGGTCCAGCAGCGGCCGGGGAAAGCGAAAGCGTTTGGGATCCCCTGCGCGGGCCTCAGCTTCAACAGACGGACCGCCGGGTTGTGGCAGGCCCAGAAGGCGCGCGGTTTTGTCGAAGGCTTCTCCGGGCGCATCATCAATTGTGCCGCCAAGGCGCGAGAAGTGCTCGGGCCCGTGGGCGATCAGGTATTGGCAATGGCCGCCAGAGACCAGAAGCATCAAATAGGGAAAGCTGATCCCGTCCGTCAGACGTGGTGTCAGCGCGTGCCCGGCAAGGTGATTGACGCCGATCAGGGGCAGGCCGGTCGCGGCACTCAGCCCTTTGGCGCACATGACGCCGGACATGACGCCGCCGATCAGGCCCGGGCCCGCTGTGACGGCAATGGCATCCATATCGCGCAGATCAAGGTCGGCGGACTCCAGCGCTTGTTTTACGCAGATGTCGAGCTTTTCCGCATGCGCTCGCGCGGCGATTTCGGGCACAACACCGCCATAGGCACTGTGCAGATCGGTTTGACCATGTACCACCGACGACAGAATTTCAGCATCCGCGCCGTCGGTTTGGCGCACAACGGCGGCAGCCGTGTCGTCACAGCTACTTTCCAAACCCAGCACGGTAAGTGTTTGCACCATCACCCTGATCCGTTGCATCATGTTACCAACGGCGGGGTATCACCCTGCGCGGATGCAAACAATCCTCAAGGGCCAAGGCGCCATACGTTGTATTTGTTGATGACCCGCCCGCGTGCAGCCTCGAAACGGTTTGTCGCGCAACTGCCAACCCGCGTCAGATCCCGGGTTCAGGTTATCTATTCTCCTATTCTCGAGATCCGACCCTTGAGCGTCGCGGTCGAAACAGAGGGAGTGAAGGGCCTGATTTTCACCTCGGCCAACGCGGTGAATGCGGCGGCTTCCAAAGGTGTTGATCGCACGTTGCCTGCTTATTGCGTCGGTCCGTCGACGACCGGGACCGCCAAAGGTTACGGCTGGCAGGCCGAGATGGTTGGGGCCACAGCCGAAGAGCTTGTGGGATATTTGCTGAAGAATCGGCCCGACAGCCCTTTGTTGCATTTACGGGGCGAGCACACACGCGGCAACATCGCGGCTCGACTTACCGAATCCGGTCTGACTGTGCGCGAGAAGCCGGTTTATCAGCAACTTCTGTTGCCGCTAACACCCGAGGCGGCAGACGCCGCAGACCGAAATTTGCCAGTCATCGCCCCATTATTTTCACCGCGTACGGCGCGACATTTTGCCGATATTTGGTCCGGCTCAGCGCCGCTTTGGCTTGCCGCAATCAGTCAGGCAACGGCTGATCCCCTTTATTCCATGGACTATGCGCACCTAAAGATCGCCAAAGCGCCGACACCCAAGAAAATGCGTAAGGCAGTTAAAAAGCTTGTAAAACATGTGTTGCGGGTTGAGGGAGGCGAGGTCCCCGATTAACTTAACTTGGGCTGTTATTCATCTGAATTTGGATTCGATAAGGGGAATATTGCGGTGGCTGGTAAGAAGAAATCCGACGAAAAGCCGGTGGAAGACCCCAAGGCAGACGACGTTGTTGAATCCGAGCTGCAACAGGAAGATACGCCTGTTGACCCCGATGAACCTGTAGCAGAAGACCTTTCCGAAGCCGAAGCCGAAGCCGAAGCCGAAGCCGAAGCCGAAGCCGAAGCCGAAGCCGAAGCAAAACCGGAAGAGGCCGCCCCGGTCAAAGAAAAAACTGTCGAGCGTGTGGTGGAAAAGCGCGGTGGATTTGCGCCTGCTTTGCTGGGCGGGGCTGTCGCCGCTGTAGTCGGATTTGCGCTGGGCAGTGGTGGGCTGCTACCGGGTGGAACCGACCACTCGGACGCTCTGGCGGCACTGGAATCGAAACTGGCGGATCAGTCGGATCAGATTGCGAAGCTGTCTCAGACGCTGGCAAACACTCCAGACGTTTCTGGTCTGACCGATCAGGTCAAAGCCCTGTCTGACAAGCTGGCACCGGTCGAAGGTGACCTGAACGCGGTCAAATCATCAGTTGATGCGCTGTCCGGCCAGGTCACGCCTTTATCGGAACGGATCGCAACGCTTGAGAAAGCCCCAATCGAAGCCAACACATCACCTGAGGCCACTGCCGCATTTGAGGCTGAGCTTAAAAAGCTTCAGGATTCGCTGGCGGCGCAACGGGCTGAGGTCGAAAAGATGGTGTCGGACGCGCAAGCGCTCGAGGCGAAAGCATCTGCCGAAGCTCAGACGGCATCAAATGCTGCGGTTCTGTCTCGTGTGCATGGGCAGTTGGATGCGGGCCAACCCTATTCCGAACTGGTTGCGGAATTGAAGGCGGGTGGTGTCGATGTGCCTGACGCATTGAGCGCGCCGGCTGACAAAGGTGTGGAAACCTTGTCGTCACTTCGGGCTTCTTTTGAGCCAGCAGCCCGAAATGCTTTGGCAAACGCGCGTGATGCGGACAAGGGCACCGGCCTGATTGCCTTTTTGCAACGGCAAACGGGTGCGCGTTCGGTCACGCCACAAGAAGGGGATGGGCCGGACGCCGTTCTGTCGCGCGCTCAGGCTGCGCTGGCGAACGGAGACCTGTCCAAAGCGTTGAGCGAGCTGAAATCGCTTCCCGAAGCGGCGCAGACCGCGATGGCCGATTGGGAGCAGGCGGCTCAGACACGGGTCGCTGCCGTCGATGCGGCGAATACTTTGGCTTCTGGCCTGAACTCGAACTGAAGGACCTGCCATGCTGTGGTCACTGTTTAAGATCCTCGTTTTTGTTGCGATTATTGGCCTGCTGGCGTTGGGCGGTCAGTTCCTGATGCAAACCAGCGGTGGTGTGCAGATCACCGTCGCGGGCACGGAATTCACGCTTGGACCATTACAGTCCGTGATTGCGCTGGGCGTGCTGGTATTTGCCGTCTGGCTGTTCTTCAAACTACTCAGCCTTTTGGTTGCCACGCTTAAGTTCCTCAACGGCGATGAAACGGCCCTGTCGCGATATTTCGACCGCAGCCGCGAACAGCGCGGGTATCAGGCGCTGTCGGATGGTCTGATGGCACTGGCTTCGGGTGAGGGGCGTGCAGCAATGACCAAAGCCAACAAGGCCGAGAAGCTGCTGAACAAGCCGGAACTGACAAATCTGTTGGTGGCGCAGGCGGCCGAGATGACGGGCGACACCAAAAAAGCGGCTGAAACCTACAAGAAACTTGTCACCAACAACGCGACCCGTTTTGTCGGCGTGCGCGGGATCATGAAGCAGAAGCTGGCTGAAGGTGATGACGAAACGGCCCGCAAGTTGGCCGAAAAGGCTTTGGCAATCAAACCGCGCCATGCAGAAACGCAAGACGTTTTGCTGAACCTGCAAACCAAGGCCCAGGACTGGGCCGGGGCGCGTTCGACCCTGTCTTCCAAATTGAAAGCGGGCTATCTGCCGCGTGACGTGTTCAAGCGCCGCGACGCGGTTCTGGCTTTGTCCGAGGCGAAGGATATTCTGAACGAAGATGCGAGCTTAGAACAGCAGGAACACGCGATCGAGGCCAATCGACTGTCACCTGATCTGGTTCCTGCCGCAGCCATGGCCGCCCGTGCTTACATCGCCAAAGGCAAACCCCGCCCGGCAACCAAGATTCTGAAAAAGGCCTGGGAGGCGCAACCTCATCCAGATTTGGCCCATGCCTTTGCCGAGATTGCGCCGGATGAAACGCCTGCGGAAAGGCTCAAGCGTTTTACCGCGCTGACCCGCATTCACCCCGAGAATTTGGAAACCCGTTTGATTCTTGCCGAGTTGAACATCGTAGCCGAAGATTTCCCTGAAGCCCGCCGTGCGCTGGGAGATGTGGTGGAAAAACAAGGAGATGCGCGTGCTTTCACCTTGATGGCCGCCATTGAGCGCGGCGAAGGTGCTTCGGACGCTGTTGTACAGGGATGGCTGGCAAAGGCGCTCAACGCACCGCGTGGTCCGCAGTGGGTGTGTGACAATTGTCATGACATCCAACCCGAATGGGTCCCGGTTTGCCAGAATTGCGGTAGCTTCGATACGCTCAGCTGGCAAACGCCCCAGACGCCCGAGATCGCAAGCGCGACCGGTGTTCACATGTTGCCACTGATCGTGGGTGCACTTGAAGACAAGGCGGACGATCCGGAAGAGGCAGAGCCGCTGGACGAGACTGAAACGGTTGAAGCGACAGCGGAGCCCGTCGAAGTTGCAGAAGAGACCGAAGTTCAGAAACAGGCCTGAGCCTGACACAGACCAATTTGGTCATCACATCTGAGTCAGTGTGCCTTTGAGCCTCCGGTCGCTGATCGGAGGCTTTTCTGTGTCGAAAGCTATGGCGTGGTCTGAACCTCCGAATTGCGAATACCTTGATCCGCTTCAATTTCGGACTTTTAGCGATGTGCTTCAGGGCAAGCCGTGACGTTTTGATTTGCACCCGGAGCAGGGATCAGAACGGAACGCACAACGCAGACAGAGCTTGACGTAGACAGGTACGCTCTACCGCAACCGCGTTTATTTTCAGCATGTTAGGAAAAATTTGGTGCCCAGGAGAGGACTCGAACCTCCACGTCCATACGGACACTAGCACCTGAAGCTAGCGCGTCTACCAATTCCGCCACCTGGGCAGGTGTCGTGAGGGGGCGTTTAAGCCCAGTGGCGGAGGGCGTCAACCAGATTCGCAGAGATTTTTGAAAGTTTTTTGAATTTGCTCCTGAGCCGCTGAATTGGCTCGGCGCATTTCACTCCTCACGCGGCGAATTAGCGCCTTGTTAGGAAGGCTTGCGGGCGTTAGGTCTAGGGCGCAATTTCTCAGCAGGAGCCCTCTCATGTCGAAACTGGTGACGATTTATGGCGGATCGGGATTTGTCGGTCGCTACATCGCGCGGCGCATGGCAAGTGAAGGGTGGCGTGTACGGGTAGCAGTGCGCCGCCCGAACGAGGCGATGTTCGTGAAGCCCTATGGCGTCGTCGGCCAGGTCGAACCGGTGTTGTGCAACATCCGCGATGACGCGTCCGTTGCATTAGCCATGCACAGTGCGGATGCTGTGGTCAACTGCGTTGGTGTTCTGAACGAACTGGGCAAAAACGATTTTGGTGCTGTACAGGCCGAAGGGGCCGAGCGTATTGCGCGATTGGCGGCTGAGCAGGGGATTGAACGAATGGTTCATGTCTCGGCCATTGGCGCTGATGCCAACGCCGCCAGCGAATATTCTCAGACCAAGGCGCAGGGTGAAGAGGGCGTGTTGAAGCACATGCCAAACGCGGTGATCCTGCGGCCTTCCGTGATTTTTGGCACAGAGGATCAATTCTTCAACCGCTTCGCCGGTATGACGCGCATGGGGCCGTTCCTGCCATTGGTTGGGGCCGAAACCAAATTCCAGCCGGTTTTTGTGGATGATGTGGCCAAGGCTGCGGTCAAAGGTGTTCTGGGACAGGCCGAACCTGGCGTGTATGAGCTGGGTGGTCCCGAGGTCAAAACCTTCCGCGCTTTGATGCAGCAGATGCTGGAAGTGATCCATCGTCGTCGCGTTATCATCGGTATGCCGTTCTTTGCCGCTCGGATCATGGCGGGTGTTCTGGATATCGTGAAGTTTGTCAGTTTCCAGTTGTTCCCGAACAACATTCTGACCCGCGATCAGCTGAAGAACCTGCGGAACGACAATGTGGTGTCCGATGGAGCAAGGTCTTTCGCCGATCTTGAGATCACGCCGACCACGTTGGAATCTGTGCTGCCGGAATACTTGTGGAAGTTCCGCCCCTCGGGTCAGTATGACGAGATTCAGAATTCGGCGAAGAACCTGCGGACTGATCAGCTGTAGGCCATGAACAGCAGGATCGCGCCAAGAATGACGCGGTAGATGACGTAGGGTGTGAAGCTGACGCTGCGCAGTAGCCGCATCATCAGGCTGAGTGCCAAAAGAGCTGAGATAAAAGCAAACACCGCAGCAATGGCGCCGTCGCGCGCCAACCGTGCGTCGGCGTTTCCTATCACATCCAAAGAAAGCAAGGTGCCAGAGGCAAGGATCGTCGGGATCGACATCAACATGGCAATCCGCGCGCCGTCTTCGCGGGTATAGCCTAACTGGCGCGCGCCAGTGATGGTGATTCCAGACCGTGATGTGCCTGGGATCAGGGCAAGAACCTGCCACAACCCCATTTTGAACGCGTCGCGTACGCCCCAATCAGCGCTTTCTTTGGTTTGTGGGGCTTTCTGGTCCATCCAATACAGCAACAGACCGAAACCCAACATGGTCCAACCAATTACAGTGATCGAACGCATGGCCTCACTCAGCCCGGTCATATACAGGATGAAGCCTGCGATCACTGTCGGGATTGTTGCGATGATCAGGCCCAGGGCCAAGCGTGCTTGTTCTGTGTCAGTACGGCCAATCAAGGCATGCGGTAGGCCCGAAATGGCGCGTTTAACGTCCGGCCAGAAATACAGAACGACCGCGCCAAGGGTTCCCACATGCACCGCAACGTCTATGGTTTGCCCCTGATCCTGCAGGCCCGTCAGGTTTGGCAAAAGGATCAGGTGACCTGATGAAGATATGGGCAAAAACTCAGTGATTCCCTGAATAATTGCTACGAGAATCAGGTGGAAAAGACTCATCTGCCCTGCCGAGTTACGGTCACTATTGCTTTCCTTGTATGGGTATAAGGGTGGTGCAAGAAAAGAAAGCACACAAATAGGTCCGAAGCGGAACTAAAATTCGGTTACTTTTTCTGAAATTGACTTGCAGATGGTCGATTTTCTCAATTTAGGTCAGTATAATTGACTTTTAATCCGTAAGACTATCTCGTAAAGAGACCGGACCAAGCCAATTCATGGAGTCTGACCCGTGGCCAAGCAACCGATGCTGAAATTTGTGCAGATCGACCGGGACATGCCGGATAAACGCGCCGCTGATGTGCGCAAGGAAGACTTCAACGAGATCTATGCGGAATATGCCGCTGCCAAAGCGGAAGAACAAGCCAGCCGGTGCAGCCAATGTGGCGTGCCCTATTGCCAGTCGCACTGCCCGCTGCACAACAACATCCCCGACTGGCTGAACCTTACGGCCACCGGTCGTCTGGAAGAGGCGTATCAGACCAGCCAAGCGACCAATACCTTCCCTGAAATCTGCGGCCGTATCTGTCCGCAGGACCGTTTGTGCGAAGGCAATTGTGTGATCGAACAATCGGGTCATGGTACCGTGACCATCGGCACGATCGAGAAATACATCACCGACACCGCTTGGGACAAAGGCTGGGTGAAGCCTGTCGCGCCCACCGCAGAGCGCAGCGAAAGTGTGGGTATCATCGGTGGTGGCCCCGGTGGGTTGGCTGCTGCAGACATGCTGCGCCGTGCCGGAATTCAGGTCACTGTCTACGACCGCTATGATCGTGCGGGTGGATTGTTGATGTATGGTATCCCGGGTTTCAAACTTGAAAAGGACGTTGTGCAACGGCGCAACGATCTGCTGTCTGAAGGCGGCGTGACATTTGAGCTGAACTGCGACGTCGACGCCGAGAAATTTGCAGAAATCCATGCCAAGCATGACGCGGTTATCATTGCAACTGGCGTTTATAAATCGCGTGACTTGTCCATGCCAGGAAGTGGGTTGGGTGGAATCGAGAAAGCCATCGATTTCCTGACTGCCTCGAACCGCAAAAGCTTTGGCGACGACGTAGAAGACTTCGACAATGGCCGACTGAATGCTGAAGGCAAGAAAGTGGTTGTGATCGGTGGCGGCGACACGGCAATGGACTGTGTGCGTACCTCGATCCGTCAGGGCGCGACCTCGGTCAAATGTCTGTACCGACGCGACCGTGCCAATATGCCTGGCTCGCAACGTGAAACACAAAATGCCGAGGAAGAAGGCGTTGTCTTTGAATGGCTCAGCGCGCCCAAAGGGTTCACCGGTGACGACAAAGTAACCGGCGTGATGGTGCAGAAGATGCGTCTGGGGCAACCCGATGCTTCGGGCCGTCAGGCTCCGGAAGTCATCGAAGGTGCGGATTATGTGGAAGAGGCCGATCTGGTCATCAAGGCGCTGGGTTTTGAGCCTGAGGACCTGCCCACTCTGTTCGGCCAACCGGATTTGCCTGTGACACGCTGGGGCACCGTTAAGGCTGCATTCCAGACAGGTGAGACCGAAATGGATGGCGTCTATGCCATTGGTGATATCGTGCGCGGTGCATCGCTGGTCGTCTGGGCGATCCGCGACGGTCGCGACTGTGCCGACGCGATCATCGACCGTTTCAACGCCAAAGCGGCCATCGCAGCCGAATAAGCTCAAGGATTATCAGGGTTCGACGCCAAGACGTCCCCTTGAAAGAAGGAAACAGCCAATGACCAAATATGATGCCGATTGGGTCCGAGCCGAGGAAGCCAAACGCGAATGGATGGCGGAAAACGGTCTCTATTCCAAGGAAGAAGAGCATTCATCGTGTGGTGTGGGCCTAGTTGTATCTGTAGATGGCAAGCCGTCACGCAAGGTGGTGGACGCGGGGATTGATGCACTAAAGGCGATTTGGCACCGTGGTGCTGTGGACGCCGACGGCAAAACCGGCGACGGCGCGGGTATTCACGTTCAGATCCCTGTTCCTTTCTTCTATGACCAAATTCGCCGCACCGGGCACGAACCCAAACTAGACGAGCTTATCGCAGTGGGGCAGGTTTTCCTGCCGCGCACAGATTTTGGTGCACAGGAAAGCTGCCGGACCATCGTGGAAACCGAAGTTCTGCGCATGGGCTACTACATCTATGGCTGGCGTCACGTGCCGGTCGATGTGACTTGCCTGGGCGAAAAAGCCAATGCGACCCGCCCCGAGATCGAACAGATTCTGATCTCGAACTCCAAGGGTGTGGACGAAGAGACATTTGAGCGTGAGCTATACGTGATCCGGCGCCGCATCGAAAAAGCCGCGACTGCCGCGGGTATTTCAGGGCTTTATCTGGCGTCGTTGTCCTGCCGTTCGATCATCTACAAGGGCATGATGCTGGCCGAACAGGTCGCCGTGTTCTATCCCGACCTGATGGACGAGCGCTTTGAGTCCGCTTTTGCGATCTATCACCAGCGTTACTCCACCAATACGTTCCCGCAGTGGTGGCTGGCTCAACCCTTCCGAATGTTGGCCCATAACGGCGAGATCAACACGCTGAAAGGCAATATAAATTGGATGAAAAGCCATGAGATCCGCATGGCCAGTGGTTCTTTTGGTGACTACGCTGAGGACATCAAGCCGATCATCGCTGGCGGATCGTCGGATTCGGCCGCATTAGACTCGGTTTTCGAGGTTTTGGTGCGTGCCGGCCGGTCTGCGCCCATGGCGAAAACCATGCTGGTCCCGGAAAGCTGGTCCAAACAGGCGGTAGAGCTGCCTCAGGCGTGGCGCGACATGTATTCCTACTGCAACTCGGTGATGGAGCCGTGGGATGGACCTGCTGCACTGGCGATGACCGATGGTCGTTGGGTCTGTGCCGGACTGGATCGGAACGGTCTGCGCCCCATGCGCTATGTGGTTACCGGTGACGGGCTTGTCATTGCAGGGTCCGAGGCGGGCATGGTTCCGATCGACGAGGCAAGCGTCACTGAAAAAGGCGCGCTTGGCCCCGGTCAGATGCTGGCCGTGGACATGAAGAAAGGCAAGCTGTACCGCGACAGACAGATCAAGGACAAACTGGCACGTGCGTTGCCCTTTGGTGAGTGGGTTGGCAAGATCAACGATCTGGACGACACGTTGGCCGGTGTCAGCGAAGCCCCGATTTTTTCTGGCGAAGAGCTGCGTAAGCGTCAGATCGCTGCGGGGTATTCGGTCGAAGAGCTAGAGCAGATCCTTGCCCCGATGGCCGAGGATGGCAAAGAAGCGCTTGCTTCAATGGGGGACGACACGCCCTCGGCTGTTTTGTCGAAACAGTACCGGCCACTCAGCCATTTCTTCCGCCAGAACTTTAGTCAGGTGACCAACCCACCGATCGACAGTTTGCGCGAATACCGGGTGATGTCGCTGAAAACACGCTTTGCCAACCTCAAGAACGTGTTGGATGAGGACAGCAGCCAAACCGAGATCATCGTTCTGGAAAGCCCCTTTGTTGGAAACGCCCAATGGGACAAGTTGGTCGAAAATTTTGATGCGCCCTTGGTTGAAATCGACTGTAGCTTTGAATCTGGCCGTGGTGCACTGAGTGTCGCTTTAGCCCGTGTTAGAGCCGAATCAGAAGAAGCCGTTCGGTCCGGTGCAGGACATATCGTGTTGTCTGACATGAACACGGGCGAGGGCCGGATTGCGATGCCGATGATTTTGGCAACCAGTGCAATTCACTCACACCTGACCCGGCAAGGGCTACGGACGTTCTGCTCTTTGAACGTGCGTTCCGCTGAATGTATCGACCCGCATTATTTTGCCGTTCTGATCGGGTGCGGTGCGACCGTAGTGAATGCCTATCTGGCAGAAGATTCTCTGTCCGATCGCATTGATCGTGGTCTGTTGGACGGAACCCTGACCGAGAATGTCGCCCGTTATCGCGAAGCTATCGATCAGGGCCTGCTGAAGATTATGGCCAAGATGGGTATTTCGGTGATCTCGTCCTATCGTGGCGGGCTGAACTTTGAGGCCGTGGGCCTCAGCCGCGCCATGGTGGCCGAGTATTTCCCGGGCATGACCAGCCGGATTTCGGGGATCGGTGTGACGGGTATTCAAGCCAAGCTTGAAGACATCCACGCTAAGGCTTGGGACAGCGGTCTGGATGTTCTGCCTATTGGTGGTTTCTACAAGGCGAGGAAATCGGGTGAAACCCACGCGTGGGAAGCGACCTCGATGCACATGATGCAAATGGCCTGTAACCGCGCTTCTTATGAGTTGTGGAAGCAGTATTCGGCCAAGATGCAATCGAATCCGCCGATCCACTTGCGCGACCTGATGGATTTCAAACCCATGGGCAACGCGATCCCGATTGAAGAGGTCGAATCGATCACCTCGATCCGCAAGCGCTTTGTCACGCCGGGCATGTCTTTGGGTGCACTCAGCCCCGAGGCGCATAAGACGCTGAACGTGGCGATGAACCGGATTGGTGCGAAATCCGATTCAGGCGAGGGTGGCGAAGATCCGGCGCATTTCGTGCCCGAGCCCAATGGCGACAACCCATCCGCCAAGATCAAACAGGTGGCTTCGGGCCGGTTTGGTGTAACCGCAGAATACCTGAACCAGTGCGAAGAGCTTGAGATCAAGGTGGCTCAAGGTGCCAAACCGGGTGAGGGTGGTCAGCTGCCGGGCATGAAGGTCACCGACCTGATCGCGCGTCTGCGTCATTCGACCAAGGGCGTGACGCTGATCTCACCGCCGCCGCACCACGATATCTACTCGATCGAGGATCTGGCGCAGTTGATCTATGACCTCAAGCAGATCAACCCGCGTTGCAAGGTGACAGTCAAGCTGGTCGCATCTTCGGGCGTTGGCACAATTGCTGCCGGTGTGGCCAAGGCAAAAGCCGATATTATCCTTATTTCGGGTCACAATGGCGGAACTGGTGCGTCACCAGCGACCTCGATCAAATACGCGGGCCTACCGTGGGAGATGGGCCTGACCGAAGCGCATCAGGTGTTGGCGATGAACAACTTGCGCGACCGCGTAACCTTGCGGACCGATGGTGGCCTGCGCACTGGACGTGACATTGTTATGGCCGCGATGATGGGGGCCGAAGAATACGGGATCGGCACTGCTGCGCTGATTGCGATGGGCTGTATCATGGTGCGTCAGTGCCAATCGAACACCTGTCCGGTTGGTGTGTGTACGCAAGACGAAAGCCTGCGCGCCAAGTTCACCGGAAATGCGGACAAGGTGGTGAACCTGATCACCTTCTACGCGCAGGAAGTGCGTGAGCTTCTGGCCAGCCTTGGTGCCCGCTCGATGGATGAGATCATTGGTCGTGCCGATCTGCTGGCTCAGGTCAGCCGTGGGTCAGCGCATCTGGATGATCTGGACCTGAACCCGTTGCTGATCACCGTCGATGGTGCACACAACATCGTTTACAACCGCGACAAGGATCGGAATGCTGTACCCGATACTCTGGACGCCGAAATCGTGCGCGACGCGGCGCGGTTCCTGAAGGACGGCGAGAAGATGCAACTGTCTTACGCGGTGCAGAACACGCATCGGACGGTGGGTACTCGTGTCTCCAGTCATATCGTTCAGAATTTTGGTATGCGGAATACGTTCCAGGACGACCACCTGCACGTGAAACTGCAAGGATCTGCCGGTCAGTCATTGGGTGCATTTGCCGCGCCGGGTCTGAAGCTGGAAGTTTCGGGCGATGCCAACGACTATGTCGGCAAGGGACTTTCGGGTGGCATGATCGTCGTGCGCCCACCGCAGGTCAGCCCACTGAAAGCAGACGAGAACACCATCATCGGCAACACCGTTTTGTACGGTGCAACCGATGGCCATCTGTTTGCTGCCGGTCGCGCGGGCGAGCGGTTCGCCGTGCGCAACTCGGGCGCCAAGGTGGTGATCGAGGGCTGTGGCTCGAATGGCTGTGAATACATGACAGGTGGTGTTGCGGTGATCCTTGGCGACATCGGTGCCAATTTTGGTGCCGGCATGACAGGTGGCATGGCCTATCTGTATGATCCCGAAGGCAAAGCCCAAGCGCTGATGAACATGGAAACCCTTGTCACCTGCCCGGTTTCTGTTGCGCATTGGGAAGAACAGCTGAAGTCGCTGATCATACGCCACGCAGAAGAGACCTATAGCCGGAAAGCCGCAGACATCCTGCAACACTGGGACGTTGAAAAAGGCAACTTCCTTCAAGTTTGCCCCAAAGAGATGCTGAATAAGCTGAGCCATCCGCTGAGCATCGAAGCCACCGCAGTTCCAGCAGAATAAGGCCTGCTGCAAAGCTTTATCGGCTGAAAAGCACTAAATAACAGGCCTCGCGTGTCATTTGCACCACGCGGGGCCTGGTTTGTTTACACTGTTTTTTCGGGATTCTTGCCTGTGCAACGGAATTTCGCCAATCTTCCCCGGAATTCGAGCGAAAACCATGGGCTGCTTCAGATGTCCCGTGGCGTAAACCGGGGGCGGCAGAGTGCCAACAACATATCGCGACCAGTTCTACACCTTTGATCCGGCGAACCCTCCGCCTGTGGGAACGGCAATTGCTGTCGCCAGTTTCGATTTCACGGACGTTGATGATGACAACGAAATCGATGCGCCCAGTGGTGATACTGTCAATGGGCAGGACGTCACATCGTCATGGCCAGGGGATACGGTCACCATCAATGTGACCGGAGTTGGTAATGTCACCTATGTCGGAACCACGTTCTATCTGGCCGATGGGTCTCGGGTGTTCACCCCGACAGACGGTCAGGTTTTACAGCCAGGGACGTTGGTTTCGACAAGTTTCGTCAACACACAGGGACCGCTGGATGTTGGTACTTTGGGTCCGCCCTGTTTCACGCCGGGCACTATGATTGCAACGCCTGACGGGGAACGCACGGTGGAAGACCTGAAAGCTGGTGATCTGGTCACGACACTGGACCATGGCCCTCAGCCCTTGATCTGGGTTGGGCGCACAAGGGTCGAGGCCAAAGGGAAACTGGCCCCAATCCGATTTGAGGCAGGCGTTTTCGATCTGGACTGTCCGCTTCTTGTCTCGCCGCAGCATAGGATGCTGATCGAGGATTGGCGCGCATCCTACTTGTTTGGACACGCCGAGGCGCTGATCGCGGCCCATGTTCTTGTCAACGGCGATACAGTGACCCGCGTTGAAGGCGGGGAGGTGGAATACGTTCACCTGCTGTTCAAGAGGCATGAAATCATCATCGCCAACGGGGCAAAAAGTGAAAGCTATTATCCGGGTCACGCTTTGACGGCCGCGGACCGAGAGACCCAAAGCGAAGTGTTGCACCTGTTTCCTGAACTGGCCGGAGCGGACCCGATGTCGCTGGAAACGGCGCGCCCGGTCGTCCACCCGCGAGAGGCGCGCGCCTTGGGAATTTAGGCCGTTTCAAACCCCGGCGACGCGTCGTATAGCTGAGATATGGCGAAGAAAGCAGCCCGCAAATCAGGCGGAAAAAAAAGTAAGGCAACCAAACGGAAATCAACTGTGGCCCAAACGGTCCGTCGTTGGGCGACACGTGCCGCTTTGGCGATTACCGGCCTCGTGGTCGCCTTGGTCTTGTTCTATTCGGTTGTAAACCCGCCGGTAACCCACACCATATGGTCCGAGTGGCGGCGGTTGGGCAAAGTCGAACGCGAGTGGGTTCCGATAGAAGAGATTTCCCCGATCATGGCCCGATCGGTTGTCGCGGCGGAAGATGCGAATTTCTGCCAGCACTGGGGATTCGATGTTGAAGCCATACGTGACGCACTTGAAGGCGGCGGCAATCGCGGCGCGTCGACTATCACGCAGCAGGTGGTGAAGAACGTGTTTCTCTGGCAAGGGCGCAGCTGGGTGAGGAAGGCGATGGAAACCTCAATCACCCCGGTGGTTGAGATCTTCTGGAGCAAGCAGCGTATTCTCGAAGTCTATCTGAACGTTGCAGAAACCGGTAACGGCGTGTTTGGCGTTGAAGCAGCGGCACAGCGCTATTTCAACCGAAGTGCTGCGCAATTGACTTCTGTTCAGGCGGCCCGGATTGCTGCCATTCTACCATCACCGCGCAATCGTTCGGTCACAGATCCAAGCGTGCGCACGCGTCGACGCGCAGCTTCGATTCTGGATGGGGCGGCCACCATCCGCGCAGATGGTCGCGCAGATTGTTTCGAGGATTGAAACCCGCCGCCCTCAAGGGCTAAATCAGTCGGGTATGCACTGGTTCGATTGGAAGCCCATGGCGCGTCTGTTTCACGTTCCCCTCTCTCCGTATTGCCGCAAGGTCCGATTGTCTTTGGCCGAGAAGAAGATCGAAGTTGAATTGGTCGAGGAGCGATACTGGGAACAGGATCCGGACTTTCTGCGCCGAAATCCGGCGGGAAAAGTGCCGGTGTTGCGTTTGGACGGGCAAATCATGTCGGAAAGTGCGGCGATCTGCGAATATATCGAAGAAACTCGCCCCGAACCGCCCTTGATGCCGAAAAACCCCGAAGCTCGGTTTGAAGTTCGTCGCCTTGTGGGATGGTTTGACGACAAGTTCCATCACGAAGTGACATCGAAGCTTTTATATGAGCGAGTGAACAAGAAGGTGACCGGTCAGGGATACCCGGACAGCAAGAATGTCAAACAGGGTGCCAAGGCGATCAAGTATCATCTGGACTATATGGCCTGGCTGCTGGATCACCGCCGATGGCTGGCCGGGGATCAAATGACTTTGGCCGATTTCGCGGCGGCGGCACATTTGTCGGCGCTGGATTATATCTCGGACGTAGACTGGAACCGCAGCCAGGTGGTCAAGGATTGGTACGCGAAGATCAAGTCGCGCCCGGCGTTTCGGTCCATTCTGGCGGATCAGGTGCCAGGGTTTCGGCCGCCGCCTCATTACGCCGATCTGGATTTCTGATAGGGTTCAGCAGGGGGCTGCCTGCCCCCATCGCGCCGGGGGCGCGATTCCCCCGGAGGTATTTTGGGCCAGATGAAGAGCGGATCGGACCTGAAGAAAAAGCTGGTGCAACAGGCCCTGGCAGAGGGGTTTGTGTCGTGCCGCGTGTGCCGTCCTTGGGATGTTCCGCAGGTGCCCGAACGCCTTGGGGCGTTTTTGGAGGCCGGGTATCACGGACAGATGGGGTGGATGGCTGAGCGGGTGCATTGGCGCGGTGATCCCGCCGCCCTGTGGCCTGAGGCGCGGTCTGTGATCATGTTGGCTGAAAGCTACACGCCAGAGCATAACCCGACAGAGGTTCTGAACCATCCGGATCGCGGCGCTATTTCCGTTTATGCACAGAACAAGGATTACCATGATCTGGTGAAGAAACGCCTCAAGCGATTGGCGCGATGGTTGATTGCTGAAGCGGGGGGCGAGGTAAAGGTTTTTGTCGACACCGCTCCGGTTCCGGAAAAAGCCTTGGGGCATGCTGCTGGCCTTGGGTGGCAGGGCAAGCACACCAACCTTGTCAGTCGTGAATGGGGGAATTGGGCTTTTATAGGCTCTGTTTTTACGACAATTGAGTTACCGTCGGACGCGCCGGAGGTAGATCACTGTGGTTCGTGTCGCGCCTGTCTGGACAGCTGCCCGACCGATGCGTTTCCGGCCCCGTATCAATTGGATGCACGGCGGTGCATTTCGTACCTGACCATTGAACATAAAGGTCCAGTGGAGCCCGAGTTGCGCAATAAGATGGGCAATCGGATCTATGGTTGCGATGACTGCTTGGCGGCTTGTCCCTGGAACAAGTTTGCCGTCGCTGCCAGCGATATACGCTATGCCGCCCGGGCTGATCTGAAAGCACCGTCACTGGCAGAGCTGGCGGCGCTGGATGATGCGGCCTTTCGTTCGAAGTTCTCTGGTTCACCCATCAAGCGCATCGGGCGGGACCGGTTCGTCCGGAATGTGCTTTACGCCATTGGAAACTCGGGTCACTCAAACTTGAGGCCGGTTGCACAGGTGTTGACAAGCGACCCGGATGAAACCGTGGCCGACGCGGCACGCTGGGCGGTAGAACAGCTGTCATAAATGCCGCAAACAGGCTGGACGCGTCGCGCATAACCGCTACACCCAATCGCAGCGAACAGTAAGGAGGACCCGATGACTCTGTCTTTGGGGGTGGATACGGGCGGAACCTATACCGATGCGGTGTTGATCCGGGATGAGAAAGAGGTGATCGCCTCGGCCAAGTCGCTGACCACGCGTGCGGATTTGGCCATCGGTGTGGGCAAGGCGATCTCTGCCGTGCTGGAAGACGCGCAGGTCTCGCCGGATCAGATTGCGATGGCGTCATTGTCCACGACACTGGCCACAAATGCTTTGGTTGAAGGGCAGGGTGGGCGTGTCGGGCTGATCTATATCGGGTTCAAGACGAATGATCTGGTAAAGCATGGCTTGAAGGACGCGCTGAAAGATGATCCGGCGCTTGTGATTGCGGGTGGCCATACACATTCCGGCGGCGAAGCTTCGCCGCTGGATACTGCCGCCTTGGAGCAGTTTTTAGACAATCACAAAGGCATTTCTGGCTTTGCGATTGCGGCCCAATTCGCAACCCGTAATCCAGCGCATGAGCTGGAGGCGGCGCGGATCGTATCTGAAAGGACCGGTGCGCCGGTGACATGTTCGCATCATTTGTCGGCCAAGTTGAACGGGCCGAAACGTGCTGTGACGGCGGTACTGAATGCGCGTTTGATCGGAATGATTGATCGTCTGATCGGACGCGCGCAAGATCAATTGCGCGTTCTGGGAATCTCGGCCCCGATGATGGTTGTGCGTGGCGATGGAGCTTTGATGAGCGCCGAACAGGCGCGGGAGCGCCCGATTGAGACCATCCTGAGCGGTCCGGCGGCTTCGATTGTCGGTGCGCGCTGGCTGACCGGGGCTGACAATGCGCTGGTGTCGGATATTGGTGGAACCACAACTGATGTTGCGCTGATCCGGGATGGCAAGCCTGCTATTGATCCAGGCGGCGCGCAAGTCGGTGGATTTCGAACCATGGTCGAGGCTGTGGCGATGCGCACACATGGTTTGGGAGGGGACAGCCAGGTTCATGTTGTGACCGAAGGGTTGCAGGGTGGCGTGTTTCTGGGGCCTCGGCGTGTTCTGCCCGTGTCTTTGATCGCAGCGGAAGCGCCTGAGGTTGTGCACGCCATTCTGGACGAACAACTGCGAGCGACCACGGTGGGCGAGCACGACACCCGATTTGTGCGACGCGTGCCGGGTGTGCATGCGGATGGTGTCGGCGCTCGGGAAGAGATGTTGTTGGAACGTCTGGGCGATCAGGTTCTTCCGCTTGGCGCACTGTTGCGGTCGCGGATGGAGAATGGCGCACTGAATCGCTTGGTCGACCGCGGGATCGTCCAAGTCTCGGGCGTGACGCCGTCGGACGCGAGTCATGTATTGGGCCGCGTCGATGCTTGGGATTCTGAAGCTGCACGCAAGGCCTTGGAGCTGGTGGCCCGGAAACGGGTCGGATCCGGGGACATGCTGGCAAATTCGCCAAAGGCATTGGCGCAGATGATCGTGGATCAATTGACGGAACAGACCAGTTTGACCTTGTTAGAGGCTGCTTTTGATGAAGAGCAGGACGATTTCGGATTGTCACCCCAGGAATTGGCGCGGCATGTGTTGACGCAGCGTGGGTTGGCGCAACATCGTGGTTTGTTGTCGTTAAATGCCGCGTTGAACGTGGATGTGGTGGGCCTTGGAGCGTCAGCCCCCAGCTATTACCCCGCAGTGGGCGAGCGGTTGCACTGTCGCATGATCCTGCCCGAGCACGCTGGCGTAGCGAATGCGATCGGCGCGGTTGTTGGACGACTGACATTGCGGCGGTCTGGTACGGTCACGTCACCGACCGAAGGGCGGTATCGTGTGCATCTTGAGGACGGGCCACAGGATTTTTCTGCATCGGATGAAGCGCTGGCGTTGTTGGAACGGGTTTTGAAATTCGAAGCCGAGAGTGCAGTCAGAGAAGCCGGCGCGGAAGATATCCGGGTGATCGTGGATCGCGATATCAAAACGGCGCGGGTCGAGGCCAAGGATGTTTTTGTCGAAGCCATGATTACGGTCGAGGCAAGCGGGCGACCAAGGGTGGCGACAGGCTAGCCCCCCTGAAGAGTTCAGAGGGGCCGGGCAGGTGGTGCTTTATTCTGCGGCGCTGGCGCGTTTAGGAAGGACCCAATCCGGGCGCGGGAAGTGGCAGGTATAGCCGTTCGGAATGCGCTCCAGATAATCCTGATGCTCTGGCTCGGCCTCCCAGAAATCTCCGACAGGTTCAACTTCGGTCACGACCTTGCCGGGCCACAGGCCACTGGCGTTCACGTCAGCGATGGTATCGACCGCAACCTGCTGCTGAGCGTCGTCCACATAATAGATTGCCGAGCGATAGCTCATGCCGCGATCGTTGCCTTGACGGTTAATCGTAGTCGGATCGTGGATTTGGAAAAAGAACTCCAACAGGTCGCGATAGCTGATCTGCGACGGATCAAACCAGATCTCGATCCCTTCGGCGTGGGTACCGTGGTTGCGATAGGTCGCGTTGGGCACATCGCCGCCGGTGTAACCGACGCGGGTGCGTGAAACGCCCGGCATTTTGCGGATCAGGTCCTGCATGCCCCAAAAGCAGCCTCCGGCCAGTACAGCGCGTTGTTCGGTCATCAGATGTCCTCCACATGAATCAGATATTCGCCATATCCTTCGGCTTCCATTTCGTCACGATGGATGAACCGAAGAGAGGCGGAGTTGATGCAATAGCGTAGCCCGCCATGTTCGCGCGGGCCATCGGGAAAGACATGCCCCAGATGGCTGTCGCCGTGTTTCGAGCGGACCTCGGTCCGGATCATACCATGCGTTGTATCGCGAAACTCTTCCACATGTTCATGGATGATCGGCTTGGTAAAACTGGGCCAGCCGCACCCGGATTCGTATTTGTGGGTCGAGGCGAAAAGTGGCTCACCAGATACGATGTCCACATAGATCCCCGGTTCCTTGTTGTTCAGGTATTTTCCGGTGCCTGGACGTTCAGTCCCACTGCGTTGAGTGACGTGAAACTCTTCGGGCGAAAGCGCAGCGATGGCCGTGGGGTCTTTGGTATAGCGGGTCATGGATCCTCCGGCTGGTAAAGTATTGTGCCATAATCTGGGGACTGCAGAGGGGAAAGCAAAGCGATATTTCAACCGGCTCTCGCAGTCGTGCAAGTGATCTGAGTGCTGACGAACCGCGTATCAGATTTAAAGGGAGGACAAGACATGTTCAGATTGCTGCTTCTGACTGCCCTGATCTTACTGGGACGTGCCGTTCAGGCCGCGCCGTTGACCGGCGAGTTCGCCTCGATCGACGGGGGTACATTGGCCATTGAAGATTGGCGTGGCCAACCGGTACTGGTGGTCAATACCGCGTCACACTGCGGCTTCACCGGACAGTATGCGGCTCTACAAAAGGTGCATGAGGCGTACTCCGACAAAGGGTTGGTCGTTCTCGCGGTCCCCTCAGATTCGTTCAATCAGGAACTTGGGTCCGCCGAAGAGGTAAAACAGTTCTGCGAGATGAACTATGGGCTGACGTTGCCGATGACAGATATTACGCCAGTTAAGGGAAAAGACGCCCACCCGTTTTACAAAGCCGTCGCCGCCCAGACTGGGTTCACGCCCAAGTGGAACTTTAACAAGATCCTGATCGATCCAGCGGGCGAAGTGGTTGCGACCTATGGTTCGAACGTCAAACCCGATTCTCGCAAGCTGTTGTCTCAGGTCGAAGCTTTGCTGCCCTGAGCGGGTTGCCGCGAGAGTTGGACGGCAAGAATGCCAAGTGTTGTGACGCCCACGCCAACGGCATCCATGGCTCCTAACTTTTCGCCCAGCAGGATCGCCGCGATTGTGACCCCGAATACAGGGTTGAGGAAATGAAATGTTGCCGCCCTGACGGCACCAATGCGGTCCAGCAGCAAGAACCAAATCAGCGTCGCGAGCAGCCCGGGGAACAAAGTGGTATAAGTGAACGCCAGCGCCAGTGGCAGAGTCGGGCGAATGTAAATCGTTTCAAAGACAGGTGCAGCGACAAACAAGGCCGCTGAGCCAACCAACATTTGAAGCCCCACCACCATCATAAAGTTCCCACCAGACGTCGCGCCGCGAACCGCGAGCGTGGCAAATGTCAACGCCAGGGCTCCGATACCGCAAAGTGCGACCCCGAACATATCGACACCCGCACTGACCCGACTGCTCATGATCAGCGCAACACCTGCGAAACCTGCGAACAAACCAAGTATGCCAAGCGGGCGTAACTTCTCCTTGAAAATCAACCACCCTGCCAGCGCCACCAACAAGGGCATTGTGGATGCGATAATGGCGGCGACCGAGGCTTCTACCGTTTGCATGGCATAGAAGTTTAGACCCAAATAAAGGGTATTTTGGCAAATTCCGAACAGGATCGTTGCGCGCCACTGGTTCCGGGTCAGGTGCCAGCTTTGGCCCATCGCCCTTGCAATCATCACGCCCAGAACACCAGAAATCAGAAATCGTAGCGCCAACGAAAACAAAGGCGAGGCATCTGCAACGATAATACGCGCCGAGGTAAAGGCAGACGACCAGATCAGAGCAAATGTAAGCCCCATGGCTATGGCGCGCAGATCCATGGAGACCCCCCGTCATGTTGGGCGGACTGTTCCCGATTTTCCAACTCGCTGCAAGTTGCCTGCGCCAAAAAAGACACGCAGGTAACATGCGGTGTGATTTGTGCATGTTTTTATTGATTGATTAGCCAATAAATTATAACGGCTTGACGATCTGACCAAACAAGGGAGGTTTGTCAGTGCTTCTGGAGTACATTCTATCTTTTGGCGTCCTGCTGGCATTGGGCCTGGTCGCTTTCTTCGTCGTGAAATGGTGGAACCTGCGTTGCGTTGGTGTGACACCGGTTCATCTGTTCACGTTCATCGCGATCCTGTTCACATCCGGACTGGATGTCGGCCTGATCATGTTCCCTCTGACTGAATTCGGCGGCTATGCCGAAGACCCTGCTTATGCATTCGCCAATCCGTTGGCAATCGAGTTTGGGTTCTGGGGCTTCCTGATCTGGGCGTTCTATTTCCTGACAGCCTTCTATTTCTGCGTCATCGAACCGCGTGTGAAGTTCTTTGAGATCCCTCTGGTCAAGTTGATCAACAACGTGGTCATCATCGGCACCTGCGCTTTCACCGCCAGCCTTTTCCTGATCTATCTGCCCGGCTACTTGCCTGAAGTCGGAGACGGCGAGTCCGTCGTAACCACGTTCTACATCATCGTCTTCGTGGTTATCCTGGCGGCGGCCTATTCGTCGACTGACCTGAAATACGTACGCATCCTGTCGGTGGGTTCGACCTTCCTGTTCCTGGCTTTGATCATCGGTATGTGGGCCGCAGCAGGCATGGGCGTAACCGGGTTTGTGGAAACCGGCAGCAATATTGGTGCCTATTTCGCCAACCTGCACAAGTTTGTCCTGCCGCTGACCGACTATCACGCCTTCTACCTGTTCTGGTGGTTCGCTTGGTCGATCATGATCGGTCAGTTCACCTCGCGCTTTGTGGGTGGTCTGACGACGTGGCAATTGCTGGCGGCACTGTTGATCTTTCCATCCATCCCGCTGGGTATCTGGTTCACGGTTCTGTACTATTACCACCTCAACGGCATCAGCACCGCTGGCATCACCAACATCGCGATGGTGATCGTTGGCGTGACCTTTGTGATCAACTCGCTCGACTCGCTGATCCGCCTGTACACAGACAACCTGAACATGACGGTTGAGCGGTTCGGTAAGGCCCCTTATGTGGCGGGCAACGTTGTGCTGCTGTTCGTCCTGACTTTGCTTTTCCAAAGCCAGTGGCTGCAAATCCAGTGGATCGGCGCGGTGGTTGTTGGTCTGTATCTGGCCTGCGTGGTCTATATCCTGATCACAAAGCGCAAAGAGGTGTTGAGCATCGATGCGATGCCTGAAGGCCGCGATCTGGACTTCCATAAGGTTGAGACGGTTCACTAATCGTCGATCAAATCACTGATCTGAGGGGCACCCCAAAGGTGCCCCTTTTTCGTTGCATCTTGGCGACCATCAGGTTTGCCCTATGTTTTACCGGGAAAGACGAAAGGTGTGCAGAGTGCTGGAAGAAAAACGCAAAGATCTTGACTCAGAGAAACAGAAGAAAATTCTGATGCGTCTGGTCGAAGCACTTAGCCAACTTGATCCTGATCTGTATTACAGACCGACTAGTGACATTGCCTTGCATCTGGAAAAGTATATTCGCGGTGACGCGAAGCTTACGTCTGACGAACGGTCGCTGATGGAGCGGTTGAGCCGCCGTGACCTGGAGGTCTTGCTGAGCTTGCATTGAGGCCAAAGAAAAAGGGCCCCCAATTGGCGGCCCTTGATCATGTCGAAAAAACGGAACTTAGCCGTTCACGCTGTCCTTCAGCGCTTTCGCGATGGTCATTTTCACAACCTTGTCGGCTTCTTTGGTGAAGGTTTCACCAGTGGCCGGGTTGCGGACCTGACGCTCGGGGCGCTCGCGGCAGTAGATTTTGCCGACGCCGGGCAGCGTCACTGCGCCACCGGCAGAAACTTCGCGGGTGATCAGGCCGGTGATGGCCTCCAGCGCCGCGTTCGCGGATTTCTTGTCGGTTCCCATTTCCTCAGCGAGAGCAGCAACCAGCTGAGTCTTAGTCATAGGCTTTGCCATTTCTTGGTCTCCTTAACGTGCCCGATCTATAGGGCCTCACCGCGTAACTGTAACGGGATATTGTGGGCGAACACAACGAATAGTAGCGCTGAAACCCCTAAAAATATGGGGAAAACGTTGCTTTTTTGCGTCAGAGGAAGGCTGTTTCGTCAAAGGAACGCAATTTCCGGCTGTGTAACCGCTCAAGCGGCATGCCGCGCAAGTGCTCCATTGCCTTGATACCGATGGCCAGATGACGGCTGACCTGAGTGGTATAGAAGGACGATGCCATACCTGGCAGTTTCAGTTCACCGTGCAACGGCTTGTCCGAAACGCACAGCAAAGTGCCGTAGGGTACGCGGAAGCGATAGCCGTTTGCAGCAATGGTCGCGCTCTCCATATCCAGCGCAATTGCGCGCGATTGGCTGAGACGCTGGACCGGGCCGGTTTGATCACGCAATTCCCAGTTGCGGTTATCGACCGAGGCCACAGTTCCTGTCCGCATGATCCGCTTCAGCTCATAGCCTTCCAACTCCGTCACTTCAGCCACGGCGCGTTCCAGGGCCACCTGAACCTCGGCCAGTGGAGGAATCGGAACCCAGACAGGCAGATCGTCGTCCAGAACCTTGTCGTCACGCAGATAGGCATGGGCCAGTACAAAGTCGCCCAAGGCTTGCGTGTTACGCAACCCGGCGCAATGGCCAACCATCAACCAGGCATGAGGGCGCAGAACGGCGATATGGTCTGTTGCGGTTTTTGCATTTGACGGACCAACACCGATATTCACCAATGTGATCCCCGAACCATCTTCCCGCTTGAGGTGATAGGTCGGCATCTGTGGCAGTTTCAGCGGTTGTTCGATCGCTGCCTCTGGGTCCGTGATCTCGGCGTTTCCGGTTGAGACAAAGCTGGTATAGCCGCTGGCGGGATCTGCCAATTGCTCGCGGGCGTAGTTTTCGAACTCCGATACATAGAACTGATAGTTCGTGAACAGTACATGATTCTGAAAATGGCTTGCATCGGTCGCCGTGTAATGCGCCAGACGGGCCAGCGAATAATCCACGCGCTGGGCGGTAAACAGCGACAGGGGTCCAACGACATCCTCGTGATCGTGTACACCGTTGACGATGTCGTCGTTGGTGGTGCTCAGATCCGGCACGTCAAACACATCGCGCAGTGTAAACGCGGCCGCGCCCTGATGTGGCACAACCAGATCTGAATTGTTTGCCACTGCGAAATGCACCGGGATGGGTGTGTCCGAGGCTGCAATCGTGACTGGCTGGCCGTGATTCTTGATCAACAATGCGATCTGTTGGGTTAGGTAAGACCGGAACAGATCGGGCCGTGTCACGGTGGTGGCATGGACGCCGGGTTCAGAAACGTGGCCAAAGCTCAGGCGGCTGTCGACCTGCGCATAGGTGGATGTTCGGATGCGAATTTCCGGGTAATAGGCTCTGTACCGCGCGGATGGGGCACCTTCCTGCATCGCTTTTGAAAAGCTGTCGCACAGGAATTCCGTGGCTTGTGTGTAAAGCTCTTCCAGACGGGCAACGGCGGCTGCCGGATCGGTGAATTGGTCTGGCGCTTGTGATTCAGGGGTCAGAAGTGTCGTCATGCCAAAGGTTCCAAAAGGTCGATTTTTTCAAAGGTGCGTACGTCCACCAGCCCGAGGTCCGAGATTCGAAGCTCTGGAATCACGACCAGCGCCAGTAATGAGTGCTGCATATACGCGTTGTTTAATTGACAGCCGCAGTCCTGCATGGCTTGCACCATCCTATCGGCTTTGGCTGCGACCTCGGCGGCGGGGCTGTCGGACATCAGGCCAGCGATGGGCAATTCCACCAAAGCCAGTTCCTGCCCGTCACGGAACAGAGTGATGCCACCACCCACTTCGGCCAGACGGTTGGCGGCCAAGGCCATCTGTTCCCGGTCCGTGCCGACAACGATCATGTGGTGACTGTCATGCGCCACGGTCGAGGCCATGGCCATCTTGCCCTGATAGCCGAAACCCGAGACAAATGCGTTGGTCACACCACCTGTCGCGCGGTGCCGCTCGACCAAAGCGATCTGGCAGACATCACCTTCGCCCTCGACCAGCCCACCGATGATCGGCAGTTCAGATTTCAACGCTTTGGTCGGGGCCTGGTTTTCCACCACACCGATAACATTAGCCTGCACCCGGTTCGCCCCGTCCGGGGCCTTGATCTCAAAATCGGTCGCGCTCAGATCGTGCCCCAAGTGAACGGTGTTACGTGCCTTTTCGGGCCAGTTCAAATGCGGGCAATCCACCGCAATCTTACCGTTTTCCGCAACCACTTTCCCACGGGCGATCACTGTTTCGATCGGCAAGCTCGTCAGGTCCGAGCTGAGAAGGATGTCTGCCCTGCGCCCCGGTGTCACGGACCCGATTTCACGTTCCAGCCCAAAATGTGACGCTGTATTGATCGTTGCCATTTGCAGCGCGACCAAAGGGTCACATCCACAGGCAATGGCGTGGCGCACGACACGGTTCATATGCCCGTCATTGACCAACGTGCCCGAGTGGCAATCGTCGGTGCACAGAATGAAGTTACGCGGATCCAGCCCTTTCTCGGTCACGGCGGTGATCTGACTTTCGACATCATACCAGGCCGAGCCCAAGCGCATCATCGACCGCATTCCCTGCCGCACCCGGGCAATGGCGTCGGCTTCGCAGGTGCCTTCGTGATCATCCGCTGGTCCACCGGCCACATAGGCTGCAAAATCAGACCCTAAATCGGGCGAAGCGTAATGTCCGCCCACGGTTTTACCCGCCCGTTGCGTGGCTGCAATCTCGGCCAGCATCTTGGGGTCGCCATGGATTACACCCGGGAAATTCATCATTTCACCCAGCCCGATGATACCGGGCCAGTTCATGGCTTCCGTCACATCTTCGGGCGTGATTTCATAACCGGTCGTTTCCAGCCCCGGGGCAGATGGGGCGCAGGACGGCATTTGAGTAAAAATATTGACCGGTTGCATCATCGCTTCGTCATGCATCATGCGCACACCGTCCAGACCAAGCACATTGGCGATCTCATGCGGATCGGTGAACATGCTGGTCGTACCGTGCGGGATGACCGCGCGTGCGAATTCGGCAGGGGTGAGCATACCAGATTCGATGTGCATATGCGCGTCGCACAGGCCGGGCAGAATATAGCGGCCACGCGCGTCGATGATCTGTGTTTCCGGGCCAATGCAATGCGAGGCGTCAGACCCGACAAAAGCAATCCGCCCGGCTGCAATCGCAACCGAATGATCCGGCAAAAGTTCGCGTGTATGTACGTTTACCCAGATTCCGCCCTGAATTACGGTGTCGGCGGCGTCGCGTCCGGCGGCAACTGCGATCAATTTGGGGGCGACGTCGGGCCAGCTTGGGAAGGGTGTGTATTCCATGGCTCAACTTTCACGAATGCGCCAGCAGGTGCAACCCCGGTTCTGCGCTGTCACAAACAGATCATAAATTCCTGTTTGGCCAGTATCCACTTGCAGCGCGCCCATGCCGCCCGGCCATTGGACAGGTGCGCAGTGACCTTGGGCAAAGGCGAAAGCTTGCCAGGTTACGTGGCTGGCGCAATCTCGCGCCGAATCCAATTCGCAAAGGCCACAGCTCCGGGCGTGTCCTCGGCCTGCGGGGACAACAGCAGATAATATGCCTCGGGCATCGGCGCGCGATGTTCAAACGGCGCGACAAGCTGCCCGCGTTCGATCAGGTGGTGTGCAATGGCGTCATGCGCAAGGCACAGGCCCCCGCCCGCCATGGCTGCAGAAAGGCAAACCAGATAGGTTGTTGCATAGGTAATCGATGGGTTTCCCCATGTTAGACGCTGTTCTTCTGCCCAGCTTGACCAATTGGACAGCAGATTAGAGCAATCAAACAACGGTTTTTCCTGAAGATCGTCCAGACTCACCTGATACCCTGGGGCACAGACCGGATAATAGTGTTCAGTGCGCAGCATCTCGGTCCGGGTGGTGTCTGATGGGCGCAACGAAAAGCGAATCTCAACCGCAGCACCTTCGGCCATCTCTCGTGGTTCCCAGAGTTCGGTGAAGATATTTAACTGTACATCAGGATGCTCGGCCTGAAACATCGGCAGGCGCGGGGCCAGCCAATTGACGGCAAAGCTGATGTTGCATTGCACCTGAACAGCGTTTGGCTGCGCACCGGTGACAGCCTGTGTGCCGCGCATAAGCGTCCGAAACGCTTCTCGGACTACTGGCAAATAGGTGATTCCGGCCTCGGTCAGTTCTAACGCTTTGGGGCGGCGCAGGAATAAGGGCTGCCCCAGATGGCCTTCCAACGATTTTATCTGCTGACTGACAGCGCTTTGCGTCATGTTCAGATCCCGCGCTGCGCCGGTGAAAGACAGATGCCGTGCTGCGGCTTCAAACGTGCGCAGCCAGCCCAGCGGAGGCAGTTTGTTATGCATCGACATAACCCCGGCATAAGTTCAGCTAATGGGATAGCTTTGTTTTTTTCGTTGGTCAAACGCGCAAGTCAAATGCAGGCTTTATCCAAGGTCAGCCGCAACAGGAGCCGCCGCATGAGTGTTACCAACCTTCGCCCCAATATCGATCACTGGTCCGAGCGTGTGGATATGGCTGCCGCGTTCCGCTGGACCGCGCGGCTGAACATGCACGAGGCTGTCGCCAACCATTTCAGCCTTGCAGTGAACGAGGACGGCACGCAGTTCCTGATGAACCCCAATCAGGCGCATTTCTCGCGCATTCGCGCGTCAGACTTGTTGTTGTTGGATGCCAAAGATCCTGACGTGATGTCCCAACCCGGCGCGCCGGACCCCACCGCATGGGGGTTGCATGGGTCAATTCATCGCCACTGTCCGCATGCGCGTTGCGTCATGCACGTGCATTCGATCTTTGCGACAGTTCTGGCCTCTCTGGCCGACAGCACCTTGCCGCCGATCGATCAGAACACGGCAACCTTCTACAATCGCTATGTGATTGATCAAGAGTTCGGCGGGCTAGCCTTCGAAAGCGAAGGCGAACGCTGTGCCGGGATGCTGACGGACCCAAAGAAAAAGGTCATGATCATGGGCAATCATGGCGTTCTGATCATCGGCAGCGATCCCGCAGATACGTTCAACCGGCTGTATTACTTTGAACGCGCGGCCGAGACGTATATCCGCGCATTGCAAACGGGCCTGCCCCTGCGTGTGCTTTCGGATGAGATTGCCGAGAAAACCGCACAAGAACTGGACGACTACCCCGACCAGGCCGAAGCCCACCTGCGTGAGATCAAGGCGATTCTCGACGCAGAGGAATCAGACTACGCAACCTGACTGCACATCCTAAAGAGAGCATCATGACGGATATCGCCCCGGATCCCGAAACCGCCCGCTGGCACTATCACCCCGAAGGCCCCGTGGGTCTGAACCCTTTGTTCAGCTGGCCACCGCGCCCCGCGGCTGTTCTGAAATGGTACAGCGGCGCGTGGCTGCAAATCACGTCCCTGACCTTGTGCATGGTCCTGGCGGTAATTGCCTATGCCTTCTTTTTCCCTGCATTAGAGACAATGCAGAGCTTTGCGTCCGGCTGGATGTTTCGGATCTGGCTGTTGAACATGGTGCCGCAAATCCTGGTGGCTGGGGGGCTGCATTGGTGGCTTTACATGCGCAAAGGGCAGGGCATGTATAAGAAGTTCGACCGGCGGGATCTGACGCGGAACAACGGAACGTTTACCTTCCGCAATCAGGTTTGGGACAATATCTGGTGGACACTGGGCAGCGCCATGACAGTGGCCACCGTTTATCAGTGGATCATCTACTGGGCCATGGCCAATGGCTGGGCGCCGACGATCACCTGGGCTGAAGCTCCGCTTTGGTTCGTATTGTGGATGATGTTCATTCCGATGTGGTCCGGCCTGCACTTTTACTGGGTGCACCGGCTAGAGCATCACCCAAAGCTCTACAAACACGTCCACGCCGTGCATCACCGCAATGTCAATATCGGGCCCTGGTCTGGGATTTCGAACCACTGGTATGAAAACCTGCTTTATTTCACCACCTACTTCATCCACCTGATTGTGCCGTCTCATCCGCTGCATCTGCTGTTTCACAGTTCATTCCAGCAGATCAGCCCGGTTCTGTCCCATTCAGGGTTCGAAAAATTGAAAGCTGGCGAGACCGAGGCCGCGCGAGCTGGGGATTTCTTCCACCAGCTTCACCACAGGTATTTCGAGTGCAACTACGGCACGTCCGAAATCCCGTTCGACAAGTGGTTCGGCACCTACCACGATGGCTCGGCTGAGGCGACGACGCGTACGCGCGCGTACAAAAAGCAGATGTACACCTGATGGTTTCGGTCTGATTACCTCAGTTTAAACCCGCTCAAACAAAGCAATGAACGCCGTGTCGTCTTTGTTGGGGCCAGCGGCAAGATCGCCATAAATACGAACTTCGGGCAGGGTCAGATTTCGAATCTGACCCTGTTCCAATTGACGCAGTTTTTCTGCGAAACCCAGTTTTTCGAAATGACGGGCATTGATCGAAAGAGCGAACTGCGCACCAGGCCGTGCGACACGCAAAAGCGCGGGAAAGACCTCGGGGCCGAGATGGCCGTGGGTGAAGGTCCCGGATGAGACGATGCCGGAATAGCTTTCACGCGGTACCGGAATGCCCTGGGTCAGGTTTGCTTCGATCGCGTCGCGGTAGATATCCTTGCGCATGGCCTGATCCAGCATTTCCGCGCTGATATCGGTCGCATCAATAGGCCCAACGCCCAGCCCGGACAACACTGCGCCGCAAAGACCTGTGCCCGCGCCGACATCCAGAACCGGGCCCTGACCGCCTGCACCCACGAATGCCCGTGCGGTGTGGGTGTGAAGCTGGTAATCCTCGCGCGCGGCGAAGCCGTCATCATAATCTCCGGCCCACTCCGCATAGAGGCGTTTGTGTTCATTTGGGGAGTTCAGCGCATAGGCCGAATGCAAATCGGGTTTCTTGTCGCTCATACCCAACAGAAAGCCGCATCCAAAGATTCGATTCAAGTGCGTCCATGCAGCGCTTGCATCCCGGTGCACTGAGGCCCATCAAAGGGGCATGACTCAGACGCTTTTCTCATTTGGCCATGGTTATTCCGCACAGGCCCTGTCCCGACATATTGCTCCGAAAGGCTGGCGCATTTTTGGCACCACACGTGACAACGAAGGCATGGCAGCCATCCGAGACTCGGGTGCCGAGCCGTTGGTCTGGCCTGGACAGGAACCGACTCTGGATGGGGTGACGCATCTTCTGATTTCGACCGCCCCGAATGCAGAGGGCGATCCGGTTTTGGCGGCGCTGGGTGAGAAAATCGCCCGCCGCGCGGCGCAATTCACATGGGTTGGGTATTTGTCGACAACTGCCGTTTATGGCGATCATCAGGGCGGATGGGTTGACGAAGACACGCCTCCGGCTCCGACCGCCAAACGCGGCAAATGGCGCATGTTGGCCGAGCAGCAATGGTCATCTATTCCCGGCCTGCCGGTACATATCTTCCGGCTGGCTGGCATCTATGGCCCGGGCCGAGGTCCCTTTTCCAAGCTGAAACGCGGTGGGTTGCGGCGTATCATCAAGCCGGGGCAGGTGTTTTCGCGCATTCACGTGGAAGATATCGCGCAAATCCTTGAAGCCTCAATGACTAAGCCCAACCCGGGTCGCGTCTACAATGTATGTGACGATGAACCCGTCCCGCCCCAGGACGTCATTGGTTACGCTGCTGAGTTACAAGGTCTTCCCCTTCCGCCGGCGGTGTCCTTTGAAGAGGCCGACCTGACGCCAATGGCGCGCAGCTTCTATAATGAGAACAAGCGTGTGCGGAACAGTCGGATCAAGGACGAGTTGGGCGTGAGATTGATCTACCCCAACTACAGGGTCGGGTTAGACGCTTTGATGAAAGGCCAATAGCACCTTAACACGCTGCTGCCTTGATCATGTCCGCCGCTTTTTCCGCGATCATGATGGTTGGCGCGTTTGTATTGCCAGACACAAGTGTTGGCATGACCGACGCGTCGACTACGCGCAGCCCTTCTATGCCATGTACGCGCAGTTCGGGATCCACTACCGCCATCGGGTCGTGCCCCATTTTGCAGGTGCCGACCGGGTGATAAATTGTATCGGCGCGGGCGCGGATGTGCTTTTCCCAATCCGCGTCGGTTTGGGCGCTATCTGTTCCGAACATCTCTTTGTGTCGGTATTTCGCCAAAGCGGGCGCTTCGAGGATGTCCCGTGTCATACGCGCCCCTTTGATCATGGTCTCAATATCCCTGTCGTCTGACAGAAAGGCCGGGTCGATGTTGGGTGTGTCCATCGGGTCAGCACTGCGCAGCCCGACTGTTCCGCGGCTGTCCGGGCGTAACTTGCAGATATGGCAACCATATCCGTATCCGTAATGCAGTTTGCGAGCGTGATCATCGACCATTGCGATAGTGAAATGCAGCTGAATATCCGGGCGCTCGAGATCTGGACTGGTTTTCAGAAAAGCCGCGCCTTCGGCAAACGGGGTGGCAGCCATGGATACACCTGTCTTGCGCCACCTGTGAATATGTCCAAGCAGTCGGGCGGCCCCCACAGGTCCTATGCCGAACGTGTTTGTGTCTTTGCTGCGGTACGTGAGAATGAAGTCCAGATGGTCCTGCAGGTTTTGTCCAACGCCCGGCAACTCATGACGTATCGCGATTCCGTGCGGTTTCAGATCACCTATCGCACCTATACCGGATAGCTGTAGCAATTGCGGCGACTTCAACGCACCGGCGCACAGCAGGACTTCGCGCGTGGCTGTCACCGTGAAATCTGCGCCTTTGCCTTTTTTCTGATAGGTCACTCCGCTGGCACGTCTTCCTTCGAACGTCAGCTCTTTGACATGGGCATGTGTGATGACGGTCAGGTTGGGGCGGCTCAATGCTGGAAACAGATACGCCGCCGCAGCAGAGCAACGCTCGCCATTTTTTGCCGGATCGTGGAACTGCGTGACCTGATAAAGTCCAACGCCTTCATTATCACCGCGATTGAAGTCGTCTGTGCTGCGGTGTTGCAATTGCTCAGCGGCTTCAACAAAGGCGCGGGTGACAGGGCGCGGTTCTTTTTGGTGCGAGACATGCAGAGGTCCGCTATCGCCATGCATGTCATCTGCGCCTTGTTCGTTATTCTCAGCGCGTTTGAAATAAGGCAATACGCTGGTCCAATCCCACCCATCGCACCCAAGGTCCGCCCATCCGTCATAGTCTTGTCGTTGACCCCGGATATAAAGCATCGCATTGATCGCGCTTGAACCGCCCAGGGCCTTACCACGTGGTTGATAGCCCCTGCGTCCATTCAAACCGGGCTGCGGAACGGTCTCGAAGGCCCAGTTGTTAATTCGAGGTCGCCCCGGCAAAGCTGCAACAACAGCGGATGGCACCCGGACAACCATGCCATTGCCGCGGCCTCCGGCCTCAAGCACACACACGCGTATGCTGGGATCTTCGCTGAGGCGATGTGCCAGTACAGATCCCGCAGAACCTCCGCCAACGATGACATAGTCGAATTGCAATACTGTGCTCCCAACTTCTTTCAGCAGTGGCCGCTGGGTCTTTGGCGTCCTGATCTAGCGGTTTTGGGAACACTGCGGGATTTTAGTAAAAAAACAATTATAACGCCAAGTCAGTTACCGAGGCCTTTAAGTTGCTACTCCAAATATTCGACTGATGCAGACCGGCGCTCTCAATGGCTTTTGGAGTACCGATGATCCTCTACGCACCGCGATTCCGCCTCTAAGGTTCGTTTCGCCTAGTTTCTCATGTTTCCTAAGCGCTCAAAGCGCATCTGCGAGATTGATTTATTAACGTAATATGTTGTTTTCATTAACGAACTGAAGAAAACGATGAGAAATGTGAAGTTTTTTCAAAATGGGGGTTGCAGGTCCCAGACCTAATCCGTAAATACCCCTTCACCGGCGCTGCTGAGGCGCTGGGACGCTGCGGAAGCGGCGGTGACGCT